>JANMMU010000094.1:0-88896 GCA_031373555.1 Segetibacter sp. | reverse complement strand
AACTCGGGCCAGTTCAAATCTGATGAAGGTGCCGATGGCTTTGCCATACTAAGATCTGTGATCGATACTGCAAGAAAAGCAGGTCAAAATATTTTGAACCAACTACTGCTTATTGCTAAATTGGGTACTGAATAGTTACGGTATTTTTTTATGCTATCAGTTTTACTTCTATAAGTTATTGTTTAACAAAATGCCCGGTAAATTATTATACAGATCAAATAATTTTCCGGTTTCCTATTTTTAAACTATTTTTCACTTGTTAACTATAAAACACAAAATTATCCCAACTTTTCCGGAGGAACTATAGGGATTAATACCTAATAAAAAGAGAGAATGAAATTGAAAACAGCAATTCTACAAACTACTGATTCTATAGAAAAAACTAACATTTTAACGCCGGTTAACCCTCTTGATTTTTTACCGGATTTTAATAAAAATATTGCATTAAATGACTCAATAAATGTTAGGGAAGCATTTCAACCCATTTTACAACAGGTGGAGAAATTTGCGCTCAATAAATATTTTTGGTTTATTGCAAATCCTGTAAAAGGTATTGTGGAGAATGCAGGTGGAATGGTAGAAGAGATGATTGGCGTTTCTATTGCAGAATTTGAGCAAAAAATGCCTGAAAAACTATTTGTCCAAACGCATCCCGATGATCTTCCACAAATGTTTGCTTTTACCAACTATTGGATCAACTTGTTTAACAACCTGCCTGTTGAAACAAAAAACCATATTCACCCCACCATTTACATCAGGCTTAAAAATAAAGAAGCTACATATAAGTGGGTGATGGTGCAGTTTGCTGATCAGTTATTAGATTCACAAGGGAATATAATTTATGGCCTTACCGTAGTTACTGATATATCGCATATAAAAAAGGAAGGACCGGTAATGATGAGCATCCTAAACACAGTAGATGAAACCTGTCAGCATTTTTATTGTACCAATGGCAATGGTATTGAAAAGTCATCATTAGAATTGCCAAAGTTTACACAACGCGAATTAGAAATACTTAGCCACCTGGCAGCCGGAAGAAGCAGCAAACAAATAGCATCAGAGTTGGATATTGCAATTAAAACGGTAGATAACCATCGGCAGCGGATGCTTGAAAAAGTAAGTGCCAAGTCAAGTGCAGAGTTAGTAAGTTTTGGCATAAAGGCCGGGTATATTTAAACGAAGGGATATAAAAGCTATTTTCTGAAACGCTTTCCTTTTCCCCTTCTTATACCTCAAATCCTGCTAAATAAAAGCCAGCTTCAAGCTGTTAGTGTGCAATAGCGGCTCAGTTTTTAGACTATTATTTGGAAAAGTAAAAAATGCCGAAAGATTTTATTCCTAAGATTTCCAGTCGTTCATAAATACAACAAGATCCGATGAATATTCCATCAGCGGATCTTGTTGTAATATTGTCTGCTAAATCAAAATTCGGGTTAGTTCATTTTGATTTACCTAAAAGCAGACCTTTTTTATTTATTAGCTTTTAAAGCTTTTACCGTTTTCACTTTATCTCCCTGGCGTACTTCAACAAGATACATACCGGGAGCCAATTGCTCACCAAACTTAAATTGCTGTTCAGGTGAACCTTTGGTCGCATATACGCTTCTACCATTTAAATCCATAACCCTAACATTAACTGTTTCTGCAGCAGTTGTCCTGGCAACTACGGTAAAAATATGGTTGCTTGGATTGGGAATTAATGATATGTCAAAAGCAGTAGCTTTAACCGGTGCTGTTTGTATGGCTTTTGCCTGCGAAGCAGACTCCGGGCAACTAATATTTGGTTCAGTAATTGTTACCAATGCTGTTGTAATGCAACCATTATTATCACGAAGATATATCTTGTAGGTACCTGCCTTTAATCCGCTAAATGTAGTTGAAGTTGTAAAACCATTTACAGAATTTATTTTATAATCATAAGGCTCTGTTCCACCGCTTGCTGATATAGTTATTGAACCATCTGCGGCACCAAGGCAACTTGCATCTGATTTAGTATAGGAAAGTACCAATGCATCTGGCTGGCCTACAATCACCATTGTTGTAGATACGCAACCGTTTGCATCCTGTACATATGCTTTGTAGGTGCCTGCCATTAATCCTGAAAAAGTATTATTGGGCGAATAACCACCTTTGTTTTCCAGTTTGTATAAGTATGGTGCTGTACCTCCGGAACCATTAATAACTATAGATCCATCTGATCCGCCGTGGCAGGTAGCATCTTCTACCGAAATGCATGAGCTTACTTTGCCGTTTTGTCCAATGGTCACCATTTGTTCTGCTTCGCAACCGCTGGCATCTTTGACAAAAATAGTATAAGTACCTGCTTTGAGATCAGTAAACAGATTAGAGCTACCATAAGAACCAGTTGGATTTAGCTTGTATGAATAAGGTGCTGTTCCATTGGTTGGGGTTACTGTAATTGTTCCTGTATGAGAGTTGTAGCATATAGCATCGGTACTGCTATAAGTAAATGCCAAAGGATCTGGGTTTACAAGGTTTATAACAGCACTTGCCACACAACCATTGGCATCTTTTATATATGCCAGTATCCTACCTGCTTTTAGCCCGGTGAAAGTACTGTTAGGACCAAAAGATCCTCTTGTTCCTAATTTATATGAGTATGGGCCGGTACCGCCGCTGGGAGTAAGTGTTATAGTTCCGTTAGCACTACCATAACAAAGAGGATCGGTTTTAGTAATTCCGGCAGTTAATGTAGAAGATGGATCGATGACTATTCTGGTTAAAATACCAGCACACCCACCTGTACCTCTTATGAATACCGAGTAGGTACCGGGCTTTAAATTGGTAAATATATTAGAAGGACCAAAAGCCCCTACTGTACCTAAGCGATATTCAAATGGCCCCGTTCCGCTTGTGGGTGTTACTTCAATAGACCCGTCTGCAACACCATTGCAACTTGCATTGGTTTTAATGATGGTTGCTGTAATTACACATTTTGATTGCTGACCAAAAGAAAGATGAACAATAAGAAAGCCCAATAAAAGTGATAACAATTTTTTCATAATCAATGTTTTAATTTATTAATAATTGTGAATCGATTTTTCAATATCAGATTAGTAGTCCTAGTAGATGTTTGAATGTTTCCTCCTTTTTTATTTAAATGATTAAATGATAAAATAGCCTATTGAATAAAGCTTTCCTAAATAAAAAAAGGCAGGCCAATAAATTTTCGATAGTGATAAATTAAAATCTAATAATGATCAAAATGAAATTTTGGCAACCTGCTTATTTATAAAATATTTGATTGAAGGCTTTAAAATATTTACGTTACAAAATATAAAGGAAATTGGATAAGCGGAGGAATTAAAAAAGATATTGGAACTATACTAAATTAATATTTACAAAAAACTATTGGTACTAAATTGGCAATCATATATTAGTCCACTAAAAGTACATAAATTTTTGAAACAAGTAGCTAAAAAAATAAAATAAAAGCCGTTGCAAATAAATTACAACGGCTTTTATTCTTAAGATGTAATTTTATCAGTTACTTTATTTTAACTGCTTTAATCATTTTTGTATTGCTTCCTTGCTTTACTTCTATCATGTAGACACCCGGAGCAAGTTGCTCACCAAATGTAAGCGTTTCTCCGCTTTGGCCTTTGATCGTAACATTTCCTCTTCCGTTTGCATCTAATACCCTTACCTGTACTGTACTATTATTGCCGGCCGGAGTTTTAAGGATGAATTGATTTCGGGTAGGATTAGGCGAAAGCGACAACTCATTTACATTGAATGAAGGTGTAACCATTTTTGAAGTTCCTGCAAAAGTAGATATTTCACATGGTGTGCCTGGCTGTGTAATGATAACCAGTATAGAACCACCACCACAATCATTTGCATCTTTTGTATAAATTCTAAAGTTACCTGCCTTAAGGTTATTAAAAGTATTTACAGGTGTGTAAGAACCTATAGTGCCAAACCTGTAGCTAAATGGTGGTGTACCACCACTTCCGTTCACAGTAATTGACCCATCATTACCTCCAAAACAAGATACATCTGTTTTAGTAGCAGTAGCAGTTACAGCAGTGGGCTGAGTAACTATTACAGACTCGTTTATGGAGCAGCCATTTGCATCCTGAATATATGTTCTGTAAGATCCGGCTCTAAGACCAGTAAAGAGATTGTTAGGTACATAAGAACCTACAGTACCCAATCTATATGTGTATGGAGAAGTTCCTCCCGAAGCTAACACCTCTATAGAACCGGTATATGTTGCAAAGCAGGCAGCATTTACTACATTATAAGTTGCAGTTAACACAGACTGTTCACCAACTATTATAGCGTCGGTAACACCAGCACAACCTTCAGCATCCTGTATAAAAACACGGTAGCTACCTGCTCTTAAATTATTAAATGTATTGGAAGGTCCAAAACTGCCTACTGTTCCAATTCTATAAGTATAAGGACCAACGCCGCTGGTAGGTGTTACAGTGATAGACCCTGTTGCCGAACCAAAACAAATTGCATCGGTATGGGTATATGTTGACAAAACTGACAAGATAGTAAGATGGAGTGTTGCAACTGAATCGCAACCAGCGGCGTTTGTAGTATTAAAAGTATAATCGCCTGATTCAGTATAAGTAGAATCATTCCATATATAGCTGTTGCAAATAGCTAAAGTGGTTTCTGAACTTGATGGCTGATTTACAGTTACAACAACTGGTGCAGAAGTTGTGCTGATAGTGTTTGCCGGGTTGGTAACTGTAACAGTGTAATTTCCACTGGTGTTTACGGTTATAGATTGCGTAGTTGCACCCGTAGACCACAGGTAGCTTATTGCTCCATTGTATTGCCAAAAATCCTTTTGTAAACTTCCTGTACTACCTGTACCAATAAAGCCTGCACAACCTATACTAAAGCCGGTTGCACCCTGACGGGCTGTACCACCAAAATCTGATTTTTGGCTCCATGTGTTAGTTGCAGCGTTATACTCCCAGAAATCTTTTTTACGGCTGGCAATATTAGAACCGGTACCGATATAACCACGTGTACCAATACTAAAACCTGTGGCAAAATAACGGGCTCCACCACCAAAATCAGCTTTTTTTGTCCAGCTATCAGTAGTAGGATTGTATTGCCAAAAATCACTTAGCATGTCCTCTACATTCTGATTTTCATCTTCCTCATTATCATCACCTTTTTCTTTTCCATTAAAAATAGAACCCGTGCCAATGTAGCCCTTATCGTCTATGCTAAACCCAACTGCAGCCATACGTACAGCGCCTCCAAAATCTGCCATACGGGTCCACTTGTTTGTAGCAGGGTTATATTCATAAAAGTCATTTTTACTTTTTTTCTTACCATCATTTCCTGTGCCAAGATATCCTTTACTACCAATGCTAAAACCTGTTGCACTGGTTCTTGCGGCACCTTTAAAATCAGCCTTTTTTGCCCAGGTATTGGTAGCAGGATTATACTCCCAAAAATCTTTTAGATACTTGCCATTATATCCTGTACCAATGTATCCTTTGGTGCCAACAGCAAAACCGGTACCACCTCTTCGGGTAGAACCACCATAGTTTGCTTTTTGTGTCCATACATTAGAAGCAGGGTCGTATTCCCAAAAATCCCTTTTGTATGCACCATCATACCCTGTACCTATGTAACCCTTACTGCCAATACTAAACCCGGCTGCATATCGGCGTGAGGTACCCATGAAGTCAGCTTTTTGCACCCAGGCCTCACCTGAATTAGCTGTTAATACTACACTCCCTCCCTGGCAAAATGTTGTAGGGCCACTTGTTGTAATCGTAGAAGTACAGGTTTGGCTTTGCAGGTATTGCGATCCGCATATACCCAGTAAGAGTAAAGTTAACTTTCTCATTGATTTTTAGTTTTTATGTTGATGAAAATAATAGATGTAGTAATAGAGCGGAGGATAGGCAAACGCTGTCTTTTATAAATCTCAATGGGTTGATATAGGAAATCAGTTTTGGCCATATGAATAAATTGCGCATTAACACATTAACAAATGATATTCAGGCATTGCAAAAAATATCATTAAACTTTTTTAAAATAGTGGTCTGCATAAAAATTCAATAACAGGAGCCTTTTTTTAAAAAGCTCATCACGAATTATAAATATTGAATTAAAGGACACTTAAGGCTTACTTCATAAGCTTGCTACACATAATTATGCATTCAACTGCCTGTAGCATTTCATAGAAAACTGAGAAGAATAAATACCCGAAAATCGAAGTTGGATTAAATAATACCCTAAAAAGTTGAAAAAGCAATATAGCATACAATGCACTATCTGCTTTCAAAATGTAAATGTACAGGTATTTTAAGAAAATTGGAAAGTCCCGAAGGGTATTCTTTTACATTTATATAGACATTTACATCTGTAGCTCTGTTCTGTTGTAAAATCAATTGCATAAATGCAAAAATAAAAGTGTTTTTTTTGTATCACTAACTATTACATTCAAGCCAATTGCAATGAATAATTTTGATAAACCTTTTTTTAAATTAAGCTTTTCATAAATGCATTGAATATTTTGTTGACTTAAAAATTTTATTGATAGCAAAGTCTATTGACTATAAATATTTATGTAAGGTTGCACTTTAATTATAATAGACAAAAAAAATCTCTGTAAGTATACCTTCTGGTACAAAACACCAAATCCCGGACCATAGTAAGGTAGCCAGGTTTAAGGCCGCCGCACAATAGCCGGGAATGTTTGGGTGTTCTTCAATAGTATTGAATAGGGGTAGGATTAAGAAGGATTGTTCGGCTTAAAGAAAAAACTATGCCAAATTTTTTTTAAGCAATTAAAATAGCCTGCTATGTTTGTTAGCAGGCTATTTATTGCAGAGACTAGTATTTCTTCGTTAATATCATTTTTCAATACAGAATGATTCACTTTTCAATCTCACTTTTTTACAATTTTATCCTTAACGAATCCAATTCGTGTTTAGATACTGTAGGGGGCATTTGATTGTGATTAATTTTATTCATTACCAGCCGGGCTACTTTTTCGGCATCTGCTTTCTTTGCAAAGCCTTTGTTGCCGGGCATCCCGGGTACAGAGGGCTGATGTATCATTTTCCGGTTGTCGTTCAGTATGTCGTAGCCAAAAGTGTTCCCTTCTGCGGGGATAATGGTAAAGCTTAACCGACTGGCAGATATGACTTTGGCTTGTCTGGTCTTCTTAGATGTTTTGTGACGGGGCTGTCCTATTGCAGATAATTGAAGATTCAACACAGCTATGAACATCAGAGACTGAAGCAATGCCCTCTTTTTAAATGATACAAGCTTAAGAAAATTTGGGGAACAGTGCATTGTTGTATTTTTTATTGTTCATTGGATAATTATGATAAATAGGAAATCATTTATCATAATCAGAATTAGGTTCACTATTTAAGTAAAAGTAAACCATAAAACTGTTTCGTGGAAATATGGGTTTATAAGAATTACAAAAAATGTGGGCTTTCACACTTGCAAAGAAATTGTTCTTGAGTAAAAAGTTGCAAGACAAGTAGATAAACCTGTCAGCAAATATTTGCAAAGGAATTCAGAAGAAAACAAGACTCATAATTCATCACTCCCAATTCCTGCACTTCCCCCCTTCAACGTTCGAACTTCATCCCCTTGTATTACATTTACAAACTACGTGCCGTTCGGCTATTCACAATAATTGTAAAAAGTATGTTGAAGTAAAATACATTGCTTTAAGTAACTTATCATGCATAAAATAATTACATTGCCGATATTATGAAGCAAGCCAACCTGATATTATTATTCATCTTATTGATCACCAAAGTATCCATTTCACAAAATACCAGGCTTAACGATTACAACACTATAGCTTGGATAAGCAATACAGCTACCATTAAATTCAACAGCAAGTGGAGTGCACATCTTGAGTATCAGTGGCGGAGGGTGGATTTTCTCAAAAACTGGCAGCAGGGACTTGCAAGAGTTGGTATAAATTATCAGGCTAATGATAAGGTACAGTTTCGTGCAGGCTATGCATCTGCCATAACTTATCCTTATGGCGATTATACATTACAAGCCGCCGGCAAGGTGTTTCCGGAAAACCGGATTTTTGAAGCTGTAACCGTTACGGATAAAATAAATCGTTTAGGACTTATACACCGTTTTATGCTTGAACAACGCTGGGTGGGTCGGTACACAAACCCAACATTAGATAAAACAGATGCAACCACTTACCTAAACCGAATGAGGTATATGATTAGGTTGCAACACGGCATCACCAATAAAGATATAAAAGACAAAACCTTGTATGTGGCTGCTTTTGATGAAATATTTATAGGATTTGGTGAAAATGTTGGTGAAAATATTTTTGATCAAAACCGTTTGGGTCTGTTGCTTGGGTACCGCATAAATTCATCTGTGAGAATAGAAGGCGGTTTTTTAAACCAAACGCTTCAATTAGGACGGGAAATAAATGGTGCTAATGATATACAATACAACAATGGGGTTATTGTAAGTTGTTTTTATAATCTTTGATACAAACCCTGTGCGAATGATCTCCAATAAAGAACACAATCACTTACAATTTTTTTACTTCAAGTGTCCATTCGCTACCACTGTAAATTTTATAAACCGAAGAAAAACTGTCCATATTTAAAGCAAAAGAAACCTGCATTAAACTATTGAGATAAAGCAACGGCTTGCCTTTAGCTACACTTCCAAATGTTTCGGTATAAGGCATAATCTCTTCGTATTTTTTTATCTTATTTTGATAGATGGCTACATGCAATTTATCTCCCGGTTTCACATTCAGTTGCTTAAAAAGATCAACCGGTATATTTGTCCAAATATTTCCATACTGAATATCTAAAATGGCAATTGTGCCTTTAAGCTTGTTATTGGTAAGGATTGGTTTTTGAAAAGGGATGCGCACCACTTCTTTTGGCAGCACCTCCCCTACCTGATCAAAATTAATTTTACCAGAAGCCAACCTTGCTGCAGTGTATGCATATACATCCCTGCCATGAAAAGTATAAGACTTTTCTGATCCGGATCTTCTGTTAGTTACTTCATCTATCTGTCTTATTTCAGCAATGCCTAACGATTGTGCAATTAGAGTAAGTGTGCCATTATCTGGTGTCACAACAAAATGTCCGCTGCTGGTTTTCAGTACTACAGATTTTCTGTTGGTACCTACACCGGGATCAACCACAGAAACAAAAACGGTTCCTGCCGGCCAGTAACTAACCGTTTGTTCTAAGCGAAAAGCTGCTTCCCATATATTGTAAGCAGGTATTTCATGTGTAAGGTCAAACAATTTTAAGCTGCTATCTACATTCATAGCTACACCCTTCATAGCTGAAACCGCTCCGTCTTTGAGACCAAAGTCTGATTGAAAAACTACAATCTTGTTTTGTGCACTAGCTGCAATTAATAAAAAGGTTGCTGCAAATAGTGTAAGAATTATTTTATTCATAACATTCAGCCCGTGAAGTTTATTTGTGTTTGCAATCCATTTCCTTCCCATTTATTTATACTAAAATCTAATACTGATCAATCACTTGGTCGTTGCCAAAATAACAGTGTATATAAATTTTCAGATCAAAACTATCAACTCTATTCAATCTAAAAGGAGCCGGATTATTAATACTCCGGCTCCTCATTTAAACATCATTATTTTAGTAAATTAAAAACTAAAGGCAAGTTTGGCAAATAATCTTCTGCCATTAAAACCCATTTGTACACTATCCCAGGGGCCACCGCTTTCATTGTCAGAACCATAACCTCTTGCAGCCTGCAAAATGCCAAAATCAGGATGTACATTCATGATATTATCAGAGCCAATAAAGATGGTAGCAGCCTTACAGATTTTATAGGAGGCAAATAAATCGGTAACCATTCTGCCGTTGTAAATAAGGTTTTCCGGCACCAATGTTCCATCTGCATCTGATGGTAATTTTGGATCTATTCCATTACCGTCTATACCAAACCCTTTCAAAAGTACTTTTCCAAAATAGGTTAGATTTGTTCCAAACCCGAATTTATGGATTGTATAGCTGAGGCTCATTGCCATTTTTGATTTAGGTGCAGAAGCCTTTAAGAATGCTTCATCACGATCGCTGTAAAATGTTTTACTAAGAAGTGTTGTTTTACTCAAAGCAGCAGGAACAGTAATTTTATCAATAGTTACATTTTGAATATTGGCTGCAATTAAGGCTTTAAAATTTCCTGCCCCAATTTTTACGGCATAATCCAATACAAAATCCAATCCGTAGTTTGTTGTATTTACAGCATTGGCAAAGAATATAGCATTGGATACATTAAGTGCCTGCAATGGGCCTGTTAAACTGACTGGGAGTGTAGTATCGGCGCTGCTAAACTGGCCTGACAGCACTACCCTATCCTTTACCTTTACCAAATATCCATCCATTGTTATAGTCAGGTTATTAGTAGGTTTCCAGGAAAATCCAAGGCTGGCATTTACAGAGGTCTCTTCTTTCAAATTGGATATACCGGCAATTCTTGCAAGGTTATCTGTGTTGCGTATGTACCTTGTTTCAGACAGTTGTCCACCATTAAATGAGGTAACAGTATTACTGAAATTAATTTGCTGCAGCGATGGAGCCCTAAAGCCTGTACTGGCAGAACCTCGCAGGTTGAAATCTTTTGCAACCTTGTAGCGGGTTGCCAACTTAAATGTGACAACAGAACCAAAATCTGAATAATTTTCAAAACGGGCAGCACCGTCTATCAACCATTTGTTGGTAACGTTCAGTTCAGCATCAGTATAAACCCCTATTACGTTGCGTTTGGCATCCACTTCATCTGATGGACTGAAACCCGGGAAGCCCTGTGAACCTCCTGCAAGGTCAAATGTATTGGGATAGGTCTTATAAGATCCTTCTTCACCTGCATTAATACTATAATTCTCATTCCTATATTCTGCACCATAGGCAAAATTCAACCCGTTCAATACTGATTTGAATGATTTATTTATATCCAGGTTTGCAGTAGCCTGACGAAACTTAAAACCACCATCATCGAAATGTGTTTTGGTAATATTGCCTAACAAAGAAGCGTTAAAAGTCTGGTGACCGGAATATTGAAAATCATTTTGACCACCTGTAACACTTATATCCCAATTCCATTCTTTGGGAAGTACCCCTTTAAAGCCAAGGGCAGCGGAGACATCCACAATTTTTGTCCCAATGTGCGGATTATAATAAATTTCTCCATCACTGGACTTGCGCATAATGGAAGGCACAAATATCGCATTGCCACTAGCATCCGTAGGAAAACGTTTTGGTCTTCCGCTTAAGTTTCTTGTATAAGCAAATGCATCTGACGCTTTATGGTTATATCCGCCGAATGAATAAAATACTGTTTTTGTTGACTTTAAAGGCAATTCCATATTATACATTGCACCATCAGTTTGTACCGATCCATCGCCAAAAGCCCTGCGGCCTGCATTTAATATCTGGGCATTTGGATTGGTTGTAATGTTTGTGTCGGGCACCTGCCTGAAAGTTTTCCCCTGTTTTAAATAGTCAAAGGTTAAATTTATAAACCCTCCGCTCTTGCCTAATTTAAGTCCGTTATTAACAGATAATGAATAAGCTCCTCCGTCTATTTTGTTACCTGTATAATATTGGGTAGGGTCATAGCTTTTTAATGAATTGTATTTGGTATCATAAAAACCGCTCCAACCTGTATTGATGGTCCAATGGTTTACATCTTTTCTTAGGCGTACATTTATTACACCAGCCATAGCATCGCTACCATATTGTGCTGATGCCCCATCCCTTAATATCTCAATCCGATCAACTGAACCTGCAGCAAAGGCATTCATATCAGTACCTGATGCACCTCTTCCACGGGTGCCAAATAATGCAATAAATGCAGTTTGATGGCGGCGTTTACCATTGACCAATACCAATGTCTGATCAGGGCCAAGTCCCCTTAGTGTTCCAAGGTCAAGATGATCTGCTCCATCTGCACCACTTTGTTTATTAAAGTTAAATGATGGAGCTGACATGTTTAATATAGAACTGAGATCCGTTTTAGCTGTTGTCAATCCTACCTGGTTTATTTTAATCACATCAACCGGTACTGCTGTTTCTGCTTTTACCCTTGCAGCACCTCTTGTTCCTATAACTACTACATCAGTTAAATCAGCTGATGATTGCTCAAGTGCTACATTAACGGTTGTGGCATCTGTTAACTTAACTGTATTAGGTTTATATCCCACACAGGTAATTTCCAATACGTCATTTGCTTTTGCCATTATGTTATACAAACCATCGCCTGTAGATGTGGCACCTTTGTTGGCTTTTTTTATTACAACAGAAGCATTGTTTACAGGGCTTCCGGTTTTAGCATCACTTACTTTAACGGTGTATGCTTGTTGTGCAAAAAGGGCATAACTGCAAATCGTTAAGCTTAAGAGGAGTAATAATTTTCTCATAAAAATATTTGTTAGGGTTAAAGATGTACAGAAAGAGTAAAAATAATGGAATTATTTGAGGAATAGAAAAGCCATGTAGTTTTCTATTATAGTTGAGATTGAATGCTTTAGGCTAAAAGGGGTTAACCATTTTTTGATTGGGAAAGTACCGATTTTATTCCGAAATAAAAGTTCAGGCTGTCAAGTCATTCTGTTAATATAGAGAAATAAAGCCTTAAGGTTACGACTAATTTATTCCTAGTACACGATTTGCCCAAAGTATAAATTCATCAGGGTCTAACATAGAAAAATAATGGGGGTGCCTTGTACCATCTGGTTTAAACCCTTTACCCATACAATTGACGAACGCTGCATTTTTATTTCCCAATAACTTCAGTTGCGAAATACAACCTGACAAATCTGTTGCATTCATCGTTTCATAAGAGCCTCTTCTATTTTCAATTATCCAATTTATATCGGGGTCGCAATATAGCCGGACAGGAACATTCTTTAAATACTTAGCATTACCACCATCCTTCGCTTCCGGGTAATAGGATGACACCTCTTCATATTTTTTGGGGTTTTGCGAGGGGCTGCCACCATACATAAGCTTAAACCTTCTAAGCATTTCTTTTCCTTCGCTAACACTTACTTCAGAAAAATTTATTCTTACTCCATATGTAAAACTATTCCACAACCTTTTCATATTTAATGGTGGGTCAACACCAAAAACTGCGTTGGGTTTAATTATATTTTTAGCATTAAGTTTATATGCTTTTTCGGTGTAAAACATAGCCCTGTGTCCTCCTAAAGATTGCCCCCCTATAATAAGCTTCCCTGCTGGTACGTTGTAATTTTTGATTATTTCCGGAATTAAATTTTCAAGTCTGGTTTCATATAGACTTCCGGTGTCTATTGTACCGCAATCATCAACCAGGTAAGGAATCACCACTGTATAACCTGCTTTAACAGCAGTTGCAGGAAGTTTAGTTTCCATCATTACTTCCTCAGGTGTTGTACAAAATCCGCCGAGTATAACAAGGAGTCCTTTAGATGAAGAATCAGGAATCAGAACTTTGTAGTAGTTCTGCAAACTGTCGCCCCTGGTCTTATATATAATTTCACTTTTTTGCCCAAAAACTATGAAACTAAAAGCAAGAAAAAGTAGCAGAAGAAGAGTCCGCATAGATACTGTTTGTGTATTAGTACAATAAATCCATTATTAGTAAATCTCTAATTTTTTTGGAAACTCTTAAATGCTGGTATTTATATTACTAACATTTAAGTTGAATGTTTCATTTATTTTCAAATGTAATAATTTGAGTCGCTTAACACGATGCTTTTTGCATTAAATTAATTGAGATTCAAATAATACAATTGTTCAACGCTATTATTTGTATTTTGCACCATTTTTTCTATAACCCCTTAAAAATGAACTTATGAAATGGTTGTATTTATTGTTATTAGTTGTATTAAGCCTTCCTGCAAATGCTCAAAAGGAGATTGTTTTTTCTTTAGCAGACAGTAGTAAAAATATAACAGTAAAGACCAAAGATTTTGTAAAGCTATCCTACAATGGCTATATGTCACAACCACAGGAAACTGAAGGTGTAGTGAGTGCCATTACTGATAGTAGTATTACAATATCTCCACGCAAAAAATTATTTAGTAAGGCTAAACCATCTCAAAACCTGATGATTAAAGATATTACCGGTTTCAGGAGATATAGCAAATTCAGGGCACCGGGAGAGATAATCTATGGTATTGTAAGTATTGGCATAACAGGAACTATTACTGCAATTATAAGTTCTGCAAGTGTCCCTGCTTCACTTAGTTTTTTAAGTGCTGCGGGTACTCAAACTATTACCACTGCTATGAAGAATATATTTTTCTCCAGCAAGATTAAAAATCATTTGCAAAATGGCTGGCAATTAAAAATTCAACCTTCGCCGGTTGTAATTTTCAAAGGTTCCATGTAGCCCTTGCTACATATTTACTGAAACTAACCTAATCTTTAGTGGATAATGACAGGTTAGATTATTTAGCTTTTTTCTTCGAAGATTTTGCAATCTTATTATACTCAAGGGCAAGGTTCACCCAATATGCTAATTTCTTTTTTGTATTTAATACATTGATATCTACAAAAACATAGCCTTTCATAACCTTGCCGGTAAAATCCATAGGTTTACAACCAACTTTTTCCATGACTTCATCATTCTTTTCAGGATCAAACCTGACCATTAACCTTTGAGCTTCTACACCAACGCACATTTTACCATTAACCATAAAACATAATCCCCCAAACATTTTCTTCTCTTCTGCTGCGCTATTTGTAGCAGTAATTATTTCTCTTACATTATCTGCTAATTTTTCATTGTATGCCATAAAAATATTGGGTTTGCTTATAGGCAGCTCAAATGCCGGTTCCCAAATTTATTAAATAAATTACTAAAATTCAGGCAACTTTTCAATCCATGTAAATCCTCCGTTTGACAAGTGCAAAGCATGGGTTTCATTGCCATTAGTGATTACAAGATACTCAACCTTTAATGTTATGTTGTAGTTGAGTATTTGAGTTATTACAGCTTCGTTTAGCGGAACATTTTTCTCTTTACATTCTATAATCATCCACGGTCTGGAATCTTTAAAAACAACAATGTCAAACCGTTTTTTAATGTCGCCCAAACTAATCTCCTTCTCTACTGCTATAAGTGTCTGTGGATATTTCATAACCTGAATAAGGTATTGCAATAGGTTTTGCCTTACCCATTCTTCGGGGGTAAGGGTTACCCATGTTTTTCTGCATTCATCAAAAATGGTTTCCTTCCCATTGGTGGTTTTTATTTTAAATTGATGGGGCGGAAACGTTATACTTATCATTCCACAAAAGTATTTACTAATTTGCAGCAGGTTTAGAATATGTGATACGGGATTATTAAATTGAAATACTATGAAATCAAAAGAAGAGATTGTTGAAAACTGGTTACCAAGATATACAGGCGAAAAACTTGAAAATTTTGGAAAATATATACTACTTACAAACTTTAGTAACTATGTGAGAATGTTTGCAGATATGCATCAGGTGGAAATAGTAGGTACTGACAGGCCCATGCAATGTGCTACAGCAAACAACATTACCATTATAAATTTTGGAATGGGTAGCCCCGGTGCTGCAACAGTGATGGACTTGTTGAGCGCAATAACCCCCGAAGCGGTTTTGTTTTTAGGGAAATGTGGTGGCCTTAAGAAAAGAAATAAAATAGGCGACCTCATTTTACCAATTGCAGCTATAAGAGGGGAAGGTACTTCTAACGATTATTTTCCACCCGAAGTACCTGCACTGCCTGCATTTGCGCTTCAGAAGGCTATGTCTACCACTATACGTGAGTATGAAGTAGACTACTGGACCGGCACAGTTTACACTACCAATCGACGGGTTTGGGAACATGATGTTGTGTTTAAAGAATATCTGCAAAAAGTAAGGGCTTACGCAATAGATATGGAAACGGCAACAATATTTACCGTAGGTTTTTATAATAAAATTCCCACAGGTGCATTATTGTTAGTAAGCGACCAACCGATGGTGCCTGAAGGAGTAAAAACAGAAAAAAGTGACGTATTGGTAACGCAATCTTTTGTAGATATTCATCTTAAAATTGGTATTAATTCATTAAAAACTTTGCAGAACAATGGTTTAACAGTGAGGCATTTGAGATTTTAAAGAAAATAATTTTGATACTAATAAGTACTGTTAATGAGTTGTTTTATCAACTGATATAATTTATAAATAATTTCTAGCATGAAAGGGCTTTTGTACATCATAAGAATTATAGTAGGTGTATTGTTTATTTTTTCCGGGCTTATAAAAGCCAATGACCCAACCGGGCTTGGCTATAAAATGGAGGAGTTTTTTGATGTGTGGGGCATGGGTTTTTTAGATAGCTACTCCCTTGCATTTGCCTATCTTATGAACCTGTTTGAAATAGTAGCAGGTGTAGCTATCATTATCGGGTGGCGAATGAAATTATTTAGCTGGCTTTTATTACTGCTTATAATCTTTTTTACTTTCCTTACGGGTTATGCCATGTTTTCTGATAAAATAAAAACATGCGGCTGCTTTGGTGATTGCATACCTCTTACCCCTGCCATGTCCTTTACAAAAGACCTTGTTTTAACGGCATTGATACTTGTTATTTTTATAAACAGAAATAAAATTCAACCTGCATTCAATAGTTTTTTTGGCAATGTTATAATTGGTTTCACCGTATTGTTTTGCGTAGTATCGCAATGGTATGTTTTGCGTCATTTGCCGCTTGTAGATTGCCTTCCTTATAAAAAAGGAAAGAACCTGATAGAGCAAATGAAAATACCTACAGGTGCATTGCCTGATAGTTTTTCCATGAAATTTATATACAAAAGAAACGGTAAAGAATTAATGTTTGATCAGGATAGCTTGCCTGCTGATTTGGATAGTACCTACATATTTGTTGACAGAAAGCAGAAATTGGTAAGACCCGCCACCGGGTTTGCACCAATAGAAAATTTCAATTTTTATAACGTTAACGGTACTGATACAACACAGGAAATCCTCAACCAACCCGGGCAATATGTATTGTTATTATTAAAAGATGCAGACAAAGCAGGTGAGGGATGGAGTTCTAATGCATTAATGGTATCAAATGCATGTTTAGAAAAGCATATTCCGTTTTTTGTCGTTACAGGTACAACAGAATCAGCACAAAAGCAACTACCGGCAAATAATTCTATTCAGTACTTAAAATGCGATGTTACAGTTATTAAAACCGCTGCAAGGGTAACACCTACTTTTTTTATTATGAATGGTCCGGTTGTAAAAGCTAAATATGCCAACGTGGATTTTTCAAAAGTAATCAGAGATTTAGGACAATAAATTGAAAGCAAAAATCTCTGGATTTTTTTATTGAATTTTTACATCATTAATGACCTTTTCTCCTAACGCTTCATTCACCCTTTCAATAATTTGCTCTTTTTGGTACATTAATTCCTGTTTAAGAGGGCCAACCGTTGTTCTTATAAAGAGTGTTCGGTTAATGATTTCTATTTTGTCAGTATAACGGGCTATTGTTTTGCCCATCAGTTTAGCCCATACTTCTTCTATTTGCAAAGCTTGAATGCCCGTTCTTAGTCTACTTTTTCTAAGAAAAGCTTTTATAGCATCGCCAATACTGATTTCTGACATAAGTGTAAAGATATGAAGGAGTAAAAATAGTACTACTACATTTTAAAAGAAAGAAGTTTATTAGAGCTCAATTAACTGAAAAGGTATTTGCAAAGATTCCAGCGAAGAAGTTAACCTGGCTTTATGGGTATCTGTTATAAAAACCTGGCTATCCTGTTCTATACAGACATGGTGCAGCAGGTTCTGCATTCGCCCTGCATCCAGTTTTTCAAAAACATCATCCATGAGTAACAATGGGGAGATTCCGGTGACTGCTTTTAAGTGTTTTAGTTCCTGCAATTTTAAGGCAAATAGCAGACTTTTTCTTTGCCCTTGCGATGCTGTGTTTTTAAAACTTTCGCCTATCAGTTTCAGCTCAATATCATCTCTATGGATACCAATAGTTGTTCGCTGCAACAGTATATCTTTTTGTTGGTGAAACCTCATCAGTTTTTCAAAACTATCTTCCTGCAACTGGCTATAATATTCAAGCATTACAGGCTCTTGTGTACCTGCTATTTGCAAGTAATTTTTAGCTACTTCCGGAAGAAAATTCTCTAAAAAATTTTTACGGTATTGAAATATATACTCGCCTGGTGTGATCAATTGTTGCGTCAACACCTCTAACACAGACCCATCGTTGTAACTCCTTTCAGCATTGGATTTCAGCAGGCTGTTACGTTGTTGCAATACCTTATTATAAGTAATCAGGTTTTGCAGATATGGTTGATCTACCTGGCAAAGTAATGTATCCAGGAATTTCCTTCTTACATCACTGTTTCCGGTTATTAATTCCACATCATCAGGTGCAATCATTACAGCCGGAAAATTACCAATGTGGTCACTAAATCTTTTGTAGTCTTCTCCATTGCGCCATATTTCTTTCTTATTGTTTTCCCGCAGAATGCAGGCTACATTTTCATTTCTATCCTTGCGGATAAAATCCCCCTCTATCCGCATGCCCTGCTGACCATGGTGAACATTGGCCACTTCATTCTTACTAAAATAACTTTTTGTAAAACACAAAAAGTAAATGGCATCCAATAAATTTGTTTTCCCTACGCCATTACTGCCACAAATACCTATGATTTTTTCTTTAAAATCAAAAGTTTCTTGCATATAATTTTTAAACTGCAAAACTGATATTTTCTCTAGGCGGAGCATGAATGAATGCAAGTTAGAGGCAAAAGGAAATACTTTACAATGTTTTAGCTGTCAGGATAATTTCTAAAAAATTAGATTGTAACAGATATGTAATGTAAACTGCAAGGAAAAGTAACCTGCTTGGTTAGATTATACCAATTGCCTATATTCCAGATTTATAAGAATCGCGGGTTATTTATCTTTTAGCAATAGAAGTAAATAAAACACAAACACCTAAAAATTAAAATGTAAAACTTTGTTGGGTTATAACAAATTCATGCCTTTTGCAAATAATGTAAAATTGAAAGGAAGTACAATCCAAAAGTATTTAGGTAAGAAGATGACCATAAATACCAACACTATTAATGAGATAAAAAAGAAAAACCAAAATTTTCCTCTTGACTTAGTAGTTTCCATTTGCTTTTTTAAGTTTCGGGCAAAATTAGGGAGTTGAACGAAACTACCCAATATTTTGTTTGTGTAATTTAAACACATTGTGCAGTGTTTTAATTATTTTCGCCAACTAAATTTCACAACCTTGAGCAATAGTAAATCTTTGAAAAAAGGTACAGAAACTAATAGCAACCCAGCTAATAAAGAAAATATCAATGCTGAAAATCTTTCAAAAACATCTTTGAAAGAAGTTATTGTACCTGCTAAAGAAGAAACAAAGGAAATAACCTCGACGAAACCTAAACCTGCAAAACAAAAGAAATCGAAAGAAATTATAACGCCTACCCCTGTCGGGAAAGAAAATAGTGCAATGCCAACAAATAGCATTGCTGCCCCAAAGAAAGTAGCTACTAAAAAGAAGAATACCAAAGAAAAGATAACAAAACCTGAAGTAAAGCAGATAGTTGCGAAGACATTGGTCACAAAAGATGAGAACGTAAAAGCCTCAAATACAACTACCGCACCTAAAGCAAAACAGCCTAAACCTAGCGCCCAAATTAAATCGGACAAAGTTGTTCCTCAATCAGATAAAAATGAAATCAGGAAAATCACTTTTCAATTACGGTATTCAACTCATGTAGGGCAGTCTCTTTTTGTAACGGGAAACCATCCCTTATTGGGCAACAATGATCCGGAAAAGGCAGTAGTACTTAACTATCTTAACAATGAATATTGGATAGGTGTTATAGATATTCCTGAAGGCGAAAAAATTACAGACGTTATTACTTATCAATATTTTCTTAAGAACCCTGATGGCACTATAACTACCGAGTGGGGAAATGATAAAGTGATTGATCCGGATCTAAACAAATTAGGCAAGCTACATTTTTTTGATACCTGGAATGATGCTTCTTTAGTAGAAAATACATTCTATACAGAACCTTTTCAGGAAGTATTATTGAAAGAAAATTATACTGAAGTAATTGCAAAAAAATCTTCAAAATTTACACACCTATTAAAAGTCAAAGCTCCTTTGTTGGGTAAAGGCCAGGTTTTATGCATCGTTGGTTCTTGCAAAGAACTTGGGGAATGGAGTGTTGAAAAACCGCTACTGTTGTCGCATACAAAAGACACGCCTTGGTTTACCGCTACAGTTGATTTATCAAACGCTGATTTTCCGGTTGCTTATAAATATGGTGTTTACGATACAGTTGAAAATCGTTTTTTATCTTACGATGATAGCAATAACAGGGTACTCTACGAGGGGGTTGCTCCTGATACAGCTACCGTTGTTAATGATGGATTTGCTAATATTCCGTCTACGGCATTTAAAGGTGCAGGTGTAGCAATACCTGTTTTTAGTCTTCGGTCTGCCAACAGCTTTGGCGTTGGAGAATTTACTGACTTAAAATTATTGGTTGACTGGTCAAAAAAAGTTGGATTAAAACTCATTCAACTATTACCGGTTAACGATACTACCGCAACACACACCTATACTGACAGCTATCCTTATGCTTCTATTTCTGCATTTGCGTTGCATCCTTTATATCTTCATCTACCTTCTGTAGTCAATAAAGAAAACAAAGCTTTACTCGCTTCGCTAAATGAACAGCGGATTGTACTCAACAGCCAACCTGAAGTAGATTATGTTGCAGTAATGGCGGCTAAATGGGATTTGCTGAAACAAATTTTTTCTTCTCAAAAAGAACTGACTTTTAAGAGCGACGATTTCCATGCTTTCTTTTTAGAAAATGCTCATTGGCTTATTCCTTACGCAGCATTTAGTTATTTCAGAGAAAAATATAAGACATCAGATTTTAACCAATGGGCTACTCATACCCAATACGATGAGGCAGCAATAACAACTTTAGCTTCTACCCCATTAAAAGCAGATGAGGCTATCAGCATTTACTATTATGTGCAATATCATTTGCATTTGCAGTTGAAAGATGCTACTTCTTATGCCCATAAAAACGGCATTGTGGTCAAAGGTGACATTCCTATAGGCATTTACAGATATAGTGCAGATGCATGGCAGAATCCATCATTGTACAACATGGATAAGCAAGCCGGCGCACCACCCGATGATTTTGCAGTTAAAGGTCAGAATTGGGGTTTCCCAACCTACAACTGGCAAAAAATGAAAGAAGATGGGTTTGAATGGTGGAAGAAAAGGTTCAAACAAATGAGTTACTATTTTGATGCTTTCAGAATAGATCACATTCTTGGTTTCTTTCGTATATGGAGTATTCCGCTTGATGCTGTTGAAGGAATATTAGGATATTTTGTACCTGCAGTTCCTTTGCACATCCATGAGTTTCACAGTAGGGGAATCTATTTTGACTATAACAGGTATTGCAAACCATTTATTACAGATGGTATTTTGTCGGGTTTGTTTGGTGAAGATGCAGAAAGTATAAAAGCTGATTATTTTGATTGGCAATTTGACAACCGTTATAGCCTGCAACCTGCATTTTACACCCAACGTAAAGTGGAAACCTATTTTGCAGCTATTGAGCAAAATGAATCTAATAAGAAAATAAAAGAGGGGCTTTTTGAACTGATATCAAATGTTATTCTTTTAGAACAGGAAAACTCTGGTGGACAGCAGTTCCATTGCAGAATAGGCATGGAAGGGACAATGTCTTTTCAACACCTTGATGCTCAAACTAAAAATCAATTAAAGGAATTGTATGTGGATTATTTCTTTAAAAGACAGGATGATTTCTGGCGAAAAGAAGCCATGCAAAAGCTTCCTGAATTAAAGCGAAGTACCAATATGCTGGTGTGTGGAGAAGACCTTGGAATGGTTCCTGCAAGTGTACCTGGAGTAATGCGGGAACTGGCAATTTTAAGCCTGGAAATTCAGCGGATGCCGAAAGATCCTAAAAGGGAGTTCTTTCATCCCAACGATGCGCCTTATCTAAGTGTGGTAACACCAAGCACACATGACATGAGTACCATCAGAGGTTGGTGGGAAGAAGACCGTGCAGCAACTCAACGGTTTTTCAATAATGAACTGGGGCAATGGGGTACAGCGCCATATTTCTGCGAACCATGGATATGCCGTATCATTTTAATGCAGCATTTCTATTCGCCGGCTATGTGGAGTATTTTTCAGTTGCAGGACCTTATGAGTATAAGTAGTTCTCTTCGTAGAGATAATCCTGATGAAGAACGTATCAATATACCTGCAAACCCTAAGCATTATTGGCGATACAGGATGCAGGTTACATTAGAGGATTTGCTGAACCAAGATGAATTTAATAATGAGATTAATAATTTGGTGACTCAAAGTGGAAGGTAATTGAACAAAAAGGCAATACGTTAAATTTTATTTTTATTTAATCAATACACCAAACCATAAAAGATTTTAAAAAGGGTTAATAGAAAGTTTTTGGGTCAGGCAGCTAATTATATTCGGCCAGACTCTATACATTTACGAAATGTTTTTTCGTTATAATGTAAAGCATTGCTATATTTGAATATTAAAGTGATCTTTTTAATAAATAATTGGTTTGATTAATTAACTGAAGAATTGTATGTAAGGTATTGCTACTTAACAAATTTTGTTGTAAAAAAACAGTTGGGAGAAGAAAGGTTTTTATTTTGATAAAACCCTTTACTGATTTTGAAGTTTCAATTTATCCGCTATTTTTACAACTCTATATTTTAAACGTAGTTAATACGAAAATTAACAAACCTATTGTGGCAATGAAAAAAACTACAGTTAAAAGCTACGCTGCTTTTTTGATAATTCTTCTTACCTGTGTACAGGCAAAAGCGCAAGATGCCGAAACAATAAATGTTGTTACCTCTGCAGTTCCTTTTTTAAGGATATCTCCTGATGCACGTGCCGGTGGTATGGGTGACGTAGGAATAGCTACTTCTCCTGATGCCAATTCCTCTTTTTGGAACCTTGCGAAAACACCTTTTGTAAAAAGCAAAACAAGTATTTCTGTAACTTATACTCCATGGTTAAAAGACCTGGGCTTAAACGATGTTTATCTGGCTTCTTTAGCCGGTTATCATCAAATAGACGAAGAGCAGGCAATTTCATCTTCTATCCGTTATTTTAGTTTGGGAAATATTCAGTTCACAGACTTTGCAGGTAATGAATTACAATCGTTCAGGCCACGTGAAGTTTCTTTTGACTTTGGTTATAGCCGCAAATTGGCAGATAAACTTGCCTTAGGTATTGCTTTGCGGTACATCAACAGTAACCTTGCAGGCGGACAGGCTGTAAACGGGGTTTCTTACCAAAGTGGAACTGCAGTAGCAGCCGATCTTTCTGTATTTCACAATGGTGTAAATAGCGAGGGAAAGGGTTTAAATTGGGGGCTTACGCTGACTAATCTTGGCACCAAAATTTCTTATACCAGCGATGCGCAGCAGAAAGACTACATTCCGGCAAACTTTGGTTTGGGTGCCGCTTATACATGGGTTATTGATGAAACAAGTAAGTTTACTCTCGCCATGGATTTAAACAAATTAATGGTCCCTACTCCTCCGTCTGACAGAACCGATTCTTCGTTATTAGCATATCGTACCAAAAGTGTAATCAGCAGTTGGTTCGGCAGTTTTGGTGATTCTAAAGAAGAATTGAAAGAAATACAGGCTTCTATTGGTGGCGAATTTAATTACAACGACCAGTTTTTTGGCCGTTTAGGTTATTTCTACGAAGACAAGCTAAAAGGAAACCGTAAATATTTTACCGCAGGTGTGGGTTTAAAATACAATGTATTTGGATTGAACTTCTCCTACCTTGTTCCTTCGGGTAGTGGTGTAAACCGCAATCCATTGTCAAATACTTTGCGGTTTAGCCTTGTATTTGATTTGGATGACAATACAAATGGCTCAGGTACTACGGCTTCGCCAAATTAGATTATATTTTAGAATAAAATAAAAGATAAAAAAGGGTACATTGTTTTTTGTATCCTTTTTTGTTTTTAAAGGGATTTCAGATTTCGAAGATTGAGATTAAAAAATGTTTCAAAATCATTGAAATAAAATATACAATATGAAAAAGTATATCTTATTAATGTTGAGTTTTTTTATGTTTAGGAATAGTTTTTCACAAGCAATAATCTGGAAGCCAACAATTGGAATTAACACAAGTGTTCAAAGTGTTTCAAAAACAGGTAATAACAAAATCAAGGCAGGTTTTGATGTAGGTATAAAATTGGAAATACCTTTAAGAAAAAATATCGGGTTAGAAATGGGATATTTTTATGCTCAAAATTCTTCATACCTGGAAAGAAGATTTGTTTATCCGTTTATTGTCTATTTTGACTTACCGGTTGTAAAAGAAGATTTTAAGTTAAGATTTCTAAAAGTTCCTTTATTATTAATCCTAAAACAAAACCATGATAACCCTGGCTTTATTGGATTGGGTGGAGTAATTAAATATAATTTTAGTTCTTATAGGGATGGTATTTTTGTAGATAGAAATGAAACCTATTCCTCTAAATTTACAATAGATACTGAATCTGGTAATAAAGTTGGTGTTGGTCTTCAGGCAGCCGTTGGGAAAGAATTTTCAATAAAAAAGAATAAATTTTCTCTTGGTCTGTATTACGATGTAGATTTATCCAAATGGCGTTATCCAACTAATTTCGATTTGGAGAAAAAAATCTATTACTCTTTGCGGAGTCACAACTTATCTCTCTTGTTGTCCTGGATTTTATAAAAGATAGAGGTTCTGAAATTTGAAAATCTTATAAAGCGGAGGTACATTACCTTCGCTTTTTTATTTGCAAAAAACACATCAAAAGCAGCTTATGTACAGAATAGGTTCCGGTATAGATTTTCACCAGTTGGTTGAGGGGAGAGATTTGTGGTTGGGCGGAGTCAAAATTCCACACCACAAAGGGGCTTTGGGCCACAGCGATGCAGATGTGCTGTTACACGCTATTTGCGATGCTATGCTCGGTGCTTTGTGCCTGGGCGATATTGGTGTACATTTCCCCGATACCTCTACAGAGTTTAAAAATATAGACAGTAAAATTCTGCTGCAACGTACCTATTTACTCATACAGCAGGAGGGCTATGAAATTGTTAATATTGATACCACCCTGTGCCTTGAAGCTCCCAAAATAAAACCTTACGTGGCTGAAATGCAGCAAACTATTGCCCGTATCCTTGAGTTAACTATCAAAGATGTTTCTATAAAAGCTACCACTACCGAGAAAATGGGCTTTGCCGGCCGTGAAGAAGGCCTCGTAGCTTATGCAACAGTATTGTTACAAAAGGCAGTTTTTTAACATTCTGCTGTATAACTTACCCGTTTTCTCTACATCTCCTTAATTACATTTGCTTCAAGTGGAAAAACTGACAGTAAAAATCATTAACCGTTCGGGCAATACGCTACCTGCGTATGCCACAGAAGGTTCGTCGGGTATGGATATAAGGGCAGATATTGCTGCACCTGTTTCTTTACAGCCGTTAGAAAGGAGCCTGATACCAACCGGGTTGTTTATAGAACTGCCGTTGGAGTATGAGGCACAGGTTCGTCCACGTAGTGGATTGGCTATAAAACAAGGCATCACTTGTCTTAATAGCCCCGGTACTGTTGATTCTGATTATCGTGGTGAACTAAAGGTTATTTTAATAAATCTTAGCAATGAACCACAAATCATTAACAATGGCGACAGAATAGCGCAATTGGTTTTTCAAAAAGTAGAAAAAGCAGGGTTGATACAGGTGGATGAAATAAATGAGACGAAAAGAGGGGATGGCGGATTTGGCCATACCGGAAAACACTAAATCAAGAGAATGAAGTTTGTAAAAATATTTTTATTAATTACCATAATTGTTGTTGGATGCAGGCCGGCGAAAAAAGTGCAAAAGATACAGGAGGCAATCTCTAAAAAAGATACCACTACGGTTATTGTGGTTAAAGACAATAACGGTATAGATTCAGCCGCATTGATCCATGAAGTATTTAACAAGGTTATAAAGAACAAAATAGAGTTCAACACATTTACAGCTAAGGTTAGGGTAGAATATGAAGGCAAAGAGGGCGGAGACGAAGCAACGGCTTACATCCGTCTAAAAAAGGATTCTGCTATATGGCTTTCGTTGCGTGGAGCTCTGGGGATAGAAGGTTTCAGGGTTTTGATTACAAAGGACAGTGTAAAGGTCATGAACTTGTTGAAGAAAAATGTGCAGATACGGACTATCAGTTACCTGCAGGAAATAACAGAGTTGCCTTTTGACTTTACCACTTTGCAGGATTTGATTATTGGCAATCCGGTTTTTATAGACAGCAACATAGTTTCGTACAAAGTGAATAACAATAATGAACTCTTGGTACTCATGAACGGAAGGTTGTTTAAACACCTGATATCGCTTGATAACAATGATTTCAAAGTTTTGCACAGTAAATTAGACGATATTGATATTGTAAGAAACCGGACCTGTGACATTACTTTTAGTGACTATGACAATGCGGCAAGTGTGCCGTTTTCAACCGGAAGAAAAATATCCGTAGCCGAGCGGTCCAAATTGGATATAAACCTGAATTTTAAACAATATTCATTTAATCAACCGGTAACTTTTCCTTTTAATATTGGAAAAAATTACAAAAGACTTTAGAAAGTGTGAAATAAGGTATAAAGTGTTAAGTGTTAAGTATAAGGTGTTAAGTATAATGTTTAAAATAAATGACCTATTGACTAATTGACTTTTGACTTAATTATAATGATAAAAAAAATAATTTTTCTTCTTTGTTTCATTGTCCTTTCTGTTGGCTCGTTTGCCCAACAGACCAAGGAAGAATTGAGCAGAAAAAAGCAGGAACTATTGCAGGAAATAAAAGACCTGAATGCTTCCTTAAAAAATATCAGAAACAAAAAAAATGTAACCCTTGCTAATTATAATTTAATAAAAAGGAAAATTGCTGCCCGTGAAGAGTTGATTCAGAATATCAGCAAAGACATGCATATTCTGGACAATACCATTTACCTAAACCAATTAGAGATAAGCCGGTTAAACAGGCAGATGGATACATTGAAAAAGGAATATGCAAAAAGCCTTGTCTTTGCTTACAAAAACAGAAGTAATTACGACTATCTAAACTTCATTTTTTCTGCAGCAACCTTTAATGACGCTATTAAGCGGATAACATACCTCAAAAGCTACAGACAATACAGGGAAAAGCAGGTAGAAAATATCAATAAAACAGATCAGTTAATTAAAGTGAAAAATGCTTCACTCCAACAGAACAGACAAGAAAAAAGCATGGCTTTACAAGATCAAAATAGTCAGCTTTCTGATCTGGAAGTAGATAAGAAAGAACAAAATGAAGAAGTAGTAAAATTAAAAACACAGGAAAAGGACTTGTCCAATGAAATACGCAAAAGAGAAAGTGACAGAAAGCAAATGGAGAGTGCTATAGCGGCTATCATCCGTAGAGAATTGGCAGAGGCAAGAAAGAAAGCTGAAGCATTGGCAAGACGACGCAAGGCCGAAGAAGAAGATCGTAAAAGAAAATTGGCTGAACAAAGGAAAGAAGCTATTGCCAATAAAAAGCCTTTTAAACCTGACGAACCCGAACCTGTTAATCCGGATCGAATAAGAAAAAGAGACCGTCCGGCAAGTGACCTTGAAATGACAGACGAAGGCAGGAGAATGTCCATCAACTTTGAAACTGGCAGAGGAAATCTGCCATGGCCTGCAAATGGGGTCATTTCCATACATTTTGGCACTTACACCATTCCGGGTACCAAACTTATTGGTCGTAGCGATGGTATATACATTACCACTGATGCAGGTGCTTCGGTAAAATCTGTTGCTGATGGAGAAGTCTCATCTGTATATGACCTCGGCGGTGAGCAGGCTGTAACTGTAAAACACGGAAAATACTTTACTACATATAGTCATTTGGCCTCAGTAAATGTAAATCAGGGTCAGCAAGTCAATGCGACTACAACTATTGGCAAAGCAGCTGTCAACAGTGATTCCGGAGATGGCGAAGTATTATTTATGGTGATAAACGACCGAAGTATTTTTCTTAATCCCGAGCAGTGGTTGAGAAGGAGATAAGTTAATTTAGTATAAATGCCTCATCTAATAATGTTTGTAAAATTCATTACTACATATCTATGACACAATAGAATAGAACTCCAATTCAATTTTCGTAATTTTGCAATTCAAATTTTATTTCAAAAATGAGCCGTAAAGGAAAAGTATTGGTTGCAATGAGTGGCGGTATTGATAGTACCGTTACGGCTCTCATGTTACACAAAGAGGGATATGAAGTGGTGGGCATCACCATGAAAACATGGGATTATGCAAGTGCGGGAAGCAGTAAAAAGGAAACAGGTTGTTGCAATCTTGATAGTTTTAACGATGCCCGTGCAGCAGCGGTACATCATGGTTTTCCGCACTTTGTATTAGATATAAGAGAAGAATTTGGCGACTTTGTAATTGAGAATTTTGTAGATGAATATATGGCAGGTCGTACGCCCAACCCTTGTGTTATGTGTAATACACACATCAAATGGCGGGCTTTGCTAAAAAGAGCAAACGCATTAGACTGCGACTTTATAGCTACCGGTCATTATGCAAATGTTCGCTTGCACGACAATGGCAGATATGTTATCAGCAAAGGAAAAGATGCAAGCAAAGATCAGAGTTATGTTTTGTGGGGACTTGATCAGGAATTACTAAGCAGAACCATAATGCCTTTGGGCATTTATCATAAAACAGAAATCAGGCAAATGGCACATGATATGGGCTACCCTGAACTTGCTAAAAAAAGCGAAAGCTATGAGATTTGCTTTGTGCCTGATAACGATTACCGCGGTTTCCTAAAACGCAAGGTTGAAGGTTTAGAGGAGAAAGTAAATGGCGGTTCATTTGTAGATAAAAATGGTAAAATATTGGGTAAGCATCGCGGTTATCCTTTTTATACAATAGGACAACGCAAAGGGCTTGAAATAGCTATGGGAAGACCTGTTTTTGTAACTAAAATAATCCCTGAAAGCAATACGGTTGTATTGGGCGATGAAGAAGATTTAGAGGAAAATACCCTTACTGTTGGCCGGCTTAATATGGGCAAGTACGAAATTATAACTCCCGGCATGGAAGCAATTGCCAAAATCAGATATAAAGATGCCGGAAGCCTCTGTAATATTTATCCCGAAAATGGTGGGGCAAAGGTGGTTTTTTACGAAAATGTAAAAGGGGTTGCACCGGGTCAAAGTGCGGTATTTTATGAAGGAGATGATGTTATTGCCGGTGGCATCATACAGAGGCAAATATTATAAATCAAAACAACTTACTACTTGTGCTATTTTATAGCCGGGTAGTAAATTTGAATATGTTCAAAAAACCATAACTAATGGAATCCTTACTACAGGCTATTCCTTATATTTTATTCTCATTGGTAGCAGTCACCCTACTATGTACTGTTGGTGCTATTGCATCCCGGAAGTTTCAGTTCAACTTTGCATACCTTTCCCTTTTTTCGTATGTCATTTATATCCTTATCGGGTATTTTGTATCATCAAAAGCAAATTTGAGTACTGCATTTCTCGCAAGCCTGATAGTAGGTTTTTACGATGCTACAGTTGCCTGGAAATTATGTATAAAACTCAATGCCAACATGGGTTTGGAGTCTGATCAAATTAAAAATCTGACTACAAGCAAGGCGCTAATCATCATGCTTTTTATGGCGCCTTTTTTTACCTTTATCGGATTTATGTTTACTTAATTATTGCTTACGAAAAAGGCGGCTATCAATAATTACTCTAGTAATAGTTTATCAATAGTTTTATAAAATTCTTTTTTATAAGCATCGTAATGCACCCCTGTAGCAGGACCAACAAAGCCATTATCCAGTTTCCTGATATTGCCATTTTTATCCAAAATAATAGAAGATGGAAATACCCTTATACGAGTAACCTGCGGCAATGTTTTTTCTGTTCTTAAAGTATCAGAAACTTTTACACCCGTTATCAATACAGGATATTGAACATTGAATCGCTTTTGAAACTTAAGCAAGCTGTTTTTTGAGCGCTGAAAGTCAGTAGAATATTCATACGCAAGTGCTACCATTTCAACTCCTTTATTACTTTTTTTTGAATAATAGTCAGAAAGAAATGCAGTTTCATCCATACAGTTAGGGCACCATGAACCCATCAATTGAATTACTACAACTTTATCCTTAAATCGCTGGTCATTGATTGAAACCATATTGCTGTCTAAATCAGGAAAAGAAAAATTCAGTTTTGATTCGCCTGGTTTAACATACATGGCTGACTCATTAAATTGAACAACTGCTTTTTCATTTTTTACAGCCCTCCATTCCTCACTAAACTTAGGGCCTGAATAATATTTGCCACTTAAGGTTTTGCTATCGGTTATGTCAGCTTCAAACATTACAGCATGTGCACCATCAAATCCTGAAATTATCATATGGTTGCCTGTTACCACACCTTCTAAGAACCTATAGTCACCTGTTGGAGTTAAGAATGTGCCTGTCACTTTGTTACCATTTTGTACAAATTCTGCAACAGATTTAAATATTTTGCCTGTATCAGAAGCAAACTTTACCGCCCATCTTCCTGTAATTTTATGCTTTGCAATACCATCTGTCAAAGGATAGCGTATGTTAGATTTTGAGGCCTCAAAAGCCATTTTTAAATCGTTCCCGGAAGTTCCTCTTGTCCAGATTCCTTCCCATATATCAGGAGAAATTTTTGTAGTAATAGATGATTCAAAAACAGGCATTTTTAATACTACAGAATCACCCACAGTTACAATATTATCTACTTTAAGTCGCTCTGTTGCATTTCTGATAATCAGAATAGGTTTTTGTTTTATTTTCTTTTCTTCAAAAGTAAAATGAATGTTTTTACCATCTGCACGTTTCAAAATTGCCTGCCATAAAACAGGGCTACTTTTTTTCTGCTGCGCAAAAAGTGAAATATTAAAAGTGAATATTAAAATTACAATTGTTGTTATGTATTTCATAATGGGTAAATAATTTATCGAGCCCAAAGTTCATGGTTTATTGTCGAAATGTATAAATAGAAACAGTTATTATTGATGAAATGAGATTATGATGACTACAATACCAAATATCTTTGCACAAATTATTTTGTTTGAAACACCTCTTATCGCTCAATAAATACTTTTGGAAATACAGGGTAAGGTTTTTTATAGGGTTCCTTTTCATTATTGGCTCCAATTATTTTGCAGTATTGGCACCGCAGGTTACAGGTTATATCATAAATCTTGTACAACAAAGACTTCCCAATGCTAAACCCGCTCCTACTCTTTTGCAGGATGATGCGGTCATAGATTGGTTTATAAAAATTACAGAACCATTAAAGGCAAACTTTGGAACGCTGATAGCTGTATGCAGCATTACCATATTGGTGCTTGCATTATTACGGGGGGTACTTATGTTTTTTATGCGGCAAACAATTATTGTCATGAGCCGCCATATAGAGTACGATCAGAAAAATGAAGTTTTTAAACACTACCAAAAGCTCGACACAAATTTTTACAGAACACATAGCACCGGCGACATGATGAGCCGTATAACAGAAGATGTCAGCAGGGTCAGAATGTATACAGGTCCGGCAATTATGTACCTTATAAATCTTGTAACGCTTATAGCATTTTGCGTGGTTAATATGGTGCGGAAAGATCCCATGCTTACATTATATGTGTTGGCACCATTGCCAATTCTGGCATTGATTATCTACCTTGTCAATCAGGTAATTTATAAAAAAAGCGAAAAGATTCAGTCGCTTTTGTCGGATTTAACTACTAATGCACAGGAAAGTTATTCGGGTATAAGGGTGATAAAGTCCTTTGTGCAGGAGAAAGCGATGTTGGGATTTTTTGCAAAAAACAGCGAAGACTATAAAAGAAATGCCATAGGGCTCGCAAAGGTTGAATCTATCTATTTTCCAAGTATGGCATTAATGATTGGATTAAGCACATTAACTACCATTCTTATTGGCGGTATCCAGGCACTAAATGATACTTCAAAAATTGGTTTAATTGTGGAGTTTGTAATTTATATCAACATGCTTCAATTTCCGGTAAGTGCTATAGGTTGGGTGGCTAGTATGATACAACGTGCATCAGCCTCTCAAGCCCGGCTCAACGAGTTTTTACATACTGAACCCTCTATTGCAGATACAGGAGATACAACAGGCCAGGTAAGGGGAGATATTGAATTTAAAAATGTAGATTTTGTTTACCCGCATACAGGAATACATGCAATTAAGAATTTCTCTTTAACAGTTAAAAAAGGAGAAAAAATTCTTGTGCTGGGCAAAACCGGATCCGGTAAATCAACCCTTGCTCAACTATTATTGCGTTTTTATGAACCACAATCGGGTGCTATTACCATTGGCGAACACAACATTAAAAATTATGCGCTAAAAAACCTGCGGCATCAAATCAGCTATATACCGCAAGATGTTTTTTTGTTTAGCGATACAATAGGTCGTAACATCAGTTTTGGACTTGATACAAATTATATAAAGGAAGAAGTTGAAAAAGCTGCCAGGCAGGCAAGTGTTGATGGAGAAATAAACCGCTTTGAAAAAGGATATGAAACATTGGTTGGTGAACGTGGCGTAACCCTTAGCGGGGGCCAAAAGCAGAGGCTTTCTATTGCCCGTGGCCTTATTAAGCAGCCTGAAATAGTAGTGTTTGACGATTGCCTTAGTGCGGTAGATACTGCTACAGAAAACACCATCATTCGTAATTTGTATGAATATTTGCAGGATAAAACTGCAATTATAATTACACATCGCATTTTTACTTTGCTCCGTTTTGACAAAATAATAGTTATAGAAGAAGGCCAGATACAGGAAGAAGGTATCCACTATGACCTGATGGAAAAGAAGGGTTATTACTACGATTTGTATAAAATGCAAAGCATGGCTATACAAGATTAAGGGGTCTTTACCTACTGTAGATATATTTATCTATACATATACGCCCTTCGCTAAACACTTATATAAATACCCTGATTACCCAGAGATACCGCATATTATAAATAAAAAGAGGCTACCTATATTTGGGCAGCCTCTTTTAATATACAAATATTGACTTTAATTAAACTCCAAACTCCACCTTGTTGTGAAACTGTCTTTTCTTAGAAATTTGTCTTACCTGAAGATCTATTTCATCTTCATCTTGTAATAGAGGTAAGTTTTTGAATACCTTGTAGATCATTGTTTGATTAGGGAAAAAAATGGAAAATCCGGTTAAACACAAGATTGCAAAATCGACCCTTATTCCCCGGTTCTGTTGATACCATATTTCAAGCTTTCCTTTATGTGCATTTATTTTTCTGTACAGGGATTCATAATCAGAACAATTGTCAAGCAATTTCACTTCGTCCCTGAAAATAATAGATCCTGCACCTGTAAGACCCGGTCTTACATTATAGATTGTTCTTTGTACTTCTTTGCTATATCGGTTAAACCCATCAAGTGTAAGCGGACGGGGTCCAACTAATGACATATCTCCCCTTAAAATGTTTATCAACTGGGGCAACTCGTTTAATTTTGTTTTCCTTAAAAATTTACCTACGGTTGTAATTCTGGGGTCATTCGATATGGTGAATTGCCCGATTCCATCATAATCACCATCCCGTAGCATTGTAGCAAATTTCCAGATATAAAACTTTTTGTTCTTATACCCGATTCTTTCCTGAAAATAAAAAATTTCTTTGTCGCCTGTTATTTTTAATAAAAGCATAACTATTAAAAATATTGGCATTGAAATAGCCAAGAAGGTAACAGCAAAAGTGAGGTCGATGGCCCGTTTAGTAAATTTGTACATAAGCGTTAGTTTAAACAGTTTTTGATAATTTTTACAATTTGCCCCATTTCGTTTTCACTAATATTGGTGGAACATGGAATGCTTAGACACTGTTTATATATAGTTTTGGATTTGTTCTCTTCGGTTATATAAATAGCTTCTTTATACATTGGCAATTCGTTCATAGGTACCCAAAATGGTCTCGATTGAAATTTGTTATCATTCAAGGCCTTTAATAGTTTTTGTTGTTCATTAGTCTTTATTGTAAACAACCAACAATTTGGATTTACATCTTTTTCAACTTTCTGAAATTGAATATCGCCACAATTTTTTAATTCCTGTCTATAATATTCATCAATTTCCTTTTTCCTACTTATAAAACCGGGCAACTGTTCCATTTGTGCCACTCCAATAGCTGCCAGTACATTTACCAATCTGTAATTATATCCGGTTTCATCATGGTAATATTCAAATGGATCGCTTTTGGCTTGTGTGGTTAGATGTTTAGCAGCTTTTGCCAATCTTTCATCATTTGTAACAATCATTCCGCCACCGCCTGTTGTAATAATTTTATTTCCATTAAAACTAAAACAATTCATTAAACCAAACGATCCGCTGTGTTTTCCTTTGTAATATGAACCTAACGCTTCAGTTGCATCTTCTATTACTATTAATCCATATTTTTCCGATAGTTCTATAAGCTTATCCATGTTGCACATGTTGCCTAATACATGAACCGGCATTATAGCCCTTATAATTCTTTTAGTCTCTATATAAATACAGTTGCCGTGCTCAATTTTTGTTTTTTCAGACAAAAACTTTTCTAATAAATTCAAATCCATCTGCCAGGTTGCCTCATCTACATCCATCAGTATGGGAGAGGCCCCGGTATAGCTAATGCTGTTAAGCGAAGCTACAAAAGTAATATTAGGTACAATAACCAGATCGTCTGCTTTTACTCCTGCCAGAATCAGAGAAATGTGCAATGCTGTAGTACCACAAGATGTTGCTACCGCATATTTACAACCTGTAAACGCTGCCATCATTTCTTCAAACTGGTTCACATACTGACCAACTGAAGAAACCCAGGCTGTGTCCAAACAATCTTTTACATATTTCCACTCATTTCCAGAAATATTAGGGCCACTTAACAATGTCATGAATCTATATTAGATATTTCTGAATTTTTGTGCAAATGAATCTTCAATAAGACCACTTGTAATTATTTTTTTAATTTCCCTTATGCCATCCGGAACTGTTTTAGTAATTGCATACCCTAATTCTCTTTCAATTTTACTAAAGTTAACCTTATAATCTCTCGGATCTTCTGTTTTATCTACGTAAACTACCTTTACATCGGCTATTTGTTTTTGAATTTCTTCCATCAACATCCTTTTAGAATAGTTTTCTTTGGTATTACCAACATTAAAAACATTGGACTTTACCTTCTCTTCAGGTGATGTTAATACCAAGACAACAGCTCTTGCCAAATCATCTACATGGCAGTATGGCCGCCAAAACTGAGGTCCCCAAATTTCCTGCTCCCCGCCCATACAAACATTTCTTACAAATTCATTTACCGTTAGATCGAAACGAATTCGTGCTGAATGACCATAAACTGTAGAAAAGCGAAGGGCTGTACTTATCATTTTACTATCCTTTCGCTCTTTCAATATGTAATTTTCAAATTCTACTTTTAGTTTTGCATACAAAGAAACAGGCCTAAGTTCAGATTCTTCAGTAACATAAGAATTTGGGTCTTCCATTTTACCATAATTACTACAGGTAGATGCAAACACAAACCTTTCTACACCTTCTTTTTCCGCTTTTTCAAACAGCATTATAGATCCATCTTTGTTTACCCCTGTTGCTTCTTCAGAATATTTAGAACAAGCCGGGTCTCCAACAATAGCTGCTAGATGCGCTATACAATTTACTCCCTTTATGGCTTTCTCTACGTCTTCTTCATTTCTGATGTCCCCTTTCATGAATTCAAAATTTGGGTGTTGTGCTACTTCAAAAAGTGCATCTCCGCCAAACTTTAATGAGTCAATGACCCTGACACTGAAACCCTGATCAAGCAATTGCCTTACTAATACCGATCCTATATAGCCCGCCCCACCTGTTACAAGAATTTTTTTCATTATATATTTTCTGCAGTTTTAGTTAAACCTTTTCTAATCTATTCTTAAGAAAACATTAAAAATAAATTAAAACAAGTGCAAGTCATTTTTTAAGCAGTTTTTGCAAAGGTACAATTTTCAAAAAAAATTGTCAAATAATTTTGAAAATTATAATTGACCTACTCAACTAATAATATTCAGTTATGTATAAAATTATTACATTAATTGTTGTGAATCATTTTTAAGATGGTTTCGAATAAATTTTTAAGTTTTAAAAATTTTTGTTTTACAATATGCACTGGGAATAATTTTGAAAGAGGAGTAAAAATTCAGTATTGTAATAATTTGTTTGTAGAAAATATAGGCGCTGTTACGTAAAGGGATGCAAAGTGTGGGAATATATATTTGGTTCAAAAGTACGACTACCTCAAATAACTTTGAAAAACATACTTTTGCATAATCATTATACATAATATCATTACCTCAAAAAATAATAAGATTTTTTTTGCAAAACCACTAAAAATTATGATAAAGAAAGAGGCTGCCCTTTTGAGACAGCCTCTATTTTTTATTTATCTTATGATTGAAGCGTTTATTTTTTTATTTTTAAACAATCATATTATCCTTAGTTTATTAATCAGGCATTTTCCTTTTTTGGCATAAATGATTTGTACCATTCTATATATTTTACAAATCCAATTTCTAAAGGATTCTTCGGCTCGTATCCAATTAGTTTTTTTGCCTTTTCAACGGAAAGCGTACCACGTTTTGGCATCAGTTTATCTTTTGGAAGATAATTGACTTTAATATCAGGGAAATAATCTTTTAAAATGGTAACCATTTCCTGAAGACTTCTGCCTGAACCATATGTAATATTGAAAACCTGACCTTTAGAATTTTCATTTTCCATAACATTGATAACCCCACTTACAAGGTCGTCTATGTATGTAAAGTCAAAACTATCACTGCCATCTCCTTTTATATTAATTTCAAGGCCATTCATTGCATTTTCAATAAATAACTGCCCCACTCTTAAACTAACACAACGCTCTCCGTAAAGGGCAGATGGACGTATAATAGTGTATGGCATATTAAATACCTGATTATAGGCAATCACCATTTTTTCTCCGGCAAATTTTAATGAGCCATATATTCCCATAGGGTTACAGATAGACTCTTCAGTAACAAAACCCTCGGGAAAGTTACCATAAGCCATACTTGAAGAAAAGTAAATGAAATGTTCAACCCTGCTTTTAGCTATATCCAACGCATTTTCTAATGTGTTTAAGCTATGATCAAAAGTTGCATGTGGGTCTTTGTTAGAACGATCTGCATGCGATACCGCAGAAAGCATAACAATGATTTGCGGATCAATATCATCAATACTTTTTGAAAGCTGGTGATAATCTCTTGCATCCTGAACATAAACAGGGATGCCAGCATTTTTCAACAATTCCAACCTTTGGTTTAATATGTTTATATAAAACTCCCTGTTTTTTATTGTATTGTTGGTTGATTGAAATGCAAGTATGTTATTGACCTGCAAGCTATCTATAATGCTAACATTTGCTCCACATTTAGCTAATGCCAGTGCCATGTTGTGACCTATAAATCCTGCTCCCCCAATCAGTAGAATGCGCTTCTCTTTTATTGAAATCATTTTATTGTATTTAAAGCTTTTTTAAGTGTTTCTGAAATGTACATCATGTCGTCCTCATTCAGGTGGGCACCAACCGGCAAGGCTATGGAGTTATAACTGATTTTAGATGCAACAGGAAAACTATCTTTTGAATAGTTGTATTTGTTTCTGTAGTACGTAAAATGTGGAACAGGACTTGGATAATAAATACTTGTTCCTACGCCATTATTATTTAAATATTCTACAATCTCCAATCTTTTGTCTGCTATTTTCTCATTTAAAATAATAGAGTGGCAATAGTAGCTACTTTTAAACTTGCCATTGGTAGACTGAAGCAAAGAAATTTCTGAAATTTCCTTTAATTGATTGGACAGTGCGTTGTAATTATTTTCACGTACCGTGAGTATATTTTCAATACGGTTTAATTGTTCAACTCCAATAGCTGCATGCACTTCGCTCATTCTATAATTAAAACCAAGCATGGTTACATCATAATGACCTGGTATAGATCTTTCGCTTACAGTTCTGTCAACTCCAAAAGCTTTTTGTCTGGTTATGGTGTCGTAAATTTCTTTTTGATTGGTGGTAATCATACCGCCCTCTGCTGTAGTGAAATGTTTAACCGGATAAAATGAAAAGCACCCAACATCTCCAAAAAGCCCGGCATGTTTACCATCAAAGTAAGTGCCTATGGCTAAAGCGCAGTCTTCCACAACAAATAAGTTATGCTTTTTAGCTATTGCCATGATCTTATCCATATCAACGGGCATTCCTAAAAAGTGCACTATAGATATAGCCTTAGTTTTGGGTGTTATGGCAGCTTCTATCTGATCAATATCAATATTGCCTGTATTTGGCTCTGCATCAACAAAAACTGGCTTTGCGCCAGTAAGTTCTACAGCATGTGCTGTTGCATTGTGGGTTTGGGCAGGTACTATAACTTCGTCTCCGGCACCTATTTTTTTATAAAAATATGATAGGTGAAGACCTGCTGTACATGAGGAAACTGAAATAGAGTGTGGGGCTCCTGTGAATTTTGAAAACCCAGCTTCAAACTCTTTAGAAATAGGACCGTGAACAAGAATATCTCCATCTAAAACTTTTAATACTGCTTGTTTTTCTTCATCTCCAATAATGGGTTTGCCAAACTTGATAATGCGCATAAATTTTGTTATTATTTTACCAGTTAGATTTAAAAAGTGTGCGAAAATACAAAAAAATGGTTTAGAGATTTTTATTTCAAAATAATTATTGCCAGATAAAATGAGGAATCAGGGAGGCTTCCGGCATTTTTTAATGAGGAAAAAGTAATGGATAAGCAATCGAATTTAATTCTACTGAATCTTAAACATCAATATAAGGAAATAGGACGATGCAACAATTATTGTATTGTTCATCTCCACATTAATCAACTTATGAATGTTATCAACCAAAAGAATTGAAAGGTTTTACCTAAACCTTAAAATATTCACGATACCACTTTACAAAAGTCTTGATACCATCTGATACCTTGGTGTTAGGTTTATATTTTAAATCAGCGACCAAATCAGCTACATCTGCATAGGTTGCCGGTAAATCTCCAGCCTGGAGGGGCAGCATTTTTTTTTCAGCTACTATTCCCAATTCATCTTCTATAGCATGTATAAACTCTAATAACTTTACAGGGCTGTTATTTCCAATGTTATATATTTTGTAGGGTGCAACAGAACTTGAAGGATTGGGGTGCCGGGGATCCCAAAGAGGGTTGCCTTGTGGTGGGTTATCTATGACCGGTATAATCCCAAGAACAATATCATCAACATAAGTAAAATCCCTGACCATATCGCCGTTGTTATATACATTGATTGGCTTGCCTGCAAGTATTGCTTTTGCAAAAAGAAAATAGGACATGTCCGGTCTTCCCCATGGTCCATATACCGTAAAAAACCTTAATCCGGTAGTAGGTAAATTAAACAAATGGCTATAAACATGCGCCATTAATTCATTGCTTTTCTTGGTAGCAGCATACAAACTAATAGGGTGATCTACATTTGATGACGTTGAAAAAGGGACTTCCTCATTGAGGCCATAAACGCTACTGCTACTGGCATATACCAAATGCTTAATATTATAGTACCTGCTACACTCAAGAATATTGGTAAACCCAATTATGTTACTATCTATATAGGCTTTGGGGTTGGATAAGCTGTAACGGACCCCGGCTTGTGCTGCCAGATTTACTACTACATCAAAGTTTTGTGAAGCAAATAATTTATCTAAATTTTCCTTATCCTCCAATTGTAACTGTATAAATGAATAGTTTTCAAATTTGGTACTTTTCGTTACTGTATTGTAAGTTAAACCTGCCCTTTGAATTCCATGTTCACTTATTCTATCATATTTCAAATTAACATCGTAATAATCATCAATACTATCTAAACCCAAAACTTCATCTCCCCTAATTATTAGCTTTATAACTAAATGAAACCCAATAAATCCTGCCGCTCCTGTAACTAAAATTTTCATAAGAACTTGATAATTAGAAATATTTTATAAAAAAATCTGTGACAAAGTAAATTAATAAAATGATAGAAATGCATAAGCAATTAATTGTACCTATAAAGCTATAACCATACATTTATAAATAAATTTTAGTGAACCCAATGGTGTTGCATTTTATGAAACTAATGATATTGAATTTATTTAAATTTTACTATATTGAATTTTACAAAATAGGTTTTGAGAATTTGTTGTTGTTATTATTGCTTTATATTTGCGGCGTTACATTAACAACCTGAAACGCCTTGAGAGATTTTTATATCAAATTTGTAATAAGTTATTAATTCAATACAGAAAAAGGTAAATGCTTAAACGTGCATTTGCCTTTTTTATTACCGCCATGTCACCAATATGTGACTGAGGGTAGCGAAGCTATTATTTAAACATAAACATTAAAATAATTACAGTCAGTTTTTTCATGCCTGATTGAATATTATTTACAAGCTAATTTTAGCTCACTTTATAGTAGAAATGAATTATTTAAAATTAAGCAAAAATGCCTAACAAAGAGAGAATAGAGAAAAGAAGCATTGCTATAGAAAGTACCCTTGTCAATGCACTCAAACAAATGGATTTGTTAGACTGTAAACTTTTGCTAGTATTTAAAGAAGATAAATTTTACAGCATCCTTAGTATTGGAGATATACAAAGGGCAATTATAAAAGGATTAGATCTTGAAGAACCTGTAGAACGTTGTTTGAGAAAAAACATAAGACTCGGACATACAGACGATTCAGTAGAGGAATTAAAACAATTGATGCAGAAATACAGAATGGAATTTTTACCAATCTTAAATTCTGCCAATGAGCTACAGGAGATTTGGTTTTGGGATGAAATATTTAAAAACCAGGAGCCTGAAGTTTCCCAATTTACACTACCGGTAGTTATTATGGCCGGGGGCAAAGGGACAAGGTTAAAACCCATCACCAACATTATACCTAAACCTTTGATACCAATTGGAGAAAAGCCAATAATAGAATGGATTACTGATAGTTTTGTAAAAGCAGGTGTAAAAAACTTTTTTGTTTCGGTCAACTACAAAAAGGATATGATTAAACGATATTTTGATGAAATACCGGATAAACAATATACCATGCATTACTTTTCCGAAACAGAGCCTTTAGGTACAGCGGGAAGCCTTCATTTATTAAAAGAAGAACTAAAAGAAACATTTTTTGTAACCAATTGCGATATTCTTATTAAACAGGACTATTCTGAAATACTTGACTTTCATATTCAGAATAAAAACGAGCTAACATTAGTTTCTGCCCTTAAGCATTATAGCATACCATATGGTACTGTTGAAACAGAAGCAGGTGGTAAACTTAAAGCATTTAAAGAAAAGCCGGAATTGTCATTTCAGGTAAATGCAGGCATGTACATACTGGAGCCGCACCTGCTCAACGAAATTCCTGAAAACACCTTTTATCATATTACTTTTCTGATAGACAAAATCAAAAATCGTGGCGGTAAGGTAGGTGTGTTTCCGGTAAGCGAGGGTGCATGGATGGACATAGGCGAATGGAAAGAGTACAACAAAACAATGTCAAGACTAGGTTTTGAAAGTTAACAGCAATTATTTGATCGTCATATCTCAATATTACTATTCAGTTAAAAATTTTATGGATACGGCAAAAAGCTTTATTTTACAATAGTATGAAACAATTAATTTTTCCATTAGTTATAGTTTTTGTTCTTTGCTCATGCGGGCCTGATAAGCGTCTATTTTCTTATTTCAGAGATGTATCAGATAGTGCACAAAATCTTGTAATTGCAGATACCGGCTTTAAAGCGCTTACGATAAAGGCAGATGATTTACTTCAGATAAATGTCAGCAGTCCCAACCCGGAGGCAAATGCATTTTTCGTAACTCCAGGAGCCAACATTAATAGCATGAATAATCCCGCTGGTAGTACCCCAACACCCAATACCTATCTGGTAGATAAAGAAGGCGGTATTGATGTTCCCCTTATAGGAAGAGTGTTAGTAGAAGGAAAGACTACAGTAGAAGCCAAAAATTTATTGGTTAATAAATTAACTACTTACCTAAAAGATCCTATTGTTACTGTTCGTCTCCAAAATTTTAAAATTACAGTACTAGGAGAAGTACAAAAACCAGCCAACTATATAATTACCAATGAAAGAGTATCTGTATTAGATGCATTAGGTATGGCAGGAGATCTTACCATATTTGGAAAAAGAGAAAATATTTTGTTGATAAGGGAAAAAGAAGGGAAGAAAGTCATGAGCCGTTTAAATCTAAACAATTCAGCCATTTTTCAATCGCCCAATTATTATCTGCAGCAGAATGATATTGTATATGTAGAGCCAAACCATGCCAAAATAATGAATAGCGACCGGACAACATTGCGAAATATAACAATCATAACCTCTCTTATAAGCCTAATAACCATTTTATTGACCCGGATAATTAAATAATAAGATGCCCTTATTTTCAACTTTTCAATTAGCATAAATGACCGATACACCTTTTCAGCAAGTAAAACTGGAAACAAGAAAAGAAACAGAAAGCGTTAACCTACAGGTAATGTTTGCTCAATTACTCAATTTTTGGTGGCTTTTTTTGCTCTTTATTTTACTATCACTTTTTACAGCTTTCATCTATCTTAGATATTCTGCGCCCACTTATAAAATAACCGGAAAAATATTGGTTAAAGACTCTAAAAAAGGGGGTGATATAAGCCAGGGAAGCATTTTCAGCGACCTTGGACTTGACCCTATTAGTTCTGTTGATAATGAAGTAGAATTGCTTAGATCAAGATCTTTAATGGAAAGGGCTGTAGCTGACTTGCAATTAACATTACGTTATTTTTCTAAAGGTTCAGTAAAACAAACTGAAACTTTTTTCACCAAACTCCCTTTTATTTTAAAACCTGTTTATATAATAAATGATAGCCTTTCGCTAAAGTCTAAAATAATTTTTACCGGCGTAAATGAAAAAACATTTACGCTTGATGATGGAAAGACCAGCAAAGCATACAAGTACGGCGACACGCTAACTTTAAACTATGCAAGGCTCGTATTTTACAGGCTAACCAGCAACCCTTCTGTAACAGCATCACCTGTTATTATCAAGTTTCAAACAAAAGATGAAACTGTCGCCAATTTTCAATCTTCATTTACAGTAGCTACTACCAGCAAAACAGTAAGTACAATTGATCTGACATTGGTTGATGATCTTCCTGAAAGAGGTGAACTACTCATTAATACAATTATCCGTATTTATAATAGTATGAATACTGATGACAGAAACCGAACTGCTGACAGCACAATCTCATTTATAGACAACAGACTTATTTATGTAACACAAGAATTGGGCAATGTAGAGCAAGACATCCAGAATTTCAAGCAAAGCAACAATATTACGGATATCAGTATGCAAGGACAGCTGTTGTTACAAAATACCAGTCAATCCATGCAGGAACTGGCAAGGCAGGAAGCCCAACTAAATGTATTGCGAAGTCTGCAATCTTATCTTAGAGCTGATAAAAATTACTCCCGGACTATTCCGGCAGCCCTTGCGGTACAGGATCCAACTTTTGAAGGACTTGTTCAAAATTATAATACACTGCAACTTGAAAAAGAGAGACAGCTATCTACAACCACAGAAAACAACCCATTAGTAGAAAAACTAACCGTACAGATATTCAATTTGAGAAATAGTATAATGAATAGCCTTTCTGCGGTAGAACAAACAATGCTTATTAATCTTAACCAACTTCAAAAAAGAACTGATTTATTTAGCAGCCAAATAAAAGGCGTACCACAGAAAGAAAAAAACTTTCTTGAAATTTCAAGACAACAATCTATAAAACAGGAATTGTATCTCTATCTTCTTAAAAAAAGAGAAGAAACTGCGGTAAGCAAAGCAGCCAACCTGGACAATGCAAGGATTGTAGATAGCGCAAAAGCACTTAAAACACCCATTAAACCCAAAAAGGATCTTATATACATACTCGCATTTATTATTGGTATGGCTATTCCGGGATTATTGCTCTACATCAGGTACCTGCTTTATAATAAGATAGAAACTAAAAGTGACATTACATCCACTACCAATGCACCAATTGTTGGTGAAATAGGAAGAAGCCCATTCCCTAATAATTTAATTGTAAGAGAAAACTCAAGGCACCCGATTGCAGAGCAGTTCAGATTATTAAGAACAAATCTGGACTACATGAATGTTAGCACACTAACAGGAGGCAGAACAATTCTTGTTACTTCCAATATGAGTGGGGAAGGAAAGTCATTTATATCACTCAATCTGGCTGGAATGCTTGCCTTAGGTGGAAAAAGAGTTGCATTACTTGAATTTGACCTTAGAAAACCAAAGTTGTCAAAATATCTGGGCTTTAATAACACTGATGGAATCAGTACATTTTTGGTCAATAGAAGCCAAAAGGTGAATGATCTTACCATAAAAGTTCCGGGAATAGATACATTATTCTTTATTGGATCTGGCCCTACCCCACCAAATCCCGCAGAACTAATTAACAGTGAAAGAACAAACGAACTTTTCGCACAACTTGAAAAAGATTTTGACCACATTATAGTAGATGTACCCCCGGTTGGTGTTGTAACCGATGCACTGTTATTAGCAAGGTTTGCAAAAATTTCCATTTTTGTATTAAGACAAGGATTTACATACAAAAAACAACTGGAACTAACAGACGAAATATACAGGCAACATAAATTACCAAACTTTGCCCTGGTTGTAAATGATATAGAAAGAAAAAGAGGATATGGTTACGGATATGGTTACGGAAATAGTTTTGGTTATGGATATATGGACGAAAATGAAATAAACAAAAAGCCTAAAAAATAATCAACCCTTTTCAATGAAACTTGGCTTATTCGCTTATAATTTTCCGCACAAAAAAACACAGGATTTCATAGCAAGACTTTTGTTTGAGGGTTATAGAATTGATGCAATCCTAGCTGCCGATCCGGTGCAACTGAATATCGCTCATTCGTCTATAAAATCTAAAGTAAGGCATCAGGGGTTAATGCACCCTGCAACAATTGCAAAAAACCTGGGTATCCCCTATTATGTTGTAAAACATAACTCTGCAGAGGCAGCAGAAAAAGTAAAACAGCATAATCTTGATTTGGGAATTATAGCCGGGGCCAGAATTTTAAAGCCATTAATAATTGACACCTTTACTACCGGAGTAATTAATTATCATCCCGGCCTAATACCGGAATCAAGAGGCCTTGATGCAATGTATTGGTCTATTCATAATAATATCCCTTTGGGAATAACAGCACACCTTATTGATAAGAATATTGATGCCGGCAAAATATTGGAGCGTAAAATAATACCTCTATATAAAGACGATACAATTTTTGATTTGTCAGAAAGGCTCTATGAAGTACAGTTAGATATGATTGACTCTTCTATAAAAAAAGCATTGTCCGGCGAAGGAGCTATTCTTGAAAATGAATCCGCATACAATCGCAAAATGGAAGAAGAATTAGAATTGCAGATTGAAGCAAAAATACCTGCATATTTAAAAGCACAAATAGACCAAAAGCCATAGAGTAAATGGATTTACAAACTACTTACCAATATCTCACCCAAGCCTGTATTATTGATGATGTAGAAACCTTTGAAAAATATATACATCAACTTCCCAACTTAGAATATAAAAATGAAATGGGTTGGACATTACTTGTTATAGCTGCATTTGCCCATAGTTATAAAATAGTGGAAAAGCTTTTGGAAATGGGGGCAGATGTAAATGCGACCAACAATAAAGGCACAACAGTATTAATGTATGCCAAAACAAAAGTGAAAGAAAATAGCAATTTTGCATTTCTCGATTTCCTCATAGATAAAGGTGCAGACCCATCTAAAAAAGATATAGCAGGCAAAAATGTATTAGATTATGTCAGGGACACAAATGATGAACCTCTCATAAAATATTTTGAAAAGAAACTAACAGAAACAACTTATGGAAAAAAATAAAATCAAATTTGCAGTAGTAGGATTTGGCCATATAGGCAAGCGCCACGCAGAAATGATAGACCTTAATGATGAGGCTGAACTGGTAGCAGTAATTGATACTAAAAGCAAATCGGAACTAACTGCATATAAATACGAAATTCCTCTTTTCACTTCATTAGAAAAATTTCTTGAAGCAGGTATAGATGTAGATGTTGTCAACATTGCAACACCTAATGGTTTTCATACCGAACATGCGCTACAGGTTTTGGAAGCAAGGAAAAATGTGGTGATTGAAAAACCTATGTCCTTAAGCAAAGCTGATTCTGAAAAAGTGATTTATAAAGCATTACATGTAAACAGGAATGTTTTTGTTGTTATGCAAAACCGGTATTCCCCACCATCTCAATGGATCAAGAATCTTGTAACTTCTGGTAAACTGGGTAAAATATTTATTGTAGAACTAAACTGTTATTGGAACCGGGATGAAAGATATTATCTCCCCGGAAGCTGGCATGGCAAAAAGGACCTTGATGGAGGTACTTTATTTACACAGTTTTCGCACTTCATTGATATTATGTATTGGCTATTTGGCGATATCGAAAATATAAAAGCCAAATTTAAAGACTATGCCCATAGTACTATGACAGAATTTGAAGATTCAGGATTTGTGAGTTTTGATTTTGTAAATGGCGGCATGGGTGCCCTTAATTTTTCAACTGCAGTATGGGACAAAAATATGGGAAGCTCCATGACGATCATTGGTGAATTTGGATCTGTAAAAATCGGGGGGCAATACATGGACAAGGTTGAATATTGCCACATTAAAGATTATACAATGCCCGAGTTAGCTCCTACTAATCCCGGAAATGATTATGGTGCTTACAAAGGCTCTGCTCAAAATCATAACTATGTAATAGAAAACGTAATAGATGTGCTAAAAGGTAGGGCATCTATCACAACCAATGCGTTAGAAGGCTTGAAAGTTGTTGAAATAATTGAAAGGATTTACGCAGCAGAAGCTTTGAATAAATGATGTTATCTAATGTAATTCCTTTGGGTAAGATCCGGCAATTTATAAGCAAAGCAAGACAAGGTAATAATCTTTGGAAATCTTCATTTTACATAATGATTTCTCAAAGTGCTTCTGTAGCACTTTTTCTTGCGGCTGATGCACTTTTTGCCCGGCGTTTTACAACCACAGATTTTGCAACCTGGAAGCAGGTTATGTTATTAATTAATCTTGGTATCCCTTTAATTTCTTTTGGGTTACCTGAAGGGTTCAAATACTTTGCTGCCAAAGAGCCTGAAAATGTTGGCGTACATTTAATCAGGTCTGTTTTAGCTACCAGTATCATATCCATTATTATTTTGGGGTTTATGTATATGGGAGGTTCCCAACTACTGGTTAGGGTTCTTAAAAATCCAGATATACATTACTTTAAACTTGGAGCTGTAGTCATTTTTGGAGCTGTTACGTTTAGTAAACTTATCCGGTACTTTCTCATCAATAGCGATAATACCAGTTACCTTTTTTATAGTGCAATATTATGTTTGGGTTTAGGCCTTGTACAATTATTTTTAATTTATTTCAACTATAGTAAAGTATCGCCAAGCACCCTTTGGATTTTGATCACCTGTATGATATGCCTGATTTATCTATCATCGGTCATCACTGTTTTTTTTAAAGAAGGTTTTACAATATTCAAACAGGGGAAAAAGTCCACAACAATTTTATTTAATTTCACCCCATATTTTAAAATAGGGCTACCATTATACATTGCTACTTTCATAGGCATTATAACCCTTAACCTTGATAAGGCTATTGTTAACAGCCTTGGTACACTCAACGATTTTGCTATTTATTCCATAGGTGCTATTGAGATTCCTTTATTCAGCATGATAAGTGCTTCTGTTTCTCAATCAATATTTCCAAAATTAGTTGGCTATTACAGGGAGTTGAACATTGCACCTGCAAAAGATTTATGGATCAATACAACCAAAAAGATTTCCTACATTACCTATCCTATCATTTTGGTTTTTATGATTTTTGCAGGGCCCTTAATCAAAATTGTATTTACCACAAAGTATGAAGCAGCAATACCGATATTTAAAACTTATTTGCTTGTCGCACTTTGGAGAAATGGTTATTACGGGGCACTCATTAGTGCTTCGGGTAAAACAAAATGGATTACATTTTATAGTTTTATCAGTTTTGTACTTAACATAGGATTCTCCTTCTTACTCTATCATTTTAATGGATTAATTGGCATAGCCTATGGAGCCCTGGTAGCAGCAACAGTCGGGGCATTTATGCAACTTACACACGAAGGTCTTTTGCTTGCCTGGTTTAAAAACATAATACTGAACAAATTCATCTTTGTCCTGATTGTATTAATTCTCGCAACCTATTTATTTAATTTATTTTTATGAAAGAGCTGATTAGACTCTTTAGTTTCCTCCCATTTATAGACAGGGCTTTTAAAAGAAAATATTATGCTTCAGGAGTAGGCGTATATGTTGTTAACTCAATTTTTAAAAGAATTTTCAGGATTAATGCAACAGCAGATTTTTTGGTTAATTATGCCTCCTTTACCAACCAACCTAAAAAAATAATTATTGCTGATAAAGATACCAATGAGAGCGTTTATAAATGTTTTGCAAGCAGTGGTTTCTGTTATTACCAGGCAATAAACGGCATTTATATTGGTAAAGGAACCATTTGGGCACCGGGGTGCCAATTCATAAGTGCCAATCACTCTTACAAAGAACTATCCAAGAGTTTACCTGCCCCCCCTATAAGAATTGGAAATTATGTATGGATTGGTGGAAATGTAAATATACTTCCCTCTGTTGAAATTGGCGATTATAGTGTTATAGGTGCGGGATCTGTAGTAACCAAAAAAATTGAAGCTTATACCATTGCTGCAGGGTCACCTGCAAAACCTATAGCCAGAAGATGTAAAAAATGTTTAGATAAAATACCATTAACTGAAGAATTCTGTAACAACTGCAAATAAATCATGAAAGTATTAACTGTAATTGGAGCACGTCCACAAATAATAAAAGCGGCCTCACTAAGCCGTGAAATAAGCCTTACACCTGGCATAGAAGAAATAATTGTACATACAGGTCAGCATTTTGACAAAAATATGAGCCACATATTTTTTGATCAGATGCAAATTCCAAAACCACATTATAACCTTGCTATAAATGGTCTTAGCCATGGAGCTATGACTGGCCGTATGATGGAAAAATTAGAAGAGATTCTACTAAATGACAGACCTGATGCTGTAATTGTATTTGGAGATACCAACTCAACATTAGCCGGTGCATTAGCAGCATCTAAGTTGCATATTCCTTTAGCGCATGTAGAGGCCGGCATCAGATCTTTCAACAAAAAAATGCCTGAAGAGATCAACAGGATTTGTACGGACCATTGTAGTACAATATTATTCAGTCCAAACCTGCAAGGCATTGAAAACCTGAAAGCAGAAGGTCTGTATGATGAAGAAAAAGTTATACTTACCGGTGATATTATGTATGACTCTTCATTACACTTTTTAGAATACTCACAGCCCCCCGCCCAGGAGTTACCAAATAAGTATATACTTGCAACAATACACCGTGCAGAAAATACTGATGGTGTAAGCAAGCTGAAAGAAATTATTGAAGGGCTCAACCTGATCAACAAAGAAATGCCGGTTGTAATGCCGCTACATCCAAGAACAGAAAAGTTAATCATACACACAGGTATCAAAGTTGAGTTTCAAACCATGGAGCCGGTTGGGTACCTGGAAATGATACACTTACTCAAAAACTGTTCTATGGTTATTACTGATAGCGGTGGCGTACAGAAGGAAGCCTACTTTTTCAAGAAGCCCTGCGTAACCGTGAGAGATCAGACAGAATGGGTAGAATTGGTTGAACATGGTGCCAACATTTTGGCAGATGCAAATGCTTACGATATAAAAACAAAAGCATTTCAAATGCTAAGGAAAGATATAAACTACAGTACAGAACTCTATGGTGATGGACATTCGGCCAGAAAAATTGTTAAGGCTTTATTGAAACTAAAGAAGTCATAACCCAAGACTAAAATGGAGAAAATACTTATAATATCCTATAGCTTTCCGCCCGATAATGTACCTGCTGCTCAAAGGCCCTATTTTATGGCTAAGTATCTACAGCAATTCAATCTATTAGAAACAATTGTACTTACAAGCCATTCTTCAAGAAGTTCTCTTGGCAAGAGCAATTGGGCAGATCTAAGCGGATTAAATATAATTTCAACAGAAGAGGCAGAAACTGAAACAATAACACAGTCGCAACCCTTTGTAAATGCGAAAAGAACCGGGAAAATAAAAGCATTTTTACTTAAGGTTGGCCGAGAGTTAATAATACCTGATAAAGGAATAACGTGGTACAAAAAAGGGTGTAGAAAGGCGAAAGAGATAATGGATCAAAACCCGGATATTAAATACATATATTCAACATCGCCTTCAGTAGTAAACCATCAAATAGCATCCTGGGTAAAGAAAAAATACAATGTAAAATGGGTAGCAGATTTTAGGGATTTCTATTATTGCTTTCATTACGAAGATGGACATTTTTTATTCAGGCACCACTTTGATAAGCAAATTGAAAAGAAAATAATCAATGGAGCCGACCACCTGACCTTTATTTTAGATGGCATGACTGATATTTACAGAGAGAAATATCCCTCTATCAAAAGCAAGTCATCTACTATCAATAATGGTTTTGACCCTGCAGAATTTGAGGGCAAGGTTGCAGAACTACCAGCAACCGGAAAAATAAAAATATTTTACGGCGGTTCATTTTATAAGGGTGTAAGAAATCCCAAATGGCTTTTGCAGGCATTGGAAAGATTGGTTGATAACAACCAACTTTCGCCAGACGAAATAGAAATAAGAATAGCTGGTAACATACCAACAGAAATCTTTGATGATTTTATAAACTATAAAATTTTCAAATCAGTTAAATTACTTGGTTTTATTAGTAGAAAAAATGCTTTGGAAGAAATGCTAAATTCCCATTTTCTTTGGCTGTTAACTGCTGATGAGAAAAGAAATAAAGTTGCATTTCCTATAAAAGGTTATGAGTATGTAGGCGCCAGAAGACATATCCTTGCATTTACACCAGAAGATAGTGCACTTGCAGTAATTGTAGATGAATTACAATGTGGTACTATATTAGGCGTAAACGATCAATCATTGGAAACCAATACAACAAAATTGGGTAAACTTATTGACAACTTCAGAAAGGGAATGTATTATAAACCTATACAAGTAAATGACGAATTGCTAAAAAAATATACGAGGACTTTTCAGGCACATCAATTATTTAAACTAATTCAAGCTAAAGTATAATTGAAAAAATTCTCCTTAATATTTCTTACCCTCTCAATCCTTACTTCATTTATTACACAAACTTTTGCAGAAGGGGGTATAATGAAACGGATTACTGTGGCTGACATGTTTGGGTTCATTGCCTTTATTGTCTTTCTGGGTCTCAACAGGTTTTACAGCACTACCGGATATCGTTCTGCATTTTTTATTGTATTTGCTTTTGCATTTGGTCTTTTTCAGACAGCAAACCTTGGGCAAACACTTACAGAACTTCTGGTCTTGTTATTCCTTATATTTTCATCTATAACATTATATTCTGTTTATAGGAGTCCCGAAGGGTTTATTCAACTTATGCATCTCATTATATACACAGGCCTGATAACTTCTTTTTTTGGGTTTTATGGCTTTGTTGCAATGATTACCGGTTTGCCCAATATTTTTCCCGGCAGGGCTTCAGGAGAAATAATGTCAGGATTCAGAAATGCAGGCCAGGCGGGAGCCTATATATTAATCTTCCTCACGATTCTCCTACCATTCTATTTTTCATCAGCCTCAAATTTACTAGACAAAAAACACAAATTTTTACTCGTTTTAGCTATCGTTTGTCTTATCATCTATTTATTTCTTACCGCAAAAATTGCAGCTTATATTGGTTTCGCCTTTTGTATTGCCCTATCGGCTATGCAAAGAAGGAGATATGGTTATGTAATTGTAATATTGTTTGTGTCAGGTGTTATTTTCATAATTTGGCAAAATCTGGAGTCATTGGCACCAGATGTATATGAAAGAATTAATATAAAGATAGAAACCAGAATTACAAATAACCTCAATGACGAAAACGATATAGAAGACGGGTTCATAGCCAAAAACCTGAAAGAGGCTTTAACTGTATTTAATGAACACCCTTTAACCGGGTCTGGTATTGGCGGATTTCAGGGGGTTTACGATAAACACGAAGTACATAGCACCTACTTTAAAATAATAGGGGAAACCGGTTTAATCGGATTTTCTGCTTACTTTCTTTTTATTATATCATTAATGGGTAGTTTTAACAAGGTCAGGAAATTCAAGAAGACTAACCCTTACGCAGATTTTTTGTGGAATTTACAGCCATTTCTCTTAGGGTGCGCCGTTAGCTGGGCTTATACTTATCATCTTCGTAAAAGAGAATTCTGGATTTTATTTGCCGTCATTAGTATTGCCGCCTATCTCAAGAATAGATTTGTAAATCCTGAAGATGAAGCATACTTAGAATCACCAATTTATTCAACACATCAAATTACTCAATAATTAAATTTTTTTATAAATAAAAACACAATGAGACAAATAATTAAAGATCTACTACCGAAAAAACTGTTTACGCTGCTTAAATTTATGATTAATGATATTGCGGCTGCAAGAAAATTTTTAAATAATGATAAAATACAAATGTCCTCTTCCGAAAAATGGGCATACCTGAAAAGATTGCTTTACGTAAGTAACCATGTAGAGAGCCCACATACCCAAACAGAAATTTTATCTTTTGCTACAGATATCCTTACACTGCCTAAAAGTGTTGAGGGTAAATTTGTTGAAGCAGGCTGTTTCAAAGGTAGTAGCAGTACCAAATTTAGCATAGCAGCAAAAAAAGCCGGGCGGGAACTGATTATTTTTGATTCGTTTGAAGGGATTCCTGAAAATGATGAAGTGCATGGAAAAAACATTTTTGGCAGAGGTGCCAAATTTGACCAGGGTGATTGGAAAGGCCAATTGGAAGAAGTAAAATCTAATGTACAGCAATATGGAGAGATTAGTTGTACCTCATTTGTAAAAGGTTGGTTTGACGATACTCTACCGGGATTTAATGAAAAACTGGCGGGTGTTTATATAGATGTTGACTTGGTTTCATCTACAAAAACGTGTGTAAAATATTTCTATCCTTTATTGAGTAGTGGTGGTGTTATGTATTCACAAGATGGCCATTTACCTTTAGTAATAGAAGCAATTAATGATGATACTTTTTGGGAAAAAGAAGTGGGTTTTAAAAAGCCTTTTATAGAAGGCTTAAATACCAGTAAATTATTGAGGATCGTAAAGCCATAAATGATAAAACATTATTTCAGTTCTTTAAGGCAACCAATCCCATATCATAAATATAGGTTTCCAATATCATAACAATGAGTACACTTTCTAATATATTTAATCATTTACCCACGGGGCTAAAAAATCTGGCTACATCTATTGTAGCTTATAAAAACAACAAGGTTCGTAAAGGTGAATTTTTTGATAGATACCTGAATTTTTTCAGAAAATCCTGGACATACACTCCTTCAGAAACTGAAAAACTTCAAAAGCAATTATTACAAAACCTGCTCTTAGAATGTAGTCAATACACCGTTTACTATAAAAAGGTTTTTGATGATTGCAAAATAACATTGGCCGATATTCAAAACGCTAATCCGTATGAACTTTTAAAAAAGATTCCCTTTCTTGAAAAAGCCACACTTAAAGAAAAGTTAGCTGAATTAGAAAACACCAACCCACTTAGAAAACGTGATTATATTAACTTCACCAGTGGTACTACAGGTACACCCACCAAGGTATATTATGACAAGGAGTCAATGCAACTTAGTTTTGCTTTATGGCGGCGTTTTCACGACACATTAGGCCTTCCTGAAAAATTTAAATCCATTCGCCTTTCGGGGCGTATTTTTTTATCACCAAATGTTGATGCCCCACCCTATTGGATATACAATATGGTAGATCAACAATTATTTATGTCTTCTTACCATCTTTCAGAAGATAAGATACCTGATTATGTAAAAAAAATATCCCAATTTAAACCTCAGTTGATTGATGGTTATCCATCGGCAATTTATATTCTTGCAAAATTTATTAATGCTAATAACATAAATCTGTATTTTTCTCCAAAAGGTATAGCAACAACTGCCGAAACACTTTTTCCACACCAACGTGTAGAAATTGAGAAAGCATTTGGGTGCAGGGTTTATAATCAATATGCTTCTTCAGAAGGAGGTTCATTTATTACAGAGTGCAAAGATGGACGGTATCATCTCAATACCGATTCGGGTATATTTGAATTTATAAACCTTCAGGGAGAAACTGCTAAACCGGGTGAATATGCAGAATTAATTATTACCAGCTTCCGAAACCTAAAAACACCATTGATAAGATACAGATCTAAAGACATGGTGGTATTGGACGATACCGAGACCCCATGTACCTGTGGTTGCAGTATGCCATGCATCAAAGATATTATAGGAAGAGAAGATGATATACTTTATACCAAAGACAGGGGTTTTGTTGGAAGAATGGATACCGCATACAAAGGATTAAGTGGTATAGAAAAATCACAGATAGTTCAAAACTCTGCAGATCAGATTGATATCTATCAGGTTGTTACTAAAGAATATACCCCACAAATGGAAAAGAAATTTACCGATAATCTCAGGGAACGCTTAGGAACCGTTGTAGATATTAAAATACATGCTGTAGATGATATACCACTTAGTAAAAACGGTAAGTTCAAGGCAGTAATGAGAAATTTTAAAATAGATAACGTTTAAGAAAATTTTTGAAATAATAATTATAATACTCCCCCTGAATGAATCTTTTCAGGAATTAATAATTCAATAAAAAAAACGTGGAAACTCCTATAAAAACCAGACCAAAACTGGTAAGAATCACAACCATCTCAATGGCACTTGAAAAGCTATTAACCGGACAATTGCGGTTTATGCACGAAAACGGTTTTGATGTTTACATGATTAGCAGTAATACTGATAAGGCAACACAACTATCTAACCGGGAAAAAAGCACATTTATTCCTGTTAATATGACGAGGGTTATTTCACCCTTTTCTGATTTAGTTTCTTTGTATAAACTAGTGAGAGTTTTTTCAAAACTAAAACCTGATATAGTTCACTCTCATACACCCAAAGCAGGATTATTAGGTATGTGGGCAGCCAAGATAGCGGGTGTTCCGGTCAGGTTACACACAGTAGCAGGTTTGCCACTCATGGAAACAACCGGTATAAAAAGAAAAGTACTTGATATCGTAGAACGCATAACCCTTATGGGGGCTACAAAAGTATTTACGGTAAGTATAAATTTGAAAACTTACATACTGAAACATAAATATTGCAAACCAGAAAAACTTAAGGTCATAGGAAATGGAAGTACCAATGGAATAAACAGCAACCACTTTTTACTCACTGAAGAACTTCTTGAAAAAGCTTCTAAGGTCAAAAAGGAATATAATATTCTTGACAATCAATTTGTATTCATCTTTATTGGGCGGGTAGTACAGGATAAAGGTATTGTTGAACTGATTGAAGCATTTACAATGCTTAAAAAAGACTATCCTTTTATAAGATTAATGTTAGTTGGACCATTTGAGCCCGACACAGACCCTATACCTAAAGAAACCATTGTTGCTATTCAGAATGATCCTTCCATTATTCATGCAGGTTATCAGGACGATGTGAGGCCGTTTCTTGCTGCAAGTCAGGTACTGGCCTTTCCATCTTACAGAGAGGGGTTGCCCAATGTACCTATGCAAGCAGGGTGTTTAAATATTCCATCAATAGTTACAAATATTAATGGTTGCAACGAAATAATTGAAAATGGCATTAATGGTTTGCTGATAGAACCTAAAAACGTGAGTGAGCTATACAATGCTATGAAGCAAATGATAACAGATGAAGCATTGTACAATAACTGCAAACAAAATGCAAGAAGTATAATCGTAAATAAATACGATCAGCAACATTTATGGAACCTGATACTTGATGAATACCATCAGGCATTAGAAACTAAACATGCTTTTTCAAGTACAATACAACAAACTGCATGAGTAAGGAAATAGTGCTGGTTGGCTATAGTGGTCATTCATTTGTAATTGCTGACATTTTGCTTGCAGCAAAATTGTCAATTGCGGGCTATTGTGAAAATGAAATAAAATCAAAAAACCCATTTGCCCTAAAGTATCTTGAAAGTGAGAATGTCTTTTTTTCCTTTAAAGAAAATAGTACAACTTACGATGCCTTTGTTTGCATTGGTGATAGTTTTATTAGACAACGAATCTTCAAAAATTTGATAAATATTGGCGTCAATATTATTAATGCAATTCATCCCCGATCTGTAGTTGGAAATCATGTAACATTTGGAAAGGGTATTATGGTTGCAGGTAATGCTACCATTAATCCAGGCTGTTATATAGGTGATGGTGTAATTTGCAATACTTCATGCTCTATAGATCATGAATGTATTATAGGCGACTTTTCGCACATAGCACCTGGAGCTGTTTTGTGTGGCAATGTGACCATTGGCAAAAATTGTTTTATTGGAGCTAATGCCACCATTATTCCCGGCAAAAAAATTAATGACAGGATTACAGTTGGTGCAGGATCTGTTGTAACATCAGACCTAATAGAGCCCGGTATTTATGTAGGGTCACCGGCTAAATTGATAAAAAAAAATCTAAGAAATTAAATTCTATTTCATCCTTACAATATACTTTGAAGAATTTATCTTTAAACTAACCATCTACAACACCAAATCCTTATAATTTTATAATTCCAAACATTTAATTCACTTCAAAATATCTTTAAAAATGAATGAAAAAATTGAACTGCTTATCAATAAAATAAAGAAAAAACAAATCTGGGATGAACAACCTGTCTTTTGTTTTTCTTCAGATATAGATTGGGCTTCTGAAGATGTAATGGAGGAGTATTTCAATATTATAAACCCTTTAGAAATTAAGCCAATGCTATTCGTTACGCATGAATCAGCATTAATAGAATCCAATTTTCAGGCAGGCACCATTGACCGAGGTATTCACCCGAACTTTTTAAACGGTAGTTCACATGGTGATACATTTAAAGAAATAGCAGAAACAGTAATAAAGTTTGCACCCGAATCTTATGGTTTTCGTTGCCACAGATATTTTGATGTTACAGACATTACACATTTGTTGGCCAATGAATTCAATTACAAATATGTTTCTAACATGGGAACAATTTTACAAACCAATATTCGGCCAATACTGCATGAATCAGGGCTAATTAATATCCCAATCTTTTATGAAGATGGAACCCATTTATACAACAAATTAGATTTAGACCTCAATAAATACCTGGATAATTTTACGGCACCGGGAATTAAAATCATAAGCTTTCATCCAATGAACTTTGTTTTTAACTCGCCTACGCTTCCTTATATGAGGCAGATTAAAGATTCTCTTTCAAGAGAAGAATTCAATAATATTTCAAAAGAGACGATTGAAAAACTTAGAAATAGGGAAGAAGGTATTGGGCAAATGGTATTGGACATTGTTAACTTCGTAAAAGAAAAAAAATATCCGATACTTACCTTAAATGAAATTTATAACCAAATAATTAACTAACATGAGAGTACTGGAAACTCAACGATTTTTACTTGGCCCTCCCGAAGAAAGTGACCTTAAAGAATTACTGGAAATTCAATGGGACAAAAACCTTATGACCTACATGAATTTTAAGCCATTGTCTATGAAAAACCAATCCGATTGGCTTAACAGTCTGGGCGGAAAAAACATGGCTTTTTGCATTTTTGAAAAAGAGGCTAACAGCAAAATACTCATTGGTCTTGCAACGCTTAACAACATTGACACCTTACATCAAAGAGTTTCATGGGGATTGAAGTTGAAAACAAATTTGCAGGGTAAAGGTGTTGGTCAGGAGGTTTCATTAATGTTATTGCATTATGGTTTTGCAACATTAAATATGCAAAAAATATACGGCGACATCCTATTCGATAATATTGCCAACAGAAAGATGTGTCAGAAATTAGGGGTAACTGAAGAAGGTGTTCTAAGAAATCATTATTATCAAAATGGCAAATTTAGAGATGTAGTATTAGTAGGTATTTTAAAAGATGAATTTTATGAAGTAAACAGTGAAAAGTTAAAACTACTTGAATTGATTTAATCAATTTTTTTACGCTACAATACTAAAAGAGACAATAAAAAAGGCAGCCAATATGGCTGCCTTTTTTATATTATTCGAACTTTATGCTACAAGTATTATTACTCATATTTCTCATTGCAGCCACAAAACTTAATTGTGCAATACAAATAAGTAAACGAACACAATAAATAAACTCTGAAAAAAAGAAATGGGAAAGCTTACTTAACCACCTGAAATTTACCCGACTCAACTATTCTGCCTGATTTGTCGCGAAGTTGGAAAATATATACTCCCCTGTAGAATTCAGTAAGGGATAAGGAAGTTTTTTGGTTCAAATTACTAAGTTCATATACTTTTTTCCCTACAAAATTGTAAACCTGAAGCGTAGCTCCCTTTTGGTTCGACTTAATAAGTTCAAAATTAATAAAGCTAGTAGCAGGATTTGGATAAAATTTTATAGCTTTTGCAGGGGCAGCATTGAGCAATGGATTTGACTCTACAACCCTAGGAACCTGTGCATTTGCAAGGCTTATGAAGCTAAAAAATAATATAATAAGGTAGAATTTTTTCATTTTTTATAAAATCCTAAAGGATAAAAGTAATTATAATTTTGAACTTGCAAAACTTTAGCCAGGTTTTTTTTGTTTTTCTACAATTTGTTCAAATCGTTACTTCTTAAACGATTCTTCATTAGTTTCATTGTAAATAAGACGAAAAAATTAACGAACTGTATATTTATTGTTAAATGTGTGTGGTTATTTGTTCGTTATTAAGGGAAGCACTACTCCGGTGTACAGTTGGTAACCATACGTAAATTGTGATGCCAATCCAAACAATCCAAAACAAATACACTCCTAAATGAAACCTTTCGCCTAACCAACGGTGCGATATAGTGTGCCTAAAGTCACTAAAAGAAAAATAGAGCCCGGCCACAGCAACTATCAGAAAAATACTGTGCATTAGATTTCTGCCAGATATTGTCAACTTTTTGCGAAATACAGATTGAACTATCCAAATTATCATCCAAACTACAAAAGCTATCAATGCGCCTTTCCACCATACTTTTAAAAACCGGTATTCATGGTAAAATAATCCAATTCCTATTCTTCCTACCAATGAAATGGCTGATAATAAATATCCGGCTAAAATAGAAAAACAGGTAAGTACCAAAAAGGTTATTGTATCTCTTTTGTTCATTTGATATTTATTATATCCGGGAACCAACTAAACTAAATTTCCTTTACACCCATTCACCCGCCAACATCACTTTTTTAATAAGATTATTGCCAAAACTATATGGATAATAAGCCAATGATGGTATGGGTTGTGTTATGATTAAATTGGCTCTTTTACCGGGATGAATAGACCCAACCTCATGCTGCAATTCCATAGCACAAGCGCCGTTTGTGGTAGCTGCATTAATAGCTTCTTCGGGTAACATTTTCATTTGTATACAGCTCATGGCTACTACCAGGTTCATATTTCCCGAAGGGGAAGAACCGGGATTATAATCTGAAGCAATTGCTATAGCACAACCTGCATTAATTAGCTCTCTTGCGGGCTGAAATGGCATTCTTAAAAAGAACGCTGCTGTAGGCAGCAAAGTACCTATTGTATTGGATTTTGCTAAAACGTTTATAGCTTGTTCATCCATAGATTCGAGGTGGTCAACAGATATAGCGCCAACATTTACCCCTGCCTCTACCCCACCTGATACTGTTAATTGATTGGCATGTATTTTTGGTTTTAAACCATACTGCATACCTGCCCTGCATATTCTTTCTGTTTCTTCGGGGGTATAAAAATTTGCTTCGCAAAAAACATCAATATAGTCTGCCAGGTTTTCTGCCGCAATAGCAGGTAGCATTTCTTCGATGATTAATTTTATGTACCCTTCTTTATTGTCTTTAAAATTGGCAGGTACGGTATGTGCCCCAAGAAATGTAGATTTAATCAGCACATCAGAATTTTCTTTCAGCCGCTTAATGACCCTTAGCATTTTCAGCTCTCCTTCAAGGGTTAATCCATATCCGCTTTTTATTTCAATAGCACCTGTACCCAGTTTCACAACCTGTTGCAAACGGGCAAAAGATTGGTTATACAACTCCTCCGCACCTGTTTCATTCAGTAGCTTTGCAGAGTTTAATATGCCCCCACCCTTTGCGGCTATGTCAGCATAAGTAAGGCCATTTATTTTATCAACAAATTCATTTTCGCGGCTACCGGCAAAGACTAAATGTGTGTGGCTATCGCACCACGATGGCAAAACAAAACAGCCTTCAGCATCATAATTTTCAGTAAACGAAGTATGTGAATGTATCAGGTTATCCATGCTACCCACTTCGGCTATATGGTCTCCTTCTATAACAATATAGGCATTATCGATGCATGGAAGTTTTGCCAACTGTTGACCACGCAAACATTCATGCCCGAATGCAACGTTAACTACAGTTTTTATATTAGAAATAAGAGTAGGCATAAATAATATATATTAAAGAATCAAAACTATAGTTTTTTTTCACTGGCAACCCCGCCATTTTACGATTTCCCTAATTTGAATTCTTTAATTAGTTCTCTTCATAGGAAAAAATTCTGAAGCAGGTTTTCCTTTCTGTAAACCAGAAATTTCTGCGAGTAATGAATCCGCAGCTATTTGAGTGTAGCTTATTTTTTGAGGAAAGTCATGCGCAGGATTTTCAAAAACCAATTGCTTTGAAGTTAATGATGTAAGCACAAATTTTACAGGCTCATTGTTATTCTGATCTTTAACAACCGGAATATAAAACAATTCTTTTCCTCGTTGTTCCAGGTTAATAGATTCACTAGAAACAGTATCACTTCCAACTACATAAAAGCTTTTGCCTTCATAACTTGAATCGTTTTTCCTGGTCCATATTTCTGTAGCATGCACATTCATTGAGTCATTCTTCCATGTTCCAATTAACCAGCTTGCTTTAATCAGTTCAGAATATTCAGTTTTCTTCTCTTCGTTTTTAGGGGCATCAGTGGGGGTGCCACAAGCAATAACGTAAAAAATTATTAAAGTAAAAGTACTATTGATGATTATTTTTTTCATGGTGTATTTTTTTGAAAAGTGAAAAGAATTAATAAGGATGTATGATGAAATTTAAAGATTATAGGCTAAAAAAAAGAATGGTTTGCACTAAAAGTACAAACCATTTTACAAAGTTTATCTGTTAATTGCTACGATTTTGGATTATCGGCCCAAAGCGTTGTTTCCTCCCATGTGTCAAGGTCCTTTTGCAATTCTACTATTTTATTTCTTGCACCCTTTAAAGCACCTGCGCCTAAAAACAAGCGCAACGGAGGTTCAGGTGATTCTACAGCTTTTATAATTGCCTGTGCAGCCCTGACAGGGTCGCCGGGTTGGTTGCCACTATAGCCCCTTATAGTTTCCTGATTGACATGTGCCGTTTGTTGATAATCATCTATAACAATCTTACTGTTGTTGGCACTTCTGCCCGCCCAATCTGTTCTAAATCCACTTGGTGCTACAACCGTTACTTTAATGCCCAAATGAGCGGTTTCTTTGGCAAGTGATTCGGAAAGGCCGGCAACCGCAAATTTTGTAGCATTATAAAAACCTACCGCAGGAAACGAAACATATCCACCAATAGATGCAATATTCACCACATGCCCACTACGTTGTGAACGCATAATTGGCAATACCTGATTGGTTACATCAGAAAGACCAAAAAAGTTAATATCAAACATGCGGCGAATTTCGGCATCTTCACTTTCTTCTATTGCTCCAAAATAACCAATACCAGCATTATTAACTAATACATCTATACGGCCAAACTTATCCATTGCCTGACTTACAGCAGCTTTTATTTCTTCGGGTTTGGTAACGTCCAGTTTAATCGCAATTGAGTTATCAGGATATTGTGCTACGATATCTTTAATATCATCGGTATTGCGGCTTGTAACTGCCACCTTGTGTCCTAATTTTAATGCTTCCTGTGCTAAATGACGCCCAAAACCCGTAGAACAGCCTGTTATGAACCATACTTTACTCATATTTTGTAATTGATTTTTGGTATAAATATCAAATGTATTTCTAGTTTATTGGAATTAAATTCAATAAAAATAATTTGACTGTAATGTGATTAATGAATCTTGAAGTATTGTACTTTTTCGATGTTGTATAAATCAAAGGAGGAAAGGAAATTGGTTTTACAATGTCAGCATTTATTCTTCATCTGATTGAAGTTGATTATAAATATCCAACTGTTCAACTACATAATTTCTATAATATACACCCTTAAACCTAAACCACTCTTCCCTTAAATCAGGAAAATTTTCCAACATTTGCCTGAAATTCTGAAAAGGTTTTCTAAAACGGATAGCATCTTCAAATCGCTGCTGAATATTTTTATCAACAATAGTTTCTACGAAATTCTCCATCATTTGAAACGATTCGTTACTATCCATCTTTTCAAATTTGATGTAGTTTTTATAATCTGATTCAACTTTATTAATAACATCCTGCCAAATTTCTTCATCTAAATCTACATAATCCTGTGAATCATCAGGATGGCTTTCGACTACACCCGTAGGAATATGATAAAAACATTTCATTCCTGAATCTAACAAGTCAGCAATCTCATTGATTGCATCTGATTTAATTTCTACGTTCATAAATTCAATTAAGATTTAAGTTATCAGTTTTTATAATTGTTATTTGAAAAGATTGATCAAAATAATTTCTTACGATATGCAAAACTAAAAAATGTATTTTAAGATCAATGTAAATGGAAAAATAATAGCAATAAACTAACCTACTTTTGCTACAATGAATAACACGAATTTTACAATAGAAGAAATTTTATCAAAACTTAGCATTAAGTCGCTGAATGAGATGCAGGTAGCCGCAATTGCAGCGGTTGAAAACAATTCAAATATCCTGCTTTTATCAGCTACAGGTTCCGGGAAAACGTTGGCTTTTTTGTTGCCTTTGGTCAAAATGCTGGATAATTCAAAGCAAACTTCACAAGCTTTAATTATAGTACCTTCAAGAGAGCTTGCATTGCAGATAGAAACAGTTTTTAAAAGCCTGGGTACTAACCTAAAAGTAACCTGCTGTTATGGGGGTCATTTAAGAGAAACTGAAGAGAATAACCTGAAACAGCCTCCTGCTTTACTAATAGGCACACCCGGCAGACTTGCAGATCACATAAGAAGAGGAAATATAACTACTGCTACAGTTGAAACATTGATATTGGATGAATTTGACAAATCGCTTGAACTTGGTTTTCAGGATGAAATGTCATTCATTATTGGTTCTTTACCTGCCATCAACAAGCGAATACTCACATCTGCTACAGAGGCTGTTGAAGTTCCTGCTTTCATAAAAATGGAAGATACAGTAAGGCTTAATTTCTTAAAAGACAATGACGGAGAAACCGGTCTTGCAATTAAAACTTTGACTAGTGATGGCAAAGACAAATTAGATACCTTGTTTAGATTAATTTGTATGCTTGGCAACAGATCTACCATTATATTCTGCAACCACCGTGAAGCAGTTGAAAGAACCTGTGCATTGCTTAAAGAAAAAGACATTGTAAGTGAATTCTATCACGGTGCATTGGAGCAACAGGAAAGAGATGCAGCTTTATGCAAATTTAGAAATGGAACATCAAATGTTTTGGTAACAACTGACCTTGCATCACGTGGGTTGGACATAGCACATATACGCTACATCATACACTATCACCTGCCTGCAAGCGAAGATATCTTTACCCACCGCAATGGCCGTACTGCAAGGATGGATGCAAGCGGTACAGCAATAATTATATTGGGGCCAGAAGAAAAGCTACCGGGTTATATTACTAAAGTGGACGAAGAAATTGAGTTACTGGAAACCGCTACCCTACCGGAGAAACCAAAATGGTCAACATTATTTATTGCAGCAGGCAAAAAAGACAAGGTAAATAAAGTAGATATTGTTGGATTTTTATCACAAAAAGGACAGTTGAAAAAAGAAGATATTGGCCTAATTGAAGTCAAAGATTTCTTTTCCTTTGTTGCCATAAAAAAAATAAAAGTTGGTGCTACGCTACAACTAATTAAGAATCAAAAAATCAAGAATAAAAATGTAAAGATTGCTGTAGCGAAATAGAAAAGATTTTAATTTCGGCTAATAAATTTTATTGTAAAATAATTATTATTATTCTTCAACCCAAAAAGTAAAACTCTGAAAATAGAAAGTATGAAAAGCAATTCAAACTCTTACAGCGTAAAAGCCAATGACTTTCAATTCGATTTTACTGAAGATGAAATTATTAGTAGCGACCTTTCTACAAAACATCCCGGCGAATACAATCTGCTGTTAAATCACTCATCAGTAAATGTGAAAGTGATACATGCAGACAAAACTGCAAAAAAACAAACTGTAGAAGTAAATGGAGAAATCTTTGAAATAGAAATTAAAGATGAATTAGATCAGGTGTTGGAAAAGATGGGGTTTAATGCGGTGAGCAACAAACAAATCAAAGAAATAAAAGCCCCCATGCCGGGATTGGTTTTAGATATGGCAGTAGACGAAGGGCAACAAGTGGTAAAGGGTGATAAGATATTGATACTCGAAGCCATGAAAATGGAGAACAGTATTGTAATACCAACGGATGCTACAATCAAAACCATTCTGGTAAAAGCAGGTCAATCTGTAGAAAAGGGGCAGGTTTTGGTGGAGTTGGTTTAGGGTTTAATGTTTAGGGTTTAGTGTTTAGAGTTTATAGTTTAGGGTTTAGAGTTTAGAGTTTAGGGTTTAGAGTTTAGGGTTTAGAGTTTAGGGGTTAGGGTTAAAAAAAAATATTTTTACGATGCAAAAAATTTTAGTTGCCAATAGAGGTGAAATTGCTTTAAGGGTTATGCGGACCATTCGCAAAATGGGAATTAAATCTGTAGCTGTCTTTTCTGAAGCAGACAGAAATTCGCCACATGTTTTTTATGCTGACGAAGCCGTATGTCTTGGACCTGCGCCTTCTAACCAATCTTATCTGAATGGCGATAAAATTATTGCTTTCGCAAAAGAACTTGGAGTAGATGGCATTCATCCCGGATATGGGTTTCTAAGTGAGAATGCAGACTTTGCCCAAAAAGTAGAAGATGCAGGTATTACTTTCATAGGCCCGGGACCTGACGCAATGCGCATTATGGGTTCTAAACTCGCAGCTAAAGATTGTGTAAAGCAATATAACATCCCCATGGTACCGGGTGTTGACAAAGCAATTGATGATATTGCTTTCGCCAAGGAGACTGCACAAAAAATTGGTTATCCTATTCTCATAAAAGCATCAGCAGGTGGCGGTGGCAAAGGAATGAGAGTTGTTGAAAAAGATGCTGACTTTGAAGAACAGATGGAAAGAGCTGTAAGTGAAGCTATGTCCTCGTTTGGTGATGGTGCTGTATTTATAGAAAAATATGTTACTTCTCCCCGCCATATAGAAATACAGGTCTTAGCAGATAAACATGGCAATACGGTCCATCTGTTTGAAAGAGAATGTAGCATTCAACGCCGTCATCAGAAAGTTGTTGAAGAATCTCCTTCTACAATTTTAACTCCTGAAATAAGAAAGAAAATGGGCGAAGCTGCTGTTATGGTGGCCAAGTCATGTAATTATGTTAGCACAGGCACTGTTGAATTCTTAATGGATGATCAACTCAATTTTTATTTCCTGGAAATGAATACCCGCCTGCAGGTAGAACATCCTGTTACAGAAATGATTACCGGAATTGACCTTGTAGAAGAACAAATAAAAATTGCCCGGGGAGAGACTTTAAGCTTTACTCAAGATGATCTTACAATTAATGGACATGCACTTGAACTAAGAGTCTTCGCAGAGGATCCGCTCAACAATTTTCTTCCATCTATAGGAACACTTAATAAGTATGAAAAGCCCGTTGGAGAAGGGGTTCGGGTAGATGATGGATATGAACAAGGCATGGACATACCCATTTATTATGACCCAATGATTGCCAAACTAGTGACTTATGGCAAAAACAGAACAGAGGCTATTCAAAAAATGAAAGAAGCAATTAAGTCATACAAGATAGAGGGAGTAGCTACTACTTTATCTTTCGGAACTTTTGTAATGGAGCATGAAGCTTTTATTTCAGGACATTTTGATACCAATTTTGTAAAACAATATTTTACTCCTGAAAAGATAAAAGAAAAGCAACAATTTAATGCATCTGTAGCTGCTATTGCTGCATTGAAATATTTCATGGATCAGCAAAAAATTTCGCAGCCTGTTGAGCATAACAGTACCAGTTGGAAAAGAAGATTGGCTTAGGAGTTTTGAATTAAGAGTTATGAGTTATGAGTTTTGAATTATGAGTTTTGAGTAATGAATTAATAAATTATTTTTTGATGAAATCAAAAGTTGAAATACTGCGTGAAAAAATTGAAGAAGGTAAGTTAGGTGGTGGTGAAAAAAGAAATGAAACGCAACATAAAAAGGGAAAACTAACTGCAAGGGAAAGAATAACCCTGCTCATGGATCCCGGTTCCTTTGAAGAGATTGGTGCTTTGGTGCTTCACCGTACCAAAGACTTTGGTATGGAAGACCAACAGTTTTATGGTGATGGGGTTATTACAGGTTATGGTACAGTTAACGGCAGATTGGTGTATGTTTTTGCACAGGACTTTACTGTATTTGGAGGTGCTTTGTCTGAAACCCATGCAGAGAAAATTTGCAAAATAATGGACCTTGCTATGAAGACCGGTGCACCCATGATTGGGTTAAACGATTCAGGCGGGGCAAGAATTCAGGAAGGTGTAAGATCGCTTGGTGGTTATGCGGATATCTTTTACAGAAATGTACAATCGTCCGGGGTTATACCACAAATATCTGCCATTATGGGGCCATGTGCAGGCGGTGCAGTTTACTCACCTGCAATGACAGATTTCACATTAATGGTAGAGAATACAAGCTATATGTTTGTAACCGGACCAAACGTAGTAAAAACCGTAACCAATGAAGAAGTTACTTCCGAAGAATTAGGAGGAGCCTCTACTCATTCTACCAAGTCTGGCGTAACACATCTTACTGCAGCAAACGATATGGAATGTATTGCACAGGTAAAAAAGATGTTGAGCTACATGCCACAAAATTGTGAAGATGTAGTACCCAAAGTACCCTACACCTTAAGTAACGAAACAAGAGAAGCCCTGGAAAATATTATTCCTGAAAATGCCAATCAACCCTATGATATACGTGAAGTAATCAGCGGAATTTGCGATGAAGATTCTTTCTTTGAAATTCATAAAGCTTATGCTGAAAATATTGTCGTAGGCTTTGCACGGTTGGCTGGAAGAAGCATTGGAATAGTTGCTAACCAACCCATGTGTCTTGCAGGTGTGTTAGACATAGAAAGTTCTAAAAAAGGGGCAAGATTTACAAGGTTCTGCGATTGTTTCAATATTCCATTATTAGTATTAGTAGATGTTCCCGGGTTTCTGCCCGGTACAGATCAGGAATGGAATGGAATAATTACAAATGGGGCAAAATTGTTGTATGCACTTAGCGAAGCTACAGTGCCAAGGGTAACGGTTATAACACGCAAAGCCTATGGTGGCGCATACGATGTAATGAATTCCAAACACATTGGTGCAGACATGAACTTTGCATGGCCAACCGCCGAGATTGCAGTAATGGGTGCTAAAGGTGCAAGCGAAATAATTTTCAAAAAAGAAATATCAGAAGCCGCAGACCCTGCTGCAAAACTTTTAGAAAAAGAAGCGGAATATGCAGAAAAGTTTGCAACACCATACCTGGCTGCAGAACGTGGCTTTATAGATGAAGTAATAGAACCTAAAGAAACAAGAAAAAAACTGATTAAGACCTTTGCAATTTTAGAAAACAAGGTAGCTAAACGACCTAGAAAAAAACACGGAAATATTCCATTGTAGTAAGGGTAAAGTAATGTTTCCATCACTCCATTTTCATTGGTAGTCGAAACAATTATCTTCGCCACCATAAAAAAACAATTTGTACTATGAAACTGGAAGATGCAGTAAAGGAAAGAAGCGAAAATAAATGCGAATTGTGTAAGGCAGCAGACAATGTTCAGCTATATGAAATAGTACCACAGGTTGGAAGTTATGAGGACAGCAGTATAATGATTTGTGGAAAATGCAAGGCGCAAATAGAAAAGAAAGAAGAACCGGATAGCAGCCATTGGAGCAAATGCTTACCAGATAGTATGTGGAGCGAAGTGCCGGGAGTACAGGTAGTTTCGTGGCGTATGCTTAATAGGTTTAGAAACGAAAGCTGGGCTGCCGACAACCTGGACATGATGTATCTTGATGATGAAAAGCTTGCTGTTGCAAAAGCCACCGGAGATCATGATAACGATGGCAGTGTAGAATTGCACAAGGACTGTGATGGTAACATTTTACAATCAGGAGATATAGTTGTACTTACAAAAGCTTTGGATGTAAAAGGCTCATCGCTTCATGTAAAAATGAGTACCGTTGTAAAAAATATACGTTTGGTTGCGGAAAACACAGAACAAATAGAGGGCAAGGTAGAAGGACAGCTTATTGTGATTCTGACCAAATATGTTAGAAAGCAGGTAAGCTAATTTACCTCCTTTTACAATTATACTACAGAAACTAAACAGCAATTGAATGCCAAAGCTTTTTATGCTACTTATAGGGTGCAAACCAAAAGGAAGACACACTGAACAACACGATGTATTCTTTGCAGTTGCAGATACGGTAAGTGATTTAATCCCTGAAATAAAAGCATTTTGGCCTGAGGCAAAAGGAAAAATGCACATTGATGGATGGCGGGCCGTAACCCATGTAGATGGGCAGGCTGTATCTATTGTCCCAAGAGATTCTCCTCTCCCCGACGCTTCATCCCGGCTATTCTTTATTAATCTTGGAGGTTACAAACCAAATGAATTTGAAGAGTTCCACTATAAAATGCTGGTAGCTTCAAAAACAAAAAGTGAAGCAATAAAGCAATCAAAACAAACGGTATTTTTTAAGCATACAGGATTTGCCGGTGCACACTCACACATAGATGACAAATATGGAGTAGATGTAGATGATATATATGACATAGCCGAAATTCTTTCAGAAAATACCCGCAACCAATTTAGAATATTAATAGAGCCTGCCAATGAAACTTTTACTGAAGACGAAATACATTTGGGTTACTTTCCTTTAAGTTCGTTTGAATAACTTTCATACTGACGTATTTGATGGGTCATTTATTTTTTCTAATTATCAAAATAACAAGCTGTAGAAACAAAGAGTCGTCAGATTTTCTAAAAAAGACTTTCAAAAATTTATCTTCAACTTAATATCTGAATAATTCACTTAAAAGTTATTTTACTTTAAATAAGTATGATCAATATCAGTATTTCACTATCACCCGAGTTTGTATCTTGCCATTTTTAAAACAAAATACGATTGCATGGAAAAGAAAGTAATGTATTACAAGGACTATTTATCGCTTCAAAATATTTTAAACAGCCAACACCCCGAAAGTTTTGAGAACGGAAACACTCCTGCTCATGACGAAATGTTGTTTATTATTATCCATCAGGCTACTGAACTTTGGTTTAAACAAATATTGTTTGAACTGGATTATATCATGGACGTTTTTAACAAAGGTAAAATCAATGATAATTCAGAAGACCTTAATCTTGTCCGCCACAGGCTACAGAGGATTTTCAAAATCAATGAGCTCCTAAATCAGCAGGTCACAATTTTAGACACAATGACCCCGCTTGATTTTTTAGAATTTCGAAATTTACTTGCACCTTCATCAGGCTTTCAGAGTGTACAGTTTAGGCTTATAGAAGCCCGTTTAGGATTAAAGCTTGAAAAAAGACATGAGGCTGCTTACTATAAAAGAACAAATGAAGGAGGATTCACTATTCCCGATTATGAGACTATTGATAATGTAGAAAATAACCTTACGTTACTACAACAAATTAATCAATGGTTAGAGCGGATGCCGTTTTTCAAAGACGAGTATTGGACATCTTTCGTTACTGAACCAAAGCAAACAGACCTTCATCCATTTTGGTACACCTATCGAAAGGTATATTCAGAAGGTTTGGTGGAAAGAGAAAAAAATAAATTACCGGATTTTGATTATGTATTTTTTAATAAACCTATAGAGGGTACCACAGATGAACAGTTAAACGTTTTGCGCAGCGACTTGTCCCCTGCTGCTATGAAGGCTGCATTATTCATAATGTTATACAGGGATTTCCCAATGTTTCAAACAAGTTATCAAATATTAGATGCGCTTGTAGAAATAGACCATGCTATGAGCAACTGGCGCCATAAGCATTTTATAATGGTCAGAAGAATGATAGGCATGAGGGTAGGTACCGGCAATACATCAGGCAGCGGTTATCTTGAAGGTGCATTAAACAAACATTATGTTTTCAAAGATATTGCAGGGTTATCTACTTACCTCATAGAAAGAAAAAAATTGCCTCAACTACCCTATGAGCTCATTAAGCAATTAAGTTTTGTAAGTGACGACTGGCAAGCCAGGTAATAACACAGATGAAATTACAACCGGCACCCCAAAATATTCTGGAATGGATAGGTTTAAAGCTTGGCCTTATTCCTGTACCGTTGGTCTGGTCACACTTTGGCTTTATGGCTAGTAAATTTCTGATGGAGGCTGTGGACAAAGGCGTACTGGAGGAAATTAATAACAATGCTTTATCCATTGCAGAAGTTGCTTCTAAATGCAACTTAAATATAGAAGCTACCACAAATCTTCTGGGGGTTCTGGCAACCATGCGTTTGATCAAAGAAAAGAAATCAAAAATCAGTCTTACTCCAATTGCTAAAAAATGGCTGCTTAAAGAAAGTCAACATTCGCTTTACTGGCTCATTATTTTTGACAATAGGGTTTGTACAAAATGGATGGATCATACCGGTTTGTATTTACAAACCGGAAAGGGTTTACAATACCACGAAACCTTTTCCAAAGAAGAATGGTTCTATTATCAAAAAGCAATGGAAGCCGTAGCAAAAATTGCTGCAAAAGAAACTGCATTGAAACTGCCTGTTCCTGCAAAAGCTTTTAAAATGTTAGATATTGGGGGTGCCCATGGCTTATACTCTCTTGCACTTTGCAACAAATATCCATCACTATCATCTACTGTTTTGGATTTGCCTGCGGCGGTAGAACATGCTGCACCAATTTTGCAAAGATATAATAGCGACAATCGTATCATCCACAAAACAGGCAATGTACTCACAGATGATTTGGGGGAAAATAAATATGACTTCATCCTTATGGCTAGTGTAGCCCATCATTTTACTGCAATTGAAAATCTTTTAGTAACCCAAAAAGCATATAAGGCACTGAAACCCGGCGGGGTATTTACTATAATGGAAGTTTTGAAACCTGATAAAATTGTTTATAATGGCAATATGCTAAGTGCATTAGGTAATATGTTTTTTGCACTTAGCAGTACATCAGGTGCATGGAGTTTTCAGCAGATAAAAGACTGGCAAAATATTGCTGGCTTTCGCTTTTACAAGAAACATACACTTATTTCCATTCCGGGTTATGTATGTGTAAGTGGAATAAAAAAATAAGCCACAAATCAATCTTAACTGATTCTAAAATCAAATGCTTAAGAAATATTTCCTCCTCCTTAATCAAAAATAAATTCAGAAAAAATCCTACCAATTATCTTTGTAAAATGAGCACATTTCATTTTCCGCAACAAACAAAGTTTTACAGCGGTAAGGTTAGGGATGTATATTATATTGGTGATGATATTTTGGTAATGATAGCAAGCAACAGGATATCTGCATTTGATGTAATTCTTCCTAAGCCTATCCCCTATAAAGGTCAGGTTCTTAATCAGATAGCAGCTTACATGCTTTCAAAAACAAAAGACATTTGCCCTAACTGGCTATTGTCAACTCCTGCACCTAATGTAGCAGTTGGAAAAATATGCGCTCCTTTTAAAGTTGAAATTGTTGTAAGAGGTAACCTTACAGGCCATGCATGGCGAACTTATAATCAGGGATTAAGAACCCTATGCGGTGTACCACTACCTGAAGGCCTTAAGGAAAATGCATATTTTCCTACACCTATTATTACTCCAACTACCAAGGCTGAAAAAGGGCACGATGAAGACATTTCAAAAGAAGAAATAATAGCCCAAAAGATTGTAAGTAAAAATGATTATGAACAGCTAGAAAAATATGCTCTATTGCTTTTTGAAAGAGGAAAAGAAATTGCCGCAAACCACGGTTTAATATTAGTGGATACCAAGTATGAGTTTGGCAAAATTGGTGACACTATCTATTTGATGGATGAAATACACACCCCCGATTCTTCACGGTATTTTTATGCCGATGGCTTTGAAGAAAGATTGAGGGATAACTTACCTCAAAAACAACTTAGCAAAGAGTTTGTGAGAGAATGGCTGATAGACAATGATTTTATGGGTAAAGAAGGGCAAGTTGTTCCTTATATGTCTGAAGAATGGGTTAATACTATTAGTAGCCGCTATATAGAGCTATATGAAATGCTAATTGGTGAAAAATTTGTCCGTGTAGAATTAAATGACAAGGATACCGAGCAAAGGATATTAGATACCTTAAGAATATTGTCTGCTGATTAATTTTTACCCGGTGGAAGTAAAAGTATCACAACATTTCCGTTCAACCCGAATGCTTACAAAAAAAATATTTCCATCTTCAATAACAAAAAACAGCCCGACTAAAAAGACGGGCTGAATGCAACCAAAACTAACACTATAGGAAAGGGGTATTAATTATCAATATTCTGCTAGTCCGGCAGCATGTGCAGGTAAGCTGCTAATAAAACCATTACCGGCAAGGCCGCCAAGTGGTGTACGTTTGTATTGAAATATTGTATGATCGCGGCCGCATAAAGCATACACACATTTATTATCGCTTGAAACTACCAGATCAAGCGGTCCGTCACCTGAAGTAGCGGCAATGCCACTAACAAGAAACAACTGTCCGTTTGTACCAACATAATAGGAGGAAATACTATTGCTTGCAGTGTTGGTAACAAAAGCAAACCTGCCAAACGCAGTCATTGCCACCCAGCAAGGAGCTCCTTCATTATTGCCTACAGCACCATTTATATCCGAAAAAGTACCGCCGGTTGCTGTTTTGTATGATGTACACGAACCGGCATTTGCGGCACCACCCACAGCATTGGATACAATCATATACTTATCCTGCGAAAAACTAAAGCCAAAAGGTGTTTGCCCAACAGATGCAGTAACAATTGCGGGATTAGCTGCTCCTCCCCCATCTAAATTAAAACGACTGATTTTGTTTGTAGCTTTTTCTGTCACAACAAGCCATTTACCATTAGGGCCAAAAGAAATTTGCGCTGGTGCTGCAGGAGAGGCGCTTAAAGGCCGGTCAGACCCTGAAATAGAAGTCATATTGCCATTTCCATTTACTTTAAACCCATGTATATTGTTGGTGCCGGCATTAACCACATACAGCAACGACTTATTAACAGCCAGGCTTACAGGCATCATGCCAAAAGATGAAACAGTATGCTTAAGAACAAGCGAACCATCATTTTGAACTTTAAATGAAGATATAGAATTACTACCTGCATTTACTGCAAACAACCACTTATGATTTTCATCCAGAATAACAGCTCCTTGTGAGCCCAGTCCACCGCCATTGCCTGTTCCACCAGATAATACCATTCCATCCGGAACCAATGTTCCATCAGCTTGTTCTTCATAAACAAGTATCCTGTTTTGTTCCATGTCGTTACTCTCTGTGTAAACATAATGGCCGCCATTGCGTCTTCCAGAAAGTGTCTCTGAAAGTGCCGCCTCATCAGGGTTTTGTCCGTTTTCATTAATAACAGAACTAAGATCAGACTGATTGTCATTTATGTTGCTAAGGTTGTCTTTTTTACATGACGTAAACAAAACCGTAGCAGCAGCAATCATGGTTGCAAGGAATTTGACTTTTTTCATTTTATTGATATTTTATTGTGAAGAATAATTTCCGGAAACAAGGTAACCCACACATACAAAATCATATACTGCTCTTTTTTAAAGGACCGCTTGTCCGGCTTTTCACAAATATTGGAGATAAGATGAAATACGAGAACAATAAAAAAGGGTTGCAATAAAAAATCAGAAATAATAAAAATGATTCTCTTAGTGGCAAAGCCCATCATTTCAAAAGCATAGTTTTGCGGTTATAAGTGTATGAGTCCATCAAAAAAATTTAAACTGGTTTTGCTATTAGGTATGTTGACGGCAATTGGCCCATTTTCTATAGATATGTACCTGCCTTCGTTTCCCGCCATTGCCACTTCATTGCATACCACCGTTGCCCGAATATCCTTATCGTTGAGTAGTTTCTTTATAGGAATCTCATTTGGACAAATGTTTTATGGCCCTTTGCTCGACAAATATGGCCGCAAGAAGCCCTTGTACGTTGGCCTCGCAGTTTATATACTAGCATCCATCGGTTGCGCATTAGCTGCTGATTCGAGCCAATTGATTTGGCTTCGTCTATTACAGGCATTAGGTAGTTGTTCAGGATTGGTAGCAGCAAGGGCAATGGTTAGGGACTTGTTTCCGGTAGAAGAAAATGCCAAGGTGTTTTCATCATTAATGTTGGTGGTAGGCGTCTCGCCCATCATTGCACCAACATTAGGCGGATATTGCACCGCTGCATTTGGCTGGCATTCAATATTTATTTTTCTTGCAATAATGGCCACTTTTATTTTGTTAGGCGTTCATTACTTATTGCCAGACAGTTATAAGCCTGATCCTGCATTTTCATTGAAACCTGTAGCAATTATCAATGGCTATACCACTGTAATACAAGTACCCCAATTTTATATATACTGCCTTACCGGGTCAATAGCCGCAGCAGGTTTATATGCTTATATTGCCGGGTCCCCCTCTGTATTTATGGAGTTATTTAAGGTCTCTGAAAAACAATATGGATGGATATTTGCTTTTGTGGCGGCCGGACTCATTATAAGTAGCCAAATCAACTCATTTTTATTGCGGAAATACAAAAGCCAGCAAGTCATAAAAATTGCTTTGGTTTTTCAAACTATAGCAGGTCTATGCCTTTTTATTGGAAGTATTTTTGGCCTTCTCAATGTTTTTGCAACCATAGGTTTATGTTTTGCATTTTTAAGTTGCCAGGGTTTTATTTTTCCCAATACTACAGCATTATCTCTTGCGCCATTTAGTAAAACAGCAGGAAGTGCATCAGCTTTGTTGGGTAGTATTCAAATGGCCATAGGGGCATTTGCATCGGCAATGGTTAGCTACCTTAATAACCTTACGGCATTACCAATGACAGGTGTTATGGCATTTTGTGCCATGATTAGTTTACTTATGGTGTTATACGGTGAATATAGCTTTACCAAAACAATAAAAATAAATTAAACTGTAAAGGATAAGCAGAATAAAATACTAACCTTAAGAATCGCTTTAATAATTTCATTATCCCTTCATCTGATTACATACACAATATTTGTTTCAATGGGTGCATTTAAAGTTGTCGCATTAAAAAATGGCTAAATTTGTTAAACTAATCTACCAACCCATGACAGAAGCCAATTTCATTGCCTTAGCGCAAAAGCGTTATGAAGCCTTGCAAGCCTTAAACAAAATTGATAATTTTTATGATTATGAGAAAGAGTTTGAGTCGATATGGCGAGACTTAGGCAGGGAAGTACTTGAAAGTAATTTGAGTGCCATTTCCGCCGACAGGCGTAAAAAAAAACACTTACCAAATTTGGGAAAATCAGTATAAACAAAACACATAGTTTTAGTGAAGGTGCCAATGGTTTTCAAATAAGCCCCCATTTGCAAGAGTTGCTGGTGTATGCGGGGCAACTGGATTGCTATGAAAGATGCAATGTGATACTGGAAAAATTTATAGACATAGAAGTAAGTGCATCACAAGTTTACCTGGTGACGGATTGTTACGGCAAAGCAGCCGAAAAAGAAGTAAATGTCTGTCGCTCTTTGGAGCCTGTAAAGAAAGAAGAAGTACTTTATGTAGAAGCAGACGGATCTATGTTACTGACCCGTGACGAGGGGTGGAAGGAAGTGAAAGTGGGCAGGATGTTTACCAGTGGTTCTTGTATTGACCCCAATGGGGAATCAAGCTGGATAAGGCATTCGCAGTACGTGGCCCATTTAGGAAACAGCAAAGACTTCACTAAACAGATGGACACATTAATAGAATCGTATGGAAGGCTGGGCAAACGGTTGGTGTTCATTTCTGATGGGGGAACCTGGATAAAAAACTGGATAGAAGATGCCTTCCCCGAAGCGGTATCGATATTGGATTACTATCATGTTTGTGAACACTTGCATCAATTTGCCCACACTGTTTTTAGCGATGAAGCGGCACTTAAAAAATGGACAGACAAACAAAAAGAACTGTTATTGCAAAGTAAAGTGATGAAAGTGATAGACAATATAAAACGACAAAATTGTGAAAGTAAAGAAGCCCTGTCACTCATCAGTTATTATACAAACAATGCTTACAGGATGGATTACAAGGCATATAAAAATATTGGAGCTGGCCTGATTGGTTCTGGAGCAATCGAATCGGCACACAAAACTGTAGTGCAAAAAAGAATGAAGCAATCAGGGCAAAGATGGAGCAATAAGGGGGCACAGAATATGCTAAACCTAAGAGTAATTACAATGAATGGACAATGGGATAAAGTGGTGCAGTTGATTAAAAAAGCAGCCTAAAAAGAAAACGACAATTTTAAATGCACCCGTTTCAATTTACTTAGGCGCCTATATAAAAAAAGGAAGGGCGACCTAAAAAGGAAGCCCCGTATATTTATAAATCCCCCTATGAAAATAATTTGTACTAAGAATGATTTATCTAAACTCCAAACGCTAGATATTATTTTAAAATGAGTAAAAGGTGGGCTTCCAAATCTGGAAGCCCGGTTTTTAAAATCCCCCCATAATAAAAACCACCCCAGAGAATTGTAAAGTTGGTTGATATATTTTAGTTGACATACGGGAAATTTCCCGTACCAAACAACGGGAAATTTCCCCTTGTTTGGTATTTGTAATAAATGAATATTTGTATATTTTTTTCAACTTAAAAACCTAAAATCATGTCACAAACCACGTTTACAGAAATCACAGCATTTAATGACAATTTAAAAAATGCTTTGGGAGAGACCCCACCATTTGGATTAACCAATTTCCCTTCAGTTATTGAACTGTCAGCAACCAATGCTGAAGTTGAACTTGGAAGGGTTATCAGCGAATCTTCTGGCAGTATCCTTGCAGTATTTGGGATAGATGCCAATAACAACTTTACTGTTAGCTTTGTGCCTTTAGATGGTAATAAGAAAATTATTACTACGGTTGATGGTGAAGAAACTTGGCCTCCATCTTCTGTTGTTAATTTTCCGAATGGATTGAATCAATTTATACCATAAAAGATTTTATGCTGCATTGAAAACTCTCAAATACATATATTATTTTTTAATTTTTCTTAGCTTTATTTCTTTGTTAGTAAACAAGAAACGGTTACCAAATTGTTGCAGATGGATACTTTTAATATTACCGGCAGCCTTTTTTTCGCAAATAATTGAAGAAATCTTATTTAAATATGGTCTTAATTCCTTGTATTTACTTCATGGCTATACAGTTTTAGAATGTATTCTAATGGCGTTGTTTTATTATTCCTTATTTAAAATAGGCTTTTTTAAAAAATTTGCTTTAATAGGTTTAGCAGTCTTTTTGTCGTCAATTGGTTTATATTTTTATGCACACCCTTCTGGTTTTGGAGAAAGGGCTTATATTGATTTGACTATTCAGTGCTTTTTTGTTTGTATTTTAGTGGTATTACTTTATATAGAAATGTTGCAGGTAAAGCATAAAATTGAGCTTAGGTATTATACTGCTTTTTGGCTCAACGCTGTTCATCTTATATTCTATGGCGGGATCCTTTTTGTGATGGGTTGCTATTATTTTTTAAATGCAAGTGATCCGGTATTGGCAGGTGAATTCCTGAAAATCAATTATTTTCTGAACCTCTTTTTATATTCAGGATACACAATTATTTTTTTATGTACGGCAACTCCCAGGATCTCGTCATAGTTATTGTTACCGGAACGGCCTCTATACTTTTTTTAGCGGGCCTTCTAATAGCTTATATTTACTTTTATCAAAAAAGGCAGAACTCTTTTATTGACGAAAAAGAAGTTTTGCAAAAAAAATTTGATGAGGTCTTAAGGCAATCACAAATAGAGGTGCAGGAAACTACCATGTCTTCTTTGGCTAAGGAACTGCATGACAACATTGGTCAGCTCTTAAGCAGCACTAAAATACTGTTGGGTATTACCCAAAAAAACCTACCGAATGTACCGGAAACTCTCCTGCTAGCAGACGAATCTTTGGGTAAAGCAATTAATGAAATAAGGGCATTGTCAAAATCGCTAAGCAAAGACTGGCTTACACAATTTGACCTGTTGCAGAACCTGAAAACAGAAGTGGCACGAATAAATGCTGCCCAAATATTGCATGTACATTTGTCAGGCCCTGATGTAATATTGCTCTCAACAGAAAAGCGAATTATCCTTTTTAGAATAATACAGGAAGCATTGCAAAATGCCATAAAACATGCTGAAGCAAGTAATATTCATGTGATCATTGCTTCCTCTAAAGAATTACTTACTCTAAAGATTATTGATGATGGAAAAGGATTTGCCGAGCCCATCATTAAAACAGGGATAGGATTGACAAATATGAAGCAACGCACCGAATTGCTGGGGGGTACCATAACATGGAAATCGTCACAAGACAAAGGATGCACTATAGAAATAGGCATTCAACTAAAAAATAATGACATATGAAAATACCCATTGGGATTGTAGATGATCACCAATTATTTCTCAAATCTGTAAGCCTTATGCTTTCGGGTTTAGAAGATTTTGAAGTAGTAGTTGAAGCCTTAAATGGTAAAGACCTGATGGATAAGATGAAAGGAAAAAAAACCCTCCCTAAAATCATGCTCATAGATGTAAATATGCCCGTGATGGATGGTGCAGCCACAGCCCAATGGCTAAAAGGTAAATATCCTCAAATGAAACTGGTTGCTCTATCTATGGAAGATGCGGATAAGCTGGTTATAAAAATGATTAAGTCAGGCTGTTGTGCTTATCTGTTAAAGGATGCACACCCAAATGAATTAGAAAAAGCGTTACTTGAAATTAACGAAAGAGGCCACTATAATAGTGATTCAATAAATATTAATTATCGCCGCCTTATACAAACACAGGGTGAAGAAAAATCAATAGTCATTACAGAAAAAGAAATGGAGTTTTTGCAATATGCCTGCAGCGACCTTACTTACAACCAAATAGCTTCCGAAATGAAAATGAGCGAAAGAACTATTGATGGCTACAGAGAATCATTATTTAGTAAGCTGCAAGTACATACCCGTGTAGGGCTGGCACTGGAGTCTGTCAGAAAAGGGCTTTTCAAATTATAATTTCACCATTGTATCTTTTTTTTTACAAAGCCTTATTATGATAATAATGCCATTTCCTTTTCTTGTTCAAATTTTTTACGGCCGTAACCTGGAATAACATGTTTTTCGCTGTGGTAAGAAGACCGTACCAATGGCCCGCTTTCTACATAATCAAAGCCTAGCTGATAACCGATTTGCCTAAGTTCAGCAAACTCTGTAGGGTGCACAAAACGTATTACCGGCAAATGTTTTTTGGTAGGTTGTAGGTATTGGCCAAGGGTTATAACATCTACCCCTACAGCCACCAAATCTTCCATAGATTGTATAACCTCTTCTTTAGTTTCGCCAAGGCCAAGCATGATACCGGTTTTGGTTCTCATGCCGCCTTGCTTCAGCATTCGCAATACCTCCATACTACGGCGGTATTTTGCCTGTATGCGTACCTGCCTGCTTAATCGTTCTACTGTTTCAATATTATGGCTTACAACCTCCGGAGCTGCATCTATTATTCGTTGCACCTGATCAGGATACCCCCTAAAGTCAGGTATAAGGGTTTCTAATGTAGTATTTGGATTAAGCGTTTTCACTGCTTTTATAGTATTGTACCAAACAGTTGACCCTCCGTCTTTCAGCTCATCTCTATCCACGCTGGTTATTACTGCATGTTTTACCATCATCAGGTTTATGGCTTCCGCTACACGTTGCGGTTCGTCCCAATCAACGGGATCAGGTCTGCCTGTAGCTACTGCACAAAAGCCGCAACTACGGGTACAGGTATTGCCTAGTATCATAAAGGTGGCGGTACCTTCTCCCCAACATTCACCCATATTTGGACAGTTGCCGCTTTCGCAAATGGTGTGCAATTTGTGTGTATCTACAAGTCCACGCACATGTTTATAACTTTCTCCGATTGGAAGTTTAACCCTAAGCCAATCAGGTTTTTTTATTTTTGAGTGAGTTAAGTCGGGTATTGATACAACTGGTAATTCCTGCATTTTTCTTTTCTATTTATTTCTTTGATGAAACATCCATTTCTCTTTTACAATCTCTTAGTTTGAGGTGCTTTGGCTTATTAATTATTATTTAAAAACACCAAGCATTATCAAATTAGATAATGCATTTTTAATGATTCAGTTATAACTTTCAAAGCAAAGATAAATGGAAGATTTTTTCTTGCATGATTCATTTTTATCCTGTTTTTAAACAATCTTTTATAGATAATAGTTTTATTACTATAAAATTCCGAAGGAAACTGCCTCCAAGAAAACTACAAAAACATCTTGTTTCCGCGGCTTACTTTAAAAGAGCGTTCGGAGTATCACCCTTTAAGGAAAGACTTATATATATTTGTAGACTAAAACGAAAAACATGAGAAAAATATTTGTACTTCTGTTAGTTCTATCGGTCATAACCGCTTTTATGCCCCATAAAGCAAATGCAATCACCATATATGTAGATGCAGCTAAAGCTGACAATACAGGTAATGGCCTTAGCTGGGCTACAGCAAAAAAAGATGTTCAGGCAGCCATTGCTATAGCAGTAAGTGGCGATAATATTTGGGTAAAAGGCAATAGTACCTATTACCCCACAATGGATCCATCAGGCAATTCCTCTCCGACAGATCCGAGAGACAAGACATTTTATCTTAAAAGTGGTGTAAAACTGTATGGTAGCTTTGCAGGAACTGAAACAACGCTTTCTCAACGTACCGGATCTGTAATTATTGCAAATCCTTCTACATTAAGCGGCGATATTGGAGCTTCCGGCAATAATACTGATAACTGCTATCATATTGTAATATCAGTAAGCGATGTATCTACTACCATTTTAGATGGATTTATAGTTTCCGGAGCCTATAGTCTTCCTACTGATTTTACTACTATAACTGTAGAGGGGAAATTGGTTCCCAGAAACGTAGGTGGGGGCATGTACACCAACAGCAGTTCAGTTACTGTTAGCAGTTGCGGATTTAACAGCAATGTAGGTGGACTTAGTGGTGGCGGTATGTATAACAGTACCAGTACCCCAACACTGTTTAACTGTATTTTTGTTACCAATGTTTCTACTAATGGAGGTGCAATTAGCAATGATGCCACTTTAGGAATAGGCTCTGCCACCATTACTAACTGCCAGTTCTACGGCAACAGGGCCATAAATAATAATGCAGGTGCCATTTTAAACGGCGCTAATGTGGCGACTGCCATAACAAATACTACGTTTCATAATAATGTAGCAGATGGCAATGGAGGTGCAATATGTAACAATGGCGGTAGCCATACGTTGCTTAACTGTAGTTTTTATAATAATCAGGCAATTGGTGCCGCTTCACTTGGTGGTGGGTTATACTATGCCGGAACTGCGGGTGGTAGCATTAATAACTGTATTCTCTACAACGATGTAACCCCTACTAACGGTACTGATGCCAACAGGGAAGAAATTTATAAGCTTGCAGGAACAGCTCTTACCACCAGTTACAGCATAGTAAAAGATTATGTAGCCCCGGGTACTTCTACCACAAATGTAGCTTTTGGTAGCGGTATGCTTAACAACGATCCCCTGTATCTTAGCATATTAAACCTTTCTATACAAGCCGGTAGCCCCGCTATAAATGCCGGTGACCCAACAACTACTTCACCTCCCGCTGACATTACAGGATATGTACGCACCGGCATCTTTGATATGGGTGCCTATGAGTACCGTTTTGTTTGTCAGCCTACGGCATCTACAACTTCCCTTACAGTTTGTGACAGTATTACCTGGAATGGGGTTACTTATACTGCATCAGGCACTTATACCAAAACCGGCTTAGTAAATGCTGCCGGATGCGATAGTACTGCCGCATTAGATTTAATTGTAAATAAAAGTACCGCTTCATCAAGCATTGTATCAGTATGCAACAGTTATTTCTGGAATGACAGTACTTATAAATTATCAGGTGTATATACATGGCGTGGTTTCAATTTAGCAGGTTGCGATAGTACTGCTACCCTATACCTCACAATCTTATCTGTTACATCAACTTATACAAAAACAAATGCCGGTTGCTATGGTTCTGCTACAGGTTCTATAACAATAACTCCAACTTATGGTGTAGCACCATTCACTTATAGATTAGGCACAGTAGCGCCATACGGCTCGTCTAATACTTTTACCGGACTTAGAGCCGGCAGCTACAGGGTTTCAATTTTAGATGCCAACGGTTGTGCGGGTGTATCTGACCAGATTGTTATAACACAACAACCTGCTATTACCGGCACCTCTACAAAAACAGATGCAGGCTGTTTTGGAGCCAATGATGGTTCTATTACTGTGACCCCAACAAATGGAAGTAGCCCTTATCAATATAAATTAGGATCATCGGGAGTGTATGGTGCTTCTAACAATTTTACTAACTTAAAAGCTGGTACTTACAGGGTATATATACAAGATGCCAATGGTTGTATAGGTGTTGTCACGGTGGTAATTACAGGATCACCGGCTATAACTGCAACCTCTACAAAAACTGACCTAGCCTGTCATGGAAAGGCCACAGGAACACTAACTATAACACCAACTGCCGGAGTTGCACCGTTTACATATCGTTATGGCACTACCGGCACTTTCGGTTCGTCCAATTACTTTACCGGATTAAGGGCCGGTAATCTGCGGGTCTTTATAAAAGATGCAAATGGATGTGTAGGAAATATAGTTACCACTTTGTTTGAACCATCAGCTATTAGTGCCACATCCACCAAAACAGATGAAAGTTGCCCAGGTGCAAAAGATGGCTCTATATCAATAACTGCTGCAGGTGGTACACCACCCTATACTTACAGGTATGGTAGCGTGGGGGCTTATACAAATGTCTTTACATTCAACAATCTGAAAGCAGGAGGTTACCGTGTTTATATTAAGGATGCGAATGGCTGTTCGGGTTATTCTATTCTAACTATTGTAGGACAAACATCGCCATCATGCAACCCAAGCAAAATTGTTGAGGCTGTTAAAAACAATTTTGAAATTGCAAACATTTCTCTATTTCCTAATCCATCAACCAATCAGTTTAAACTAACCTTACCATCGGTGGAAAAAAATGCGACCGTTAGAGTTATGGATGTTAATGGCAGAACAATTTACACCTCTAAATCTACTGGTAACCAGTCAATAATTTTTGGTGAAACATTTGCACCAGGCGTCTATTTGGTTGAAGTAAGAAATGGAGTTGTTGTGAAAACTCTGAAAGCAGTGAAGAATTAAGAATTAAGAATTATGAGTTATGAGTTATGAGTTATGAGTTAGAGTTATGAGTTCAGAGTTGTCTTAATGACTTATTGACTAAATGACTATTGACCTATTGACTAATAAAAGAAGCCGCCCCGACTAAATGTTGGAGCGGCTTTTTTATTAAAGACATTAAAGAGGTTATCTTACCAATTTACACGTAATGCTGCTAAATAATTTCTTCCTCCGGCAGAAAAGCCGGAAGCAAAGTAGCGATAGTTTCTGTCCAGAATATTTTCAATTCCAACCTGTAATTGCACCTTGTTTGTAACATTTACATTTGCCTTCCAATTGGCAGTAAACCATGAAGGCATTCCATCAGCAGTTGCATATTGAGCATTGTCTTCTCCATCTGCATTGTAATTGTCCAAATGTTTCCACCCGTTATAAAGGCAATAGATTTCTGTATTGAATTTTTTATGAACAAAGACAATTCCTGTCTTACCAATTAAAGGTGGTATGTGATCCAATGGTTTGCTGGAAACAGCTTTATTTACTAACTTATATGTACCATCAGACAGCTTTTCATATACAGTAGATGTTTTGGAGTTATCAGTCTGAAAGCTACCCTTGGTATAACTTACCGTGCTGTTAAAAGTTAGCGAATTGGTAATAGCTGCACTTAATACAACTGAAGCTCCGTAGATTTTTGCTTTGTTTACATTTTGGCTCGCCAACACCTGACTCATAGTGCCATTGAATAATATTGAGTCTTTACCATTGAGTGTAAATGGGGCTTTTACAATAGCATTTCTAAACATGGTATAAAACCCCGTCACTTCTACTGTTACCCGCTTTGCAATAATTTGCGTAAGCGATAAGTCAACATTGTAAGTGTATTCAGGCTTTAAGTTTGCATTGGGTATAACCACTTGCTTTAAACTAGTGCTTGATTCAAATACTTTGGAAAGGTCATCTACATTCGGTGCCCTAAAACCTGATGCAAGTGAAACCTTGATTATTGTATTGGACGATGGCAAATATACTAACCCAATGTTTCCTGTTACTGCTATATTGTTTTGTGTAACTGCTGTATCGGGTAAATGCAAAAACGAGTTGTCAAGCACATTACTTTTTAAACGTACTGATTGCAAACGCAATCCATCATTTAATATAAGTTTTTTATTGGTAAATTTATAAACGTGTTGTGCATACAACCCTGCATAATTCATCTTATTATCACCATCAGGAAAACGGGAAATAATTTTGGTTATCACTCCTGTTACCTGATTGGTTCTGTTAGCAACAGATTTTACATCATTTAACTGCATATCTGTACCTATTACTAATTCATTATTTCCCATCAGCTTTCTGCCGTTTATTGTAGCACCAATAACTTTTACTTTTTCTACCTGACTGTCAAAGCGGTCATTGCGCCTATACTCTCTTGTTTGTCTGCTTTCTTCAATATCCTGGTAATTTACGTTTGCTTTAAATTCATCAAAAAAACCTGATTTTAAAAAACTCACCTGATAAGCAGCCAAAATTCTTTTCTGTGGCCCATAATACCATTCGGCAAATCTTAATTTTTTGCCTATGTTTCCACCAAAATCTTTCACATCCTGCAGGCGGTCATAACGGGGTACATTATTGGTATTAGATAGTTGAAGGTTAAGTGAATGGCTGATTTTATCACTTTGCTGAAACAATAGCTTTTGGGTTATATCCCATTGTTTATATCCTGAAAATTTTTGGACCCTGTCATCAGGATTGGTCATCAATGAATCAACTCCATTTACCTGCCCAATGTATTGTGTACGTCTGCCAAAATCAGGATATTTTTCCGGGTATTTATTTCCCATTTTCATATCTCCAAAATTGCTGAAGTTATACCCCTGAAACCATGCAAACTTTTTTCCACCAATGCTTGCATCTGCATGTATGGTATTTTCATTGTTTACACTACTATACCGTGCAAAGCCACTACCTGTGGTAAGAAAATTTTTACTGCCTGATAACACCGGAGATTTTGTAATCAAATGTACAATACCGCCCAATGCATCACTGCCATAAATAGTGGATGAAGGCCCATACATAATTTCGGCCCGGGAAAGAGAATTCTGATCTACGGTAATTACGTTTTGCAAATGACCCGATCTGTAAATGGCGTTATTCATACGCACACCATCTATTACCAATAATATACGGCTGGCTTCAAAACCCCTTAGTACAGGGCTACTACCGCCTTGCTGACTTTTTTGTACAAATATCTTTCCAGTGTTTATAAGTAAATCACCTGTGTTTTGAGAATTGGACATAGCAATAGCCTTGCTGTTGATAACATCTATTTTTTGCGCTACATTTTTTTTCTTTTCAGTAAAATTATTGGCCGAAACAACTACTTCACTTAAATCAGCGCCAACCATAAGTGTATCAGGTAGTTTTACATTTTCCTGTGCATATGTACCTTGCTGTAAAGCATAGATTATAATTAAGAATATTATTTTTTTCATAACCTGGTTTTGGAATGAAGAAATGAATCGCAAACCAATGTCGGAATTACAATTTGTTTGTTTTAAATAAATCAATATTGACGTGGAACCTGACCAACATCACTAAATCTTTATCTAATTTCAATTGATTAATATCTTGAGTTAATAGATAACCGGCATAATAAACACTATATCTTTATATCATGCAGAAAAGTGTCTTTGGAATTTATTCATATTAACATCAGGAAATAATCCTTAAGGCCATGATTTTTAAAAAAATGTCCTGGCTCAAAAAATATTTTACACTTTGGGGGGAGGACTGATGACAGGCAATAATTGTTGAATAACATTTCCTGTATATGTAGAATAGAAACACCTGATACTCAAGGTGACTGTAACAAAAGAAAAATCAGATTCATGAAAAAATCCATCAAATGATAAGTATTTTATCAGGAGTTGGCTAATGGGAGAATCCCCATTATTTTTTCGATGATGCAAATCGGTTATTTCTTTTTGAAGTAAATCTTCATCACCATCAAACAGACCAGTAATTTCAAAACAATCTGCTTTTTTTATAATAGAGTTTACATCAAACAATCTTCCATTAACCAATATTTCTTTATTGGTCTTAACCCATTTTATATCGTCCTGCTTAATGATTAAGGTACTAAGCCTGTTTTGCTTTAGCTTAGCTGACATTTGAGATTGAATCTGTTGTTGTTTAATGAAGTAACCTGCATAAAAAAACAAAGGTGCCACAATGATTACAATGAGGGTTATAGCTATTGCAGTTGTTTTTTTATTAATTGGCACAAGTAAATATAATAAAAATCAAAAAAGCTAAACACTTTTTGTGAAAACTATTCATCACTTCAATGTTTTTGATCAATAATATTATTGAGAAAAAAAATTAAAAAAAATTCAGCTCTACACAATAATCCTTTTATTGTGTCGTTTTTATACTATGCTTTGAACCCTATTGAGTTTATTGTGAAGACAATAAGCAAACCAATGGCTTCGCTGCATTACAAATTGCATTAATGGGCAAACACCCGGTAATGTATGTACTGCAAACCCAATAAGGTTAAAAAACCTTGTTGGGTTTTGTTGTTATACCAGTTCATATAACCTGCAAATCAGGAAATGCACCTTATAACACCCTCTCAATTAGTATCTGTGCAACCTTTTTTATATATCCCATTAAAATACAAATTAATAAACGAGAAAACACTTTTAATTTACCGTTTCAGCAACAATAAAAGTTCGCTTAGGTGTATTTGATTACACTTAAATTTTATGTTTCCAATGCCTATGTAATATAAATCAATCAGGCAATTGCACCCCGGCTAATAAACGATTATAAATGGATTTTTATCCCTGATAATGAATTTTTGCTCCCCCTATAAAACCCCTACTCTATTTCATAAAAAAAAGATCATAATCAATTATTTCTTAAAAAAACTGCACTTTTTAAAATAAAGTAGTGTTATACATACGTTCCTATTAATGGCTTCTACAGCATTGATTATGATTTGGGGAAATAGATACATTGTAAATGCTCATTGCTTTGAGTGCTTTTACAAACTGATTCAATAAAAATCGGGCATCTATACTTCTCCAGTTGGAATTAATCAAAAAAATTAAAAATCCAATTATGAAAAGAATTCTTTTGATTTTATTCTCCTTAGTCATTCTTAATGATACTATAAGCCAGAAATGCCTTGCATTTATATATCCGGTTGACTCTCAACAAATTTGTACAAATAAATTAATTACGTTAAGGGCTACAGGGCACAATTTCAATTCACAAAATAAAAACCAAACAGGTGCTCAAACAGATAAAGAACCGACAAATACAGTATCATATTTGTGGTCAACCGGAGAAACATCAGCAATCATAAACATTCAAAAGCGCGGCACTTATACGGTTACCATTTTCAATAGTATAACAGGTTGCAAATCCATTGCTTCATTCACTAATCACTCAAATACTACAACCAATACCATAACCGGCGACTCAACCGTATGCCGCGGAAACACCCTACAGTTTAGCACTACAGGAACAGGTGGTACATGGAAAAGCAGCAACATAAGCGCAGTGGGAACTATAGATCAGAACGGTTTGTTTACAACAGGTACAAGTGCAGGTACTACCAAAATAATGT
>JANMMU010000090.1:0-29533 GCA_031373555.1 Segetibacter sp. | reverse complement strand
AAGCACCTACAAGCGCATCCTCCTTACCTGCAATTTAAGTGCTTGCAGTTCTAAAAACAAGTTGGATTTATCCTCAATCCTATTGTCTTAAATTAATCTCAAATCTTTAATTAAATTTGGAAAAGCAAACGTATAAACAACCTAATGGGATTGTTTTAATTACACCAGAATCATTGGAAGCAATGTTTGTAAACAAACCTTTTAATGTCAAACAATTATTTTCAAATCTAAAATATGTTGTAATTGATGAAATACATTCATTTATCGGCACAGATAGAGGAGTTCAGTTAAAATCAATTTTATCAAGACTGCAAAAAGTAAATTCAAAATCATTCAGTATAGTTGGTTTATCGGCAACAATTGGAGATTACAACGAAGCAAAGAAGTTTACAGGTGATGAGTTAAAAACAAAAGTCTTATTAGACAGAACAGCAAAAGAGATTAACGCTCTATTCCGCTATTTCAAGAATAAAAAAGAGGAATTGCCATTAGAACTTTTAAAAAACTTATACCTTGAAACAAAAGACAATAAGGTTTTAATTTTCCCAAACAGCAGAGGACGAGCAGAAGAGGTTGCAGTTAAACTAAAAAAGATTTCAGAAAGAGTAAAAGGACACTCTAATTATTTCTCACATCATTCATCTGTTGACAGAGAAGTAAGAGAGTATGTTGAATACTTTGCGAAGAATAACAATCGGCAAAACTTTTGCATTTCATGCACATCAACATTAGAACTGGGTATTGACATCGGAACTGTTGATGAAGTTGTTCAAATTGATGCGACGCACAGCATAGCCTCATTAATTCAAAGGGTTGGAAGAAGCGGAAGAAAAGAGGGAGAAAGCTGTAATTTGTTTTTGTATGCAACAAATGAATGGAGTTTACTTCAATCAATTGCTTGTTGGTTATTATACAAAGAGGGGTTCATTGAACCGCCTCCAAAAAATGAAAAGCCTTATGATATTTTAGTTCATCAAGCTTTGTCAATAACAAAAGGGCATTCAGGAATTAGATTGGCTGAATTAGTCACACAATTAAAAGAGAACTCTGCCTTCAAACAAATTGAAGTTCTTGAAATAGAGCAAATACTTAATCACTTAATTGAAATTGATTTCTTAGAAAAAATACAACATGAGGTTATAATTGGTGTTGAAGGAGAAAAAATAGTAAACAGTCGTGATTTTTACAGCGTATTTAAAACGGAAGAGAATTTCAAAGTTGTAAATGCTGGAAATACAATTGGCGAAATACCATTTTCCCCACAAATCATTGAAGACGAAAATATTTTACTTTCGGCTAAAATTTGGAAGATAAAATTTGTTGATCATAAAGCAAAAAAGATAGAAGTAATTCCAACAAAAGATGGAAAGAAACCAATGTTCTTTGGCGGTGGTTCAACAATACATCAGAGAATACGAGAAAAAATGCTTGAAATCCTTTATTCCAAAGCAGAATATGACTTTCTTGACCAACCAAGTTGTGATGAAACAGAAATATTGCGTAAAGACTTCTCTGTTTTTAATATTGAAAACTTACAAACCGACCGACCATTACTTTCAGCAGAAAAACATTTACAACTATTTACATTCACAGGAACACGAATAAACAGAACAATACAATTACTCCTAAATATTTCTGGAATAAAAAATATGCTTGATGACAGTAGTAGTTCATTTGACATTGAAGTTTCTAAACAAGAAGTAATTTCACGATGGAATTCATTAACCTTGCCTCTTGCTGATATTGACATGCATATATCTAACCTATTGCAGACAAACCCAGCATTGTTGGACTTTTCTAAATGGGGGCTTTATTTGCCAGAAAACTATCAAGTCAAACTTGTAAAAGACAAATACTTTGACATCGAACAAACAGAAAGACTTTTAGCGACAATGAAGCTAATCGAAAACGAATAAAATTGAACAATACGTTTATACAATTATTCCCAGCTATTTGAGGTCTTCCCAAACGGGCACTTTAATTTTCCATGAAACCCTGGGATTCCTACTGAAGTACGGTACACAGAGTGTCCGGTACATTTAACCTCTTCCAAATCCAAATGAAATTTTATAGCGTTAGAAGATTTTTGTAGAGCTTCATAATGACCATTGTAAATTGGATTTGCAGGTAATCGATGTTTTTAAAGCAAATTTTAATTACTCCACCAGCATTCAATCAGTTCCTAATTTACCGGTCACAAACTTGCCCCGATACTTCAATCGAGACCTGCTTTTCATAATGTATAGAAGTTACGCTTCGCTCAAAACTCAACAAGTTAAATGAACACTTACGTAAGACGGGATTTAAACCCTTTCGCATCAAGTATGTGCTATAAACATTTTTTTAATGAAATGTTCCGATTACTTTTTCGGTGGTGCTTCCACAACTGAAATTTCTGCACAAACTTTGGCAGGTGTTTACCTTATACTGTCTTCGCTTTGGGTAGTTTTATCTTTTACTTGCGAAAATGATGCCTTAACAAGCATGAATAGCACATATAAAAGTATGTCATGGTTCTTTAGCATCCTTATTTTGAACTGTAAGGCTAAGGAGCGAAAAACTCAACTAAATCAACGTCTGTTTAAACGAAGTCCAAAGTAATTATTACGAAATCAAATAATTTATGTTGCCTTTACACAGTATTTTCCCAAATAATCTTTGATAAAATATTACCTACATAGACTGGCTTTTGTCATACGCTTTATAAATTGTTGATACTATTTTATCTATAAAGATTTGTTCAAGGTGATAATACGAAGAAAAAGATCTGGGTATGAACTATGCCTAAACATATGCAGCGTATTTTTGGTAAAAAGGCTCATACACAAAACCTAATTTGGCATGAAACTAATTGCTGGTATTTTTTTGTCGTTGTTTTTTGTGTCTTGCTGGAAAAAAAATTCCCACTCATATATTGAACCAAAATCCGTAAAAGTGTGGGGAAGCCGGCCCCTTTACAGCGCATTGCCACAAGCAAGCACTATATTTTACACCCAAAAAAAGCGACCAGTTGTGTCTGCAGGAAACATTTATGCAAAAGGTAACTTTATTTATCAGGTAGACATAGGACGAGGAATTCATGTGGTTGATAACACGGTGGCTTCGCAGGCAGAACGGATTGGTTTTATTACAGTCAATGGTTGTGCGCAATTGTCAATGAAGGGAAACTATATTTATACAAACAGTTATGCAGACCTTGTAACTATTGATGTTTCTGACACTGCAAGTATAAAAGAAGTAAACAGGATAGCGAATGCATTTCCCGAATTCAAATATACGTATCCAATGGCACAACCTTCCGAGTCGGGGTATTATGAATGTCCCCATTATGACAGTGTCGTTATTGGCTGGGTAAAGGATTCGGTATATCAATCTTGCTATAAACAATAAACCATAGATGCCGTTTAGTGAAGGATCTATTTGACCAATATCAAGTACCTTATTGAACGTCGTTGTGCTATTTTAATCGCGGCATTTTTTTGACCAGCAGTTGTAATCCGGGGGTAACAATATTGAACTTTTTACAACATTTATCAACAAATGGTATTGAATAAAAAATAATTAAAATGAAGAACATCAAAACCAGCTTGATCGTTTTTATATTGAGCAGTATTTTGTTTACCCTTATCTACTCCTGCACCAAAACCGATGGGTCGTCAGCGGCGGCAAACACAGGCAAGAATGGATCCTTGACACGGTTTACTGTAGCGGGCAACTACCTGTATGGAGTGGATAACCATTACTTGTATACTTATGACCTTTCAAACCCCAAAGTTCCTGTTAAGGTTGCAACCAATAGTGTGAACTTTGAAATAGAAACCATTTATGCATATAAGACCAGCTTGTTTCTTGGTACGAGAACAGGGCTTTATATCTATTCTATTGCCAACCCGGCTTTGCCACAGTTAAGTGGTTTAGCTCAACATGCACGCAGTTGCGACCCCGTTGTTGCTAACGACTCTATAGCATATGTCACTTTAAAAGGCTCTACTTCCTGCGGGTCTGTTACCAGTGGTTTATATGTACATAATGTAAAAAACCTCCTGACTCCTACGCTCATTACCACCATACCCCTTGATGACCCCGAAGGTTTGGGCATACAGGACTCTGCATTGTATGTGTGCTGCAACAGTTCTGGCCTCAAAGTTTTTAATATCAGCTCAGGTTATTCCCCTTTGCTAAAACTTACCTTTACAGATGGCATTTATAAAGATGTTATACCCTACCAAAAAACGCTGATTTGCTATATAACTAAAGGTTTAATACTGTACGACATTACAGACCCTCTGCAACCGGTTTTGATAAAGCGGATTAATAATTAAGATTATTTTAAGAAGTTATTTATGACGGGATACCTACCATATTTTGAGAGAATTCCTATTTCCAAAATTTTATCGTAAATATCTATTCCCTACGTAGAACTACCCGGCAACAACTTTTAATAGCTATTACCCCCCAATAGTCAATCACTTGCCATCTCAACTTACACAATCAAAAATTGAAAATAAATTAATCCGTTTTCGAAATAAAATTTTAATATTTGCAAATGTCGGGAATGCGTTTTAGTTTCCTTTCATAGCAACCAACAACTACTTTTTAGCTTAACCTCCTTAATTGGGCAGTTATTTTTGTATGCTGTTGTTTGCCCCTATCCTATGATTGCACCCTATAGTAATTATTAATAATTGCTTATTCCATTTTTATAAATGTTTTCTCTTTTTTAATCATTTTATAAAACCAAATTAACAATGAAAACGAATGCTTCAAAAGTTATCTGGCTCATGTTGCTTGTGGGCCTTTTTGCCTGCAGCCGCATAACTGCCCAAACTGCAAGGGTACTTACAGATGTTGCAGAATCTTCAATCCCAATCAAAGGTGAAAGATACACAACAGCCAAGCGTTACAGAACCTTACACCTTGACAAGCAGTCAATGCAGCAATTCCTTGCATCTGCGCCAGCAAAAGGTATGAATGCAGTTCGCACCAGCAACACTATTTTTAATATGCCAATGCCGGATGGCAGTTCTGCCCGTTTTGCTATTTATGAAACATCCGTAATGGAACCTGAATTGGCCGCAAAATTTCCTGAAATAAAAACCTATGCAGGCCAGGGTGTAGATGACCCAACTGCTACAGTTTGGTTAGACCAAACGCCACTTGGCTTCCACGCCATGGTACTTTCTCCAAATGGTAGTGTGTTTATTGATCCCTATAGCAAAGGCTCTACAGAAGATTACATTTGCTACTACAAAAAAGACCTGATAAGAAAGGGGACATGGAACTGCGAAACAGCAGGTTCTTACAATACCGATAATTTTAAAAGCATCATCCCTAAAGAATTGTATGCTCAAAAAAGCTCCGGCACACAATTGCGTACTTACAAACTTGCCCTTGCCTGCACCGGCGAGTATACTTCATTTCATGGCGGTACAGTACCATTGGCCATGGCGGCAATGGTTACAACTATGAACCGTGTAAACGGTGTGTATGAAACAGAAGTTGCAATACACATGAACATGGTGGCAAATAACAACTTATTGGTTTATACAAATGCAGCCACAGATCCTTATACAAATAATAATGGCGGCACAATGCTTAGCCAAAACAACACCAACTGTAATACTGTAATAGGCTCGGCTAATTACAACATTGGCCACGTGTTCAGCACAGGTGGTGGTGGCGTAGCGGGTTTGGGTGTAGTTTGCGGAGGCAACAAAGGTATGGGTGTTACAGGTTCGGGTGCACCGGTTGGTGATGGTTTTGATATAGATTACGTAGCACATGAAATAGGCCATCAATTTGGAGGCAACCATACATTTAACAGCGTATTGGGTGCTTGTGGCGGAGGTAATAGAAATGCCTCTACTGCTTATGAATCTGGCAGTGGTATCACTATTATGGCTTATGCAGGCATTTGCAGCACAGACGATTTAGCCCCGCACAGTATTGCCTATTTTCACACAGCAAGCTTTGATGAGATTGTAAATTTCAGCACTACAGGTGGAGGCAATGCATGTGCTGCAACTACTGCAACGGGCAATGCAATACCGGTAGTTACCACCATGGGGACGCCAAAATCTATTCCTATTTCTACACCATTTGTACTAACAGGTGCAGCGACTGATGCCAATGGAGATGCGCTTACTTATTCGTGGGAAGAATATGATTTAGGCCCAAGCGGCGCATGGAATGTACAATCCACGACTGCACCTATGTTCCGTCCTTTCCCTCCAACCACATCCGGTTCAAGGACTTTTCCTAAATTGTCTGATATAATCAATAATACTACAACAGTAGGTGAATTACTCCCTAATCAGGCCCGTACGTTAAAATTCCGTTTAACAGTCCGTGACAACAGGGCCGGTGGTGGCGGGGTCATTCATCCTGATACCACATTGAACATTACCGTTGTAAACAGTGGCGGCGCATTTGCAGTTACGGTGCCAAATACTGCAGTCAACTGGACCGGCGGCACAACACAAACAGTTAGCTGGAATGTAAGCGGCACCACAGGATCTGGCATTAACACTGCTAATGTAAAAATATCATTTTCTACAGATGGCGGAAATACTTATCCAACTACACTCCTGTCTACTACACCTAATGATGGATCAGAAACCATTACCGTACCAAATATTGCCACTACAATGGCAAGGGTAAAAGTAGAAGCTATTGGCAATATTTTCTTTGACATAAGCAATGTAAATTTTACTATTACCCCAACTAGCTTTACCAGCATCACCACATCAGCAATCAACCCATTGGTGTACTGCGCAGGAGCTCCTTTGAATGTTTCATTTACTACGAATGGTACAGCAATGGCAGGAAATATTTTTAGGGCACAGTTGTCTAACAGTACAGGTTCATTTGCAAGTCCTACTGTTATAGGCTCATTGTCTTCTACTGCAGCCGGAACTATATCTTGTTCTATACCATTGAATACCCCTGCGGGAAATGGCTACAGGATACGTGTTGTAAGTACTGCCCCTATAATAACCGGTAGTGACAATGGCGCCAACCTCACCATAAATGCCAAGCCAACCATAGGAATTTTACCATCAACATCAGTTATTGTTTGTGCAGGCAATTCAGTAATTTTAAATGGCACAGGAGGAATTTCATATTTATGGAGCGGGGGCATCACAAACGGCGTTCCGTTTACACCTGTTTCTTCTAATACCTATACAGTAGTTGGTATAGATGCAAATGGTTGTGCAGATACAGCTTCTGCTCATGAAACAGTAGTCCGCTGCCAACCGTAGCCCCTATTTTGGGTGGCCCAAGTGTTTGTTTAACCAATACCAAACAACTTACTGATGCCACACCAGGCGGCACTTGGAGCAGTAGCGATACAACTAAAGTATCTGTAACAGGCGCAGGGCTTATAAAAGGAATAGCTGCTGGTTCTGCTGTAATTACATATACCGTTACAAACGGCTTTGGTTGTACCAATAGCGCAAGTGTAACCATTACTGTACTGACCACTTTGCCAACTGTAGCTGCAATAACCGGTAACAGGAACATTTGTATAGGCAGCACTTCACAATTGGCCGATGCCACAGTGGGTGGTACATGGAGCAGTAGCAATGCATTAATTGCCCCCATCTCCAATACGGGGTTAGTAACAGGAAATGCAGTAGGTACTGCAGTTATTAGTTATACTACGGCACCAAACACAAGTGGCTGTACAAGGACTGCAACTGCTTCAGTGGCTGTTAAGGCATTACCATTAATAAAACCAATCACAGGCAGCCCTTATGTATGCGTTGGTGGCAACACTCAACTTAGCGATGCTACAACAGGTGGCACATGGAGTAGCAGCAATACCTCTGTAGCAACAGTTAGCAGCACAGGTCTTGTTATTGGGGTTACAGCAGGCATAGTATCTATAAAATACACTACAGCAGCCAGTGTTTATGGATGTGTTAATTCAACAAGTATTGTTGTAGCTGTTAACCCTCCATCAGGTATAAGTAGAATAGCAGCAGCAAGCAACCCCATTTGCGCCAATGCTACTACAACTCTTACTGCGATAGGAGTAACAGGCGTAAACCCTATAGTAACATGGTACACAGGCCCGGGTGGCACAGGTACAAACCTGGGTACAGGATTAACTTTAACTAACACAGGCCCTGGTCTTTATTATGCACGTGTGACTAATAGTTGCGGTACAACACCGGCCGAAACTTTTATTGTTGTTTTATCTAAGCCAACAAGCAGCTCTGATACTACAGCAATTACCTGTGGTGCATTTACCTGGAAAGGAGTTACTTATACTACTTCCGGAAATTATATCTACAAGACTATCAATTCAGTAGGATGTGATTCTATTGTCACATTGCATTTAACCATACAAACTATTCCACTTACTTCTACCAAAGTGAATGTAGGATGTTATGGAAAACTAACAGGTTCCATTACTGTTATGCCAACAAGTGGTGTACCACCTTACCGTTATAAAAATGGAGCAACCGGAGCATATGTACCAACAAATACATTTAGCGGACTAAGGGCAGGCACTTACACTATCTATGTTATAGATACGTTGGGATGTACAGGCAAAACCACCGTAACCATTACACAACCTTTGGCAGCCATTAGTGCAACTGCTACCAAGATAGATGAAACATGCCCCGGCATGAAGGATGGTTCTATAACAGTAACCGCTGCCGGTGGCACACCTCCTTATGGTTACCGTTTGGGTTCAGCGGGGGTGTATGGCCCTGCAAATACATTTAACGGATTAAAAGCAGGATCATATAGGGTCTATATAAATGATGCCAATAACTGTACAGGATATTCTATTGCGGTAACAATTGCACTTCAGGCCCCTACCTGCCTGATGCAAACTGGTATAGCAAAAGCGGATAATCCTTTTACTAAAAGTATCAATACATTGGAAGCAACCCTGTCGCCTAATCCGGCAAGCGGACAATTTACACTACGGGTAAATACCCCAAAACAGGATGCTGTGTCTATAAGAATTTTAGATGTAAATGGTAAATCTCTCTATACTACAAAAGGATTACCCGGTCAGACATTCAGATTTGGAGAATCTTACACGAAAGGAGTTTATCTGGTGGAAATAAGACAAGGAACAGAAATAAAGACGATTAAAGCAGTGAAAAATTAGAAATACTAAGTAGAAATCAAATAAATGCCGTCCCGACTTATTTTGGGGCGGCATATTTTATTGACGACATTTTCGTCAATAAAAAGTAGCCCTTCATGTATTTCTATTAAAAAAGTTCATTTCTCAATAATACTTTTGATTCAGCATAAAGATAAAAACTAAGTGTTTTTTTAAATATATCTGTTAACCACCAAAATTTATTTTTATATAAAACCTGAATTTGCATTTTCAATCCAAAAAATATTGTAAATTGTAGAGCCAATTTCTATAGGAAAACAAATTGACCCTTCAACTTTATCCTGAAAAAAAGCTATCCTAAGAAAAGTACCTATCCAAAGTACACATTGCATTACCATATCAAACAACATCAAATTTGTTTATAGCAATTTTTTGACTGTTTAATAATGTATTGAAACCAAAAAAATTATCAAAGCGGAGGACGCCGAAAATCCCATCCAAGAGTAGGCATAAACTAAAACTGTAAAAAATGAAAAAACAATTACTGAAAATGATTGCAGTAGCTACTGTAATCGTTTGTAGCTGCATGCAACATGCAACGGCACAATGGACTGTAAATGGCACTCATATCTTTAACAGCAATACGGGTAATGTTGGTATAGGAACAGGGGCCACTGTACCGCCTGCAAAACTGACAGTACGAGGCTCCGGCGGTGTTCCTGCTGCATCATGGGTTAGTGCAGGTGCCCCACTCTTTGTGGGATATGGTGAAACGGCAATAGGTAATGCTGATTATATCCTCAACATGGGAGCAGCCGCAGCTAATGCCCGTCCTGTGTTCATTGGCAGAAGAAGCCGGGGTACATTAGCAGCACCGGCAGTAGTAAGCAACAATGATTTCCTGATGTCTTTTCTTACATCGGGCTATGATGGCGCAAACTTTCAAAACCCGGCAGGTATTGATTTTTATGTAGATGGTGTACCCGCAGCAGGTAGCGTGCCTGCACGTATCTCTTTTGTAACAGGTGCCAACAGTGCCACCCGTGCAGAAAGAATGAGAATACTAAGTGGTGGTGATGTAGTAGTTACGACTGGTAGCCTGGGTATTTCCACAGGCAATGTAAATGTAGTTGGGGGCAATGTAAATATTGGAACTGCGGCAACTGGTGCAAAACTGGATGTGAAAGGCACATCAGGTAATGTAGCTAATTTCAACGGAGGTGCATCCATGTACATGGGCCTCTATGAAAACGATACTTACAGAGGCTACATAGGTTCATTTGCAGGCGCTAATCCCGATGTAGATTTTGGAACCGGAGTCGGAAATACAACCGGTAAACTGCATCTTGCTATTCAGGCTGATCCAAAACTGACTGTTGATGCGTCAGGTAATGTAGGTGTTGGTACAACAACACCTTCTGTAAAACTGGATGTAAGCTCTACATCGGGTTATTGTGCCAGATTTAATGGTGGTGCCAGCATGTACATGGGCCTTTATGAAAATAATCTTTACCGTGGATATATTGGTTCTTTTGCCGGAGCTGCAGCCGATGTGGACTTTGGAACAGGCAGCGGTAATAACGGAGGCAAAACACATTTGGTAACAAAAGCCGTTCCCCGCCTGACAGTAGATAGCATTGGACAGATAGGCATTGGCACCACTTCTCCAACTGCACAGGTTGATGTTTTCAATAACACCGTTAACAGGTCATTGAACATTATCTCATCTGCTGCTAATGGTCAAATTGCCAACATTTCAACTACAGTTGCATTAAACTCCGGTAATGATTTGCTCCAACTTGATTTGCCTAGTACTCAACCTGCAGGTTCTCAGTTTATAGAAGCTACTGCCGGTGGAGTAAAGTTTGCGGTTAATTCTGATGGTAGTGTAGGTGTTGGAGCCAGTGCATTGACAGGCATAGGCTTAAGTGTACAGTTAGGTACTGATGCAGCTTTAGCCTCGGGGGGGTACATTTTATCGGGGTTAACCAGTGGTACAAACATCATAATGGATAACAATGAAATTATGGCTCGTAACAATGGTGCCACATCTCGTTTGTACCTGCAAAATAGCGGAGGCGATTTGTCTATGTGCGTTTCAAGCGGAGCTGTATCTATAGGTACAAATACTATAGCTACAGGCTACAAACTGAATGTGAACGGAAAGATTATAGGAACCGAAGTGCGTGTAGAAGCATTGGCAAACTGGCCTGACTATGTATTCAGCGGCACTCACAAACTATTGCCAATACAGGATTTGGAAACATTCATAAATACTGCTAAGCACTTGCCTGGTATCCCATCTGCCAAAGAAATAAAAGAAGGTGGCATTTTGTTAGGAGACATGCAGACAAAACAAATGGAAAAAATTGAAGAGCTGACATTGTACCTGATTCAGATCAACAAAGAAAACCAGGAACTGAAAGCACAGCTCAACCAGGTAAATAACGAGTTGAAATCACGTTTAGACAAACTTGAAAACAAATAGTCTTTTCATAAACCAATTGTTTCACAATTTTAAAACACTACGATTATGAAAAGTAATATAAAAAACCCTGCATGGCTGGTGCGGTATGCTATAATACCGCTGCTATGTTTTTTGCTGGCGCAAAATAGTATTCATGCACAGTCGCAACAACTGTTCAAGTACAGTGAAAATCCGCGGTTGGAAGGCAAGCAGCAACATTATGCTGATGCATGGATAAAGAAAGAGTGGGTGCAATCTTACAAGTATGTAACGATAGACCCGCAAATGTTTAAAGGTGATGAGCTGAGCATAAACCTGCCTGGCAATATCATCATACAAGTCCAAAGAAACGAGCTCAATCCGCACAGCGGTGGCTTGTATTCCTGGAAAGGAAGATTCAAAGAAGGCATGGGAAATGCAGACTTTGTGGTTAACAATGGGATGATAACAGCCCGCATATCATCTGACAAGTTTGTGTATTTGCTTTATCCCATCACCGGTGGCATGCATGTACTGATAGAGTGCAACGGTGCCAATATGCCTAAAGATGAAAGCCCGGAAGGCTATCAGCGAATGCTGGAACAAGGTAGAAAAAGCTTAGATAAACCGGCGATACGCCCAAACGACCCCGAACTAAGAAGCGGGGAAATACAAGACGTAAACGCAGGAAATTGTAAAGTACGTATCCTGGTGGCCTACACAGATGATGCCGATGCAAATCTGGCTGACCCAATCGGATTTGTAAACTCATGTATTGATGCTACAAACACTGCTTACAACAATAGCGGTGTAAACTTTAATGTGGAGCTTGCAGTAGCAATAAGGGAGGTATATGCCGAGTCATTAAATTCTAATACAGATAAAATACGTTTCCACGACACAAATGATGGGTTCATGGATGATGTACATGACTATCGCACCTTTTTTGATGCTGACATGTGCATACTTATCACCGAAAACCTGCAATCAGGTATCTGCGGCGAGGCATATACCGTAGCCAATTCTTCCTACACAGAACCTTTCTGCGTGGTAACACGTGGCTGCTCTGTAGGCAACCTTTCATTTCCGCATGAATTGGGACATCTCTATGGCTGCCGTCATGATACTTACGTGGACAATACCAACACACCTTATGCTTATGGTCATGGCTATGTATATTTCCCTAACCGTTGGAGAACTATTATGGCTTACAATGATTTCTGTGTAGATAATGGATCTACATGTAACAGAATTCAATATTTCTCCAATCCATCCGTAACATTTGGTGGTGTGGCTATGGGCACTACAGCCACTAATGATAACGAAAGGGCACTTGAGGCTTCACGTACCAATATAGCCGGTCTGGAATCAACATTAGCCGCTAAGATTTTTTCGTCTGCTTACACCTTTAGCAGTGGAGAGCAAGCAGATGTAATTGGGGGAACCTCGGTTACAAACAATGCTGCCTTTACCTATTTCAGTGGTTCATCAGGAACATGGCGTAGCGGTACTTACATTGACATGAAAACGGGCTTCCGGGCTGCTGCGGGTAGTGTTTTCAGGGCATTTCTGGACGACTGCACTACACTTAAGATGAGTGGCGATGAAAATGTAATTAGTAAAATTGTCGCTCCCCAAATTATCAGCGGTGAGGGTGTACAAATCTATCCAAATCCATTTGCTACAAGCTTTGACTTGACCATTAACGCTAAGCAGGATGTAAAAGCACAGGTTGCTATTTTCAATTCTCTTGGTTCCAAGGTAACTGAAAGAGCAGGTATCAACGTGAATAAAGGTTTCAACAAAATACATTTTGACGGATCAAAATTGTCAAAAGGTGTTTACATGGTTGAGATCAATATGAACGGGGAGAAGACTGTAAAGAAGATTATTAAAATGTAATTGGAATTATGAGTTGTGAGTTATGAATTATGAGTTATCATTCCTACAACTCAATTACTTCAAAAGCCGCTTCAACCATGAGTTGGGGCGGCTTTTTTATTGTGAAAGTTCATTAATAACTCATACCGGTTGGATATCCGTAATAGTCCAATTTCATTGCCTTAAACGCCAATCACATTTTTGAAAGAAAGTCAGGACTGGCTGACATTATACCAAAACCAGATTGGACTATTTATAATTCTAAAAGGTATAATTTCACTAACTCAATCAAAAATAATGATCAACCGTAGAAAATTTATTTGGGCATCTGCTTTTGCAGGTCTTGCAAGCCTGATTGGAAAAAGATCCGCAGCATTGCCAAATGGAATTATAAAAAACAAACCAATTGTTATATCAACATGGGATGCAGGATTGAATGCCAACAAAGCTGCATGGGAGGTTTTGAGTAGCGGTGGCAGGGCTTTGGATGCAGTTGAAAAAGGGGTAATGGTAACAGAGTCAGAGCAAAGCTGTTGTGTGGGGCTTGGCGCCAATCCTGACCGGGATGGCTTTGTAACCCTTGATGCATGCATTATGGATGAATTTTCTAATTGTGGCAGTGTTGCTTTTTTAGAAAGGATCAGCCATCCGATTTCTGTGGCAAGAAGAGTGATGGAAAAAACACCTCATGTTATGCTGGTAGGAAGTGGTGCTCAACAATTTGCCATAGCCGAAGGGTTTACTTTAGAAGAACAAAAGCTTTCGCCTGAAGCCCAAAAGAATTATGAAAACTGGCTAAAGAAATCAACATACAAACCACCTGCAATAAATGTAGAAAGCAGTGGAGGTCAAAGCCCTTTTGCACCACATAAGTTAGAAAATGGCGAATGGAACCACGATACAATTGGTATGGTGGCAATGGATGCAAACGGAAACTTAAGCGGTAGTTGTACCACAAGCGGTGCCGGGTTTAAGATGCGTGGACGACTTGGCGATTCACCCATTATTGGTGCAGGATTATTTGTTGACAATGAAGTAGGTGCCTGCACTGCAACAGGTCAGGGGGAAGATGTGATAAGAGTTGCAGGGTCACATACTGTAGTAGAACTAATGCGGCAGGGATTATCACCCGAACTGGCCTGCAAAAAAGCAATAGAACGGATCATAAAAATAAAAGGAGAAAAAGCAAAAGATATTCAGGTTGCATTTCTTGCAGTAAATAAAAAAGGAGTTATTGGTTCATACGCTATACACAAAGGTTTTAAGTATGCAATAAAATCAAACACGGTAGAAAAATTAGTTGAAGCAAAAAGCATCATGGAATAAATATTTTTAGAAATCCCCGGTATTTTTATAGAATCATCAATGGCAAATATTATCAGATTCTAAATCAATGCTCAATTTCTTTTATTACACTCAAATACACAAATGGTGAAAAGTAAATACTTCATAGAAATTGCCACTTCTGATTTTGCCACAACAAAATCTGCAGTACAAGGTGGTGCAGATCGTATAGAACTTTGCGCCAATTTGACTGAAGGCGGTACTACCGCTTCAATTGGAACTATTAAAAAATGCCGAGCATCATTTAATGTAATACTATACCCTATTATAAGACCCAGAGGGGGAGACTTTTTGTATTCAACAGAAGAATATGAAATTATGCTGGAGGACATAAAAATATGCAGGCAGATAGGATGCGAAGGTGTTGTATTTGGCCTGTTAAATAGTGATGGAACAATAGATGTTACAAGAGCTTCAAAGTTAATAAACGCAGCCTACCCTATGGAAGTAACATTTCACCGTGCTTTTGACAGATGTAAAGATCCTTTTATAGCACTTGAACAATTAATAGAGATTGGTTGCGAACGAATTCTAACTTCTGGTCAGAAGCTTACAGCAATGGAAGGAGTTGAACTAATTGCAACATTGCAAAAACAGGCAGATGACCGAATCATTATAATGCCCGGTAGTGGTGTTAGAAAAGAAAATATAAAAACCTTAGCAGATCAAACCGGCTGTACAGAGTTTCATGCTTCGCTGAGAAACAAAACTAAAAGTCAGATGCAATTGCAACATCCTGAATTTATTAATTCTGAAGAAAGCTATATGAACAATTCAATTGATGCAAATGAAGTAAATGAATTGAAATTAATTCTTCAAACATAACACCCAACCGGAATGTCATTTCATTCTGATTAAATAAAAGTGCTCAACACAGACTAGCAAAAAGTTTTTTGACTTTTTTTAAAAGAGTTTATGTAAAATTAATTTTTCGTGCATCCTAACTGCAAATCTACTTTTATGCAGACTGCAGTTTTTAAAGATCCCCGGTATTTTCAGCTTTTATTCCAAAGCATATTTTTAGGTTATGGCATTTATTTTCTCGGCTGGAATGCAGAGTGGTGGCTATACCTCACCTATTTTTCTGTAAGCATTGTTACGCAGTTTTCATTTGAGTTTTATAAAAGCCGGAAAAATCTATGGAATCGCTTCAAATGGAGTTTGCCTTCTGTACTTATTTCTTCGTTTGGATTAAGCCTGCTACTTAAAACCAATCATCTTGAAATTGCAGCATTGGCAGCATTTATTTCCATAAGCTCAAAATTTCTAATTAGGGTTAATGGAAAGCACATTTTCAATCCATCTGCATTAGGAATAGTTACAGCCATTTTACTTACAGATAAAGCATGGTTCAGCCCGGGTCAATGGGGCAGCAGCACAGTTATTCTTTTTGGTGTTTGTTGCCTGGGATTTATAGTAGTAACCCGTGTTCAAAAGCTTGATACAAGCCTCGCATTTCTTGCTACATTCTCCGGACTCCTCTTTATCCGTCAAATAATATATTTAGGGTGGCCATTAGATTTTTTTGTACAAAGCATAAGTACAGGTAGTCTTTTACTGTTTTCATTCTTTATGATTACTGATCCCAAAACAACACCAAATCATAGTACTGCAAGAATAGTATGGAGTATGCTTGTAGCAGTTATTGCCTTTTATCTTACAACATTCAGATTTATAAACGGTGCGCCGGTGTGGGTGCTGGTTTTACTCCAACCTTTGGTACCGTTACTTGATAAGGTTTTTAAAGCAACACAATTTGAATGGCGAATCAAATCAAAACAACGGAAGTATTCGCTTGAAGAAAAACTTCAAATGACCTGATATCAGTTAACCGGTTTTCTATGGATTATTAATAAGTCCACAAAAATACAATCCTGCTGAAAAGAAGGGAAAGGATGCCTATGATGCCAAATTAGCAAATGTTTATAAACACATAAATCAACTTTAAATCAAACGCTTCTGCATGTCATTGTACTTAAAATGAAAATGCCGGAGAAATAAAATCAACAATTATGAAAAAGAAACTAATCATGATCGCAGTAGTAATTACTGCTGCCCATTTATTTATGAGCTTCTGTGGCTTTTATGTAAGCAAAGCCGATGGAACTCTTAAAAACAAAACAAGCCAGGTAATTCTGGTAAGAGACGGCAACAAAAATGCCATAACTATGTACAACGATTTTAAAGGTGACACCAGAGATTTTGCAATGGTGGTGCCTGTTCCCGTTGTTTTGAAAAAAGAAGATATTAAAGTGGTGGATCCATCTATTTTCCAAAAACTAAATGATTATAGTGCACCCCGGCTCGTTGAGTATTGGGATCAAAACCCTTGTGGTAACTATAACAGAGAAGAAATGGACAATGTTAAAATGGCTCCAATGTCTGCATTAAATGAAGTAGTTGTTTCTGGAATGAATAAAAGGAAATCTGCTGTAAAAATTGAAGCCCAATATTTAGTTGGGGAATATGATATCCTCATATTGTCTGCTAAAGAAAGCAGCGACTTAAAAAACTGGCTCAATGACAATGGCTACAAGATGCCCCCTAATGCAGAAGAAGTGCTTGACCCTTACATAAAAAGCAACCTGAAATTTTTTGTAGTAAAAGTAAACGAGAAAGAAAAGGCAAAACTGAATAACAACTTCCTTCGGCCTATACAAATCAAATTTAACTCACCTAAGTTTATGCTGCCCATAAGGTTGGGTATGGCCAATGCAGATGGCGATCAGGATTTGATAGTTTATTCATTTACCCGTAAGGGAAGAATTGAATGTACTAACTATAGAAATGTCAATATGCCTACCGGTAACAATGTACCACTGTTTGTACAAAAGAATTTCGGGGCATTTTACAGTAACGTGTTTGACCATCAATGGCAAAATGAAGACAAGAGTGTAGCTATGTTGGAGTATGCATGGAATGTAACCCCTGTTAACCAAATGAAATGCGACCCGTGTGTAGGCAACCCACCTACAGAACAAGACCTGGTAAACAGTGGCGTGTGGTGGTTGTATGGTAAAGACTGGAGCGACTACAGCGATGTAGATGAGGATGAAGAGATTGACAATGGCAGTCGCAATGTACACTTTACCCGGTTGCACTTCAGATATAACCGCAAGTCATTTCCACAAGACCTTACATTTCAGGTAACCCCTAATCAGGAAAACTATCAGGCGAGGTATGTAATAACACACCCTGCACAAGGCGACTTAAGTTGCGAAGCAGGGCAGCAATACCTTAAACAATTAAAGGCCCGTAGAAAAAGAGAAATTAATGAACTTACAACCCTGACCGGCAAAGACATTACTAGCTGGAAGGATATGGCGATAAAAGTACCGGAAGAACAACAGTACTTAAGTGTAGCTTATGCCCCTATAATAAAAGCAGTAACAAAAGAACAGGAACATGAAAACAATACATCCGGCATTATACTTTTTGCGGTGGTCATGCTTGCAAGTGCAGGTTTTATGCGTTATAGAGGCATGATTTAAGTTTCTGTTATTGTAATTGAATAATTCTTTTCACAAATAACACCCTATTTGTTTAGGGTGTTTTTATTTAAGAACGCTGCATATTGTGGTTATATCCCATAAACCATATCCTTAAGTTATATAAAACCAACAAAATCAAAACCTTAGAGCAGAATAAACTTCATAAGGATTTCTTACAGTGTATAAATAATTAAAAGCTACTTTATAAAGTTATATGTATCGCAGAGATTTAATAAAATGGAGAAGGATAGTATAAATATTTTTGTATCAGAATTATTAATTCTCCCTAAATATTTATACCTTTAGTATTCCCAATGTCCTTCGAATTGCTACTAATGCTTATCCGCTTCTCTGTTAACCAATATAATACGGAATAATTATATCTCTTCATGTAATCAAAACAACGAAAAATGAAAAAACAATTACAAAAAAAGTTTGCAGCTTTCATCATTTTGTCAATGGTGTTTTTAGGAAACGTAAATGCTCAATGGGGCGTAAACGGAACCCATATTTACAACACCAATACAGGTAAAGTAGGAATTGGTACAGGAGCTACTTTAGTTCCACCAGGGGCATTAACTGTAAAAGGTTCAGGTGGTGTGCCTGCATCGTCGTGGGTTAGTGCAGGGGCGCCTCTGTTTGTTGGCTATGGCGAGACCACTATTGGCAATGCAGACTATATATTAAATATGGGTGCCGCAGCAGCTAATGCCCGCCCTGTATTTATTGGTAGAAGAAGCCGTGGTACATTGGCAGCACCAACAGTGGTTAGCAACAATGACTTCTTAATGTCTTTTCTTGCTTCGGGATATGATGGCACGGCATTTCAAAACCCGGCAGGCATTGATTTTTATGTAGATGGTGTACCTAGTGCAGGCAGTGTACCTGCCCGTATTTCTTTTGTAACAGGTGCCAATAGTTCACGTGCAGAGAGATTTAAAATTGGAAGCAATGGCGATGTTACTACCACAACTGGTAATTTTATTATGGGTTCAGCTACAAAATCTATTCAATTTGCAACACCTGTTGTTGGTGGTGGTGCAGCTATGATGTCTATGTTTCCAACCTCGGCTACAAATAACCCTACCCGCATGGTTATACAGCATTCTAATACCTACCCTAACTGGGGTTTACAATATTATGATTCTACTGACAAGTTTAATTTTCTTTCTAACGGCACACCGGTTTTAACTGCAGATTTAGGTGCCCAAAGGGTTGGTATTATGACAAGTTCTCCCGGTGCAAGACTAGATATAGCAGGTTCGGGAATTTATGATTTGTCGGGGGCCGGAAACTATGCCGATTTTAGATTGGGAGATGCTGCTTACAACATAAAAATGGGTGTTGCCAATTCAGGTGGTGGTGCAGGTGATGCTTATGTTGCCAGTTCAGGCAGATTATATCTGGGAACAGGTAATACATTTGCACGGTCTCAAACAGTAGCCATCAATTCTGACGGTACTGTTGGTATAGGCTCTTATGTTGCAGGTGGTAAGCTAGGTGTTACCGGCGACGCTACTTCTACTTCTCCTACGCTTAATGTAAAAACCTCTTATGTTGGAAGTGTTGATATACCAGGCATTAACTCTTTATCAAAACCCGCTGACGGGTATGGCTATGGGGTGTATGGAACGGGTGGTTATATGGGTGGATATTTTACCGCTGATGCAGGTGCTTATACTGGTAATGGTTATGGTGTTTATGGTTATGCATCTGGCACTGCCGGTAGTCGCTATGGTGTATATGGTACGGCATCAGGTGGTACAGAAAACTGGGGTGGATATTTCCCAACAAAAACGTACACCTCTGAACTTAGGGTAGGTACTACAACAGGTGCTACAGGTTATGTAGCTTCTATTAATGGTAAACTAATTGCAACCGAAGTAAGAGTACAACCCCTTGCCAACTGGCCTGATTATGTATTTGGCAAAGACCACATTTTAATGTCGTTAGAAGAACTCGAAGCAAGCATTAATGCCAACAAACATTTACCAGGCATCCCTTCTGCAGCAGATGTAAAAGACAATGGGATTATGTTAGGCGAAATGCAGACCAAAGCAATGGAAAAAATTGAGGAAAACACATTGTATATCCTTCAATTAAACAATAAAGTAAAAGAGGTTGAAAAAATTAATAATGATAAAACAAAAGAGTTAGACATACTGAACGACAAAATAAAAGTACTTGAACAAAAGATTGAACTACTAACCAGGTTAGTAAAGTAAACTTTTCATAAAACAAATTTTTAAACAATAAAAACAAGATTATGAAAAGTAAAATCTTTCAATTAAAATTATGCTTCCTGCTGATGGTTGCAATGGCACTTGCCCATATCAGCAAAGCTCAGATATCTCCCGGAAGCAAATCTTTAAATGGTCCTTCCGGCAGAATAGATAATATGATACTTCAATTAAAAAATACGCCTAGGTTGCAAAGCAATAAAATGGAACTTGTTGAACAGTTTCAGGAAAATGAAGAGGAAAAATATTTTATTGGTGCAGAACTCTACAAAAAAATTAATCCTTCTTATGCAAGTGCTCAGGTAAAACAACTGGATCCGATACGTGATGTGGTAATGCCACCTCAGAATAATTATGCTCAAAAAGTTACTTCGCAGCATCCGGGTTATGTAGGTTTAGGAAATTTACCTAACGGACTCGACCCTTCTGATGCACAGGTTGCAGCCGGTCCCAATCATTTGGTTGCATTAGCCAATGGCGATGCCAAAATTATCAATAAACAAACCGGTGCTGTAATAACCTCCAATTCATTAGCCGCTTTTTTTGCATGGTCTGGTTTTGTTTTTGATCCCAGAATAATGTATGACCCATATGGTGGTAGATTTGTAGCATTAGCACTGCAAAATGCAACAAATAATTGTTCAAGTGTAGACTCTAAATTCAGGGTGCTAATTTCTAACAATTCTGATCCTACACAAGGTTGGTTTTATTATGAATTTGATGTTGATGGTGCAAACCAAACATGGATGGATTTTGCTAAGCTAGGTTTTAATAAAGACTGGATTTGCATTTCTGGAAATGTTAGATGTGGAACGAATCCCATAGGGCTATATGCTCTCCCAAGAACAGCTGCTTACGCTGCGGGTTCTATTTCATATTTCTTCTGGAATAGTATAGAATTAGGCAACCCTGCATTTACCTTTGATATGGGTATTGATAAATTATACATTGTTCAAACAGGAAATCCAAATGTAGGTGGCGTTGGATATGTTAATACATGGTATATAAACAGTGTGCCACAATTGGTTGCATCTAATGCATATGGTGTAGCAGCGCCATGGCAGGCATTTGCTACAAATGCCTCCGGATATCCTAAACAACTGTCGGGCCCGGCTTTCTCTGCAGTTAACATTTTTGGACATGCCATATTTAATAATGCTGTATATCGAAATGGTGCACTTTGGTTCACACATGCTATCTTTTTGCCGGCTACCGGAACTACAAACCGGGTATCTACTCAATGGTGGAGTGTAAACCCTGCTACCGCTGGCGTTAATCAGGTGGGTCGCATAGATGATGCTTCCGGTGCGACATCTGAATATTACATGAGTATTGGGGTAAATAGTAGCAACGATGCAGTAGTTACCTATAGCATATTCAATAGTACCTATTACCAAAGTGCAGCTTATAACTACAGAAATTCTGCTGACCCGGTCGGCCAACTACCCGTTGGTATATTCTACCATGGAGGTGCATCAGCAGACCCCGATGGCCGTGGCGGCGATTATAGTCAGGTTGCTGTGGACCCACTAGACGATCAGTCGTTTTGGGTTGTAAATCAGGTGCCCGGCTGGGAAACACGTTTTGCACTTATACCCGGTTATTATGGATGCTACACTGATGCCACCTTTGGAAATAGTAATTGGTCAGGCTATACAAAAAATGAAGCCTCAGGCTCTATTACAAGTGCCGAAATGATACAATCACCCTCTATGGTTGATTATGATGCCGCAGGTTATATTGACCTTAAAACAGGATTTGTAGCTAACGAGGGATGTCTTTTTCTTGCTTCAAATGATGGTTGTGGTGGATTTAAACCGTCTAAACAAAAAAACAGCATAATGCCACAATTCATAACAATCCCTAATGCAAAGGAAATAAACGACGACCTAACCATTTATCCTAACCCGGCCAATAATGTTTTCAACATCAGATACAAATTAAATACCGATGATGATGTAAAGATTTCAATTTTTGGTACAGATTCTAAGTTGGTTAAGGAAATAGGCTACAAGAAAAAACAAGCAGGTATGCACAATGAACTAATAGATGTAAGTAAGCTAAACTCAGGTGTATATTTTGCTAAAATAAAACGTGGAAATAAAATAGAAACACGTAAAATAACAGTTGTGCATTAATGCATGACAAATTTATGATTAGATAATTAACCAATTTGGTCATAAAACAACAGCCGCTCCATTTCATTTTGGGGCGGCTGTTTGTTTTATAGAAATTCATTAATCAAATAGACTTTCTTATACTTATTTCCATGAAATGATTTTTTGACTATGAGCATGATTTAAAAACAACTATAAAAAATAATGTAAAAAACATTGTAAGTGTTCAGTGTATAAATTGGATTTAATAGTAGTTTCTTTACATAATACTAATTTCTCAAGCAATGTCTTTTAAGGGCATTATTCTATCCTTTCAAAGCTATACAAGATGTATTTATTGGACAACTTTAAGTTTAAAAGTTACAAATGGGACATTATAGCGACCTATTTTTGAAAATTATTTATAGGCTCTGTGCCTTCGTGTTTATCACAAAAGCAGTTCACTTTTTTCTGGTGATTCCCCGTTCTTCAAAAGAGTTTATATACTTTAACAGATACGATATTGCATGCAGTAATTCAAAATCATCCAAAAACGCAAAAATGTTGCAGAATAAACTTACAATTACGCTTGTAACCTTGCTTTTTGTTTGCTTTATTGCTACCGAATTGCTTAATCTAATTAAAGTATACCCCTTTAATCCTTAATGGCAACTTTGAAGCGGTTAATATTATTTCCGATTATCAACCGGATATAGAAGTTCAATCATGGTTGCAAACAAATGGGTAATTATGTAAGATTAACCTACACTATCATATTGCCAATAGTTTATGGGTATTAAATTTACACTACCGATGTGATTTTTAAAATATATGCCAGTATTTTTAAAATCTTACAATTGTATAGGCAAATGAGGCGAAGCTGAATTGGACTATGTTATTTGTCCAATCGTTATAAAAGGTATCCTGTATCAACAGCATCACTATTAACTGCACGTTAGTAAAAAGTATCTCTCTTACTATTATATTGTTTCTATTTTTTTCTGAAAAGTAAGGTCAGAATTCTTGGAATATTTGACCTGTCATTTTCGTCAAAATATTCTGTAATGTCCACTATTTCAAACTCATTGCTTTTTGCTGCAGTTGTAAAGTCAGAAATGTTGTGATTAAAGCAGGTAACTATTTGCTGGCCATCGGCAGTGTCAAACCGTGCTTTTGTTCCTGTGTATTGCTTAAAAGGATGAAGTTCGCCAACATATACCAAGCCATTGGGTTTTATTATTCCTGCAACTTTATGAAATATTTCATTCAGGTTTTCAATGTGTTCAAGCACAAGGCTAAAGGTTACTAACTCAAACTTTTCATTAGCAAAATTCCAGTCACTTGTAATATCAGCCTGAACAAACTGAACATTGTCAGCATTAAGCTTTTGCCGTGCCTTAGCAAGCATTTCTTCTGATAGATCAACGGCAACAACTTTTGTGGCTTTTATCATTATCCATTCTGTATTTTTTCCAGTACCACAACCTATTTCCAAGCAATTTCCGAATTGAACATTTGTTAATGCTGTCCTTAAAGAGACAGCTTCAAGGTCCCTTGTTTTGTTGTTGTTAGTGTCATACTGATCTGCCCACTTGTTGTATGCTTGCTGTACGTTCATAGTGCTATAATGGTTTTTGAATTGTTACTTTACTCCCGAAATTTTTGAATAAGCCCTTTCTCAAGATAATTTTTTAACGGTCTCCAATAGGTTAATTTCCATCCAGAAATTAGCCACTCTACACAATCAGCCGGTGTACCCAGTTGATGAAATATCAATCTGGTATTATTGTCGTTTATTGTTTCTAAATGAATGTCAATAATAGTAAACTGATGATTGGGGAAATGCTCATGCGACCATGCCTGAACAATCCGCTCACCCGGCACAAGGAATAGCGTGTACCCAAAATTTCTATGTCCGCAGGTAATAAATTTCCCTCCGACCTTATTTTCAATTTTTGCGTCAAAGCCTGTAAACTCCTTATGTTTCTTATCATTCATAAAGGCTTCATACACTTTTATGGGTGATGACTTAATGAGTATAGTTTGTTTGATTGATTTAGTTTTCATTTCCTGAACATATAATTCTACATAGCATAAAACTACTTTTAAATTTTATTTTTTACAAAAAAAGGGAATAAACAGAAAACCTGAAATAGTATTTCTGTATGCATTGAATTAGGTTTTGATGGAAGGGACTAAATAAGGGCTGTTTTTTTAAAATGCTACATCAATTTTCCATTCATGTATTAACCCACTACGTCCATGTATTTCTTTAGGACGTGGCTATTGCATACTTATACTTTTACGAAACAAAATTTTATGAAAAAGGAGTAAGCCGAAAATCCTATTATAGAGTAGGCGAGAAAAAAATAAAACGATGTCAACCAAAATTAATTTTTCGATTCCCTTAGAAGGGAAACCGGAGCAACCGATTCAGTTAGCAGCATTCTTTTTTGACCGTGGTGGAAAATTGATTCAGAGTAGCATGCTGGACAATGGCAACTTTGTGCTGGAAACACCTGATGAAGCTACATTACAGGAAGGTAAGGTATTCATTGCACCCTTAGATTTAAAAGAACAAAGGGAATTAAACCTGGATGATATCCTGAAAAGAAATCCATTTCAAATTCCCATTCCTACAAAACTTTCGGACATCATAAAATTGCCTGCTTTTATTGATGGATGGTGGAAAAAATGGCTGTTTTGTAATTGCACCATTACAGGAAAGGTATTGAATGGCAACTGTGGCGGACAACAAGGCATAGAAGGTGCAAGGGTGAACATTTATGAAATTGATGCTTTCCCTATTATCATTCACCGCATACCCGACTTTGACATTATAAAACTACGTGACAGGATTTGGCAGGAGATTCAAATTCCAAGACCTTTCCCAGAACCTGATCCTTTGCCTTTTAAAAAGCTGTCTCTCGATAAAGCAACAGATTTCTCTTTCAATCTTAATGACACAGCCAAAAGAACCGGTTTGCAAAATATTGAAATGCTGAAAAATACAAACTTTGACAGCAGTTCATTTACCAATCTGAAAGATTTTATTCCGAAAGAAAACTTATCCAATTTCTTTTCACAATCCCCACTATTAGTAAAGGAATATTTAAGTAAAAACTTTAGGTTTTTTGTGCCGCTTATTTGCAAATGGTGGTACAGGTACATCAATAAATACAGCCTGGGAAGTGTTATCACAAATGCTGATGGAAGTTTTAGTTTAGATATCTCCTATTTCTGTTTTGGCGATATTCCTGATTTGTATTTTGAGGTTGAATACTTGATTGACGGTGTATGGACAAAAGTTTATCATCCACACATAGCGTGTAATACTTATTGGGACTACAAGTGTGGAACTGAAATCAACATTTATGTACACGATGACAGAATAAAATGCAAACCGGGCGACAATGGCTACCAGGAAAAAGAAATCGTATTTCGCTCAATAGGTAATAGTTGTATTGTTACCAATGTACAACAAAGTGGAGCTTCTATTGGCTTGCCATTTGACCTTAGTAATGCAACATTTGACAACAATCCATTTGGCGGTTCATTAGTGCCTTTGATTGATTTTGGTGCCAAGCTATGTGATGCTATTGATGGTGGACAAAACTATTGGTACAAGTGGTCATACAGAAAGCAGGGTGAACTTAACTTCAGACCTGTAGATGCGCCTATGTCTGTACAATATGAGATTAAACGTTTTGATATTGGCGGCAATCTTATAGGTATTGATTATCCTTATTATCAGTATGGACCTGATGCAAGAGGTTTGTATAAAATTTTGAGAAGGCATATACCAGCCAGCGAAGGTGGATACGAAATAGTAGGTGGATATGGTGCTTCCTTTAAAACTACAGCTAATTTTGATACAACAGCTTTAGCTAGCAGAAATGCAGCGGGTCAGGTGACCGACTGGAAAGATGGCGTATATGAACTCATGTTTGAACTTTTTGACAATGCAGGAAACAAGGTTGATAATTGGGAAGCACAATCAGTTCAGTTTTTTGTAATCAAAAGAAAAAATCCCGCAACCCCAGGTGCTGTTGAAACAACTGAAGACAATGTTGCAATCATTAATCAATATAAGATCTTTAACGGTGTCAATACACAGGGCTTTAATATGAACTTGTTTATTGACAATAACCCGGCTGAAGCAACTGTATCAGAAGCATGGGTAGATGTTCCGGCCAACAGTGGCGGTGAGTGTGGCTTTATATACTACAACACACCCGGTATGGCGGTGGATAAGAATAAAGAAGTGCATTTGCAATTTCATGCATGGCAGAAAAACAAGTTTGCAAACTTCGGCTTCTCCGTCATTAAAGGTAATGGTACTATTACCTTTGGCACCGGCGGAAAAGTAGATATACCAAGTTGCAACCTGAACAGACACACTCCTGCCCCACCCGTTGAGTTGTGGGAAGATGTAAGTGTGTTCAATAACGATGGTGTGGGAAATTTCACAGGCACAGGCTTAACAGTAGATGAATTAACAGGGGTGTGTGATAGTGCAGCATTCTCACAATCTGCAGGTGCATCAGCTACTGCTCATAACGGTACCGAATGGCTACCCAACTATGTAAGCCAAACAAAAGCATTTGCATTAGACACACAATAAGCAATAAAAATAAATGATTCAAAAAAATTAAAGATGAACAACTTAATTGAGCTTATACTGTGCAGTGCCGCTACCTGGCGAGTAGCACATTTATTAAGCAAAGAAGATGGACCTTTTGATATCATTTATACAATCAGAAAAGCAGCAGGGGCAGGTTTCTTCGGAAGCCTGCTCGACTGCTTTTATTGCACAAGTGTTTGGGTGGCACTACCATTTGGCATTTGGCAGGGAAATACAATTTTTGAAAAAATCATTTATTGGTGGGCACTTTCGGGCATAGCCTGCCTATTGGAACAAGTAACCAACAGAACCAATTATCCCCAAAAAAACGAAACAATTACCAACTCCATCCCTCAATACCATGAGGACTAAAACATACAACCATGTGCAACTGCGGCAATAAAAGAATCACCTATCAACAAGAACAGAATGATCAGGAAACACTGACACTTCCAAAAGGAACAGCACCCACAATGAACGACCAACACTTTGAATACATTGGCAAAACTGCCTTGTCTGTAAAAGGAAACATTACCGGGAAAAACTATCGTTTTGCTTTCACCGGAGACAAGCAAATTATTGACAATAGAGATGCAGTATCTATGTTAGCTGTACCTGTTTTGAGAAAAGTGGTTTGAAATAATCATCTATTTTTTTTCCGTGTAAATCCTATTTTTTCTTTTTTCATCTGTGCTTAAAAAATGTCGTTTTTACCACGGGGAATAATAATAAAAAGACAACACAGACAAAAAGGAACAGGTAACCCCTAAGCCAGAAAAATGCAACAAAATTTTGGCATAGAAAACTTGTTTATTCGAATATAAAGAGTATACTTTGTACTGTTAATCTACGAACAAAAAAAGGTTCGTTATCCACAACACCACTTCCCCCTATAGTACAACTTACTGAATATTTGTTTGTTCTTTAAGAGTCATTGCCATTGTATTTTTTTAGTACGTTAAAACCAAAATCTATGTCAACTCAACTAACTGCTACTAATCAGTTTACCCAAAGGGAACTGGACATTCTACACCTTGTTGCTAAAGCTACTTTGCGCAAAAATATTGCAGACCAACTACAGATGTCTATACACACAGTGGACACTCATTTGCGCAGCATTCATAAAAAGACCAATACCACAACCATGGCCGAGTTGGTTTTGTTTGTGAGTATGTCGCAGGCAGAGGTGATGATAGGCTAAATGTCCACAATCATAAAGTTATTATGATGCAAGAAAAGCTATATACCTATGAATGATCCTTTATGATACATTACTATTGGTAGCACCTTACCAAATGAGCCTGCCGATACCAACCGGGCAGCCGTGGATGGCCTTCCTAAAAATTAGCAGTATTGAGGGAAATGAGATGGCGGCTTCGGCGAGCAATTATGGGATGAGGGGTGCGCGGGTGGGTCATTACTTGTAATTAATTAGTTGTGATTAATTACATATTGTGAGTTGACAAAGTAGATTTTACTAAAGAGATTTGTATTCAAAACGGAGTAAGCCGAAAATCCGGATTAAAGAGTAGGTAAAAAATTTCAATTATGTCATCAAACCTTACAGTAAAAACTGGCACATCAGTAGTTTTAGATGAAAATCCATCCCCACTTTTGACCGCAAATTTTGAACGACGGCAAATTACTACGTTGGATGATTTAGTAAAATTTGGATTAATTGAATCTAATGATACAATTAATAAGCTTTTAGATGCAGCTAAAGCAGTTACAACTTCAACCTTAGGAAATAGTAGCACTTTTACACCGAATGTTACGATACCTGGAACATCACGACCAAATCTTAGACGTTTTGGGAGTTTTATCGCTGCCGTGCCTAATATTAATATAAATAAAGTTACCACTTTCTGGCGAGTTGCCCGTACTATAGATCCCCAAATTCTAACTAACGTAACATCCAAAACAATTTTGGCCGATTTGGGATCTAGAGTTGCGATACTTCCTACTTTCTTTTTTGCAGATGTTACAATTGAAGAAAGTGGTACTCTAATAATAAATGCGCCGATAGGACATTTAAAATGTAATAATCTTTTAATTAAAAAAAATGGACGGATTCTTATCAATAGTAGTGGTTTAATGATTAAGGCAAGTTCAATAAAAGGTAATTAATATAAAATAATAATTAATATAACCATAAAAATAACAACCATATGATTAATATTAGTAACTATTCAGTACCCAATTTAGCAATAAGCAGTAGTTGGTTCAAAATATTTTGACCTGCTTTTCTTGCAGTATCGATCACAGATCTTAGTATGGCAAAGCCATCGGCACCTTCATCAGATTTGAACTGGCCCGAGTT
>JANMMU010000088.1:0-38629 GCA_031373555.1 Segetibacter sp. | reverse complement strand
CCAGCGGGGTTGACTATTTGTAACATGAATGACGGTAAGGTGGAATAGAACCCCAGCGGGGTTCAACATTCGCGTTGGAAATTGTACACGTTATGGAAATGTGGTCGTTGGGTTGAACCCCTCCAGGGTTCGGGGATTCATTAGGCGGGTTTGTTGGGTACAAATATTTTGCTACAAATATTGAACCCCGCTGGGGTTCTGCAGCTATTGAACCCTCTGGGGTTCTTTCACAACCCCAGCGGGGTTGACTATTTGTAACATGAATGACGGTAAGGTGGAATAGAACCCCAGCGGGGTTCAACATTCGCATTGTGAAGTGGTTATATTATGGAATGTGGTCATTGGGTTGAACCCCTCCGGGGTTCGGGGATTCATTAGGCGGGTTTGTTGGTTACAAATATTTTGCTACAAATATTGAACCCCGCTGGGGTTGTGCAGCTATTGAACCCCTCCGGGGTTCTTTCACAACCCATGCGGGGGGGACTATTTTGTAACATGGATGAAGTAGGGAATTATTTAGTAATATCTAAAGGGGGGAGTCGTTTTTCGCAAATTTTAATGTGTAAATCGTACCCATTTCACAAAATCGGCTTATTTTGCTGCCTGTATGCCTGTTTCTGATTGAGAAAGAAGACTTTGCAGCGTTTGCAGCATTATTTACATCTCTTAAGTAGGCTACATAATTACTTTTAAAATCAAAAACAGCAAAGCAAAAACTATAGTGGACTGAAAATCAGGTTAAAATGGCCTGTTTTTTGATTTACATACAGTAACGAAACGAACAATATCATATTACAATAAAATAGTGGCATAACCGCATGACCGGATTATGCCTTCCTGATATTACGCTATAATGTAGCCGAAATGTCTTATTTTATACGTAACTTTAACGACCGATTTAATATAAATATTATAATAAGTACCTTTTTTTTCCTAAGATAATCTCAACGATATGAAAGTTTTTACCCCCCAAACCCTACAAACTGCTGTAAAACAGGACAAAACAACTGCCGTAAAAAGGCTGCTATTGCCCGTTTTTCTTTTGCTCTCTCTAATGAGTAGTACTCTGACGTGGGGGCAAAATAACTGGACAGGTACTACAAGTGCAACGTGGTTAACTGCAACCAACTGGTCTGCTGGAGCTGCTCCAAATGCAACAACAACGGAAGCCTTTTTTAATGTTAACACACAAGCAGGGACTAACGGGATCAATATGAATACAATTACTGGTGCTCAAGCCAGTATAGGAAGTATTCATTTCAGTTCATCTGCAACTACTGCTAGAACTTTTAGCAATAGCTCTGGTACTTCAGGAGGGACTTTTACCTTAAATGGAACGACAATAAATTCTATTGCAAATACAATTATCCGAAGCAATAGTGCCACTACTCATACTATTGCCCTAGGTTCATCTACAGGTTTAATTTTGGGTTTGGGTAATACCACTGATAATATTATTCAAATTGATGCTGCAGGTGGAATAACAATTAGCTCGGTAATTTCTGGTTCAAATAAACTCACGAAAGGTGGAACGGGTGGAGGTACTTTACAATTGACTGGTGCAAACACTTATACAGGCCTAACTACTGTTAATGGGGGTACTTTGCAACTCAACCGTACAGGCGGAACTACTATTCCTGTAACAAACAATGTTACAATAAGTGCTGGTACTTTAACCATAAGTACTGCACAAACTTTAAATAATCTGACTCTTGCTTCCGGCGCAACACTCAATGTGGCTGCGGGCATCACCTTAACCATCAATGGTACTTTTAGTCACAATGGTGGAACTATCAATCTCAACAGCACAGGTGTGATTGCTTATGGTGCATCCGGTACTTTGTCTTATGGTGGTTCGGCTCAACAAACACTCAATGCTGCTGAATGGCCAACTACAAACGGTCCTGTCAATGTTGTCATCAACAATGCTGCAGGGTTCCGGTTCAACAGTTCAAGAACAGTTGCAGGTAATTTCACCGTAACCAGCGGCGACGTTCAAAACAGTTCTGGCACAGGTACCACACTTACTATGAGTGGTGCATCTCCTACACTTTCTGTAGCAGGTTCCATTACCGGTACCAACGTAGGTGCAGGTAATGATATGAACCTTACTTATAGCAATACAACCGGTACACTAACGGTGTCGGGTGCAGGTTCACTGGTTCGTTTCCTTAATGCAACGGTTACCAATACAGGTGCAACACTTGCACTAAGCCGTGGTTTTGAAGTCATGTTTGGAACATTTACAGAAAATGGTATTCTTCAATTAAATAGTGGTGGATTTGTCAGCTCTGCAGGAAGTACAGTACAACCTACCTATGGCGCTTCATCTACACTTGTTTATAACACAACTTATGGTGTAGGCAATGAGTGGACAAGCAGTTCCACTACAGCGGGTTTGGGTGCTCCCAATAATGTAACCATTCAAAACTCGGCAACGGTTACCATGCCAAACAGTACACGGGGTATGGCGGGCAACCTCTCTATAGCTTCAGGAAATTTAACCCTTAATGCCACTTCCGGCGACCTGAACATTGCCGGTACATGGACCAGGGCTGCGGCTGCTACCTTTACGCCCAACGGCAGAGCAGTATTCTTTAACGGTACAAGTACGCAAACCATTTCGGTAACTGGTGGCGGTACTGAAACATTCTCTTACTTTATTATTAACAATACAGCCAATGTGCAGCTAAACAGTAGCCCTGCTACCAATGTAACCGTAAACGCTGGTTCTGGTAGTGTGGTGCAAATGCTTGGCACGGGTCAGTTAGATGTAAACGGCCAAACCTTTACGGTAAGTGGCGGTGGTAATCTTGCGCTTAACAGTGCAGCAAGAACCATTACCAGTACGGCTGCCAATGGTTCTTTTACCGTTACAGGCGGTACCCTTACAGTTATCAACGGCGGTTCGCTTTCTATTGGGGCAAATGTTACAGTTAAGTTATCCAATGGCTTCAACCCCGGTTCTGGCCTCACTACTATCAATGGAACTTTACAAATAAATGCAAGTGGTTTTGTCAGCACCAACTCACCTACTTATGGTAGTGCTGCCATACTTAATTATAACTCGGGTGGTGCATACGGTACCGGCCTTGAGTGGACAGGCGGCGCTTCTACATCTGTAGCAGTAGGTGCGGGGGTTCCATCAGCCGTTACCATATCTACAGCAAGCACCAACGTAACCCTTGGCGGTGGCCGTGGTGTTCCGGGAACTGTTACTGTTAATGCCAGTACAACACTAACGCTGAATGCAACTTCAGGCGATCTTTATATAGGTGGTGACCTTGCCATGAACGGTACGCTTACCAACAATACCCGTGCGGTATTCTTTGTATTGGGCAATGCACAAAGCATTAATACCACAGGCACCAATGTTACTTTTGATTACCTCTTGATTGATAAAACAGGTGGAACAACGGTAACACTTAGCAAACCTGTTATAGTTAACAATACACTTACCATGACTGCGGGTTTCATTAGTCTTGGTACCAACGATCTTACGGTTGGTTCTACTGCATCGGGCAGTTCAACTTCTTATGTAGTTACCGGAAGCACCGGCCAAATGAAAATGGTGGTAGCGGGTAGTGCAAAAACATTTACCGTAGGCAACAGTGCCTACAACCCAATTACCGTAACCAACAGCGGCACATCTGATACTTACGGTTTCAGGGTAGCTGACGGCGTAGTTGCAAATCCAATTAATGCGGGTTATACTGTTAGCAGGACATGGTACGTAACAGAAGGGACAACCGGTGGTGGTAACCTTGCTGCGGTAGCCCAATACAACACAGCCGATGGTGCAGGTGGAAGCTACAGCAGTGGTTCTACTGTTTATCTAGGTTTATACAATGCATCTGCATGGACAGCTTACACTGCTACTCATGCCGGTGCAAATCCATATACCGTAACATCCGGTACAAACTATACTAATTCGTTGGCTACCAGCGGTACCGGCTCCTATTTTGCTATAGGCAACAGCCAGGCATTTTTAACCACACCTCCGGTTATTACCAACCCAACAGGTGGTTTGTCTTCCTCTGTTAATAATGGTACGGTTACCAACACCTATGTTGGTGCCACTATTACCGTTAGTGGTTCAGGCTTTACAGGTGTTACTATTGTACGATATGGTGGTAGTGGCGGTACTTCAGTCGGTTCATTTACCGTGGTGAATGATAATACAATCACATTTGTAGTTGCCAATACTTCGGTTGCAGGACAGATATATGTGCAGAACAGTGGTGGAAACTCTACCAGTACAGAATCACTGACCAACCTGGGTTACATAACTACAGTAGCCGGTAGCTACGGTTCGGGATCTACATGGCTTGGTAACGCCACTCCAGCATCAGGTGCCAATGTAACGATAGCAAACACCCTGGTACAGTTAGGTGGTATTACTGTGCTACCCGGCAATGTCACTATTAACAGCGGGGCTGAACTTGAGGTTTCAGGAGCTGCTACTTTAACTGCTTCGGCTGTCATTAACAATGGTACGTTTGACCTTAACACCGGCGTTGCACCTACCATAACTGTAACCACATTTACCAATGGGGGTACAATGAGTTTTACCAATACAGGAACAATAAGAATAGCAGCAGGCGGTACGCTTACCAACAACGCAACATTTACCCGTGTAAACAGTACAATTAATTTTCTGGGAGCAGGCACCATAGATGGATCTTCAGCTATTACGTTTAATCACCTGACTATTAATACAGGCGGTCTTACGCTAACCACTGTACCAACTATAGATGGTATATTTACCATTAACGGTGGAAATGTAAATCAATCACCTATTTATTCATCAGCTTCTACCTTACTTTATAATGTAACCTACGGCCGCTTTCTTGAGTGGGGAGCCACAGGTGCAGGTACTATAGGTACTACACCCGGTTATCCTAACAATGTAACCATTAATGCAGGTACGTTTGATATGTCTGCCAACAGTGGTTATGGTGCAGCAGCACTCAATGGCACGTTGACCATTAACAACGGTGCTACTTTCGCTTTCAATGGTTTTGGCAGCGCATTCACTGCGGCAGGTGGTTTAACCATACCAACAGGCGGAACACTTACTATGAATACCAAATCTGCTGCTACTACCTTTACAGGTAATGCATCTATAACCGGTACATTCAGTGGTAATACTTCGGGAGGCTCTGCTATAAGTATGGGCGGCAACCTGACTATCAACTCCGGCGGAGTTGTAAACCTTGGAGCGACCAATCAACCAATGTCTGTTACCGGTAATATTACCAATGCGGCAGGTGGTACACTTACGCTTTCTTCTGCTGTAGGCGGCGACCTTAATATTGCCGGCAACTGGAGCAACAGCGGCACATTTAATCCTGCATCAAGAGAGGTAACGTTTAACGGCAGCGCCGCAGCGCAAACACTTACCGGAGCTACAACCTTCGATTACCTTAAAATCAACAATACATTTAGCACAGCTACAGTTACGCTGGTTAATTCCATAACAGTAAACAACCAACTGGACCTTACGGCTGGTAAACTGGTATTGGGTACTCTCAATTGTACAATAGGTTCATCGGGTACCATTATTAACCCAACTGCAACCAATTATGTAAATACAAACAGCACCGGACGTTTAATACAAACAGTAGCGGGCAGCGATGTTTTTTATCCGGTAGGAAAATCTAAGTATAACCCGCTAACACTAAATAATAGCGGTGGCACATCAGATACTTATGGTGTATATGTGGTAGATGCCACTACATCACCTGCTGCCAATGACAATACTAAACTGGTTAACCGTTATTGGAATGTAAATGAAGGTACAGGCGGGGCAGGAAACCTGACAGTTACTACACAATGGAATACAAGTCCGTCAGAAGAAAATGCAAATTTTGCGGCGGGCATTACCAATAAAGTTGGATTGTATGCAGGTGCGGGACCATGGGTTACTCAAAATGCAGGTGCAATTGTAGCTGGTACAGTAGCCAGTTCATCCAAGTTTACATCATCAGCCACCTTTACTACAGACATAAGTGCCGGTGGTACTTTTGGTGCAGGTAAAGACAATGGGTTTATAGGAGTACCTCCAACTATTACCAGTTATACCCCCACTTCACAATACAGGGGTGGAACTATTGTATTGAGTGGTAGCGGATTTACCGGAACAACTACTGTAACTGTGGGCGGAATATCTTCTGCGTTTGTAGTGGATAATGACGGACAGATAACTGTTACAATAGGTACAGGTGCATCGGGTAGCATTGTGGTCTCTAACCCAAGCGGTAATGATACATATAGCAGCCCTAACTTTACTTTCCTCGGGTATATAACTACAACGGGTGCTTCAACATGGCCAACTGCCGCCTCATGGTTGGGTGGATCAGTGCCACCAACAGGTGCTACTATAACTATAGACCATAACCTAAGTATTAATGCAACAATATTGACCAATCCGGCTACAATTACAATTAACAGCGGGAAAACGTTAACGGTTACTAATTCCGGTCTTATGACGGTAAATACTTCTGTCACTAACAACGGTACGTTTAATTTTGGCGGTACAGGTAGCTTTACAACTCCAATCTTTACCAATAATAATATATTAAGCTGGGGTGCGGCCGGTACTTTAAATATTGCCGCAGGGGGTACTTTAACCAATAACGGTACACTAACAGCGGGTACAGGTTTAGTTTATTTTAATGGTGCCGGTACTATAGATGGTACTACTGCTGCAACATTTAACAACATAACCATAAACACAGGGGCTCTCATTCTGGCTACAGGTACTGCTGTAAATGGTACGCTACGTATAAATGGCGGAAATATAGATGCAGGTGGGGCTATGCCAATATATACATCTAATTCCACCTTATTTTATAATCTTACTTACGGCCGTTTCAAAGAGTGGGATGCAACAGGTATTGGAACTATAGGTACCACACCCGGCTATCCTAACCATGTAACGGTTAACACAGGAACATTTACCATTGCCAACGGATCTACCACAGCCCGTGCAATGAATGGTTTGCTGACCGTAAATAACGGGGCAACTGTAAGTATTGATGCTAATATATCTACTTTGACTATTGGTAATGGTATAACCGTTAATAGCGGTGGTGTCGTAAACCATCAGGCAAATACGGGGGTTGTAAATGTTACAGGTAATGTATCAGTAACCGGACAATGGCTGTTAAATTCATCATCAGGTGCTACGACTGTAACAGGCAATGTAACAAACTCCGGAGGTACTATCAGTATGGGTACATCTACAGCAGCACTAAATGTAAGTGGTGATGTTGCCAATACAACGGGTACTTTCTCCATGTCAACTGCTGTTGGCGGTGATTTGTATGTGGCAGGTAACCTGTCTAATGGCGGTACATTTAACCACAACAGCCGTGCTGTATACTTTAATGGTACTACACAGTCTGTATCCGGTAGCTTTAATACCAATGGTGCAAGTAACGGATTTGCATTTGTAAGAATAAACAATGGAACTGTAGTTACTTTAGGTGCCGCAGCCACCATAATAAATAATCTGACTTTTAATTCAGGAAAAATAGCTTTAAGCACATTTAACCTTACAATGGTAAGTGGTGCTACAATTACAACGCCTACTTCCACCAACTATGTACAGACTAATAGTACCGGTCAGTTAAGGCAAATAGTTGCAGCATCTAATGTTACATTCCCTGTAGGTAACAGTGCTTATAATCCGCTGATTGTAAATAACAGTGGTGGCACATCAGATACCTATGGTGTAAATGTATTGGATGGGGCATTACCTGTTGCGAATGATGCAACTTATACAATCAACCGCAGATGGCAGGTTACAGAAGCAGTAAGTGGTGGAAATAATCTTACCGCTCAGGCACAATACAATGGGGGTGAAGAAAATACCAATTATAATATTGGCACTGTAGAATATCTTGGCTTTTATAATGGTACTATATGGTCACAACTTGGTGCAACACGTACTGGCTCTGATCCTTATGTAGTATCTGCAGGTGCATTTACCCCTGCTAACCTTACAACAGGAACCCAATATTTTGGTATTGGAAGAGATAATGGCCTTGCAACTGCGCCGCCTACAATCACTTCATTTACACCTACTTCACAATATACCGGAGGAACTGTAGTGATTACAGGTACCAATTTTGTAGGGGTAACAGGTGTAACAATTGGTGCGGTTACCGTAGCTACTTACACTGTTAACAGTGCAACTCAAATTACAGCCACTGTACCTCAAAGCGGTGCCAGCGGAAGTATCGTAGTTACTACAGGTACAGGTTCTGGTACTCTTGCAGGATTTACATATTTAGGATACATTACGCAAAGTGGAGCTACAGACTGGGCAACCGGTGCTTCATGGCTTGGCGGTAGTGTGCCACCTACAGGCTTTGCTATTACCATAGCAGACAACCTGACTATTATAACTGCTATAGCAACCCCGCCAACCACCATAACAATAAATTCAGGAATCACACTTAATATAAACAATGTATTGGGTTCAATTACTGCATCTACATCTATTACAAATAATGGTACAGTTACTTATTCAGTAGCGGGTGCATTAACCACCCCAATATTTACCAATAGTGGTACAGGAACTTTGAGCTGGGTTGGATCGGGTACACTTAACATATCGGCCGGCGGTACACTAACAAACAATGGTACGTTTACAAGGGGTACCGGTACAGTAGTTACAGCCGGTGCTGCTACCATAAACGGAAGCAATGCAATTACTTTCAACAACCTGACTATAACAACAGGTGCTGTTACTTTAAGTACAGTACCTACCATTGATGGAACCTTACGTATTAATGGCGGTAATATAAGTGCAGCCCCTGTTTATACCTCTAATTCAACACTACAATACGCAACTACTTATACCCGTTTTGTAGAGTGGAGCGCAGTAGGGGTTGGAACAATAGGCACTACACCGGGCTATCCAAATAACGTATTAGTAAGTAACAGTTCAACATTTACCTTGTTAAACGCTGATGCCGGCACAGCCCGTGCACTGGCCGGAAATCTGACTATCAATACGGGAGCAACCTTTACTACCGGTGCTATTAATGCAATAGTAACAGTAGGAGGCAATGTGAGTGCAACCGGTGTTTTAAACATGAGTAGCACTAATGCAAAATTAGATGTAGCCGGATCGGTAACTGTTGGCACCACATTAACGTTGTCTTCTGTTAGCGGCGGTGATTTATATCTGGGAGGTAACTTTACGAATAGCGGATCTTTTAATCCAAATGGCAGAGCAGTTTTCTTTGTAGGTACTTCGCAAACAGTTTCCGGTTCAATAGGCAGTACGGGAGGAACAAACAATTTTGCTTTTGTAAGAATTAATAATGGTACCAATGTAACATTGGGTGCGTCTGCATATATAGTTAATGACCTTACATTTAATAGCGGTAAAGTAATATTAAGCACATTTAACCTTACACTTGCAAGTGCTGCAACCATTACTTCGGCTACTTCAAGCAACTATGTACAAACAAACAGTACCGGCCAATTGAAGAGGGTAGTTGCTGCAAGTCCGGTTACTTTCCCGGTAGGTAATTCCAGCTATAACCCTATTGTACTTACCAACTCAGGCACTTCTGATAGTTATGGTATCAATGTAGTAGATGCTGCACCACCGGCTGCTGCCAATGCTGCCAAAACAGTAGGCCGTTATTGGACTGTTACAGAGGCAACAGCAGGTGGTAGCAACCTGACACCTGTGGTATTGCAATACAACACAGGTGAAGAAGGTGGAAGTTTTAATGCAGGCACTAATCCTTACATGGGATTATACAGTGCAACAGCATGGACAACTGTTACTACTACCCTGGCGGGTGCTAATCCATTTACAGCAACCTCTACAGGTTCCGGTCAATTTCCGGCTACAATACCAGCAGCCTCTTATTTTGCAATCGGAAAAGATGATGCATTTGGTAGTGGATTAAATGATTATTACCGTAGTGTTACAACAGGTAACTGGAACTCAACTTCTACATGGGAAAGTTCCCCTGATAATACCAATTGGTTTACAGCAACCGCTATACCGGGTGCAGGTACAGGTACTGGTTTTGTAACAGTAAGAAACGGGCATACTGTTACAGTGGATTATGTTGCAAGTCCTGCAACATTGACTATTGCAGCAGGAGGTACAGTTGTGGGATCGGATGATACCAAGCAATTGTATATTGGTGCTGCGGGTACGGGTGCTCTTGATATACAAGGCACGTTGACTTTGAATAGTACAATTGTCACATTCACCCCGGCAGGCTGGTTATATTGTGGAACCATGACCATAGGAAACGGCGGTGTTTTCAATAATAATTGTGGTAATGCGTTTGCTCCATATATAACTGCAATCAATGTGCAAAACGGAGGTACTTATAACCACAATGCAGTGGGAAGCTCTGCCAATGGCTCTGCAACTGACTTTGCAGGTGGTGCAACCACCCGCACATTTGGGGCAACGAGTACTACGAATATTACCAAATGGGGCACAACGGCTGGAGCATCTTATACAGCACTTCCTGTAACAGCATTTGGAAATTTAACTATCAATCTAAACCATACATCATCTGGATCGTGGAATCAAGTAGGAAACATCAGCAGCATTCAGGGGGATTTTACGGTTACCAACACAGGAGGAGCAACCAGAGAGTTTAGAATGACTTCCTCAAGTGCATTAACACTTAATATTGGAGGAAATGTAATAGTAAACGGCGGTTACTTGTCGTGGGTAAGTGGTGCTGTAACACCGGTAATTAATATTACCAAAGGATTGACCATTTCAAGTGGTACATATTCCGGAAATGCAGGTAATGGAGCAAGTGTAATATTTGTTGTGGGCGGAACAGGTGATATTGACATCTCTGGTGGAACCAATTCTTTTGGAAACACAACAATTGCATCCGGAAGGCTTTGCAACATTATGAATACAAGCAATGTTAATACTGCTACTGGTAAAACTTTTACCATAAGTGGTTATACGAACATAGCACCCGGAGCTATGATATCTGGTGCGGGTACGTTTACACTTACCAACAGCACATTATCTACTTTAGGTATTGGATCTATAGATGGTATTTCTTCGTCTGGTGCTACGGGTAATGTGCAGAATACGGGAACAAGGACGTTTAATGGCACAGCAAACTATGTTTACACGGGCACAGCCAACCAAATTACAGGTACTGGATTACCAGCCAGTGTTTATACATTGAGTATTGCAAATTCCGGTGGATCGGGCAACAATATTGTAACATTTACCCGTTCGGGAACTTCAACAATTTCTTCTGCTGTAAACCCATCCTTAATTCTTAATAGCGGATTATTGAATTTGGGAAGTGGAAAGAACATTGATATCAGTAGTGGTGGAGGTGTCAGCAATACAGGCACAGGAGATTTTGATGCAACAGTGCCTGCAAGTTCAGGTACAATTACCTTTAAAGGAACAGGTACCGTAAGTAATACTGTCAATTTTTATCCGGGTGTTATTCAGGGACCTCCTTCATCTTTGGGTGTTGCTTATGGAACTACTGCAACAATAAGAAATTTCTTAAGGCTCGATGCAAATAGCTTCATAGCTGCGAATCCGCCTTCTTATGCATCTGGCTCTACACTTATTTATAATTCAGGAGGCTCTTATCAAAGAAATGCAGAGTGGGCCCCGGGTACAGGGGTTGTGGGAGTACCGCATCACGTAACTGTACAAGGCAATACTTCTTTAGCATTTGATTTTAACAGTGCAAGCGCCGATGACCGCTATCTTACCGGCGACCTTACACTTGGTGTTTCCGGTTCTACCGGTTCACTAACTATGGGCGCAATGACAAAAACTATTAACGTAGCTGGTAACCTTGTATTAGGCGGCACTACAGCAAGTAGTACACTTACGCTTTCCTCCAATGCTGGTGGTGACATAAAAGTAGGTGGCAACTGGACTAGAAATGGCAATGGCATTTTTGCGCCAAATGGAAGAGCAGTCTTTTTAAATGGGCCAAGCGGTACACAAACAATTACAGCAGGTGGAGGTGAAATATTTGATTACCTGATAGTAGATAAAGCGGCTGGCGGGGTTACATTGGCAAATAGTGCCACTGTCAATCAAATACTTACATTATCAAACGGAATTATAACTACATCCGCCAACAGAGTAATAATAGCATCAGCAGGTTCTGTTTCAAGAACTAATGGTTGGGTAGCCGGTAACCTGCAAAAGAGCATAAGTGCAGCAGGAGCTGTTACTTATGAAACGGGTGCATCTGATGCTTATCGTCCTATAAATTTCAATTTTAATAGTGTTAGTTCGGCTGGTACATTGAATGCTTTGGTATCACAAACCAGTGGAGCTTATAGTCCGCTAACAGGGTCTGGATTAGATGCATCTTATGTGTTGTTAAGAAACTACAAATTGACTAACAGCGGCCTTGCAGGAAACTATGATGCAACATTTAATTTTATAGCTGGAGATGTTCAGAGTGGTTCTAATACAGCAACATTTGTAGTTCGTAATACAACCAATGCTGGAAGTAGCTGGACAAATAAAACAATAGGTACCCGTACCGGAACAAGTACTCAAGCTACAGGAATTACAACATTTAGTGATTTCGTAATTGGTAACTCAACCACATTGGCTATTACTACCCATCCTTCAGATGTTACAATTTGTCAGGGTGCAAATACATCCTTTACTTCTGCAGCAAGTGCTACACCGGCACTCAATGCTTCAGCTATTACCAACATTTGGGAAGTAAGTACAAATGGCGGCGGAAGCTGGGCACCGATTTCTAATGGAGGTGTTTATAGTGGCGCAACTACAGGTACACTGACCATAACAGGCGCAACAGTTGGAATGAACAACTATCAGTACCGTGCTATATTTACTGATATCAGCGGCAGTGTTACTTCTAATCCTGCAATACTTACTGTGACAGCATCTGTAGCTACGCCGGTATTTACCCTTGGGGCAACATCCACACGTTGTCAGGGTGCAGGTATTGTAACATACACTGCAACTGCTGCTAACAGCACCGGAATAACTTATACCCTTGATGCTACCAGTCTTGGGGCTGGAAATACTATTGTTGGGGGTACAGGTGCAGTTACATATGTTGCCGGATATACAGGAACATCAACAATAACAGCAAGCGCTGCCGGATGTAACGGGCCTGTAGTTGCGAACCATGTGGTAACTATTACCCCTACGGTGGGTACGCCAACATTTACTTTGGGGGCATCATCTACAAGATGCGGTGGAGTTGCAACCATTACATATACTGCCAGTGCTACTAATACTACAGGAATTACTTATACTCTGGATGCTACAAGCTTAGGGGCAGGCAATTCAATAGTTGGATCAACAGGCGCAGTTACCTATACCGCCGGATATGTAGGAACTTCAATCATAACTGCTTCGGCAGCGGGATGTAATGGCCCAACAACTGCAACTCACACTGTAACAGTAGGCGCCAATACCTGGTCAGGTACAGCTGGCACTAACTGGAGTACAGCTGGCAACTGGAGTTGTGGTGCTGCACCCATCAGCGGACAGGATGTAATTATTCCAAATACCTCAAATAAACCTGCTTTGGCAGCAAATACAACAGTTGGTGCTTTGAATCTGGCAAGCGGAGCATTTATAACAATAGGTTCAAACACTTTTGCTATTAATGGCGTAGTTACCGGTACGGGAACATTAACAGGTACAATTAACAGTAACCTGGATATGAACGGAACAGGAACACTTTACTTTACTACCGGGTCTAATTCTTTAAATGACTTTATAGTAAATAGTACCGGAACTGTAACATTGGGAACTTCAGTAATTGTAGCTGGAAAACTAACCCCAACTGCAGGAACTTTTGCTTTGGGAAGTAACAATGTTACCCTTAAGGCAGGAACAAATGCTGAAGGGGTTTACGGTACAGCTAAAACCTACCCTGCTACAGGTATTGTTGGCGTGGTAGGTGGCACAATAGATTATACAGGCGGCGGTAAATTTGTAGTTGAACGGTACATACCTGGAAAACGAGCTTATCGTTTCATTGCTTCTTCTGTAACTACATCCACAAACCTTCGGGCAAACTGGATGGAAGGTACGTATAATGCAGGACCAGGTTATGGAACAAATAACAATCCTAATCCGGGATATGGCACCCACATTACAGGTTCAGCCACTCCAGGCGACAATCTTGACTGGACTTTAACCAACAACCCGTCATTGTTTATTAACGATAATGCAACTCAAAACTGGGCGGCTGTCTACAATACTAATGGTACCCTTGTTGCCGGTTATCCATATCGCTTATTTGTAAGAGGAAACAGAAGCGTTGATTTGTCACAAAATAATCCTACTGCTTCATCAACAATTCTTAGAGAAACAGGAACCATACTTACAGGAAATGTAACACTTGGCTCTGTAACCAGTTCGCCTGCAAGTTTGCCATTACTTAATGGAACTACAAATGCATTTAGTTATGTAGGTAACCCATATGCTGCGCCGGTTAACTGGCATCAGATTTATGCAAGTGCCACAAATATTTCACCTACATATTATGCATGGGATGCTAATGTAAATGTAAGAGGTGCATATGTATCATATAATGCTATTACACAGCTGAATCAGTTTGGCAATTTCATTACATCTAAAGTGGATAGTACAATACAGCCGGGTCAGGCATTTTTTGTACAAACTACTGGTGCCAGTCCATCACTACCATTCACAGAGGCGAATAAAGTACCATTATTTACAGCAGTTTGGAGAAACTCTTCTGTATCGGCAATGCCAAAAATAACCTTGCAATTAATATCCGGTACAACCGGCAATGTATTGGACGGAGCTGTATCTATTTTCGATAACCAATTCCCGGCTACTTTGGGTGCAGAAGATTCTTATAAGTTTACTAACCTGGATGAAAGCATGTCTATTATGAGCAACAGTAAATTGTTGAGTATCGAAGGAAGACCAACTGCACAGATTAATGATTCTATTCCGTTAAAGGTGTCACAATACAAGCAGAATAGTTATTTGTTAAATGTCACAGGCATCAATTTTGATCCGTCACTTGTAGCAGTCATAAAAGATAAATTCCTTAACATAGAAACACCGGTTGATTTAACCGGCGGTAGTACCCAATACGGTTTTGCTATTAACACAAGTGACCCTGCATCGGTTGCCACAGATAGGTTTGTAATATTATTCAAACCGGCATCAACATTGCCATTGACTATTACAAATTTAAAAGCGTACCAGAAAGAAAAAGGTATACAAGTTGACTGGACTGCGCAAAATGAAATAAGTACAGACCACTATGAAGTTGAAAAGTCAATCAATGGTCAGCAATTTGAGAAAATGCATTCTGTAAAGGCAAAACTTAATAATTCTGTAAATGAATTTTATGGATGGTTTGATGCAAATCCAAATGTTGGTAACAATTTTTACCGTATAAAAGTCGTTGACAGGTCTGGAGAAATTAAGTATACCAGAATTGTAAAAGTTACTATAGGTAAAGTTGGGGCTGGTATATCTGTATATCCTAATCCTGTTCAGGGAAAGGTTATGAATATTCAGTTTGCCAATCTTGATAAGGGAAGGTATAGTGTTGTTCTCTATAATGATTTAGGTGAAAAACTATTCAATCAGACATTGGGACACAATGGCGGATCTGCTAATTATACGCTTAATGTAGGACAAGTGGTAAGCAAAGGGTCTTGCAAAATGATAATAACAAATGGTGAATCTGAACAAACACTGAATATAATTTTTGAATAAAATTCTATGAAGCGTTATTGAACAAGACAATACGCTAATTACAAAAATCTGTAATTTTGTAAAAATGAACAAGAAAGTGAAAATGCTAAAGACGATTATTGTTGCCTTAATGATTATAGTCCCGGGATTATTGTTTGCACAGGGGGGATTTGATGATGATGTAATTGACAATCCTGTACCATTTGATGGAGGAGTTTCTCTATTAATTGCCGCAGGACTGGGTTATGGCATTAAGAAGGTACGTGACCATCGTCAGGCAGAGCAGAAATAATGATCTTATTAAGTTTCTTATTTAAAAAGAGAGGCAATACTTTCTGTTGCCTCTCTTTTTAAATAAGCACTACATTTTGAATATTTCCCTTCAATTTAAAAAAGTTTGTGTTTATTTTGAAAGTAAGTGTATTTCCCCTTATTTTTGCCACCCTTTAAAAAAGTATCCACTTTAGATTCAAGTGGGTGATTAAAGAAAAATATTGGTGAGGTGCCTGAGTGGCCGAAAGGAACGGTTTGCTAAACCGTCGTACGGGTTAAACTGTACCGAGGGTTCGAATCCCTCCCTCACCGCATTCACCGGTTTTGAAAAAGTTTTGTGTTGTACCGTAACCCGGTTATCGGGTACCGATCAATATCGGAAAGGTCGCCAACCAAAGCTGCAAAAACATATTATTCGGGGCGTAGCGTAGCCCGGTTATCGCGCCTGCTTTGGGAGCAGGAGGTCGCAAGTTCGAATCTTGCCGCCCCGACAGAAGCCTCTTCAGAAATGAAGGGGTTTTTTTGTGCTTTAAGGAGTTTTAGTATGGTCGTAAGTGAATGTGCTAAAATTATTTATGGCATAGCGTAGCCCGGTTATTAAATCCCGATTTATAATCGGGAAGGTCGCATAGTTCTCCCGACTAACGGCCGGGTGATGAAGGTAAAAAATATTTTAATTGACTAGAGAAAACAAATGAGATTGTTTGCTATTGTAAATTACCAGCTTTTGTCACTTTCCAGCAATCATATTAAGAATGAAAATACCCAAAATCATTGATGATTTTGGGTATTTAAATATTTGATTGAAAGCAACATTACATTGCAGCAAGCTGAACCTTCTGCTGTAGCTCCATTACATTCTCTTTAAAAAGGCTATCAGTGTCCATAAGGTCTTTCACAGTTTGGCAACTATGTATTACTGTTGTATGATCACGGCCCCCAAAATGTTCACCTATGGTCTTTAAACTGTTTTTAGTGAAAGATTTAGCCAGGTACATGGTTATCTGTCTTGCCTGTACTATTTCGCGTTTACGTGTCTTTTGAAGCAGTTTATCATAAGGAACATCAAAGTATTCGCAGACCATTTTTTGTATAGTATCTATAGTTATTTCTTTACTGCTGGTTTTTACAAAATTGCGTAATACTTTCTTAGCTAACTCCAGATCTATTTCTCGTTTATTTAAAGAAGATTGTGCCAATAAAGATATGAGTGCCCCTTCCAGTTCTCTAATGTTGCTGTTTATGTTATAAGAAACATACTTCACCACTTCACGAGGCATATCTAAGCCATCGTTCTTCATTTTGCGATCTAAAATTTCAATACGGGTATCGTAATCGGGCATTTGAAGATCGGCACTCAATCCCCATCTGAAACGACTAAGTAATCTTTCCTGAAGACCATCAAGATCTTTTGGTGGTTTGTCAGATGATAACACTAATTGCTTACCTGATTGATGTAAATGGTTGAATATTGCAAAGAATGCATCCTGACTTCTTTCAGCACGGTTAAAGAACTGAACATCGTCTATTATTAAAACATCTATCAACTGATAAAAGTGAATGAAGTCGTTAATGGCATTGTTGCGGCTATGGTCCTGAAACTGATTGATAAATTTTTCAGAACTAACATACAAAACAACTTTGTTGGGATGCAAACGCTTAACCTCATTGCCAATAGCTTGTGCCAGATGCGTTTTGCCCAAACCAACACCACCGTATACAACAAGCGGGTTAAATGAGTTTGCACCAGGCTTTTCAGCAACAGTTTTACCTGCACGCCTGGCAACACGATTACAGTCTCCCTCTATATAGCTGTCAAAAGTATATATGGGATTTAACTGTGGGTCTATCTGCATTTTCTTAAGACCCGGTATAACAAATGGATTTTTTACAGGATTATTAATCACCAATGGAAAATCCATTTCGTTGTTGCTATAAGTTTTTATGTTATTGGCAGGTACATCCATGGTTAATGGCTTGTTGTTACTATTGCCACTGTCTACCATAATCCTGTATTCAAGTCTTGCTTCTTTTCCCAGTTCTCTTTTTAATGTTTTTGCAAGCAGGTTTACATAATGCTCCTCAAGGTATTCATAAAAGAATTGGCTGGGAACCTGTATAAGTAATACATTGCCTCTAAGCTCAACAGGCTTTATGGGTTCAAACCAGGTTTTGTAATGTTGCCATTCTACTATGTCTTTAATAATCTTCAAGCAATTACTCCAGACAATATCAGCAGTTTTGGCAATGTTAATCACTACAATTTTATTTTTATGAGTTCTTAAATTATTGTTTACAAATCCTATTTATACTTACCAACACTTTGTGTATAAAAAAATTTGGTCGGACGGCGAATATCAAACAAAGTTTTTTAAAAAAAAAGTTTTTAAAAAGCTTGTTTTTTAAAAACTGTTAACAGTGCCTTAGTTAGATACAACTATTTTTTTTCATGCCAAAAGTTTCAAATTTTATAAAAAAACCATTATTTTTTTTGAACCTTAATAAGGACGGGCATTTTATTTTTTTTTGCATTTTTTTTTCGCAAATTTTTCAACAAAATGAATTTTGATTCATGATCTGTTATGCCATGAAAAAAAATTTTTTTCACCAAAAAAAAATAAAATGAATGAATGGTTTTCAAAAAAAATTGTGAATAAAACAACTTATTCATAGAATACGGGATGCTACTTATCATTCTTATTAAAACATGAGCCTTTTTTGCATCCAAATTGTCTGATAAGGTAAAATTAGGAATTCAAAATAATCTTGAAAGCCCCACCAACAGACGGTTATAACGTTTCAAAAGATGCAGTTCATTGGATAAGATTTGTATGTAGTAATAAAAACTGGATTGAAAAGTTACAAACAAAAAGTTGCATTTGCCAAAAGAATTTTTTTTATTTTCAATTGAAAAAAGAAAAATCAATAAGAATAGATGTTTGCGTGAAATAATATTTTAAACAATACTTTTGCTTCTTAAATTTTTATTAAAATGTCATTTGAGATTACAGGTAAGCTGATTGCTAAATTCGATGTTGTACAACGTAGTGAAACTTTTAAAACAAGGGAATTTGTTATTGAAAATGCAGAAGACAACAATGGCAGAGTTTTTACCAGCTATATTAAGTTTCAGTGTGTTCAGGACAAAACCTCTATGCCTGACCGATTTAACCTCGGAGATGAAGTTAAAGTACAGTTTAACATAAAAGGCACCAAATGGGAAAAGGATGGTAAAACAAATTACATAACTAACCTTGATGCCTGGAGAATGGAAAGTGTTAAGCTTGGTCAACAAAGCGCACCGGCAGATCAGGTTAACTATAATGATATACCGCCGACAGATAATAATGATGATTTACCTTTTTAGGGTATTCTTATTATCTATGTACAGTATTAGAAAGCCTATTAGGTTACAGGAAAATACTTAAGCTAACGAGTTGCTTTTTTCATCACCTTTCTGGCTGTTAATATCTTGCTTTAACCATGCAAAAAGAACTTACCCTTAGATTGCCTCCTTCCGGGGCTAACAGTATTGATGTTATTAAACATTGTATTGCTAATAGTTCTGGTAATAAAATTGAAGCAATAAGTGGGTTTCATGTGTTAAAGAAGTCTTTAGATGCCCGCAGTAAGCAACCCTGGATTAATCTGCATGTAAAGGCATTTATTAATGAGCCATTCATAGAAAGGGAAATAGAAAAAATTGAATTACGCAATGTTGCCCAGGCTAAGAAAAAAGTAATCATTGTTGGTGCAGGCCCTGCAGGATTGTTTGCTGCTCTAAAATTATTAGAACATGGTATACAGCCAATAATTCTCGAAAGGGGTAAAGATGTAAGGGCCCGCAGAAGAGACCTGGCAATATTAAACAAAGAGGGTACTGTAAATCCTGAAAGTAATTATTGTTTTGGGGAAGGAGGAGCAGGTACTTATAGCGATGGTAAACTCTATACACGTAGTAATAAACGCGGAGACATAAACCGTATCCTAAACATTTTTGTACAGTTTGGGGCGCAAGAGCAAATTTTGTATGAAGCCCATCCTCACATCGGTACAAACAAATTGCCACAAATAATTACTGCTATGCGGCAGGCAATTACTGATTGTGGGGGTGAGTATCACTTTGAAAAAAAAGTTGTGGGTTTTATATTAAACCAAAATGCAGTTACAGGTGTAAAAACAGTAGATGGCCAATTGTTCGAAGGTGATGCAGTTATTTTGGCCACAGGTCATTCAGCAAGGGATATTTTTACACTGCTCCATTCACAAAATATACTCATAGAAGCTAAGCCGTTTGCCTTAGGTGTTAGAGTAGAGCATCCTCAAAGTGTTATTGATAACATTCAATACCACATTCAATCAAATATAGATTTACCTAAAGAAAGTGTAGAAAGACCCCATGATTTGCCACCCGCCTCATATTCATTAGTGCAACAGGTAGGGGGAAATGGTGTATTTAGCTTCTGTATGTGTCCGGGGGGAATTATTGCACCTGCCGCAACTAACCCCGGAGAATTGGTCGTAAACGGATGGAGTCCAAGCAAACGTAACAATCCGTTCGCCAACAGCGGTATGGTTGTGACTTGCGACAAAGAAAATGTGGCGGATATTAAAGAATTTAAGGAAGTTCTAAAATCAAATAATGCAAACATTGATTCACCATTAGCCATGCTATTTTTTCAGAAAATGGTGGAACATAATGCTTTTGCAGCAGGCGGTGGAAAATTAGTAGCCCCAGCCCAGCGAATGGTAGATTTTAGCAGCAATAAAATTTCATCTTCAATGCCTGATTGTAGTTATTTACCCGGAGTAAATAGCAGTGACTTACGTACCGCAATACCAAAATTTGTTTATGAAAGCCTGCAAAATGCTTTTAAATTGTTTGGAAATAAAATGAAAGGGTATTATACCAATGATGCATTGGTAGTAGCAACTGAAAGCCGTACATCATCTCCGGTAAGAATACCAAGAGACTATGAAACCTTGCAACACCCACAAATCAGCAATCTTTACCCCTGTGGCGAAGGGGCCGGTTATGCCGGAGGCATTGTAAGTGCCGCTATGGACGGTGAAAGGGTAGCAGCAATGATAGTTCTTCAGGTTAAAAAAACAATTATTGCATATGCATGATTAATTGTTGTAAATTCATTTGTCCTAAGCGTTATAGTTTTATTAGTGAATCTCTATTCTTTCAAAACCTTACAACTGTGTATTATGCCATTCTTCGACTTTCACTGCCACCCAGGCTTAAAACCTCAATTTACTGATCAGGCAAATCCCATTTCCCCCTGGGAAAATATTGTAGCTACAATAGATTTGTCTATTATCAAAAACATAAGCATAAATGAGTTATTCAATGAACTGCTCAATTCCCAATCATCCCTTACCCAGTTGAGCGATGGGGTTAAGTTGTTTGGTTTGGTGCTTCATGCCCCAGAGTCTAACATGGCGGTAGGTCTTGCAACCCAACCAATAGTAAATCAGGGATTGGTAAACCAGTTAAATATTGATCAGATAAATTTTATTTCCCTAGGCAAAAACAGTTATGATCTCATCAGAACTGAACTAAAAAGACTTACCGACTCAATATCTTCCAATGGGAAAAAGCTTGTGCTGTTGCAAAAAAAGAAAGATTATGACGAGCAAAGCCCTACTAATATTTATGGTTTCCTAAGCGTTGAAGGACTTCATTGTTTTATGAATGACCCGGCTGCTGCTGATGCTAAAGAGCAATTCACAAAAAACTTCGAAGAATTTACAAACCTTCACGCAATTCTTGCAATCAATATTTGCCATCTGCAGCAAAATTTATTTTGCAATCATGCGCATGGCATACAAGTCTTTAACGAAAGCCTGTTTTATCCAGTTGGCAACGGTATTACAAAGTGGGGATTTGAGGTTATTGAAGAAATGATTGAAAAAGACATTCTTATAGATATAAAACATACCAGTTTGAGAAGCAGGAGACAGTTGTATGAAGTATTGAAAAATGACGACGGTAGTTACAAACAGCCCATCATTTGCACACATGCAGGGGTTACAGGACTTTCTATAAATGATCGTGCAAAATATTTGCTTACAAAACCCATTAAAATGGGCACAGTATATAAGGTCGAATACCTTAAGCAGCAAAGTACACATTTGTCTGATGCTTACTACAATTGCAACAGCATCAACTTATACGACGAAGACATTGAAGAAATACTCAACTCCGGTGGATTAATTGGCTTGTCTTTTGACCAACGCATTCTGGGGTTTGCCAATGAAAATGTAATCAGGGGCGTAACCCAACCCGCAGATATTGAATATATAAGCAGCAAGGAAGCCACTTTTTTTCTCGGACCTTCTCCGGAAACCCTGCCTTTGTACAGTTCTGACGAAGCGATTTGGACTCCCGAAGATTTTGAAAATACAGATCCTGCACTAAATGAGCAGTTACATTTCAGGTTTTTCTTCAACAATGTGTTTCACATTCTTGATGTTGCCCGGCAGCGGGGAATTCCGGTAAAAAAAGCAGCTAAACAAATATGCCTCGGTACCGACTTTGACGGACTGATTAATGCAATTGACAATTGCAAAACAGCCAATGAACTAGGTAAATTTAAAAAAGATAGTATTGCCCGACTCCCGTCCATGCTAAAAGAAGCAAACTTGCACAATGAGGGATTAGACATAGCAAATTTTGTCGAAGACCTTTTTTATAGAAATGGCCGTGATTTTGTGTTGGGAAGACTTCATTAGGGTTTTGGAATTGTCAAAGCCGTCATTATTCAATTCCCATTGATCACAATTCATTGTTCACTGTTCATTGTTCACTATTCCCTGTTCATTGCCTCCCTTTTGCTTACTTTTGCCTCCCAAAATAAATACAATGACAAAAGGCCCCGTTTCTCAATTTATAGCGCATCACTATCGCCACTTTAACTCGGCAGCATTACTCGATGCAGCCAAAGGCTACGAAACTCACCTGACAGAGGGTGGAAAAATGATGGTTACCCTTGCCGGTGCCATGAGTACTGCAGAGTTAGGTATTTCTTTCGCAGAAATGATTCGTCAGGGCAAGGTGGACATTATCAGTTGTACCGGTGCCAATCTTGAAGAAGATGTAATGAACCTTGTAGCACACAGCCACTACAAACGAGTACCTAACTACCGCGACCTGACCCCGCAAGACGAGTGGGACCTCCTCGAAAATCACTACAACCGTGTTACAGATACCTGCATTCCCGAAGAGGAAGCATTCCGCCGTTTGCAAAAGCACTTGGTACAGCAGTGGAAAGATGCCGAAGCCAAAGGAGAACGCTATTTCCCACACGAATTTCTTTACAAAACTGTTCTAAGTGGCGATCTGAAGCAGTACTATGAAATAGACCCTAAAGACAGTTGGATAGTAGCTGCTGCCGAAAAAAACATACCCATTGTTGTACCGGGTTGGGAAGACAGTACCACCGGAAATATTTTTGCCAGTTATGTAATTAAAAACGAACTAAAAGCCAGTACGGTAAAAAGCGGCATAGAATACATGGTGTACCTTACCGAGTGGTACCGCGAAAACAGCGGTGGCAAAGGCGTAGGTTTCTTTCAAATTGGTGGCGGTATAGCCGGCGATTTTCCCATTTGCGTGGTGCCGATGATGTATCAGGATCTTGAGTGGCACGATGTACCGTTCTGGAGTTATTTCTGCCAAATCAGCGACAGCACCACCAGCTACGGTAGCTACAGCGGTGCAGTTCCCAACGAAAAAATCACTTGGGGCAAACTTGACATCAACACACCAAAATTCATTGTAGAAAGCGATGCTACCATTGTAGCACCATTAATTTTTGCGTGGATTCTTGGGTGGTAGGAAATAGTCATTGAGTCATTGGTCAATAAGTCATTTAAGGAGTAGGATTTTTGTACCAGCTTTTGCCCCTTGATTAGGCAACATTGGCGATAGTCTATCCCGACTTTTCAATCGGGACTCCGTTCATATTTGGTAACACTATTTGGCATTTGAATACCGTATTTTAATTTTACAGGCAATACACAAGAGTAGATGGCTAAACAAACAGCTATAAAAATAACTACAGCTTCGCCAACGCTTTTTCAATCGGCAAAGTTTCTTATTGATAAAAGTAGAACATCCCTTACTATAGTAGTCAACCAACAGTTAACTCAATTATACTGGGGTATTGGCAAACTGATTAAGTCTGAAATTTTAAAAAATAAAAGAGCGGACTACGGCGAGCAAATCGTTGAAAAACTTTCTATAAAATTAACAGCAGAGTATGGCAGGGGCTGGAGCAAACAACAGCTTTGGAATTGTCTCTACACTGTAGAGACTTTTCCTGAAAAGAAAATTGTCTCTACACTGTCGGGACAATTGAGTTGGTCGCACATTAAAGAGCTTGTGTACATTAAAGACGGCTTGCAGCGGGACTTTTACGCACAAATGAGTATTCATGAAAGATGGAGTGTGCGACAGCTAAGAGAGCGGATTGACAGTATGCTTTTTGAAAGAACCGCTATTTCGAAAAAGCCAAAAAAACTTATCAGGCAAGAACTGGATGCTTTTAAAAATAAAAAAGACGTTTCTCCTGATACCTTTTTTAAGGATCCTTACCTGCTTGATTTTTTAGGGCTAAAAGACACCTATAGCGAAAAGGATTTAGAATCATCAATTATTGCTGAACTGCAACGCTTTATTATAGAACTGGGTACTGACTTTGCTTTTTTGGCAAGGCAAAAACGAATTCAGATTGACGGCGAAGATTATTATTTAGACCTGCTTTTTTATCACCGGCATTTGCAACGGCTTGTAGCCATAGACCTTAAGTTAGGAAGATTTAAAACAGCTTACAAGGCACAAATGGAGCTTTATTTAAACTGGTTAAACAAGCATGAAAGGAAGCCGTATGAACAAGAACCTTTAGGACTTATTCTTTGTGCAAATAAAGGCGATGAGCACATAGAACTGCTTGAGCTAAATAAAGGAAACATAAGAGTTGCGCAATATTATACATTGCTACCTTCAAAAGCTTTGTTGCAAAAGAAGTTACATGTAGCTTACAGTGAAGCGCAAAAACAATTTCCAGAGCCAAAGAAAGTTGTCAAAAAATCAAAACCAAAGGTAACTAAGTAAAGCTGGTGATGAATTTTCCATACAATTCTCTCTACACTGTAGAGAGAATTGCATAGAAAGGACAAACACCTTTGTCTCTTTGTTATCTTTGTACCGTTGTGTGAAACAAAATTAAAAAAGGCAAGTTTAACATCTTGCTACTAATATCTTGCTACTATTATGAAATTAGATACAAAAATCATCCATGCAGGTGCAGAACCTGACCCAAGTACAGGAGCCATTATGGTGCCTATTTACCAGACTTCTACCTATGTGCAGTCTGCACCAGGCCACCACAAAGGCTATGAATATGCCCGCAGTCAAAACCCTACCCGCAAGGCTTTAGAAGATGCATTGGCTGTAATTGAAAATGCAAAATATGCATTGAGTTTTGGAAGCGGCGTTGCCGCAACAGATGCAGTTATCAAACTGCTTAGCCCTGGCGACGAGGTGATAGCCGGCAGCGACATGTATGGCGGCACGTACCGTTTGTTCTCAAAAGTGTTTGAGCGGTTTGGTATTAAGTTTCATTATGTAAACATGCAGGACACGGCCAATATTACAGCGGTCATCAACAAAAACACCAAACTGATCTGGACCGAAACACCAACCAATCCGTTGATGAATATAACCGACATAGCAGCCGTAGCAAAAATTGCAAAAGCAAATAATGCGATGCTGTGTGTTGACAATACATTTGCATCGCCCTATCTGCAAAACCCGTTAGACGATGGTGCAGACATAGTAATGCACTCTGCTACAAAATACCTGGGCGGCCACAGCGATACCATTCATGGTTGCCTAATGCTGAATGACTCAGACCTGCGTGACCGTTTATATTTTATTCAAAAAAGCTGTGGTGCGGTACCCGGCCCAATGGATTGCTTTTTGGTACTTCGTGGAATAAAGACCTTGCACATACGTATGCAACGCCATTGCGAGAACGGCGAAAAGGTGGCGCATTACCTACGCAACCACCCGGCTATTGAAACGGTGTATTGGTGCGGTTTTGAAGACCATCCGGGTTATGATATAGCCAAACGTCAAATGCGTGGCTTTGGCGGTATGATGAGTTTTACACTCAAAGACGACAGCATAGAGACAGCTATCAAAGTTTTGTCATCTACCAAAGTATTTTCATTGGCCGAAAGCCTTGGTGGAGTAGAGTCGCTCATCAACCATCCGGCAAGTATGACCCATGCATCTATTCCAAAAGAAGAAAGAATCAAAAACGGATTGTCTGATTCGCTCATTCGCCTAAGTGTGGGTATAGAAGATGCCGAAGATATTATTGAGGATTTGAGACAGGCAATTGGGTAAAAATATGTTGCACACAAAGAGACGAGGACGACAACGAGACAAAGAAATTACGTAGTTGTCTTTGTCTCCTTTGTTTCGTTGTGAGAAATCAATTGTATTCTTAGTTTCGTTGAGTGAAAAAGCAATCGCTCCAAACTTTCCTCAATACCAAAGTAGCACAATACAACACATCGGCATTCATCAAAGATGACCCCATTTGCATTCCGCATCTTTTTTCAAAACAACAGGACATAGAAATTGCAGCCTTGTTTGCCGCTGTTTTTGCATGGGGCAACCGGACTATCATCATAAACAAATGCCGCGAACTACTACAACGAATGGACAATGCGCCGCATCAGTTTATCCTGCAGCATACCGACAAAGATTTGAAAGGGCTACTCGGTTTCAAGCACCGCACCTTTAACGATACAGACCTGCTGTACTTTGTTCATTTTTTGCAACATCATTACCGCCAACATCCTTCGCTGGAAAGTGCATTTGCCAAAGGCATACAACCCAAAGACAAAACAATAGAAAACGGTCTGAATTATTTTTTCGAATATTTTTTTTCGCTTGAAGATGCACCACGCAGAACCCAAAAGCACATAGCTGCACCTTTTAAAAACAGTACCTGCAAAAGGCTAAATATGTTTCTACGGTGGATGGTAAGAAAAGATAAAATGGGCGTGGACTTTGGTATATGGCAAAACATTTCGCCTGCAAAACTAATTTGCCCCATAGATGTGCATGTGGCAAGAGTTGCGCATCGGTTTAATTTGCTGCAACGCAAACAAATTGATTGGGCTGCGGGGCTTGAACTCACAACCCATCTTCGTAAATTTGACAAGACAGACCCGGCCAAATACGATTTTGCATTGTTTGGATTGGGTGTGGTCGAAAAATTTTGATTCGAAACATGGAAAATAATTCATTGCAGGAAATAGCCGATGCAATCCCCGAGTTTCAACTTGAGTTGAAATCAACAGGCTATAGTGATGCCGATTTCAAAAAATTACTTTCTACAAAAATTAATCTGCTTATCACCACCAACTTCTCCCAACTGGTAAGTATTTTATACCGGCTAGACATTTCTGAAAAAAAATTAAAAGAACTTTTAAGCAATGCTACCGATACCCCGGCTGGTGATGTAATTGCTGCTATGATAATCGAAAGGCAATTGCAGAAAATAGAGTCCAGAAAAAATTTTAAGCATGATGGAGAAATAGCTGAAGAAGAAAAATGGTAGATCCCATTTCTGTATTTTTTAAAAAATTCCGGCTCTCTCTCATACTTAGCAATAATGAGTTTTCGTTTAATACGGAAATTCCAAAATTCTTTCTTAATTTTAAGCAGATTTTAATCCAAAATTCAACTGTTATAATAAATGATTATAGCTGAAATAGCGCAGGCCCATGATGGAAGCATTGGCATTTTGCATTCCTATATAGATGCTTTGGCAGATACAGGTGTCAATGCTGTAAAATTTCAAACGCATATTGCCGAAGCTGAAAGTAGTATACATGAGACTTTTCGTATTCCATTTAGTTATGTAGATAAGACCCGTTATGACTATTGGAAAAGAATGGAATTAACTATAGAACAATGGATAGAAGTCAAAGAGCATTGTCATAGAGTAGGATTATTATTTATTTCCTCCCCATTTTCCTGCAAAGCTGTAGAGGTATTAGAACATGCAGGCGTAGATATTTACAAAATAGGCTCTGGTGAAGTTGCCAATCATTTATTGTTGGAAACGGTAGCTAAAACAGGTAAGCCTGTTATAGTATCCAGTGGTATGAGTACCATTGAAGAGTTGGATATAGCCATAGAGTTATTTAAACACTTTGGCTTAGATGTTAGTATATTACAATGTTCAACTACCTATCCCTCAAACCCAAAAGATTGGGCCCTTCATACAATAAAAGAATTTAAAGACCGTTATAAAATTTCAGCAGGCTTTTCTGATCACAGTGGTGGTATAAATGCCTGCCTTGCCGCTACCGCCCTTGGCGCAGAAGTATTGGAATTTCATGTAGTATTTGACAGGCGCATGTTTGGGCCCGATGCAAAAGCTTCTTTAGAAATAGATGAAGTAAAAATGCTGGTAAGTGGAGTAAAGGAGATAAAACTTTCACTTGAAACTACAGAGAAAAAAAATGAACAGGTAGCGGATAAAGGTGATTTGAAAAAAATATTTGGAAAATCGCTTTGTATCAATAATAATTTAGCAGCCGGACACGTAATAACTATAGGCGATCTGGAGGCAAAAAAACCCGCCGGGCTTGGAATTGCTCCGAGGGATTATAAACAAATCATTGGAAGAAAGCTTATTACTGCAAAAAACCAATGGGATTTTTTAACCAATAAGGACTTAAATTCCTAGTCATGACAAAAAGAACAGTTTGTGTAGTAATTACAGCAAGGCCAAGTTATAGCCGCATTAAAACTACACTCAAAGCCATTCAGCAACACCCCGAGCTGGAATTGCAAATTGTGCTTGCAGGGCCTGCATTGCTCAATAAATATGGTAATATTGAAAATATTATTCAGGATGATGGATTTAGCATAAGTGAAAAGGTTTACACTGTATTAGATTCTGAAAACCTTACCAGTATGGCTAAAACCGTTGGTCTTGGGCTGGTTGAGCTATCAAATGTTTTCTATCAGTTAAAACCAAACATGGTAGTTGTAATTGCTGACAGATTTGAGACTATAGCTGTTTCTATTGCAGCGGCATATCAAAATATTCCTTTAGTACACATTCAGGGTGGAGAAATTACAGGTAGTATAGATGAAAAGGTACGCCATGCAAATACAAAGTTCGCAGATATTCATCTTGTATGCAATGAGCTTGCAAGAAAGACTGTAATAAAATTAGGCGAAGATCCAAAGTATGTTTTTAATACAGGTTGCCCATCTATAGACCTTGCAGCAGAAGTGCTGGAAAAGCCTGCTTTAGATTTTGATCCATATAAATTATATGGTGGATCCGGTAATTTCCCGGACTACTCTAAAGGGTATATGGTTGTAATGCAACATCCGGTAACAACAGAATTTAATGAAGCTAAATTTCAGGCAGAAGAAACCCTTGAAGCAATAAAAGCAATAGATATGCCGGTATTTTGGTTTTCTCCAAATGCAGATGCAGGTTCTGATGCTTTTGCTTATAGCATACGCTCATGCCGGAGTGATGCAAATATGAGTCATGTACATTTTTTTGACAACATGATGCCCACAGATTTTCTTAAGCTGGTGTACAACTCTAAATGTCTTATAGGTAATAGTAGTATGGGCATAAGAGAATGTTCGTTTATGGGTATACCGGTTGTAAATATTGGAACCCGGCAGTCTGGAAGAGAAAGAGGAGGAAATGTGATAGATGTAGATCACAATAAAGACGAAATACTGGAAGCGATTAACTATTGGAAGCACAATAAAAGGCCTTCGCAATCATTTATATATGGCAAAGGTGATGCCGGTGAGAGAATGGCAGCTGTTTTAGCTAAAGTACAACTAAGATTCAGTAAAATATTACAATTTCAGGAAGATGAAAACATTGTGCATCATACCGGCAAGATCAGGGTCAAAGGGAGTGCCGGGCAAGAATATAAAGCTGCTTAACGGCAGGCCACTCATTGCCTACACTTTTGATGCAGCTATAGAAAGCCATCTTATTGATCGTACAATATTGAGTACAGACTCTGCGGCTATAGCTTCATTGGCTGATTCTACTATAATAGAAGTGCCTTTTATGAGGCCATCTCATTTGTCTGCAGACCATACCCCTACAGCAGAAGTTATTAAGCATGCCCTAAATTATTTTACCCGTAAGGGACATAGCTACGATACAGTATGCCTTTTACAACCTACCTGCCCTTTCAGAAGTGCAGGTTTTGCTGATAAATGTATTAAAGCATTTAAAGATTCCGGTGCCGACTGTCTTTTTTCTGTAAAGAGGGTTCCTCACGAATTTAATCCACATTGGGTGTTTACCCCCGGTGCTGATGGGTTTCTGCAAATATCTACAGGAGACGAGTCCATCATTCCAAACAGACAACTACTGCCTCCGGCTTATGCAAGAGATGGAAGTGTATATGTTTTTAAGGCTGACAACATTCTACTTCATAATAATATTTACGGTAAAACTATTTCTTACCTTGAAAGCGACAGTCCATGGCATGTAAATATTGATACCGCAGAAGATTGGAAACAAGCCGAAAAAATAGCAATGCTTAAAGTAGCCTGATAAATTTGGTGCTGGCTTTACAGATTAATACCCCTGGTTTATTGTTTAGAGAAATTCACAACATTAGCCTGTGCAATACACGTGACCTGTAAATCATTAATACAAACATGCACAGGAAGATTTGCGCAATACCACGCAATGTCAGCTATGTCTTGTGCATATAGAGGAGTATAACCCTTGTAAGCCGCATTCGATTTTTCTTCATCGCCCTTAAAGCGTACTATCGAAAATTCTGTTTCAGCAGCACCGGGGTTTATGTTGGTTACTTTTATTTTGTGAGGTAATAAATCAATACGCATAGACCGGCTTATAGCATCTACGGCAAATTTTGTTGCACAATAAACATTTCCATTCTCATACACTTCTTTGCCGGCTATACTACCCATGTTTATGATATGTCCCTGATTGTGGGCTACCATATAAGGGGCTATTGCACGTGTCACATAAAGCAATCCTTTTACGTTTGTGTCTATCATGGTATCCCAATCATCTGTGTTGCCCTTGTCTATTGGGTCTCTTCCCAATGCAAGACCTGCATTGTTTATTAACAATTCTACATTACGCCATTCATTTGGTAAGTTTTCAAGATTTTGCTCTACCTCATGTTTATTACTTACATCAAAAACAAGACTTAATACTCTTACCTGATATTTGTCTCTAAGTTCATCCGCTAATGTATGTAGTTTGTCAGCCCTTCTGCCGGTAATAATGCAATTCCATTCGCCTGCGGCAAATTTTTCTGCCATTGCTTTTCCAAAACCGGATGTTGCACCTGTTATTAATACAATTTTTTCCATTGTAGCTTTTGTAGTTTTATATGCCAATCATCATACATGAACAATGAGTTACAAACAAAATTGGAATGAGTTAATGTTTTGAAACTTTTTAGAATAAAAATTATCTTATAAGTACCACCGTACCTTTTCTAAAAATTGTTTTTCCAAGGTAATCAGTAGCCTGTGCCATGTAAACAAAAGTTCCTGTAGCCTGTTCTGTAGCCTGAAACTTTCCATCCCACCCTTCACCAACAGAAGAAGTAGTATAAAGAAGTTGACCTAGTCGGTTATAAATTCTAAAATAATTAAGCCCTTTTAAACCTACCAGAATAGGTCTTAAAACATCATTTTTGCCATCACCATTAGGGGTAAACCCAGATGGAACAAATATGTCGGGAGATGTTTTAAATACCACAACTTTTACATTGTCCTCACCAAAACAACCGGGTCCGGATGTTGCTCTTACTGTATATCGGATAGAATCTATGCCCGGACCAAGTATAGCAATAGGGTCAGATGAAAATGGATTGTCAAGCCCTGTTGTGGGTGTCCACGCATAATTTGTTCCACCTTCTGCATGAAGTTGTAGCGGTTGATTAACTACAATATTGGTATCATGACCCGCATATGCTATTACCTGCGGTATAACCTTTATTATCACTTCGTCACTTACAGGTTTGGGGCATCCAATAGTATCGGTAACAGTTAGTTTATAGGTGGTTGTATTTTGAGGCGAGGCTGTAGGGGTAAGGGTATTAGAGTTGGTTAAACTGTTTTTTGGAAACCACACAAAATCAGAACCTAATATGCTTGCAGACAAATTAATTTTTTGTTTGTAACAAATAGAATCATCAAACCCGGCAATAGCTATTGGATATCTTACAGCTCTTATTTTTATCTGGTCGTTTGCTTCACATTTTCCGAGTGTGGCCTTAACCGAATATATAACTGTAGTATCTTTTCTGACGTAGGGGTTAAACAACAGGCTAATGGCAGGATTCTTTATGTTGGGATTACTTACGATTCCGATAGTTGGTTTCCAGGTGTATGCTAAACCTTCGCTAAATGGGTATAAGGTGATTATATCGCTGCTGCAAATGGTAGTGTCAGGCCCTACATAAATAGAGATTGAATCCACTACATTTACCCGAATAGTGTCTTTTGCAATACAGCTATTTTCGGTTAATGAAACCTGATAGGTTGTAGTAATTTTTGGATAAACATAGGGATTTGAGTCTGACGCATTTATAAGATTATAAGCAGGTGTCCAGAAAAATATTCCTGTGCCTTGTGCACGTAATTGCAAAGTATCTATACTGCAAATAATGGTATCGTGAAAAGGAAGGTTTAGATATGGGATGTCCCTGACAATTACAGGTTTTGTAACAGTATCTATACACCCTTTGCTGTCTGTAACCAGCAGGGTTGCACTACGTGGGCCTTGATTAGGATAAATATAAGAAGTGTTTTGTTGACGGGATGTATCGGCTAGTGTAGCCAGGTCTCCAAAGTTCCAGCGCCAACTATTAATAGTGCCATAAGTTGTAGTGCTTTTATCAGCAAAGATGAATGGGTTTTTGTAACAATTGCCCGTAACATTAAAGTCTCCTTTAAAGCCAGGGTAAATACCAATAGTAACACTGTTGCTATCAATGCAATTATTTGAGCCCGATACACGTAATTTTATGGTAAAAGTGCCACTGTCAGGATAGGTATAAGATGGCGTGGCAAGGTTGGAAGTATCCCGTAAGGTAGTATCAACACCAAAATCCCAGTGATAACTTGTAATTACAGCCGAATGGGTATTATTTATAAAATATACAGTAAAACTTTTGCAGGAAATAAACTCATAATTGAACTGTGGTACAGATGGTTCGCTTACCTGTGGCAGCGGATCAGCAGCAGCGTAATCACAATCACCTACCTGAAGAATGAAATCTTTGCGGTGTTCATTTATTTTAACGCCTTTTCGCCATTCGTTTACACATACATTTATTACATAGCGTCCTTGCCCAGGTGCTTTTCCGGTTATCTGCCCTGTGATTGGGTTTATTGTAACTGCAACCCCTAACGGGTCATTACCACTATAAGGACTTTGGTATCCAAGGAAGTTTAATGTTAACGTGGGTTGAGGCGCAGGATTGGGTTGGGAGGATGTGCCCCCATTATAAGCGTCACAAAATTCATAACTTAATGAATCAGCATCCGCATCTGTAGCTCCAAAATTGAGGGTAAAGGTTTGATTTTTACAAACCAATGCGGTATCTCTTATCAAAAACTGTGGGCTGCTGTTATGGCCTGTTGGCAATAAGCTTGTCCCGGGTATATGAGTGACAAAAGTAGCACCTGCACCTGTACTCTGGCTTAAATTTAAAATGCCATCGGCCCTGCAACACCTAACCCATGAAAGTGTATAACCAGCAGCAATGTTCGGTAAATCTATGGTGGCACTAAATAGCCCAACCTGAAAGCAAACATCAGGTGCATTGACCAGACAGGGTATTGTAGCCGTATTTAATTGGATAGTTTGTATTGAAGTATTAATTAATGTTAGGGTATTGGTCTGGCTTTGGTTTGATGTGTTAAATATTCCAATTACTACGTTTTCGTTTGCCAAAACCGCACCTGTAGAATTACAGTCTCTAAACAGCCGCATTGTAATTCTGTATCTGGATGTACCTGAGGTTCCGGCACCCAGATATTCATAGAACAACTCACCCCCGGATATATGATTGGCGATTGAAGGAAGGTTAGATAATGTTAGTAATATAAAAAAGATTAATTTCCTCATGCGCCAATGTATAAAAAATGTATCTGTATCAATATTATTTTAAACAGTGAAATTACAAAAGCTTGATTAATATTGGAACTTATTCGTTGGTTAGCCCACTGCTAATTATGTGTTAAGAAGAAATTGAATTTTAACAACAAAGTAATTAATTAATTATTTCCCAGATATTCCAACAAGTATGAATTTAGTCTTTCGCCAGCCTCTAACATACTCATATGACCTATTCCATCTAAAATGTGTATTTGAGCCATATTGGGTAAATGAATCTGTTGTAACAGATCATTTAACGGTGCGGCATTGTCTTCTGTTCCTATAACAAATAATACCCTGACCTCTGCATTTTGCAACACAGCAGTAGTTTCGGGTCTGTTCATCATTGCTGTGTAATATTGCATAAGCGCTTCGTTGCTAAACTGCTTACTTTTTTCCACCAGGTCAGTAACTATTTCAGGATGTTCATTTTTAAAATTTTTGGAAAATAACGTAGGGATGGCGGTCTTTAAAAAAGAATATGCCCCATGTTCCTTTATCATTTCTATACCTTGTAACCTGCTTTTCTTTTTTTCTGCACTATCAGCAAATGCAGTAGAGTTGATCAACCCAAAACCCAACAATTTTTCAGGATAATCATCTGCAAATGCTAAGGTTATGTACCCGCCCATACTATGTCCCAGCAAATAACACTTTTCTATATTTTCATTTTCTAATAAAGCCAATATGCAGGATGCATAATCACTTATTGAAACTTCACTTTGTTCTAAAAAAGAAGACTTGCCACTACCGGGAAGGTCGGGTGTAATCACCGTGTACTTTTCCATAAGAAAACGAACCTGATTTTGCCATATACCATTGTCTTCTCCAAAACCATGCAGTAACAATACTACCTCACCTTTGCCTTCTATTGTATAGCAGACATTCGCTGTTTTATATTGAAAATTCTTTTCCATAAATTAATATTAGTATTGATGAAATTCAATGAAGAATGATGTCATTCCCACAAATCATTTATTCAATATTCTGCCTATAAAACTATCATTCAATCAGAAAATCATATTGACTTTGTTACAAACCTCTTTTTTATAAGCATAACAAGGTGATAAGCTAACAATATAACAAGCATAAATATTGCCAACTTATAAATGATAGCTCCGTTATGTACATAAAATGTTGTACCGCCAGTAGCCGGAATAGAATATTTTATAAATGAAGCTTCGTCCCATTTGCGTGAATCTACAATTTCACCGGTATTATCTATAACTGCTGAAATGCCTGTATTAGCACTGCGGGCTACCCATTTGCGGGTTTCTACCGCTCTTAATCTTGCATACTCAAGGTGTTGTTTGTGGCCTGCAGTATTGCCCCACCATCCATCATTGGTCATTATGGTTAACAGATTAGCACCCTTTTGTACATAATTGGTTACATACTCGCCATAAATACTTTCATAACAGATGATAGGTGCAGTAATATAAGGGTTTCCGTTTTCTTTAAAAGCAACTGCTTCCTTATCGTGGCCATAGCCGCCTGCGGTACCGCCAAATTGTTCAAAAATGGCACCCATCCATAGCAAAAAATCGGGCAAGGTTTCCACACCGGGAACTAGTTTGCTTTTATTGTATAATTGAATAGGTTCATTTGCTTTTAAAGTAATGCCAGCATTAAAAACATCGTAGTAAGAGCCGGAAGCCGGATTTTTTCTTGCAGTATTTGTTACTTTTTCTGCGCCATAATTTTTTATTGTTTCTATTCCTGTTTGAAGGGTTATTGCCGGATGGCGATTTACAAATTCAAAAACAGATTTGTAATAAGGGCTTTCACTTATTTGGTCTTGCCAAACCGCCACCGGTAAAGCCGTTTCAGGCCAAAGCACCAATCGGGTATTGCTATCAAGGCTTTGTTCTGATAACTTTATAAGTGCCTCAATTTGCCTGTCGGTACTGTTTGGGGCAAACTTTTCATTATAAGGGTCAATATTGGGCTGAACAATAATTACATTGTTTTTAGCAAAAGAAGCATTGGACTTTGGTGCAATAACAGATGATAAAACAACAGGCATTACAAGTATTACAACACCCGCTATAGAGTAATACAATTTTTCTTTGTTAAGGTTTGTTTTAATAATTGAATACAGCAGTAAGTTTACCATTAGCACCCAAAGTGTACCACCCGAAACCCCAGTATATTCATACCACTGAACCCAACCTGTATGCGTAGCAAATACATTACCCAGCGTAAGCCAAGGCCAACTCAATTGCCAGTTCAGATGTATATATTCAAAACTTAACCAAAAAGTGATCAATGCAATAACGCCGGTTTTTTGGCCATAATTTGTTTTGAAAATAAAATACCCATACAAAGGCAAACACATAAAAAAACTGTTGACAACAATAGCCGCTATTGCGCCGGGTGCCGTTGAATTCCAGATCCACCAGGTGGTGCCGGCATTCCAAATGAGCATTGCTATATATGATAACAGGAAAAAACGGTTTCGCTTTATGTTTTGATCGCTAATGTATAATAAGGGTATCCAGGCAATAAAAATTAACAACGTAAGTTGCGAAACGGGCCATGCAAGAATTAATAATATGCCGGATAATAAACTCAAGGCAAAAAGAGATATTCTGTTCAAAACATTCGATTTAATGAATGAAGGCAAGTTCAAGAAAATTAGTCAGAATAAACTAGAGGCATTGGTTAATTGGCAAAGAATTTATTAATAAAAATAAAAATGCCCCGATTTTATAAAATCGGGGCATTTAATCAGTATAGAGACTTTTTCAGTTTAATGAAAAAGGTTCAATTTTACTTCAATCTTTTCTCGTCAGAAACAGTCAGTTTTACACGGCCTTTCTTACGACGGCTTGCCAATACTTTGCGACCATTTGCAGATTCCATACGTTTGCGAAATCCGTGAACAGATTTACGACGGCGACGATGTGGTTGGAATGTACGTTTCATTTTTTAATAATTTTACTAAGCCAAAAAATAAGGTTTTCATACATTAGCGGTACGTCCCATTAGTACTGCTATGGTGAAAGGGCAGCAAAAGTATATGTTTTTGATTAATTGAAAGCAGTTTTTTTTCAAAAATTTGCAGATAAGGCATTTGAGCGCTAAGAAAATCAATTTTGTAAGCCTAAATACTAAATACTTACTACTAAATACTAGTTACCTGATTCTTTTCTCTTAGTTTTGCACCCCGATAAGATACTGTAATCTTCCTAAACAAATTATTAAAAAACTCTCTCTATGTCTTTAGTCGTTGTCGGGTCTATGGCGTTTGATGCTATTGAAACTCCTTTTGGTAAATCTGATAAAATAATTGGTGGTGCCGGCACATATATTGCCTGGAGTGCTTCCAATTTTACAAAACCAATTAAGCAAATATCTGTAGTTGGTGGAGATTTTCCGCAAGAACAATTAGATGCACTTAGCAGCCGTGGGGTAGATTTAGAAGGTGTACAGATCAAAAAAGATGAAAAAACTTTCTTTTGGAGTGGTCGCTACCACATGGATATGAATACCCGTGATACATTAGACACACAGTTGAATGTATTAGAAAATTTTGTGCCGGTTGTGCCTGAAAGTTTTCAGGATTGTGAGTTTTTGATGTTGGGAAATTTGGTTCCCGCAGTACAGAGGAGTGTGATTCAGCAAATGAAGAAACGCCCTAAGCTGATAGTAATGGACACCATGAATTTTTGGATGCAAATTGCCATGGACGACCTAAAAGACGTCATCAGCATGGTAGATGTATTGATGGTAAACGACAGTGAAGCCCGTGAGCTAAGCAACGAATACAGTCTGGTAAAGGCCGCAAAAAAAATAATGACCATGGGACCAAAATACCTCATCATCAAAAAAGGTGAACATGGCGCATTGTTGTTTCATGAGAACCATGTATTCTTTGCACCTGCACTACCATTAGAAGAAGTATTTGACCCAACCGGTGCAGGAGATACCTTTGCCGGAGGCTTTATTGGCCACCTTGCAAAAACAAAAGACATTTCTTTTCATAACATGAAGACTGCAATTATAATGGGCAGCGCCATGGCAAGTTTTTGTGTAGAAAAATTTGGCACCCAACGCCTTACTGAAATTACAAAAGCTGATATAGATGCACGATTAGAAGAATTTGTGCAATTGGTCAATTTTGATATTGATCTTGTTTGAAGATAGTCAATGGGTCATTGAGTCAAGAAGTCAAATTTGAAAAAATGCCGGGGTTTTCTCCGGCATTTTTTTTGTGTGTCAGGCATGTTAATAGTAACTATTCAGTACCCAATTTAGCAATAAGCAGTAGTTGGTTCAAAATATTTTGACCTGCTTTTCTTGCAGTATCGATCACAGATCTTAGTATGGCAAAGCCATCGGCACCTTCATCAGATTTGAACTGGCCCGAGTT
>JANMMU010000056.1:0-59222 GCA_031373555.1 Segetibacter sp. | reverse complement strand
CCAACCCTATTTGTACACTGGAAACTATAGTAAAGACAAAATAGATTTGTATGTCAAGAGCCGTATGAAGGGAGACCTTCAAGTACGGTTCTGTGAGAGCCTTCTGTTGAAATGCGGGGGGCTACTTGACCCCTGTTCGTTGGCTGATATTTTAAACCGACATTATAATTCTACAATGAAACTAAAATTTGCTTTATTCACTTTTTTGCTACTTTTTGCTAGAGGTTGCGATTTTTATTCGACAAGTCTTTGGTTTTTTGACAACCCGACAGGTGAAACAAACCCATTATACAGATTTTTTGGTATTGGGTGGACAGGCTTAATTATAGCTAACATAATAATTGTAGGACCAGTTATCTACGCATTCTACTATTTTTATTTCCGTTACAAAAGACCGACAAATTTTTCCGAGGTGCCTAAGAATTATATAGAGTTAGCATCATTACAATATTTTGATTCGACTGACAAATTCTATCAGATTTTTTACAAAACTCCTAAGAACAAATGCGTTCTAATTGCACACATTGGATATGTTATGACAATTGTAATTATTATAGCAAGTTTCATAGTTACCTTTCATAATTTGAGTCAATTTTACAGCTTAAATTTTTATAACCAGTTTAGGGAATTTGTTGGTCGACCCCAATTTGTTATTTATGGATTAATGTTACTAATATTAGTTGTGACATATCGGCACATACTAATAAGCGAATATAAAAAGTATAAAAACATCAGCTAACATGGGGGTCCTGTTCGTTAGCAGCAATTTTATGGCAGGAAAAAATTTCCCTCCATTTGTTATAGTAAGAAATTGAATGATAATTAATTGGCACTAACAATCATTTTCTTAGTTTCCACCATTCTTCCATTTACATATAATGTGTAAGAATAAGTCCCGGCACTTAACCCCGAGGTATTAATGTTTAATACTCCATTACCGGTATTATTTAGTTTTATTGCTCTCACTTTTTTACCATCTATGTTAGTTACAACAAGTTCTGCATTGTTACTGCCTAAAGGTATATTGTAACTGATTTTTGTATTGTGGTTTAATGGTGGATTTGGGACATTTTGTTCAAGAGTGGCAGAGGTCAAATTAATATTTTGCTCTTTTGTATTGCTTGCTACTTTACCATTTATTAATAATGATTCCAGTTTGGTTAATCTATCTTCAAGGTCAGTTATTCTTTTATTTTGACTCTGAATCACTTCGTCCTTTTCATTACTCATTTTATTAAGTTCCTGTACAGATTTCACAAGTGGCATTACAAATTCACTGTAACGCAAACCATAAAAATCATTCTTATTTTTTGGAACATCTACACCACTAAAATCATAGTTTAATTCTTTAGCGGTCTTTTCAACATCCTGTGCAATAAAACCACTATAGATAATTTTTTCTTTCGTCTCTTTAGCTTTGATATCGGTAGCCGAAGGTTGTGGTTTTGGGTGTTTATTTGAATTTGCTTTGGTAGCTTCAAATGCATTGTCTATTCCACTTACATCAAGATTGTAAGTAACCGGACGAAGTTTAGTAATAAACTCAAGACCCGGTACATTTTCTTTTACATTCTTTTTAAACCGACCGTCTGAAAAATTAGACCAACCTACCTGACCACCAATAGATGTTACTGATGTATTACCAATTCTAACTGCGTTTGATCCTGTAACTGTTGCTCCGTAACCAACTGCTGTAATATTACTTAGATTGTCACCGGCCTGCGTAAGCGTTCCAAGAAATGTCCCCTCTGAACTACCGTTAGTATAATCGCCGGCAGAAAAGCCTAAAGCACTGTTGTTATTTCCATTCTGCAGAAATAATGAATAATAACCTACACTTGAATTGTAGTTTCCGGTTCTGTTACTTGGCATAGAAATATTTCCGAAGGCACTGTTGTAATTACCCGAATCATTGATTGCAAGAGCCCCGGCACCAAATGCTGCATTCTCAAAACCTACCGTTGTAGCGTTGAGTGCCTGATAACCTGTTGCAGTATTATTTGTTCCTGTGGTCAGGTATTGGAGGCTGTAGTTACCAACAGAAGTATTCGCAAAAGTATTACTAATTGCATCTCCTGAACGATATCCTAAAAATACATTCACACTATCAATAGCACGTATTGTTTTCCAACCATTGTTGTAAATATAGAAACCACTTACATCATCAGTTTGATATAACAAAAGACCTACTGCAGGAGATAATATAGCAAGACGTTGTGCTTTGGTCATTCTTGGTGAAAGCATACCTTTATTAGAAGATGTCATATCTACTAATGCTGAAGCATTGGGTGATGTTGTACCTATTCCAATAGCGCCGCCGTTCGATTGCTGCACGTATAACTGCGTATTGTTAAATGAAATATTTCCTGTACTACCTATCTTCAAACGTTCTAATCTTGTAGCACTGTTACTGCCGGTTACAAATGAGATACGGGCAGGTACACTTCCCGCAGATGGTGTTCCATCTACATAAAAATCTATACCAGCCGGGTTTTGAAAAGCAGCTCCATCATAGCCTGATGACAGAAATGACATCAGGAAATCATTGTTTGCTACCACCCCAGGGGCGGCTAATGTACCCCGGCCTTTTCTTCCAATAAATACGGGCCTTGCATTTGCAGACGAGCCTGCCATAGACAAAATATAATCAGCATTGCCTATGGCTGTTTCCCCAAAACCAACAAACAAAGGCGCCCCTGCACTTACCCACGATGGAGCCGGAGTACTGCCTGCGCCTTTTACCGTTAAGATGTTAGTGGGGGTAGTAGTGCCGATACCGATACGGCCTAGTGTATCTATCGTTAGCCGCTTGGTATTTTTGGTAGCAAGGTTTAGTACAACAGAATTGGTAGTACCCAAAATGGAAGCAGCAGTTGCATTGCTGTTACCGGTCAGGTTCCATTGCCCAAAGCTTTGCGCCACAGAAAACACAATAAAAAGCATGGTCAGCTTCATGGAGATTCTCTTTATCATAACAGTAGTTTTTACCAGTTTAATATTTAAGGTTTGTATGTATATTTCAACATGTTTTTCTTCTTAAATTCTTTCCTCAAAAATCCATTGCCAGGTTTCCTTCATTCTGTTTCTTTTCTTTTGAACCAAGCAATAAGTTCATCATTGAATTTCGGTGGCGTCGCACTCTTGTACGGCAATCCATTATTCAGCTTTTCCCACGTTTTTCTCATTTTACCACAGCTTCACACAGAGAGAACTCCGACAGAGATATAATAAGGAAAAACCTCTTACCCCACTTTGAAAAACCTCCCTTTCATCTGTGATAAAAAATGCTTCATAGGTTATCACAAAAATGAATACTAAGTACTCAAAACTGCTACTCTCTCACCACCACAAACTTTGCCTGCTTGCTTTCTCCGCCATTCACCATTTCCAAAGTATAAGCACCCGGAGCCAGTTCACGCAGGTTCAGTTTATATTGGTTGTTGTTGCCTGATAGTGATGCTTGGTTTTGTGTAAAAACTTTTTTGCCACTCATGTCATACACGTTCAGCACAATATTCTTTTCGGCATTGCCGCTGTAATCGATTGTCAGCAAGCCTTTGCTGGGATTTGGATAGACTGCAAACCCCTTGACTGGTTCAGTACGCCTTTCTGCGTTACAAACGGTTATGAATGTTTCTGTACCTGCAACAGGGGTGCTATATACTTTAGCTCCTTTGATATTGCAGACAGATTGTACATTCCAGCTTACGTTGGCTCCTTCTACTACTGTTATGGTAGCCGTGCAGTTGCCATTATCATTTGCCACCTCACTCACTTTTGCATTCACCAAATTATCCGAAGATTGGTAAGTAGCATTTACAACATAAGCCTGGCCTTTGTTTCCAGCCCACTTCACTTTCATTTCCTTACACATGGAAGCGGTTACCACGAGTGCTTTAGGCACTTCACAGTCTTTGCTTTGTATCATCAGTCCAGACTTTGGGCATTGGGCAAACACACCATTACCCGCAACTAATCCGATAGCCGCTAACAAGAGGTTCACTGCAATATTTTGAAGTTTCATTGCTAAAGATTTATTTCTTTTTTAGAAAAAATTTGTTCATAAAACCCACAATCAAAACCCCGGCGAACGAACTAAAAAATGAGATGCCAAACAGTCGTTGCCAGATTTCCATTTTTAAAGCAGGTTCCGAAAAAAAGGTTATGAAAAGCGGCATTGCCGAAAGCAAAAAAAGCATTGAAAAAATAAAAAACTTGCTACGCAAAACCGAACAATATTCATCCACCCAATCCTCCATTTTTCATTCCCAACAAAATAGCTGATGCGCTTTTCCAGCCTAAAGAAACTGCTCCAGCCTACCAACCCCGTCACCAAACCCCACAATGCAGTAAAAGTATCTTCCATTTTCATAATTACTAAAATGGATTTATTGCGGAGAAATTTGAAGCTCCGCCTACACCCGATGATGTAGCAAACGACCCTGCATTCATCCATGCATTGGTACTTCCAGTCAATCCGCCAAACGTTCGTGGTGCAAAGTATCTTGCCTGCGCCCAGGTATTTAAATTCTTGGTTGCAAATAGATACTTTGAAAATCCTCCGCCAATGCCTCCATATAGGGCAGCGTTTAAAGGATTGGTAGCGTTGCAGGGATCTACGCCATTTGCAACCGCCTGGCCTAGTGCAGAGCCAGCACCAGATATGACCGCAGAGCCTAAAGCGGAAACCACTCCATTGGAGACCGATCCCAGCCCCCTGGCAATGGTGCCGCCTAATGGACCCGCTACCGCCCCGATAGCTCCTGAGATAGCTCCGCTTGCTGCCGCTGCCACCAATTGCCTGGTGGTTACATTTCCGCCATTGGCAATGTAGGTAATGCCAACATTGACGACCGCTCCTATAAGGGCACCTGCCGCAATCCAAATAAACAAACCGTCTTTGTCAACATAATTGATAGTGTTGGCTCCGGCATAGCCGTATAAATTTAAACCGCCCAGTTCTTCAATCGGATCCCTGTTGAGCCATCTGCCTGTGCTGGCATCATACGCTCTAAAAAGGGTAAGATGCAGCCCTGATGCCGCATGATAATAATGACCCGTAAAACCAAAATCAGCATCCACCGTACCGCTGGTTCTGGTACGGCGACCGTAAGGATCATAGCTATACCTGGCCTTTACAACACCGCCTGCATCGGTCATTTCTTTTACTGAACCCAAGTGGTCTTTTGTGAAATAATAACTGGTTCCGTTAATCTGCTCACCAAAATTGAAAAAGCGTTTAGTAACCGTACTGCCACTAGCGTTTCTTTCTTCCATTGCCAGCCCACCGCACCACAGCCAGCGTTTAGTGATAACGCCATTTTGCTTTTCCGCTACGCGGCGATTGAGCCCGTCATACACAAACTCAATTGTCACATTTCCTCTTACAATTTTTACCAGCCGGTCTTCTGCATCCCAGCCATAGGTGACGGCTGGATTAGAGCTGGTAAGTGTATTGCCATTCAGGTCGTAAGTAAAAGAACCATTGGTTCCATTGCCAATGCTAATAGTGTCTTTTGCAACACTGGTATTAGCATTGCCCGAAAAGTCTGTGGCTGAAACGTGGATGATGTTTGAACTATTGGGCGTTACGCTTACACTTCCTTCAAAAGTTTTGGCAATACTGTCCACTACTGCCTGGGTGGAATCGTTGTTGGTGATATTTTTCAGTTTTACCGAAGCCAGTTCGTTGAGGCTGCCTTTAACTCTGAGTGGCCCTCCGCTTTGCTGAGCGGTCAACTGGTTTACATTGTTATAGCTGGCTGAAGTGATAGCATTATCAACCTGTTCGCTGGTGCGGTTGCCTGCTTTGTCGTACTGGTATGCGTATCGTTTAATAACCGCGTTAAGGCTTTGATTTTTTTTGGTGGCTGCTATTAATTGATCAGACAAATCGTAGGTCAATTCATCGTAAGCAATATCTGTACTATCCGCCTGTTGCGTCCACTTGTTTATACTGCCCGTTTTGTTATAATCATAGCTATACTTAGATAGGGTTGTTCCATTAGCATTGCGGTTCCACACTTGTTTTAATCGCTGGTCGCCTGCATTGTTGTAGTAGGTATATTCTGCACGTTGCCCGTTGGGATAAGTAACGGCAGCCATCCGGTTGCTTTGGGTAACATAGCTGTAACTAAAGGTGCCAAGTGCATTAATTTCTGTAGTTACGCGGTTCATTTTATCATAGACAAAAGTGGCAGACACCCCGTTGATATTCCGGCCAATTATCCGACCAGTTGAATCGTAACTATAATCCACCAAATCATTGCTCAACGGTCCGTCCACAGTTGCCAGCATGCCCGAACCCAGACCGGAAGCAACAGGTTTGAAACTGTATTTAGTTGTACCCACCGCATCAGTCATGGTCGCTATACGGTTATAACTGGTGTCGTATGTATAATTGACCCCACGGGTTGCAATGGTGGCATTCAGGTAGGCAACACTTTTCATGTTGTCATCCTTATAATAGGTGTAAATCTTCTTCTGCCCTTTTGCATCCATTACCTGCTTTACCCTGCTTGTTGAATTTTCATAAGCATAGCTGGTTGTATTGCCGTTGTTGTATGTTTTGGTGATAACTCTGCCTTGCAGGTCACGGGTAAAGGAGGTAATGTTTTTAAGCGGGTCAATAATTTCTGAAAGGCTGCCGCAACTACACCATAGATATTGGGTTATTCTACCCAGAGCATCAATGGCAACATTTTGCCTGCGCAAAGAATCATACACACTGTGCGACCATCTGCCCTGGCGGTCGCGGTGGTGTACTTCATCCAGTCGATCATAAACAATCTGCTCATAACTACCGTCAGGAAAAGTGAGCAGCGTAGGTCTGTCCAGCGCATCATAATCAGTAGTTATTGCATAGCCCTCGGGGTCAGTTATTTTTCTTACGCGGCCATAGCCATCGTAAGTAAAGGTGGTAGAAGAGCCGGCTACAGGTCCGGAAACACTTGTGAGATAACCATTCGCATTATAGGTGAATGTTGTGGTTTCATTTTTTGGATTTTTAACTGTCAGTAATTGTCCTGCAGTATTATAAGTATAAATTGTTACTAATCCCGAAGCATTGGTAGAAGTTAGCGGAAGAAACTTAGAGTTGTATGTGTACTTTGCAAGCAGTTCATTTGCTGCACCTCTTGTCTGACGCACTTCCAGCAAATTAATTTTAGTAGAATCGTAGATATAGGTTAATCTCCTACCCAATGGATCTTTTGATGTAAGAACATTTCCCAGGTCATTATAAGTATAAGAACTGGTCTGCTCGATGCCGTCATCTAAAATTCTACTGATGATTGAGGGTCTGCCAGACATGCCTTGATTTGCAAATATGCCACTTGTTTGTCCTTGATAAGAGTACCATTCTCTTCTTTCTAATGGCTTCTTAATACTTTCCAGAATTGGCGCCACTACACCATTTTCACCTGACAGATATGAACCGTGCAGCCAATGCAAAATTTCTGCTTTTGTATAATCACCCGGAGCAATTTTCATTGCATTTCTGTTCCAGAAAAAAGTGTTTCTGTAAACTAGGTAATTATTATAGGCATTTGCCGGTACAGGATCTTCACTACTTGTTATACCTGGTGCAATTTCTCTAAATTCTACCCGTTCTTTTTCTCCTAGTGGATAATGCGTTTCAACAGATCTTATTCCAGGCACCTCATCTGCAATAAAACGTGTTGTTCCATAAGGTGTAGTCATACTATTTACAAAATCGCTTGCATTGTACTGAAAAGATGATACAATACCAATCATATCTGTAATGGAAATTAATCTGCCCGAAGCATCATATTGAAAAGTTGCAGACCTGCCAAAAGGATCGGTTACCTGTGTAATCTTGTAAATATCGGCGTTGCCATAAGCAATTGTTGTTACCTGATTGAGTGCATCTTTTAAAGAGGTAACCCGCAAGCTGGCATCATAAGTAAGGTTCATTTCATTTCCGGCTGCATCTATTTTTTTTGTAAGAAATATTTTTCTTCCGGCTGATGTATTACCATCTGAACGTGCATAGACTTCTTTACTGCCGTCTGGGTGACGCAGCTCATAACAGTTAGGGCAAGTTCTAAAAAGTTTTTCATTGGTCTGTATTTCAGGAGCATAGCTTTGCGATAGCGTATCAAATGAAACAAAAGTTCTAACGCCTCCACCCATAGCATACAGGTCAGCATTTGCAAGTTGATTATTGGGATTATCAACAATGTATGAAAGCCACTTAAAGGTCCATTTAGGCCCCATGTTTGAGTAAGTGAAATTAGCTGGCTGGTAACTATCTCTATGATGATAACTTACATCCCACAACATTGCCGGTCCTTTTGGTGGAGTATAATAGGCAGGCCGATCATAAATATGAAGACTTACAGATGCTGCATGTACATTAGATTGTGCCATTGGAGTGCTTGGGGGGCAGGGGCCACCCAATTCAACATCATCATCAGATAGGTGCTTACCATTGTCAGGTATCTGATTTCCTTTACCATAAATCCTGGCTCCTTCCTCTATTGAAACTTTTCTCCAACCATTGGGTAGCGGCCCTTCAGGCACCAGAAAATAACCACTTGCACTTGAATCCAAGGATGTAGGTGTAAGCCAAAATTTCGTTCCATACATGGTACCGAGCGTTACATCCTCACACATAATTTGGCCATTTACATTCTTAAGCAAGGCACTGTAATGATTTAGCTTCCAGTGAACAACAGCATTGAGTATTATAGGTGCTCCGGGATTTCTAAATGCCATTTGATAATTTAAGCCATTTTCTTTTCCTATAGCAACTAACTCTGACATTGAGAAACCAGTAGTGGGTGATTCAATGTTGAATATTTTTTTATTGAAAATAATTTTTCCGGTGTCCTTATGTGAAACCATTTCTAAAGCAAATGGCCCACATTTGTATGCAACTCCCGGTCTTGCTTTCATAACAAGTAGTGCAGATTTGGAGGCTGAAACCCTTTCTGTAGCAGGTCCTTGAATGGTACGATGTTCGATTTCATTTACCAGACTTTCCATTCTTTCCAAACGTCCTACCCATGAATTGATCATCAACAATTCAGAAACAACCCTATCTGCCAATACTTTTATTTTAGCTTCGGGTTCATCTTTTAGTATTGCCCATGATTTTTCCCAGGCTTCCATTGCTTTACTAAAATACCCTGTGCGACGGTAAACAATCCCAAGATTAGCAAGTAATGCACCTTGCCAACGGCTTTTCGGATATTTATCCAAAAAACTATTCAGTGCAGTAAAGTCATCAGGGTTAGTACGTTGGGAATAATTAATCAGTGCATATACAAAGTCTTTATTTTCTTCTGACGATACAATTCCTTTAGCAGGAACTAATGGTTCTTCAAAAAAATGTACAGCATAAATTTCCTCGTCAGTTGGGTTTTTTGAAAAACTTACTGGAATGGCTTCTGTTTCCGGAAGAATATCTTTAGGTAATTCCTTATTTACAGATACCGCTTCCGGAGTTCTTATTATGGGATACTTTTCAGATTGCTGTGAAAAGATGTTTGTTCCAAAAAGTAAACCCAAGATAAACAACAAGCTGAATTTCGCCTTGAACACTGGTTTATATTTTAAAATGAAAAGTTTCATAAACAGCTATTTCAATATTTTAATTAGGTTCAGACAAAGTGATAACCGGTGCTGTAAGATCCGCTGCATTCGGCGGTGGAATTTTAGACCTGTATCTATCTTTTGGAAATGCATCTAAATTATCAGGCACACCATCAAAATCTGTATCAGCAAGTAATGGATTTGTTCCATTTATCATTTCCAACAAATTAGATATACCGTCTCCATCGGTATCTGTTGATAATACAAGAAAGCCGGTAAAGACATTTACGCCATCTGCCAATCCATCATTATTTGAATCAAATATGCTACTCGATGTACCATACAATCCGGCTTCGGTAGGGTCAAACAACCCATCTCTGTCGCCATCGTCAAAGGCTATACCTACCATCGGTATTACTTTGCAAACATTACCAACCGATCTGGCGCAAACATTTTTTGTTGTAAGGCATGCAGTATAGGTTCCCGGGTTGTTGTAATGGTGTACCGGGCTACTATCAGTTGCAAAGGTACCATCGCCAAAATCCCATAAATAAGAAGTTGCAAAAACAGATGTGTTATTAAAATTAACGACAGAATAATTTGTTGAGAATGTAAAACTTGTTGAAAGTGCAATTCCGGAGCAATATGTAAATCCTCCAACCGAGTCAGCACCAGCAGCTTTTGTAACCTTAACAAATCCGGATGAACCGGTATTTACTACAGCATTAATAGTGCTGTCGTTCAAAACAGTAAATGATTTTGCAGGTTTACCACCGAAAGTTACAGATGTAGTGCTTGTAAATCTTGTTCCGCGAATTACTATCACAGTATCAGTTGCAGCAGCCTGTGGGCTAAATGAAGTAATAAATGGTAGCACAGGAACTACAGAAGCGGTTTTGAATGGTATAAACTTGATGCTGTCTGAAACCCCATTAGCCGTTCCCGTAGGGTTTAATGTTGGGTGATAGGGTCCTGTCGCATTTCCCCAATAGCAATTGGTAGCATCTGCACTATAAACCTTGTAAGTGTTGTTTGCGCCCAAATTGGTGTTGCTAAAAATATTACAGTTATTAAGTACCGGCTTACTATTGTAAACAATTATTCCATTTTCATTTTTAGTAATGTTGGTATAAGATGCATTTACATTAGAGGAAGCAATGTACATGCCTGCATTCTTGTTGTTTTTGATGTTACAATATTGAAGAAGACATCCTCCCGAAAAGTAAAGTCCCCCATAATTACCACCGGCATCACCAAGGCTATCAACTACTACATATTTTAAAATAGAACTGTCACGGTTGATAAATACAGTACCTCCATAAAGGGTGGCGTTAGGTAGGTTTCTAGCCCCTTTAAACTTAATGCTGTCTGTTTTATTTCCAATGGCAACTAATATTCCATTGTTGATGAAGTTAATATTCGCAGCAGGAAAAACAAGTGTAACACCCGGTTGTACAGTCAGTGTATTTCCGGCATTAAGAGTTAATGTACCTGCTAATCTATAGTAGGTTCCTCTAACCTTATACATAGTTTCGGTTGACCCTATATTGTAACTGCGAATGGTAATGACACCCTTTAGGCTATCAATATATTTTCCTACACCTACCCATGAATATACATCTGCAGTTTCGCTGTTGGTAATTGAACTGTTTACAATGGATGTTGTAATATTATCACTGATTATTAATGACCCATTATGATAATAGCTATCGCCCATACTATCTATACGTACGTAACTTAATCTACTACTGTCTTTATTAATATATATTCCACCACCATGAGTGGATTGTCCGGAATTTGCATTGGTGCCATACAATTTAATAGAGTCGGCAGAGGTCCCTTGTGCATCTAATATTCCATTAACAGTCATACTTGTACCAAAATTTGGAAACAGAACCCTAATGCCGGGCTTCATTGTAAGCTTAGCTCCATTATTTATTGTTACTGACCCTAATAATCTATAATAGGCGCCATTGCCCAGCAACTTAGGAAAGGTTCCATTAACCCCTAAAGAACCCCCTCTAATGCCAACGTGCACTGTGTTCATATTATTAGCACTGTCTAAACCACCTAGCCAAGTATTGATATCATACGCCCCACTATTTTTAAATGATGAATTGTTTAGCACAGGTTTAATATTATCGGAAATAACCAGTCCCGAACTTTCTGAATTTCTAATTGAAGAATTTCTGAAAGTTGAATTGAAAGACATTAAGAGTGCCGATGCATGATAATAAGAATCGCCCATACTATCCAGTGATACATAGTCGAGTATTGAACCCTCTTTATTTAAATGGACTATTCCACCATGGGTTGAACTACCATTTGATGGATTTGATTTACCAATAAATCGAATGGAGTCACTAACGGTACCCTGTGCATCAAGAAGACCATTAACCACAAGGCTTGTACCCATTTGTGGAAAACCAACAGAAACACCCGGCTTGATAGTAAGTTTTGAACCTGCGTTAACTGTAATACTTCCCAACAGATTGTAATAATTGTTTGTATTGTACTTAGGTAATTTTGAATTTACATTCAGATTTCCTCCACGTATGTTTACATTACCTGTAAATGAATTTAAATTATCTACCCCACCAATCCAGCTATTCAAATCCTGATTATTACTGTTCTTGATAATTGTATTGTTTATTACAGGTTGAATATTGTCCGAGATAATAATACCGGTTGTTTCAGTATTTTTTAAAACGGTGTTAGTAATAGTACTTTTAGCGGAAATGAGTATTGCACTGTTATGATAATAACTATCACCCATACTATCTATCACCGCATAATTTATGATTGAGCTATCTTTATAAAGTGCAATGATGCCCCCATGTGATGAGCTACTTGTAGAATAGTGACCATAAAATCTTATGGAGTCAGATACAGTTCCCTGAGCATCTAATATGCCGTTTGCTACCATGCTTACAGTATAATTTGAGAAAATCAATTTATTACCTGGCTGAATAGTAAGCTTAGAACCATTGTTAATAGTAATTGTGCCTAACAAATTATATGTCGGGTTACTTGTATTGAACTTTGGCATAACTGTATTAACGGCAACACTACTTGCCTTAATATTTGGAATACCTTTAAAATTTGTAAGGTTAGTTACTCCTCCAATCCAGGTGTACAGATCACCATAGTTGTTACTTTGTAATACAGAATTAGAGATAGATACTTTTATATTATCCGCAATGACGATACCCCATGTTTCAGAGTTTTTAAGGGTAGTATTATTGATAGTACAATATGCGCCAAGAGTAAGGGCTGCAGTTACATAACTAGCATCTCCCATGCTGTCTATAACAACATAGTTTAAAACAGAGCTGTCTTTATTTAAGTAAATACCGCCACCATGATCTGAAGCAGCAGTCGGAGGGTAATATGCACCTTTAAATTTTATAGAATCTGAAGCACTCCCCTGTGCATTCAATATGCCATTTATTACCAGGCTATGAGAGTAATGAGGAAATATTATTTTAGCCCCAGCCTGTACATTTAGCGTTGCACCATCACTAATTGTTACCCCACCATTAAACTTATAGTAACTGTTGCCGCCAATTTTTGAAACAAATGCATTTACCCCAACAGTTTGAGGCTTAACTAATACAACTGCATTTAGGTTTAGGAAATTTTTTCCTCCACCTATCCATGTGTAAATATCATTTGTGTTAGTATGTCTTATTGAAGAATTAGAAATTGTAGGTGTGAGATTATCTGCAATAATAATAGAAGAGGTGTAATATCCCATGCTATCTATAGATACATAGTTGAGTATTGAACTGTCTCCATTAATAGATATAGTTCCACCATGAAAAGTATTAGCTGGTGTATAATATTTCCCTTTAATTTTTATGGAATCAGTAGAGGTTCCTTGTGCATCTAATACACCATTTACTACCAGGTCAACTGAATAATTAGGAAACAAAATTGAAACACCGGGCTGTATTGTAAGACGTGTACCGGCTGACATTGTTACTCCATTTACAAGATAATAATACCCTGTGCCACTCAATTTAGCCAAGGTTGCATTAATGGAATAAGTAGCTGATTTAATATACACTATACCGTTTACATTTGTAAAGTTCTTGCCACCGCCAATCCAGGTATAAATATCAAGGTTACGGTTATCATTTTTAATTGTGCTGTTTGAAATTGTAGGGGTCATTTGATCTGCAATAACAAGAGCATGATTACTATACCCCATACTGTCAGTGCGTAAATATTTTAAAGCACTTGTAGAAGTATTTAAATAAAGAGTACCCCCGTAATAAGTGTTGTAAGGTGCACTATAAGTACCTTTAAACCTGATTGAGTCAGTTACAGAGCCGATAGCATTAAGTGTTCCGTTAATTACAAAATCGCAACTATAGTTGGCAAAAATTACGGTTACCCCCGGTTGTATATTAAGTGTATGCCCGGTAGTTACTGTAACAGTGCTTGTAATTATGTAAGGGCTATTTGCTTTTGTCCATACGCCGCTTTGGTTACCCGCTATATTTGTAGAAGCTCTTGAAGAAAATGAAATTATTAAACTAAAAATAAATAACCCAAGAAGGGAATAACATGTCTTGTAAAACTTTACGAGGTGCATAAAGTAATCAGTTAGTGGTAAATAAATCTTTGAACCGATATAAAAAGCCTTGTACTAGCCTATTAATTTTGCCATTTTGAAGAAGAAAGCCATTGTCTTTATATTTATAGCTACAAAGAAAAAAAAAATATTTGAGATAAAACCTTGTTAGCTATTATTGCCATATTAAAAGCTAATTTACGATTATTTTATTAAAATGACCTTTTTGAGAACATTTATTTTTCCATTTAGATAAAATACGGCCATTAAAAATAAAAATCTACTCCACCAACAATTCCAATTTCATTATCATGAAACTTTTACAGATTTATTGTTTAATAGTATTTATGACTCTCAGTTGTAAGCGGGGTGTTGATGATACCGAGGCTATAAAAATATTGCTTGAAAAAGAGTCAGCTACATGGAGGTCGGGTGATGTAAAATCTCATGCAGATTGCTGGCATATAGAACCCACTAATAGTGTACTTGTATCAACACAAGATGGAGCAACTTTTGATGTACCCATTGAAAAGATTATTAAACCTTCACCCGGTTCAATGGGCAAAGGCGGCAAGGCAGAAAACAGCAATTATAAAATAAGCATTGAGGGTAATATAGCTTATGTAACACACAAAGAAATATCGTATGCCACTGATAATACAAAAAGCTACTCCTATGAAATGCGTATTCTTAAAAAAATAAACGGAGAATGGAAACTTGTAGCACAATCAATTCATTTATACGATCCCAATAGGCAGGCAGAGTAAAAGTTATGTGTCAATAGACTCTATTAGTGTTCCCAATTCAGCAGAAAGTAGTGTTTCACCCTTGCCCGCTTCGTACCATACCCACTCTTCATTTACCATACCTTCGGCTATGATAACATCAGTTGACATGTGAACAATGAAATAAATATTTCCTTTATTGAGTACCGGTGATACAACAATCTCCTTGTTTTCATACACAATAGAAAAATCTTCGTCTTCGGGCATTCTATATTGATTGGAGTGTTTAGTTTGGAAAACAAATTACCAACTCAAGTGCCCTATCCGCTTATAGGAAACCTGGAATAAATATACACAGGTATTATACACCAAACTGCGTTAAATGATGGTTGAGGTGTTTGTAAAACATATTGTTCCATTCTGTTTTGGTAAGGGCCCCAAATGAGTGTGATTCTTTACTATCAAAATGGTTTTCACCAAGTTGTTGTGTCCTTGAAATGTAATTGATTAACCGTTGTTTTTCTGCTTCAAAATTTTTATGTTCTTTGATAATAAATGCCGGGGCGGTTTTACTGTTTATAGGAAACGGCGCCTCGCCTGTAACCTTCTTTTTGACTAATGCTTTCAATATAAATTTCAAAAAAGCATTTGGTTTTGGGTGTATATCCTCATAAACCATTTCATAAGCAACATTGCAATGCGCCAGCATTTGATCAACACTCATTTTACCCCATTGAGGTTGCGATGCCGGAGTTAATTGATTAATTCGCTGAATTAATTTTTCTGAAACCTCGGGGGTGAAAATGTTTGGTAATGGCATAATGGTTAAATTAACTTCGTTATTTGGATAACATTGATTACAAAGGTTTAATAAAATTAGATAAAATAAACTCTTTGAATTGTTTTATTAAGGGCATTTGTGGGAAAAGTTCAGCTCCAATCAATAAATTGTCTCCCAAACACTTATAGCATGAGGTTTTTAATAAAAATGAATTGCAACAAAAAAGTGAATCAATGCGCAAAATCCAATTCAAAATTTCCCCGGATCCTTTCTATAGGCGGATTGAAATAACCATATTTTACATGCGGGAATTCTTCTTTAATTAATTCCATCAATTGTTTTACGCCAAGGCACTCACCAGTATCTGCTACATTTATTTTTCCGAGATACCAATCAGGGTCTATATTGAAATTACGCCACTGAATCATCTTCAGACCTGTATCTTTTATGACTTTTCGCAGTGCTTCGTATTCCTCTACACTATCAGTCATACCCGGGAAAACGAAATAATTTATACTTGTCCATCCGCCATATCTGTTCACTACTTTCAGGCTTTCCAATATATCCTCAAAGGTGTAATTGTTGGGGCAGTAATAGGGCTCGTAAATGTGCTTACGAACACTATTCAAGCTAACCCGTATGCTGTCTAACCCTGCCTTGCAAAGTTCTTCTACTGCATCAGGTTTTGACCCATTGGTATTAATGTTAATGCTGCCACGATTAGTATGTTTTCTTATTTCAATTATACTGTCACGAATGGTTTGCCACATCAGGAGGGGTTCTCCTTCGCAGCCTTGACCAAAACTAACTATTGGAAAAGAGGCCCCTTCAAGATGAGGAACTGTATATTCAACAATTTCTTCTGCAGTGGGCTTAAAAGTTAGCCTGTCCTGTGTAGAAATTATTGTTTCTTCTTCGGGCTGAAATGAAATACAACCTATGCAATTAGCATTACATGCCGGGGATGTAGGTATCGGGCACTCCCATCTGCCAATAAAATAATTTCTTGCAGCAGGGCATTGATAGGTCAAAGCACATTTATTTGCCAGATGCTCCACCAAACGGTTGTGCGGGTAAATATCTAATGCTTTTTGTACCCCAGCCTCCACTATTTCCTGATTATATCCTCCGCAATCTTGCCTTACATCCTGTTCTATACGTACACAAGGCACATAAGTTTTGTTGTTGTGCCAGCCTGCGGCGGTATAGCAAAATAATGGTAAAGTAGGAGCATCAGGAGCTGTTTCATAAGCAGCCAGATAATACCCTGTATGCGCAGGTGGTATAAAAGCTGCTACAGCCCATCCTTTCTCGCAAAGGCGCATCTCACCGGTTTTTACGTCTATTCCAATACCCCTTCTGCCAGGCAACTCATATAATTGGCCTCCCTCGGGCAATTCTATCCATTCATCTTCGGGTACAGGAACAGCATCCCAACCGGTTCTGCCGGTTACATACAGTGTGGAGTCTTCAAAAATATTTCCGGCACCATCGCTGTAAAGTATATAGGGTGACAAGTTCAGCATTTTATATTCAATAATTTTCGCAAAACTAATTTTAAATCACCACAAAAAACTGAAGAGCAATTTGGATTAATTACAGATGATAAAAATATTTATTTTATAGTAAAGCTATTAATTATTTTTTAATGGATAACCGCTATATATTAAAAGCTTTTAAGACAATTGTTTGCGGGAATTATTCAATTTTACAGACCTAAAATCCTACTAAGAGTGATCCTTTTGTCCATCATTGCAGTTGTTGCTGTATTTATATTGTATCAACTGATTTTTTATTGGTTATTCAAAGATCCGGTAAGCATTACGGCTTCCGTAAATAAAAAATATAACCTGGTGGGTAAAGATGGACCTGCAACAAAAGAAATCAGATTTAAAATAATTAATAGGATTAGTAAAGCATTCCCTATTGAAAAAGTGATTATTAAAATAGATGAGCACCACCATATTTTAGACAACCCAAGAATTCTTGTTTATCCTTCGTGGGTAAACGGGTTTGAAACATTTACTATTAAACTTCCAACAGATTACCTGATACAACTTGCCCAAAAGGATATTGAAAACTGGCAAAAAATGCTCATAAATGTAAGTATTACTATCAGAGGCAACAATGCTTCATACAGAAGCAATCCTGTTAAATTTAACTAATACAAGGGGTGTACCTACTTTCTTTTTGTAGCAATTTTATATTGCCTTTCCTAAAGAAATCCCGTGAAATATTTATTTTGAGCGAATCTTTACTTACACTAAAATATTCTATTCCTTTTCTGATTTGGAATTACGTTTTCTAAACTGCCCCCTCAAATGCATATTGACTAATTTATAGCTAACAGGGTTATAATAAATTTCAGATTAGAATTGGCTGGTATACTTCCCGACGCTGTAGATCCATAACCTAACGAAGGTGGAATATAAAGTGTCATTCTTCCTCCTTGTTTAATTAAAGGAATGGCTTCCTGCCAACCTGTAATTAGCTGCGATAAATTAAAACTGGCACTTGCTGAATTATCAAATGCAGTTCCATTTAACAGCGTACCTGCATAGGCAACTGTTACATAACTGCATATATTAGGAGAACCCCCTGTACCCACAGAGTCCATATGATAAAAAAATCCCCGGGAATCTGCCGTATATGTTATATGATTGGTATCAAGATAAGAACGAAGTGCAGCTACTTCTGAAGCTGGCGCAGTAATAGTGATATCATCGCATTTTGGCTTTTCACTTTTGATACAAGAAACCAATAATGCTACTGGTATTATTAAACAGAGTAATTGTTTCATCTTTTTTGTTTTGGGCAATATTAATACATAAATTCATTAAGAAATCATAACAATTTGTTGGATGTTGTAAATTAAAAACAGAAAAAGGAGGAACGATTGTTATAATTTTTTATAACTTTTGCAGATAAAAAATATAACCATGAGAAAAAAGTTGATTTGCTTAAGTATAATTTGTTTCATTTTAGGGGCATCCTGCAGGTTTGGTGGCAAAAGAATAGAAGGCAATGGAAAGATTACCAGCGAAAAAAGAACTGCAAATGATATATCAAAGATAAAGTTAGCCGGTGGGGTTAATGTAATAATAGACAATGGCCTGGCAGGTGCCCGTGTAGAGGGAGATGAAAACATAATCCCATATATAATAACAGAAACAGATGGAGATTGGCTAAAAATAAGCGTTAAAAAAAATGTTAGTTTACAGACTAAACAACCTATGACAGTATATGTATCCACTCCTTTCATAAACGAAATAAGCATAACAGGAAGCGGTGACGTTATTGCCAATGGAAAATTTTCAGCTAAAGACAAGATGCAATTTGCTGTGGCAGGAAGCGGCAATATTACTATGGATTTAAATGCACCTGAAGTAAATACAAGCATATCTGGTAGTGGCACAATACGCCTTACAGGCGAAACCCGAAGTGTAAATGTTGAAATTGCAGGTAGTGGTAACCATGATGGGATAGGATTAAAAGCCGAAAATGCCTATGTTAATGTTGCAGGTTCGGGTGATGCAATGGTATATGCAGATGTAAAACTAAAAGCCTCAATAGCGGGTAGTGGAAATATAAAATACAAAGGCAATGCATCTGTAGAAAAAAATGTGGTGGGTAGTGGAGATGTAATGAAAGAGCCTTAGAAAAAAGATATTATTTCTTGTTTTATATATTGATTTTCTTAAAAAACCCGCTAAAATTTAGTGGGAAACACACCTTATTTATCTGTTGATAAATATTTTTTTTTTAACCAACGACATATTTTGCTTAAATTAGCGTTATAATTCTATTAAAAACAATGGACAATCAAAGGATTCTATTAGCTGAAGACGAACCTAAGCTTGGGCAAATTATACAAGAGGAATTAACCCTGCAAGGTTATACTACTGATGTGGCTTATGATGGTCTTGTAGCAGAAAAACTTTTTCAACAACATAATTATTCCCTTGTATTACTCGATGTAAACCTACCATATAAAAATGGTTTGGCTTTATGCAAAGAGTTTCGTGAAAGCAAAAAAGGAATACCGATAATTATGCTGACTGCATTAGGTGAAATACAAGATAAATTGGATGCATTCAACTTTGGAGCAGATGATTACATAGTAAAGCCATTTCATTTTAATGAACTATTTGCCCGTATAAAAGTATTTCTTAAAAGAACCGATAGCGTAGCTGAACAGAGTGAGAAGATAAGTATTGCCGACCTTGAAATAGACCTGCTTGACAAGACTGTTACACGGGGTACTACAATTATAAATCTGACCGCAAAGGAATTTGCTTTATTGGCAATGTTAGCACGTGCCAACGGAAAGGTGATAAGCAAGCAGGAAATACTTGAAAAAGTTTGGGGCCTTACTTTTGATACAGGCACAAATACAATTGAAGTATATATTAGTTTCCTAAGAAATAAAATAGACAAGCCTTTTGAAGTTAAGTTGATACACACCAAACCCGGATTTGGTTATTTTGTGAAGGAATTATAATCCATGAATCTAAAAACCCGCCTGGCTCTTATATTTAGTCTCTCTGTATTCATCATTTTGGTGGCATCGGCGGTTACTATTTATGTTTTAAACGAAACTTTCAGAAAAAACGAATTTACCAAACGCCTCATGCTGGAGGCAACCGAAACTTTTGAAATCTTCACCTCCAATCCTGAAATTACACCTGAAATAATTGATGCATTAAATCGCAATGCAAACAATTCATTGTCTGGCGAAGAAGTATTTATTTTCAACTCATCTATGAGGGTCATTTTTGCTTCGCAAGGCAATACCATTCCCAACATTTCTACCCGCTATCTTGCCTTATCTAAAATACAGCAACATTATGAATTTGAGGATCGCAAAAAGGAATGGATGATCTATTACCAAAGATTCAATAACAGGCCTTATTATATTGCAGTTTCTGGTATAGATGTGTTTGGCAGACGCAAAAATGATAAGCTAAAAGTAATTCTTGTCACTTCTATATTGGGTGGAATGATACTTTCCGGGTTACTTGCTTTTTTCTATGTAAAACAAAGTATACAGCCACTTGAAGAACTGAAGCATAAAATAGAAGGAATTACGGTTCAAAACCTTAAGCAAAGAATTACCATTCCAAAGAATAACAATGAAGTGTGGCAGATAGCAGACAAATTCAACGCCATGCTGGAAAGGCTGGAACAATCGTTTGAACAACGCAAAAATTTTGTGCAACATGCCTCGCATGAACTTAGGACGCCTTTGGCTAATATGTTGTTGCAGACCGAGGCAGCACTTAATAAATCACTCACTACAGATCAATACAAAACCATTTTATATTCACTAAAAGAAGACCAGACCAATCTGATTGAACTGACCAATAGCTTATTAACACTATCCCGGTACGAAACTACTACCACTATTAAAGATTGGACACGTATTAGAATTGATGAAATAGTGTATCAGACCCCCGAGTTTATCAGTCACGTAATGCCTGATGCTGTTGTTGCTATTGATTTTGAAAATATGCCGGAGGATGAAAATCAACTTGTGGTAAGGGGGAATGAATCCCTGATAAAAAGTGCTGTTCAAAACCTGGTAAAAAATGCAATACAATATTCAGACAATAATAAAGTAAAGGTTATTATAAACCCAACAGAAGAAAATGTAATTGTAAAATTCGAAAATTTTGGAAAGCAACTTTCTGAAGAAGAGAAAAGCAGGTTGTTTATACCTTTCTTCCGTGGCGAAAATTCTATGAACAAAAAAGGATATGGCCTGGGTTTGGCTATTGTAGAACGTATATTAAATGTTCATAAAGGTACTATACACTACGAACCTGTTGGAGAAAGCATAAACAGGTTTACTATAACCTTACCAAACGAAAACAACCACTACGCACCAGAATAAACTAAAAATCCCATCTTATTATAAAGATGGGATGCAATGCTGTATTTAAGATTTACTTATCCTAAAACTATATCTTATTAGCTTTTCTGGCCAATTTGCTTTTTAGGTTTGATGCTTTATTCTTGTGAATAATGCCACGCTTAGCTAATTTATCAATCATAGAAGCAACATCAGGCATTTTTTCTAAAAATGCTGATTTATCGTTCAATGTTTTGATGTCACGAATAGCATTACGGGTTGTTTTTCCGTAATAACGGTTCCGGTCTCTACGCTTTGCTGCCTGACGTACATCTTTTTTGGTAGCTTTATGGTTTGCCATTAATTTTCTTTTTTAAAGGACGGCAAAGGTAGGGGCTTATAGTTGGAATGACAAATATTTAATGAAGAAATGTTCAGAAATCTAATATTTTTAATCCGTTTCCCCATAATATCATTAAAATTAACCCTTCAAACAATCTTTTTCAAAAAATATTTCATCTTTAGAAATAATGTGGATTCCATTTTATATAAATACTGGTAAACTTGTTTAAAACTCAATTAAATTTGTAGGGATCTAAAAAAATTAAGTAAATATGAAATCAACGTTACTAATTATTTTATGCTTTCTATCGGCTTTAGCTTCCATTGGACAATACAAAGTAAAAACTGTGGATGAATTGGTTAATTATGGCAATACTGGATGGAAGGCTATAAGAAAGCAAATAGATACGGCCATCAACAAAGTTGAAATAATGCCGGTGGATACCAATCAGGCCAGAGAGGCTGTTTATGAAGTTCAGATTGGTACAGAATCCCCATTAGGTACAATAATTTATTTGACCGGTGGCATTTTGCTCGAAGATGGATGGATAAGACTTTTAGGCTCGGGCAGCAACAGACTTACCCGTTCTATTTCTTCGTGGAACAAAGGCAAAACTTACACTGAAGTGGGTGAAAGACCTCCATACTTACTGATTGCTGATGATGCATTAGGGGGATTTTTTGCACTAAATACAGGCAAGCTGGGCAATGATATAGGAAAAGTATACTATCTGGCACCGGCCACTTTACAATGGCAGGCATTGGATATGACAATCCCGGATTTTCTTCATTTTTGTTTTGATGGTGATTTTGAAGAATTTTACAAACCTTACATGTCTAAGAACTGGCATTACGAAGTAACAAATTTACCTGCTGACAAATGCTATAATTATACGCCACCCTTATGGTCTAAGGAGGGAAGAAAATTTACCAAAAGTGTAAGAAAATATATTTCAGTAGAAGAGCAGTATAACTATAATATTCAAATGAGAAGTAAGCTGGGCCTGGATAAGGAGGAGGAAGATGAACTACAACTTATGCCCCGGAGGTTTTAATTGATTATTTATAAATAAAAAACTAACTGAATTTACCTGTAAGGAGGAATTTCAATTCCCTTGAGCTTCCGATACAATTCTGTAGCATATAGGTCTGTCATCCCCGAAATAAGGTCAAATGCATTCATTACTTTAAGGTAAGGGGATGTTGTCTCCTCAAACTCGGTGTATTGTTTAGGAAACAACTTCAACACCTTTTCATCTTTATGATCAGCTTTTTGTTTTAACAGCGGTGGAATAAATAGTGCAAGCAATTCACCCATAACATTGTAGCCAGCTATTTCTATTTCCAACACACTTTCATGGTTGTAAATTTTGTCGGCAGATATTTTCATCACTTCATTTAAGGCATTGTATTTTTTTTCAATAACACCAACCAAAGTATCATTGAAACTTCCTTCTATAATAGATTCACTGTTTTCCCAAAAAATATCTGCAGCTTTTAATGTTAACAGGTTTATTGCTTTGGCCCTTAGGTAACTGATACGTTCATTTTCATCCTGAATTTTTTCACAGGTTCTTACCGTTCTATCTTCTTCACTTTCATCCAAAGATGCAATGACATGTATAAATGAACTTTTAACCAATTCATGAGAAAGGATGCCCAATCTATGCGCATCTTCCATATCTATAATGCTATAACAAATATCATCAGCGGCTTCCACCAAATAAACAAAAGGATGTCGCTTGTAAATAATTTCATCGCTACTATCTGCAATCATTCCTAACCGCTCTGCAATGTCTTTAATGACCGTCTTCTCTGATTGAAAAAAGCCATATTTCTTTCGGTGCTTAAAGCCTTTATGGATAGCGCCTGAACCGCATGGATATTTTAGTATGGAAGCAATAGTGGTGTAAGTAAGCCCAAGCCCACCCATTAATTTTCCTTTGAACTGATGGGTAAGAATGCGTACAGCATTGGCATTGCCCTCAAAATTAGAAATGTCTGCCCATTCTTCTTTTGAGAAAAAAGTAATTAACGGTTTACCATCTATCATTAATTGAGCATTATCTATAAAATAAGCTGAAATAGCTTTTTCGCCTGAATGACCAAATGCGGGGTTACCAATATCATGTGCAAGACAACCTGCAGCTATAACATTTGCAAGTTCGTAACGATAGAATTCATAACCTGCTGAATTGCGATCCATTTCGCTGCTAAGCCGCTCCCCTACCATGCTACCCAACGACCTGCCAACACTTGCTACCTCTAAAGAGTGTGTTAATCTATTGTGTACAAAAGTGCTTCCCGGCAGGGGAAAAACCTGGGTTTTATTTTGTAACCTTCTGAATGAAGAGGAGAAAATAATGCGATCAAAATCCTGCTGAAAACCCGACCTGTTTCCTGGAGTAGTTTCTTTCTGACCAATACGTTGCGTAGTAAAAATGGTTTCCCAATTCATAGGTACAAAGTAATGGGATAATTCATCAATTTGAAAATGCACCCAATTAAGATTATTAAAAGGGCTAAAAGAAAAGGTTTTGCGATTAGATAACTTGTTGCCTGACTATCTTTGAACCCGAACAAAAAACACAATGCAGTCAGAAATATTTTTACTTCGTGGACAAACATTTTGGCTGTCGCCGGATAGATGCATTTATTGGGAAGAGCGAAAATCATTGATACTTTCTGACCTTCATATTGGAAAAACGGGACACTTTAGAAAATCTGGCATTGCAGTACCGCAAAGCATTTTCAAAGAAGATATGCAGCGGTTGGTACATCAGATTCAGTTTTATAAACCTGAAACTCTAATAGTTGTTGGCGATCTGTTTCATAGTACTGAAAATAAAGAATTAGACTTTTTTAAAAGATGGAGAAATGATTTTTCGGAATTAAATATCCAATTAATAAAAGGCAACCATGATATATTGAAAAATGATTGGTACCGGAGTGCAAATATTAGTGTAATACCCAAACATCTCATTATTGATAACATTTGTTTTGTACACGATATTACCGAAGCTTGTCCGCCGACAGAAGTTATTCCTTATTACATAAGTGGCCATATTCACCCGTGTGTAGTGTTACGGGGTTTGGGCAAACAAACCATTTCTTTACCTTGTTATTTATTTTCTGAAAGCTATGCTGTACTGCCTGCCTTTTCAAAATTTACAGGCGGGGCTGTTGTTGAACAAAAATCTTCAGATGCTGTTTTTGCTATTATTAATGCCAATATTTCAAAAGAGCAGTCTGCAAGTGTTATGCGTGTTTAAATTTAGAAATTCGATTTCACCAAACCTCCTGCTAAAAAAATCCATTACCGATTTGTCACTTACAATCGCTTACTCCCCAGTTTATGCCCATCCGCTGCCAACGGGACATCGTTTTCCTATGGCAAAATATGAGCTTATCCCCGGACAATTAATACATGAAGGAACTATTAGTACGGAAAATTTGTTTTGTCCAAAACCGTGCAGCGACTCTATTATTTTATGGACCCACGAAAGGGAATATCTGAACAAACTCCTCAATCAGAATTTGTCGGCTGTTGAACAACGAAGGATAGGTTTCCCTCAATCGCCTGAACTAACACTTCGTGAATTAATTATAACACAGGGTACCATTGATTGCTGTCATATAGCATTAGAAAAAGGAATAGCATTTAATGTAGCAGGTGGCACCCATCATGCATTTGCTGATAAGGGCGAAGGGTTTTGCTTACTAAATGATCAGGCTGTGGCTACTAATTATTTACTTAATAAAAATTTGGCCAAAAAAATATTAATTATAGACCTGGATGTTCATCAGGGAAATGGCACAGCAAAGCTTTTTGAAAACAATAGTAGCGTCTTTACTTTTAGCATGCACGGCAGGAACAACTACCCGTTTCACAAAGAAAAATCTGACCTTGACATTGCCCTTGAAGATAGCACTGACACTACAACTTATCTTCATTTGCTGCAACATAATTTGACAAAAATAATTGAAGAAGTAAAACCTGATTTTTGCTTTTATCTTTCGGGTGTAGATATATTGAATACTGATAAATTTGGTAAACTGAATGTGACTTTACAAGGCTGCAGGCAAAGGGATGAATTTGTATTTTCTACTTTAAAAAGAAATCAAATCCCTTGTGTGGTATCTATGGGTGGCGGATATAGTAAGGAGGTGAATATAATAGTAGAAGCACATTGCAATACTTTTAGGGTTGGGCTTGATATGTGGGGGTAAAAGTTTTTAGTTTTGTAGATGCTATGCAGATTTCGTTTGCTATTCATGAAGATTAATTTTCTAAACATCGCTCACTTGTTGCCATTGTTCAAATGTCATTTCAAATTTTATTTCTTTAGCGCCGTGAGTGCCTACTTCCGTCCAACCTGCCTTTCTATAAAACTGTTCAGCCCGGGTATTAAAAGCTGTTCCCAACCAAACTTTGTTTTTTGTTTGTGTAAAATACCAATCCAACATTATTTTGTGCAGTTGCCGACCAATGCCTTTCTTTTCAAATGCAGGATGCAGGAATAGAGCCCAAATATTGTTATCTTTTAAGTCAGCAATTGCAAAACCCACAATTTGATTGTCTATCTCACAAACCCAACCTTTGCCTCTAACCGTTAAAAACTCAACGCAATCATCATCAGTAACCAAATCAGGGTTAGACAAAGTATTTTCCTTTACTGAATTTCTTACAATTTGAATCTGTGGTATGTCTGTAATATTTGCTTCTCTGAAAATCATGATTAGAATATTTTTCAAAAGGTGAGAGTTGATTTTATGATCCCACTATAAGTTGAAAATGCCTAAGCACTGACATACCTTTCTTGCAGCCAGGCTTTTTTATCATTTTAAAATAGAAATTCTTACAGATCAATTATCTTTTATTGATAGAAACGGAATTCAACGCCAATCGCTGTTTCATAATCTTTAAGCCCCTCGTAATATCTTCTCCATTTTGCGCCCCTTTGCTAATTCATCTACTAACTTGTCCAGGTACCTTACCTGTTGGGTTAAAGGATTCACGATTTCTTCTACCCTATATCCACAGATTACTCCTGTGATAAGGTGAGCATTAGGATTTAGTGTAGCATTCCGAAAAAAGTTTTCAAAAGTTACCTTTTCTTCTATGAGTTCTTTCTGCTTTTTATTATCATAGCCTGTTAGCCATTCAATTACCTGATTCAATTCTTCTTTCGTTCTGCTTTTCTTCTCAACTTTTGTCAGGTAAAGGGGATATACGGATGAAAAAGTCATTTTGGCAAAACGCTCATCATGGTTGCTTTTGTTGTTCATCTCTTATGTTTTAAGATTCTTCCCTCAATTTATTTCAACCTTTCTAATTGTCCTTTTCTTTTTACTATATTTTTATAATCCCATTGAATATCTCTTGATTTTTTTAGCCAACCCGTGAGTTCAACTTTATTAATCTGTTCTACTAAAGTAAAGAAGATAGAAGCGTCTTTAAACTTTTTTCCTCTAATGTTTAAATTTTCTTCTTCAAAGTCGGCACCACTCCAAAACATCAATCGCCAACCGGGCTTCTGCTTACTGTAACCAACTATAGGGTTCCCTTCTAAAAACCAAACAGGGTGTGCATGCCAAATTTTACTTTCTGCTTCGGGCAACTCACTATCAATAATAAGAGCTAGCAAGTTGCAAATTGCTTTGTCGTCAGGGAGTTGGTTGTTGTTATATGTTTTGATGTCTTTGTTCATGTGGTTTTGGCTTTGCATAGGCCTGACTTATAAATAACTGTATTTTGTTCAAAGGTGAATTAGTTTTCCAATTAAAATTTGTTTCTTAAAATTTTAAAAATGAAATTAAGACTAAAATTGTGATTTGATTATCCTGACCGAACCATAAGAGGTTTTCAATTTGGTGATGTTTTGCTTTACACTTGAAACTCCACATTTTTAAAAACTTCATTTTTATTCTTATCTAGTTCTCAAATTTACTTGGTAAATATTTTTGGATGTTTTTATCTAACCATAACAGATCATTTTTCCTTGTTAGGCTAATACCCAATATAATTCTATCATCGTAAATATGATAGGCCAGTTCTCTTCCTTTGTCATTATGTTCGTAGCGTATTAGAACCTTCTCGCTGTTAAATTTTTGCGTCCTCCAAGCACTACCAAAATAATAACGGATGGCAACAGGTATTAATGTTAGAGTGTCGGTTGTTAGAACTGATTTTCCATTTATTAAAACATATTGTTTGAAGGAGTGTTTCACAGCCATATCCTTTAAATAATCTAAATCCTTATCTTGAATGCGATATCCATTTTTATGATTTTTATTTAAAAAGATTCTGTCAATAGTGTCTTTAAATGGAAAAAATATAGCCTCTTGATGTGGTTTGGAATAATAAAAGAGAAGAAAACCTTTCTGTTCCTGTACTATATATTTTTTATGAACAAGGAATTTGTAATTACAAGAAACAAAAAGAAAACAAAGTAATACAAAGCAGTAAAATTTCATACGCTTTTCAAAATATTATTAAGCAATGCTATTTTTGTAAAGTATTTTAGAAGGTCTAAAAAGAATTTTTTTAGTACAAGCACATGCAGCTCCACCGAATTACCAATAGCAAACAAAAGCATATGCAGTTCTAAATTTATACCATCCCTCCACAACTGATTCGGATTGAAATTTATTTAAATGAAGTTAATAACTAAAACTGAAAGTTGTTCATCAAATCAAACTTATAGTACACTTACCACATCCGAAGAGTGTAAAATAAAAATACAGTAAAATTTCAAGCATAATAGTAAATAAAAGTAGTTCACCAAATCAGACATCTCAAATCAGACATTCCAAATCAGAGATCTAATTCATCTTCTTCTTCATTGTACTCACCTGTTCCTGCAAATTATTTACAAGGCTTGCTAGTTGGTTTACATCCCAACGCTGTTGCACATTTGCTTTAGATATAATCATTTGTGCCTGCCACAGTTCCATAATGTCATCTACATTCAATTGGTAGGGTTCAAATATGGGGTTATCACTTAACAAGGTTACTTTTCCTTTGCTCCTGTTATTTTTCTGTACCCTTTTGTAAACAATGCCATCATTTTTTGAAACAACAATATATGTATTGCTGTTTTTTACATCTTCCACATTTTCTACTTTTTCGCCTACTATTACAGAGCCGCTTTGTGTTGGAAGCATACTATCACCCAATATCTCAAAAGCCCGGTAACTTCCGCCGGCAAGAAATGGTAGGGTAAACGTATTCAGTTCATCAATAAAATCGGGGTCACCATAACCTGACAAATAACCCGCTGCAGCTTTTATAGGTACAAATTGTATCTGATTATTGGCTTCAGATAGCTTTAACTGCCTGCGCCGCTCCATGTAAGAACCACCTTTTGCATTATTAAAGTCTTTAAGCAGCAAATCATCCAAAGTAGTTTTAAACATACCACACACCAATTCCAATACTTCTATACGTGGGTCTGCCCGTTCTTCCTCATATGCGCCTAAAAGCGATCTTTTTATTTTAAGTTTTGCAGCAAACTCTTCTTGTGTCCAACCGCGTAGTTTACGCAGGTATTTTAGGTTTTTACCGGCTTGAGACATATTTAGGCTAATTTATTTAGCGCAAGTTACTAATAATATTAGATTTTCAAAAAAGTTTAGTATTTATAACATTCGGCTAAACAACAATCGATACAGCCCATACGTTAATCGGTTTTGGTGCTATAAATAAATATTTTGGCATCATTATTTTAATAACCACTTTTGCACCCCCTTATTAAAGAAAATATGGCAACAAGAAAAAAAGAAGAAACAGCTACTTCAACAAGATTATTATCGGGTCAGGGACCTGAAGCTACTCATATAAACACTAAAGTGAAAGCTGCCAAACAGGGTGAAGAAACTTCGAAAAAGGAAAAGAAGAAAAACACGAGCCCAAAAGAAGAAGCAATCATATTGGTTACTAATGACGATGGAGTTACCGCACCCGGCATTGCAGCTTTGGTAGATGCAGTAAGAGGCTTAGGAAAAATAGTAGTTATTGCTCCCGATAAAGCGCAGAGTGGAATGGGGCATGCTATTACAATTGGCTCCCCGCTACGTATGACACGGGTACATGTTTTTGGCGATGATATAGAAAGTTACTCCTGCAATGGAACACCCGTAGATTGTGTAAAACTTGCAGTTGATAAAATACTTCACCGCAAGCCGGATATTTGCATTAGCGGTGTTAATCATGGCGCTAATCATTCTATTAATGTAATCTACTCCGGCACTATGTCTGCTGCATTGGAGGCATCTATAGAAAGCATTCCAAGTATAGGTTTTTCTATTCTTGATTATAGCCTTGAAGCCGATTTTTCAGGGCCTAAAAAGTATGCCCGTTTATTGGTAGATCAAATCCTTAACGGCAAACACCTTGACAAACATTTATGCCTGAATGTAAACTTTCCTGCCGTAAGTGAGAAAGCATTGAAAGGATTAAAAATTTGCCGTCAGGCTTATGCAAAATATGAAGAGAGTTTTTTTGAACGTATAGACCCACATGGCAAGAAATATTATTGGCTAACCGGTGAATTTGTAAACTTTGACCGTGGCCGCGATACAGATGTTTGGGCACTTAACCACAACTATGCAAGTGTGGTGCCTGTTCAGTTTGATCTTACCCATTACAAATTGAAAGAGAAACTGGAAAAATCATTTAACTTAACACTCAAATGAACAAAGACAATCTTAGGTTTGGATTAATTATAGGTTTTATTGCCCCACTTGTTGGAATGATGCTTTATTATCTTATCCAATTTAGAAATCTACTTACTGTCAGCGAATTCTTTCATGTTATTTTAGTGGAGAAGAGACTGCTAACTGCTATTGTTAGTGTATCGTTGGTTGCAAATGCTGTAGTATTTACTTATTATGTAAACAAGCGCAAAGACCGCACTGCCAAAGGCATTTTTATAGCTACCTGTATTTACGGGGCGGCTTCATTGTTATGGAAATGGGTGGTTTAATAGGGGTTTAGGGTTTAGGGTTTAGGGTTATGAGTGTTAGGTTTTGAAATAATACAAAACTTTTAACTTCCAATTATTTTTAGATTGTTGTCCCTTCATTGTTTTTTTTATTGTCCAGGCTTGGGAATATTTATTTCGCTTTTGTGGCGTCGCACACTTGTTCTCTCTATCATTATTGTACTTCTATACCTTTTTATAAAAAACTCACACCACATCCAAAGCTTTAATCTCATCTTTATAAGCCTTTGGCAGAATAGCTGACTTCAACAAGCCGTCCATTCTTATTTTTTTGGCTAATTTATAAGCGCATAAAATTGGATGTAGTAATAGGATTTTATTAAACCCCAATAACGCTGCAACCCTTTTTGGCACTACCAGCTTTTGCCCTTCAATCAATAAAAAATACCTGTAAAAACCAAGGTGCTTTTTGTACTGTTTATAAAGGTCTTTTGTAAAATCACTTTTAAATAAGTCCTGCTGCAAATGCGTTTCACGGGCACTCAACCATTGAGAATAAGACTGTGGGAGTTCTTTTAACTCCATCCGCACTCCTACCCTATAAAAAACGTCAAAGACTTCTTCTTTTTCTGGAATAGTCAACTTTCTTTCCAAAACCTCAAACGAACTGATGGAATAATGAATGAGCATAAAAAGCACATCACGGTATGCCCAATCGGGAATTTTGCCGCCCCGGCTGTTTTCTACTGCAGTATGTATGGCTGCTATTTTATCAATTGCTGCATTTGCAGCTTCCATTTCAGAAAACACAATTAATCGGGCATAATTAACAGTAGAAAACAACCTGCCCAACGGATCTTTGGGAAGTTTACCCGTAAAATAAAGCCAATCAACCGCTTTGTTCAATGCAAATTCAGCACTTGCACCAGCAAAAATAAAAAGAATGGTATCACTTTTACCCCAGATTTCTCTTACAATAGATTGCTTGTTTACGAAATATTGCATTACAGTTTTTGTTTCACAAAATGAATCATAGTAATAAATACCAACCTGTTATCTATATACGTCTTCGCCTTGATGATTTTTTTTGTTTTTCGTCCTGTGGCTTTAAATCATTTCTAATAGTTGTATCCGTTGGGATGACCACGTCGCCTGTCAGTGTTTTTTTAAGATTGGCAAGGTAAACATCTTTATAATTCATAGATTGCTCCAGGCTGTCGGTTTTCATTTTTAGTGCCTGCAATTCATGACGTGCACCCATACTACCATAGCCGGGTAAGTATTGCTTTAATGGCGTAAATACTATAAGTGCCACAGTAAGGCCTGTCAAAAGCACAAATATGCTGCTGAATACAACGTAAACACTTAACCGTGAGAGTTTAAAAGTTACCACTTCTTCATAGGTGTCATCGTTCATAATAACAAGCCTGTAGCGGTTCCGCAGTTTTTTTAGCCCAGATTTTACTTCCAGTTTTTCCATATTTCTTTTGCCAGAAACTTAAAGGTAGCAAAAGCTTGTTCATTCCCCGAAGGGTAAAATAAAAAATAACTGTATTTTTAACTTTGAAAAATTGGGTAAACTCTTTTTTTAAGGGGATTTATTTCATTGGAAATAGCAGAGGGGATAGGTTAAAAAATACAAAATTTTATTTCCTACACGTTCAAGGCTATACCCGAAACAATTATATTACACAAAAATTATCAGCACGGAATCTTACCACACTTTATGTGTTACGATTTGCTACAAATAAAATGATGTTTAAGACCATATTCAATACAGTTTGCCAGCCAAAAATTTACAAGCATATTTTGCCTTTTATTTTTGTAATAATTTGCTGTACAGACCTGCATGCACAACCCGGTACAGAGATAGAAATTGAAAAACCGAAAAAGTATGAAAACAGAAAACTGGCCTCGGAAAAAACAACAGATAAAAAAATTGGTTTTGGTAAAAAAGTTTACCAAAATACCGTAACGCATTACAATTATTATTTCAATGCAAATCTCAGGCTCAATGATTTGATAGAAGCGGCTAAAACTTCTTTCAAAGACGACTATACAGTACTACTCCCTTTTTACAATTATACACTTGATGCAACCTCATCTAACAAACAGGAACTGGACAGTATAGTATATAAGTGCACTGCCGGTATATTGCTACATGATTTGCGCAACAGTTGGATAGACAATATGTTTTTACTGTTGGGTAAAGCCTATTTCTTCAGAAAAGATTTTGACTCGGCGGGGCTTACTTTTCAGTATATAAATTTCTCCTTTTCACCTAAAGAAAGCGGTGGTTATGATGTGCCTATAGGAAGTAATTCAAGCAACGACAAGGGGGAATTCAGCATTGTTACCAAGGAAAAGAAAAGCATATGGTCTAAGCTTACAAGCCGGCCACCCAGCCGTAATGAGAGCTTTATATGGCAGGCACGTAATTTTATAGAGAGAGATGAATTGCCCGAAGCTGCCGGCATTATAGAAATTTTACGCCACGACCCAAACTTTCCTAAACGCCTCAACAGCGAGTTATACCAGATTCTTTCTTATTGGTACTACAAGCAACAGGTGTATGACAGCGCTGCTACTTACCTTACAAAATCGCTTGACCTGGCTGAAAGCGGTCAGGAGAAATCACGTTGGGAATTTCTTGCGGCACAAATGTATCAGCTAAGTAAAAAAAATGAGGATGCAGTTAAGTACTATGAAAAAGCAATGGAACATACTACTGACCCCATTATGGATGTGTATGCAAGGCTTAACAGCATAAGAATTAAAAAAAGCGATAAGAAAGATTACCTGCAGGAAAATATAGATGAGTTGGTTAAAATGGCTAAACGGGATAAATATGCCAACTACAGAGACATTATTTATTATGCTGCCGCAAATATTGAACTGGAAAGAAAAAATATTAAAAATGCCCAAGGCTTTTTGCTGAAAAGTATTGAAAATGCCTCCAACAATCCTGCACAGCGTTCACAGGCTTTTCTTTTGTTGGCTGATATGCATTACGACAATAAACTGTATCCTGCATCCAGCCATTATTATGACAGTTTGGATGTAGCAACACTTACAAAATCTGCAGACACTGCCAGAGTTAACTATCGCAGGCCACCTTTGAAGATTATTGCTGATAATGCGGAAATAGTTTATAAACAAGATAGCCTGCAGTCCATTGCAAAACTTAGCCCAAAACAACAGGACTCTGTTATAAAAAAACAATTGAAATTTTTGAGAAAAAGCAAAGGAATCAAGGATGAAGAATCTTCTGTAAATACTGCAGTTCAACAAACGGCAGACATTTTTAGCAAAGCAGAAAAGAGCAATGACTTTTATTTCTACAATGCTTCCACAAAAGCCAAGGGTTACAGTGAATTTAAAGCAAAATGGGGAGAAAGGCCAAACTCCGATAACTGGAGAAGAAAATCTGCATTGGACAAACAATCGCAACAGTTCATAGATGTTGATGATGCCTCACAAAAATCTGAAGGAGACAGTAGCAGTGCTGTTCCTGAAGATTCTTATGAAGGTATGCAGGCTAACATACCAAGGACTAAAGAGAAAGTAGAAACCAGCAACAAAAACATTATGGATGCATTGTATACCATGGGAAAAACATTTCAAAATAATCTGGAAGAATACCCTGCTGCAATTGATACTTATGAAGATTTGCTGAAGCGTTTCCCAACCTCTCCTTACAGACAGGAAGTAATGTTTAACCTGGTTTACATTTATAAAAAGACCGGCAACCAATCAAAATCAGACTACTGGAAAAGGCTGTTAGAAAATGATAGTACAAAATCTAAATGGTCGCAAATGGTTAACGGGCCTGCACCAAAAGATTCAGTTAAAAACAATCCTGCCACAAAAAAATACGAAGACATTTACAAACTATTTATTGAGGGAAATTTTGCACAAGCCATCGCAGAAAAGAAAATAGCCGACAGTCTTTATAACCGGTCATTCTGGACACCCCAATTACTTTTCATTGAATCTATTTACTACATAAAACAAGAGGATGACAGTACAGCGATTAGAGTATTAACAGACCTTTCTACAGCTTTTGCCGGAAACCCAATGGCAGAAAAAGCAAAGGCTATGATAGAAGTTCTTAAACGCAGAAAAGAGATTGAAAGCTATCTCAACAATCTTCAGGTTACAAGAAATGAAGACGGAAAACCTGTTGCAACCACTCCACACGACCCCGCAGCCAACCCCACAAGGACAACTGCCGGCAACAACACTTCTGTAATTAAAACAGACTCAAGTATTGTAAAAGTTAATCCTGTAATAACAAAAGCAGACTCCGTCAAATCAAAGGCAGACTCTGCCAAAGCAAAAGCAGACTCCATAAAAGTAAGGGCAGCCACGCCCATAAAGCTCAACAAGTTCAGCTATGTAGGGGACTCTTTACAATATGTTGGGGTATTGTTAGATAAGGTAGACCCGGTATATCAGAGTGAAGCAAAAAATGCTTTTAACCGTTACAACAGGGAGAAATTTTATGCGCAACAAATAGATATTTCTTCCGCTAAAATTGATGACCGATATACGATTGTATTAGAAGGCCCATTTGCAAATGGCAGTGCTGCAGTGGATTATATTGAAAAGGTAAGGCCAATCGTTAAGAGTAGGATTTTACCATGGCTTTCAGCAGAGAAATATAGTTTCATCATTATCAGTCAATCTAATCTTGAAACCTTAAAAGAGAATAAAGACATGGATGGGTATAAGCAACTTTTGCAAACTGCAGTTCCCGGTAAATTCTAACTGGTATGAATTTTATATCATCAGGAATAATTTACAACCATTTATTCTTAATATAATTTAGAAATAGCACATCCAAATATTCCGAAATTTAGAGCACCAAATTTATGAAGGCGAAAAAAAATAGTATAAGCAAACCGGTACAAATATTCTGGCGGATCGTATTAATAGGTTTTGGTTCATTCTTTTTTATAATACTGCTTGCCAATTGGGGCGTATTTGGCAAAATGCCGTCTATACAAGACCTTGAAAATCCCAGTGCATCCCTGGCCAGTGAAGTGATAGCCGACGATGGTACTGTTATGGGCAAATACTACCTTGAAGACCGTACCAATACAGATTTTAAAAACATAAGCAAGCACATTATAAATGCATTAATTGCAACCGAAGATGTACGCTTTTATAACCACAGCGGTATAGATGGAAAAGGCGTTGCAAGGGCATTGGTACATTTGGGTACAGATGGTGGTGCAAGTACTATAACCCAACAGCTTGCCTTCAATCTATTCAACGGTAACAGGGCAAGAAATCCTGTAACCCGTATCATTCAGAAAATGAAAGAATGGCTTATTGCCGTTAAATTGGAAAGGAATTTTACCAAAGATGAAATTGTTGCATTGTACCTGAATACAGTCCCTTTTAGTGACAATGTATACGGCATAAAAAACGCTGCTAAAACATTTTTTCAAAAAGACCCCGAAGTAATTAATATAGAAGAAGCTGCTGTATTGGTAGGTATGGTAAATGGCCCAACAATTTACAACCCACGACGCAACCCAAAAAGCTCATTAGAACGTAGAAACCTGGTTTTAGACAGAATGGTTACAAGTGGTTACCTGCCCGAAACACAGGCAAGAGAATTGAAACTTAAACCTATTGCCATCAATTATAAAAAGATGGATGAAAGCGCCGGGTTAGCGCCTTACTTTAGAATGGTATTGGGACAGGATATGAAAAAATGGTGCAAAGAACACAAAAAACCCAATGGGGAAAATTACGACCTGTACAAAGATGGTTTGAAAATATATACTACCATTAATCCCAGAATGCAGTTGTATGCCGAAGAAGCAGTAGGAAAGCACATTAACTATATGCAAAAAATCCTGAACTCACAGGGCAACATAAAAAATGGTGGGGTTTGGAAAGGACATGAAGATGTATTAGAAACGGCCATGAAAGCAAGTGAACGTTGGAAAAATTTGAAAAAAGATGGTATTGAAGAGGCGGAGATAAAAAAGACTTTTTACAAAAAGGTCCCGATGAAAGTATTTGTCTGGAACACCACACGTGAAAAGGATACCACCATGACTCCTTATGATTCTATCAGGTATCACAGGCAAATGCTGCAAGCCGGATTTATGGCTATGGATCCTATAAGTGGCGAAATAAAAGCATGGGTTGGAGGCATTGATTTTCGCAGGTTTAAATATGACCACGCAAACGTTAATACCAAAAGACAAGTGGGTAGTACCATTAAACCGTTATTATACAGTCTTGCTATTGAAGAGGCCGGATTTACGCCAAATACCATTGTAAATGATGTGCAACAAAACTTTGGTAGCCTGGGGTTAGTACCAAATACAAGCAGTACATGTACAGGCAGGTCTATGCCTATGGCTAATGCACTGGCATGGAGCAGAAACTGTGCTTCAGCTTATATACTTAAACAATTAGGTAACAATGGTAATGATGCTGCACACCGGTTTGCAGAGTTTTTAAGGAAATGTAATTTTCACGCTAAAATAGACCCCTACCCTTCTATAGCATTGGGAGCCGTAGAATTGAGCCTTTATGAGATGATGCAAGGCTACAGCATGTTTCCCGGAAGAGGCTTCAATGCAAAACCACTTATGATTGCCCGTATAGAAGATAAAAACGGAGCGATACTGGAAAACTTTTTGCCTGCTCAACGTAAAGAGGTCATCAATGAAGTAACGGCTTATTCACTTGCACTCATGATGCAGGGGGTTATACAGCACGGCACCGGTCAGCGTATGGGAGAGTTTGGTATAGGCGGCGAAATAGCAGGCAAAACAGGTACAACCAATGACAATAGTGATGCCTGGTTTATGGGTTACACGCCTCAAATGCTTTGTGGTGTTTGGGTTGGTTGCGATGACAGATTTATCCGTTTCAATGGCAAGGTAGGCGAAGGTGGTTCCGCTGCATTGCCTATATGGGGGTATTTTTATAAAAAAGCACAGGCGGATAAAACGCTTGGCTTAGATGTAGATGCTAAGTTTTCTAAACCCGAGGTAATGAGTAATGATGTAATATTTGATTACCTCAATACCATCAATGCACAAAACACAGCTCCTGCTGAAGGTGAAGATGTAGGCAATGGAACTTCTGAAGATTACATTATTCCAAGTGAATTACCGGTAGATGTTGGTGCAGAAAGCGAAGTACCTGCAGAAAAAGTAAAACCAGCCTTAACACCTGTTGAAAAACCAACAACAGAAAATTTACCTGCGCCTTCGGCTGAGAAGAAAGCAGAACTTAAGGAAGAAAAAACCGGTGGTTTTCTTGGATTGTTTAAGAAAAAGAAAAAGAAGAAAGAGGATGATAAAAGTGAAAACCCAAAAGCTGTAATGCCTAAAGGAGATGAAAAGCAGCGGAGGAGGTAGGAATTTTATTTTCGAGCATAAAAAAATGTAGGGATAGAATTATATTGGCTTTTTATTTCTTACCAAAACAGTGCACGTAAAGATTTGCTTTCTGTTGAACAATGACTAATACCTAGCGCGGCAAAAGGTTTACTGGTTAGCAGTCATTCTATTTGTATATTACTTCATAGTATTCCATTGTAGGAAATCCGTCTGTTACAATCACTGTCAAAAGTTTAACAAGCTGGCTACCCTTTTCTAAGGGTGTGATTATAACATGTTTCTGTTTTGTGGTTAAAGTAATTACACCGTCCTCATCTTTGAACTTTATTTCAGCATTTAGTAATCTATTATTAGTATCGTCGATTGTTTCATAAACTTCTCCTTGAGCAGGACGATATGGCCTTCCACAAGCATTAATTGTTTCATCGAAATAAGATGTTTGGTTAGTCTTTGAAGACACTAAGTTTTTTTCTGTAACCAAACGTCCTTTGTCATCATACACATATTTGTAGTGAGTTTTAGTTGACATCATGTGATTTATCCGTGCTATAGTTTTACTAATTAACGTCAGACTTTCTTTTACTTTTCCATTTTCCCCTACTACTGTTTTGAAGTAGAATAATGTGTCAAAATTTATACCTACCTGCTCTAATCTCAATGTTGTGAATATACTATCGAGCCCGTCCTTAATTCTACTATAGCTTTCAATAGGTTTTAAAGTATCAACCGACCCATTATAAGTATCATCCTGTAATGTATCACCCAATTTACTAACACGAAAAGACCTTGTTACATTCCTTCTTTTATCCATAAAACAAGTTGTCAATTCACCGGTATTGTCTCTGTAGCATTTTTTTTGCACTAATCCAGAAGAGTCAAAATGATAAATCAAAAAGGTATCTGCTGTTACATTATTTCCAGTTGACCAATTGCATGGGTGATAAATTAAGTAAGCGGATTTAAAGTGTCTAATGCGTATTTCTGCAGTATCAAACAATTTGGCTTCGTAAATTGTGTTATACCCATATCCAGAATGATGTTTCTCTTGATTATATTGGGATTGAGCACAAACTTCGTTTAGTGCTAAAATTAATATTATGATTGCAAAGTATCTATTCATAAGGATAATTGCGGATAAATGCTAAAAGAGTTTGCACTAAGTTGTTATTGAATTAACTCTAATAACTGTTACTAGTTCAAAGTTCTGGTTTATGAAAATACTCATCAACACCAAACACTTTTCGTGACAATTAAAATAATACAATAAAGATAAAAAACTATTAATAGTCCCCTACACCAAATTCCTTTTAACTCTTATTTTTCCCGGACGGGGTTGCTGATTTTTTTTCCCATCCTGTTTTTTCAGGATTTTGCGGTATTGACGGGTTGGGGGACAACCAAAATTATCTGCTGAACCGGGAACATCTATACATTTGTCATCATCGTCGTTTACACCATCACCATCAGTATCTTTTGTAAGACACCCCTGAAACCGGGCTAAACCGGGAGTATCAGGGCATTTATCTTCGTCATCATTTATCTTATCGCCATCGCGGTCTCCGGCAGGGCAACCTTTGTACTTGATTGGTCCGGCTTCGCTTGGGCAATCATCCAAGTCATCGGCCAAGCCATCATTATCTGTATCCGGCATAGGGCAGCCGTCAAATTGGATTACGCCCTTTACATCGGGGCATTTATCCAATGAATCTATGATTCCGTCACTATCTGTATCAACGGATTTTTTTATAAGCGTATCAGGAGGAGATACAACTGTGTCACGCCCAATTATTTTGTTACTCTTTTTTTTAGAAGGTTCGCTATTACCCGATTGTGCAATCACATTTTGCGAAGCAAAAATAGAAACAGCAACAAGTATTACAATAAATGAAAAACTTCTTACAATAGAATATGACATCTGTACAGATACGTAAATTAATCAGTTGAAGTTTCAGTAGATGAACCCGCATTTTGACCTAAAACTTCCACTTTCACATTGGTAATACCGTCAAAACCACCCAATACTGCTGCGGCGGTTTTAGTAAGATCTACAATACGACCCATTTTAGCCATGCGGGGGTGCATACGGTCATTAATGCGAACAATAACCGACTTCATATTGGTCAGATTAGTAACCTTAACCCATGTGTTGAATTTAAAGAAATTAGAAGCCGCAGTCAGATTGCTGTGCTTGAAAATTTCTCCGGTTGCAGTACGACGACCCTGAAACATATTTGCATAAATAGTTGCCTTGCCTTTTAAAGTTTTTCCAGTTTCTACATTACCTTGCTGCGCCATTGCAAATACCGGTAGTAATAAACATAGAATGATGAATTGCTTCATTTTTGACATTTTTAATGTTACAAAAATTAAATACCTGTTACGAGAACGGGGCAAAAATAAGGGAAAGGCCCTTTTTTTGAGCCTTTGGATTGTTATAAGTTGTTCACATATTACTTATTCTCAAAATGTACCATCCTCTATAAAAGTAAAAAAACTCCCGGTAATCAGAACTGTAGAGGCTTATAAAAGGAGTGTTGAAACTGATTCAAACAACAGAATGGTTTCGTTAAAAAATGTTGACAAACAAATAGTTACGGATTTAAAATATGGAACTATAAATAATTTCACCAACCAGGTTCTTTACAAAAATCCAAAAGCATTTTTGCGATATCCGGTGGCCCTTGCGTTAATGGAAATTAACAAATCGCTTCATAAATCTGGATATGCTTTAAAAATTTATGATGCATATCGTCCTTATAATGTTACACAAAAAATGTGGGAAGTAGTAAAAGACCACCATTATGTTGCCAACCCTGCCAAAGGAAGTGGTCATAACAGAGGGGCATCTGTTGACCTGACTTTAATAAATTTAGCTACTGGAAAAGAATTGCCCATGGGAACAGAATTTGATGATTTCACCATAAGAGCCGGGCATTTGTATATCCATTTTCCAAAAGAAATATTAGACAACAGAAAGTTGCTTAAAAACGTAATGCAACAACATGGGTTTGAATCTTTAAAAACAGAATGGTGGCATTACATATTTACAGGCTCCAAAAAGTTTGACTTGCTTGATCTAAGTTTTGAAGAGTTGACGGGGCTTTGAGAGTAGTCTGCAATCAACCCTCATTATTTGCAGCTCGTCTGTTTATATCATTTACCATTTTGTATATAAAAACCAATAATAGAATAATGATGGATACAATGATGCCCCATAAAATAATTTTCCCAAAATTGCCTTTGGAGTTTGTTGTAATCGATTGATTAATTTTAACTGATTCAATTGCATTTATGGCTAGTTCGGGTGGGTTTTTACCAATACTGTCTTTGAAAAATGCCAGATCATAGTTGGGTGATTGCATTAGTGAATCTCCAAAATACAACTCGTAATTTTTTCCTGCCTCAAGGTAGGTGAGCAAATATTTGTTGAGTTGATAAGCCTTGATAGTTTTTACTTTCAACGGCAGGTTATCTTCATTGTCAATAACCAGTAGATATGCTTTGGAAGCCCATCCCAACGGGAAAAGTTCTGCAGACGGAGAGCTGATAAAAATTGAATAAGGTGTTTTGGTTGATAAAAAATCCCCAAAGTATAGGCTTAGATATCTTTTGAAAAACTTAGGACCCTCAACTTCCACAACCAGTTTATCTATCTGATATGGTTCATTGAATCGGACCTGTACGTAACTCCTTTTGTCGCTGCTGTCTTTTTGAGTAATAGCAGGTACAGGCACCCCGGTATATTTTCCCTGAATATAATTTTCTGTGTAAATCCCTGCCCGTTTAATGTTAAAAGGAAGAATATCTTTTCCTATGATGGTGACCTGAAAAAATTTATAATTGACCAATGGCAGCGAAATTGTCTGCACCTGTTCTTCTGCTTTTTGACTGAAATAATTATCCAGGGAAACACTTTCTTTTATAATGAACCATTCTTTCAAATCATTGCTGCCGCTGATGTTTACAACCCGTTTTGCATCCATATTGGTTGACACGAGCAATAAATCGGTAACAGCTTTCCCCGTTTTGTTTTCAATGGTTATATGGGTTTGTTTGTCAGCTTCTTTTCTTTTACTTACGATCGGAAATTCAAAGAAACTGCTTTCAGCAAACTGATTTTCATCTTGCTTAATGATATATGGAGCCTGTTTGTTACTTTCCATTATCCGTAAATCAGGTATGTGGGGCTGACATTTAGCAATAACTTCAGGTGTTAATACAACCTTGTAAAATCCAGATTGATTCACTTCGCCCAACGAGGCTTTATATGCAAACCCTTTCTGCCCATAGGTTTCACGAACCATCAGCAGTAATGGGATAAAGGCAAACGTGATTTTAAACAGCTGATTTTTCTTCATCATCTGCAATAATTTTTTTAAGTCTTTGATACATGAATGACACAACAAGCAGCAATACACCCAGGCAAAAGAAAGCTGCAATTTTTCCGGCTATAGGGATGTTGGTAATATCGAACATGAAGAGTTTTACCAAAGTAATGGAAAACAATGTGAGTGATATAATGCGCAAAGATTTGTACTTGTATTTCATGCCAAGCCACATAAATGCAAACGAACATAAGCCCCATAAAATTGGCAAAATAGTCTTGATATAAATCCGTTGCAAAGTTTCTAAAGTATTGGCAGAACTGTAAAAAAGTGCATTAACAAGTAAGCTAAGTTCAACACTTAGGAAGATTACCACTACCACACAAACTACCCAGGTGAATGCGTCTGAAAATTTATTATTGTTGCTTTCTTTCAGTACCATAATTACCCGATACAGTATGATAGCCGCAAGAATAGCGCTTACCCAACGGGCAACGAAATGTAATGGATATTTTTGTTCTGCCAGAATGATCTCTTGTATGTTGAAAGCATTGGAGATGGAAATCAAATAATAAATTATGCAGCCACAATAAAGAATAAACTGCAAATCCGTAGAGACTGTAACCGACTTTACTCTTTTAACAACCAATAAAAATAGCAAGACAAAAGAAAGAGTGTACAATACTATATATAATTGACTAAACTGCAGATCCGGGTAATAGTGATTGAACTGGTAATTGATTTCTATTGCGCCTGCAAGGAACAACAATACTAAACCCACTAATCCATAGACCTGAAAAGGTATGAGCGATTTAACTTCGGATGTAGTTTTCTTTTTTACCAGAAATGCTACTATAAAAGTAGCTATGGCAGCATAAATGGTGGTAATAAATCCTTTGTTTAGAATGATGTTTACCACTTTGTCACTATTCCCATAGACATTGCTCCAGTCCATATAAAGACTTATAAGCATAGCTCCCGATATAAGGAGAGCCGATACCTGTATGATGGCAATTTTAGATTTCTGATAAAGCCATATTAACACGACTGCTTCTGATGCCCAGAAAAGGGTTATATAATGTCCTTGTAACTGAAGTGGTGCTGATAGTGAAACAAATGTGAGGGTGATGCCTATAAGCAGGTACAAGATATTCGCATCCACTTTTTTGTTTCGGAAAAGGATGTAAGTGGCAGCTAAATTGAAGACCCCCATGCAGGCACTAAACAACCCTTTGTATTGCTCGGCATTCAGGTTGTAAATACAATACAAGCCTGCAGCAAAATAAAGCGAGGTATTTGCAAGCAATATCCCGAAGTCAGAAGCAATAAACTTTTTGTTCTCTTTGATGTTGTGTGCAACATTGATGGCAAAGAACAATAGGTAAAAAATGGTAGCATACATGAACCCATCGCTATAAGGAGTCGCTTTCTGATCGTTTAAGGTAACTAACCAACCGCCATAAATAACGACAGTAAATATGAAAGCCAAGAAGTTGAGTATGCGCCACGATTTATTATAAGCTATTACTAAAAGGCCTGCATTTAAGTTGATAAGATAGATGAATAATGAGTTATAGTGACCACTGCCGTCACTAACCATAAATGGCGATGCAAAACCTCCTATCATGGCAATGATGGCCAACTCCTGCCGATCATAAAGTAGTGAGATAGCAACGGCAAAAGCCGTAATGACAATCATGATAATGAAGGCAATAGTAGGAGTATCGCCGAAGAGGTGAAAACGTTGATGTGCCAGTGTAATGGTAAAGTAGAAGACCGCCAGGCCTCCACCTACCAACACAGAGCTAAATGCCTTGTAGCCTGTTCGTAGCCTGTGTGCAAGACCCACTAAAATGCCCCCGCAAACCAGGCCTACTGACACCCTTCCTACCGGGCCAATCCAATTGTTGTCTATTGCGTACTTTACAAAAAAAGCTATTGCCAGCACCAAAATGCCGATACCAATTTTACTTACCAGGTTCTCTCCAATAAATTTTTCCAGGTCGGGGTTACGTTCAAAGAATCCTGGTTTTTGTGGTGGTGTTTTAACGGATATAGGAGGTGCCGTTGTTTCAGGTATACTTGCAGGTCTGATGAAAGGCTTTTCTGTAGGTATAGATTCAGCAACAGCACTTGTAGGAATTTCCACCCGGGGTTCCGAGGGTGTTTCTTCTACTATTTTAAAGCCCGATTCCCAATATGAAGGTGGCGGGGTAATCGGTGGTTTTTGTACAGGTTTTTCTTCTATCGGTTCTGGGGTAGGTTTTGGTTGTTCTACTTGTGGCCGTGCAAGTTTGCGATTGATTTCATACAACTGACTTTCTATTTTACTTAGACGTGAAGAGGTATCACTTTTGAAATTTAACAATACAATCAGCAGAATGACAAGCAGAACTAATAAAAAAAACTCCATTGGTTTAGGAAGTTGGTAGAAAATAAAGATATAGCTTGATTTTCATAAACAAGTTATTTTCATAGTTCCCCTCCAAAACAATCTACCCCACAATTTCGTATTTATACAAAGCCTTTAAAAAAATGATTCCCATTTCGTTTTTAAGAACATATTTATTGTTTGTTATGCTACTCATCATTGGTGCAGCAATGGCATGTACCAAAAGTAAGGCACTCGCTATAAGAGCGGCAATCCCTGTGGACACCACTAATCAAAACGACACTTTACATTACGATACTTCTAAAACCTATACCTACATTGCATTAGGGGATTCTTACACTATTGGTCAAAGTGTAAACTACGGCGAAAGATTTCCTTCGCAAACAAAACAATTACTGGTTAATGATCATATCAAAATTGATAGCCCCTTATATATTGCAACTACAGGGTGGACTACTTCCAACTTGTTATCTGCAATTGCTTCCCAAAATCCAACACCGGGCTATGATATTGTAACGTTGCTTATTGGGGTCAATGACCAATACCAACATGTTGACACTTCCACATACCGTGTAAGGTTTACTCAATGCCTGCAAAAGGCTATCACTCTTTCTGCTAACCGCTCTGACAGAGTATTTGTATTAAGCATTCCCGATTATAGCGCTACCCCTTTTGTACCTGCTCCCAATAAAGCGCAGGTTAGTATGGAAATTGATTGGTTCAATGCCATCAACCGGCAGGTGACTTTACAATACAATGTAGCTTACATAGATATAACTCCGGGCAGCAGGCTAGCCGCTGTTGATTCAAGTTTAATAGCTTATGACGGTCTACACCCTTCAGGAAAACAATATTATGGTTGGGCAAAAATGCTGGAACCGCTCATAAAAAGCAGGCTTTAGTAAACTGCCTTTAACTCACAATTTAGAATGCAAATTGAGTTGTACACTTCTCATTAATTTAATCATTTTTACATAAAATCAGATCATTTTTATTTGAGTCTATTTAATGTTAGGTTGTGTTTAAATTAAGAAATGAAATGCCACATATTCTTAAACGAAAAAATCCCCTACTTTTAGGCTCTTAAAATAAACAACCCTGCCATGATAAAATTTTACCTGATTTGCTTTTTGACAATCCCTATTTTAGCAATATCACAACCCAATCCCGGAAGTATTGGGACTACCAATTTAACAGCATGGTTTAAAGCTGACACCTTAACTCCCAATACTTCTGTTACTGATTGGGCATGTAGCTACCCTGCCGGCATTAGTTTAACACCGGTTTCTTCAACCGGCCCATACCCAACCGCCAACAACTTTGTTACGGGTGCTACTTCCAATTACAATACTACAGTCGATTTCATGGGCAGTTCAGATGCTTCAAATCTGGCATTATATTATTCCCCAACAAGCACCTTAAACCTGTTAGGCAACAGTAGCACTACAGCGCAAGGAACCGTATTTCTTGTTTATTATAACCCAGACCCTAACGTTGCAATTTCTCCTACAGGACAACACATGATGCAATACCGGGAAAGCAATAGCGGAGGTGATGGTATTCAGCTAAGAAGGCTATCGGGCACAAACAGATTAGCCATTGGCAGCTCTAACAATGTAAATGCTACCCGCGATTTTGCAGAAAGTTTTACACCTACAATCCTTTCGTATAAAGGGAATTATTTAAATAGTATGGCAGGTTATCAAAACAATTTTACGATACCCCCCAGCTCTGTTGCATCGGCTTCTTCAGGCGCAAAGGGGTTGTATATAGGTACCAGACGAAACCCTACCACATTTGAGGGAAGTTACCCCGGGTTTATATCAGAAATTCTTTTTTATGATACAGACCTTACGAATGAGCAATTTTCCCGCATACACAGTTATTTGGCTATTAAGTATGGCATTACTTTAAGTAATGATTTTAATGCACTTGGCAGCAATGGAAATTATTTAAATACAGATGGAAATATTGTTTGGGATGCCGTAGCAAACCCGGGATATCATAACGATGTCATATGTATTGGGCGTGATGATGCAGAAGCCTTAATGCAAAAACAATCCCATAGTTTCAGCGATTCTGTAAAGCTATATGTAAGCACATTGGCTGCTACCAATAAAGATAATGCGGGCACTTTTAGCCAGGACAAATCTTATGTTATGATTGGGCATAATAACGGGGCATTATGTAGCTTGAATAGTAATGCAGAAGTGCCGGCAGGTCAGGGTGTCCTAAGCCGCATAGATAGAGAATGGAAAGTAACCAAAACCAATTTTACAGACACATTCAGTATAGACATAACCTTAAACCCCTGTGCAAACGTAAGTAGTATCAATGTTGCCGACTTACGATTGTTGGTTGACAATGATGGCGATTTCACCAATGCTGCGGCTTTTGCTAATGGTTCCGGCATGGCTTTTAGCCTTTCCGGCAATGTATTATCCATTACGGGTATCAGCAACAACGTACTTTCCGGTACAGCTTTCATTACCATTGCTTCTGTAAATACCGGCACTCCGCTACCAATGCATTTAGTGTCTTTCAATGCGGCAAAAACAGATAAACATCAAGCCCGGCTTACCTGGACTGCTTATACCAATAATGAAACCACACTTTTTACAATCGAAAAATCTATTGATGCCCGCAAATGGGGCAATATATATTCTATTACTCAACAAGCAGTCAATAGCAACCCTTTACGCAGCTTTACTTTTATAGATAATGAAGTAACAAAAAACTATAATTATTACAGAGTTAAAGCGATTAATAATGCTGGCAATACTATTTACTCTGACATAAAAAAACTTGTACTTAACGGTTCCGGCAATGCCATTAAAATTTATCCTAACCCTGCAAAGGACGTGCTCTATATAGATGTTGAAGAAAATGAAATAAAGGGATTACAACTTTATAATGCACAAGGCAAAAACATTACTGCACTTATTAGCATAAAAAATACAAATCAACTTGTCAAATTAAATATCAGCCGATTACCAAAAGGTGTGTATTTTATTAATGCCAATAACCAAACTATTTCGTTTATTAAATAACTTATCTATTGTATAGCGTAGAGATTTTAAGGAATTTATTGGTTGCTCAGGTACTCTAAATCGTAATTTCAAAAAAATGTCAGGCCTACGTTTCTGGTTTTGATATTGAATTATTACATTTTGTAGAACTTCGAATTTTTAGGATAATTTGTGGGGTATTGCTCCTGTTAAGCATATTATACCATATAATTACTCAAATTGATAACTCATAATTCGTAATTGGCAATTCATAATTCCTAATTCTACCCGCCCATTCCTTACTTTCGCTGCTGAAAAAAAACTAATCCGGCAGTATTATGCTCTTCAAGCGGTCAAATGAATATGTAGTTTCAAAGCAAGTGGACGGATTTTTTACCGGACTTTCTGATGCTGCAAAATTTACAACCCGCTTTTTTAGAGAAGTCTTTCTACCTCCCTATGAGGCAAAAGAAGTCATTAGACAATGCTATGAAATAGGTTACAAATCACTCTTTCTTATTTCACTAACCGGCTTTATTACCGGTTTGGTTTTCACCAAACAATCACGTCCATCCCTTGCAGAATTTGGTGCGACCTCGTGGTTACCATCGTTGGTAGCTATAGCAATCGTTAAGGCATTGGCACCACTTGTAACATCACTAATTGCTGCAGGCAAAATTGGTTCTAATATAGGTGCCGAAATCGGGAGTATGAAAGTGACCGAGCAAATAGATGCAATGGAAGTTTCAGCAACCAATCCTTTTAAATTTCTTGTAGTAAGCCGTGTTGTTGCTACAACACTCATGATACCTATTCTTACTTTTTATACAGGCTTTGTTGCTATGATGGGCGCTTTTATTAATGTTCACAACAATGAAGCAACAAGTTTCATTGCTTTTTTCGAAAAGGCTTTTGAGAAAATTACTTTTATTGACATTTTCTCAACTGTTACCAAAGCGGTGGTTTATGGTTTTACTATTGGTATTGTTGGATGCTATAAAGGTTATAAGGCAACACAGGGAACTGAAGGTGTAGGCAGGGCAGCAAATGCTTCTGTGGTTATGTCTACGTTTCTCATTTTTGTGGAGGAAATAATTATTGTTCAATTGACCAACAGTATAAGGTAAGAAATGGAAACCGGACAACACATAATAGACTATAACGAAGTAGTCATAACCATCAAAGATGTTTACAAAGCATTTGGCAACAATGAAGTGCTCAAGGGCGTAAACCTTGATGTTTATAAAGGTGAAAATGTAGTTGTACTTGGCAGATCCGGAACAGGAAAATCAGTTTTGATAAAGATAATTTCAGGATTACTGAAACAGGATAGCGGCACGGCAATAATTTTAGGAAATGATGTAGCAAAATTGAGGCTGAAAGCTTTAACAGCCTTGCGGCTAAAGCTAGGGTTTTCATTTCAGAACAGTGCGTTGTACGATAGTATGACGGTAAGAGAAAACCTTGAATTTCCTTTGGTAAGAAACAGAAGAAATCTTACACGGCGGGAAGTTGCCAGGGCTATAGACACAGTATTAAGTGCTGTTGGTCTGGCGCAAACGATCAATCAAATGCCATCAGAACTTTCAGGTGGTCAGCGAAAAAGAATTGGCATAGCACGGACATTAATCTTACAACCAGAAATTATGATGTATGACGAACCAACAGCCGGTCTAGATCCTATTACTAGTATTGAAATCAATAACCTGATTAACGAAGTAAAAGAACGATACAATACAACTTCCATCATCATTACGCATGACTTAACCTGTGCCAAAAGCACCGGAGACCGAATTGCAATGTTATTAGATGGTCAGTTTATTAAAACAGGAACATTTGATGATGTCTTTAGCAGTAAAGACGAGCGGATAGAAAGTTTTTACAATTATAATTTTATCAATTAACCAATGCGAACTAATAAAAATACCCGTGCCTTTGTTGTTGGGGTTTTTGTCTTTATAGGACTCGCCATTTTCATTGTAACAGTTCTTACACTTGGCGGCGAAAGAAAAACATTTACAAAATCAATTACCATTACCGCTTTGTTTGACGACGTAAGTGGATTACAAAAAGGAAACAACATTTGGTTCTCCGGTGTAAAAATTGGTACTGTAAAAAAAATTACTATTAACAATGCATCGCAGGTAGCTGTTGACATGAATATTGATGAAGCTTATAAGCAGTTTATACAAAAAAAATCAAGGGCTAAAATTGGATCCGAGGGACTTATAGGAAACCGTATAGTTGTAATAACAAGTGGCGGAGGCAAATCTCCAATGGTAGATGAGGGCGATGTTATTGGTGTAGATAAAATTGTAAGCACAGACGAAATGATGAACACCTTTCAAAGCAACAACCGCAATCTTTTAGACATTACCAATGATTTTAAATCTATCAGCAAAAATGTTTTGAATGGTAAAGGAACAGTTGGAAAACTATTGAGCGATGAAACTTTGTTTAATGAATTTCAATTGACAATTGCCATGTTGAAAAAGTCAGCAACCAATGCCCAGCAATTGAGTACAGACGTTGAGCAGTTTACCGGCAAGCTGAACAAAAAAGGTGCTTTGCTCAACGATGTGGTAACGGATACAATCGTATTTCACCGGTTACAAACTGCAGTTTCGGATATAGAGAAGGTAACCAAAACCGCCAATGATATTGTAGCTGATTTAAAAAATACCAGCAATGGATTAACCACAGACCTCAACAATCCCAAAGCTCCTGCCGGCATGTTTCTTAAAGATGAAGCTACAGCAGCTCAACTTAAAGATGTACTTAAAAATCTACAGTCAGCAAGTATTAAATTAAATGAAGACCTCGAAGCTGCACAACACAACTTTTTCTTAAAAGGATTTTTCAAAAAGAAAGCAAAGAGAGAAGCAGATTCAATAAAAGCACTGAATAATAATCCATAGTTTTTTTAACCTTTTTTTACACGCTAAAAAAGTAAAGGAGCTGAATTGAAACAGCTCCCTTTCTTTACTTAAATTTTTGCGCTTACCGTTACAAAGAATGTTCTTCCATCAGCAGGCAAAGCACCCGGTCCGGGATATCCCCCTGACCTGCGGGTGAAATATCTTTTGTCAAACACATTGTTCAAACCTGCTTTAATATTCAACCTGGGAGAGTATTTATAAGAAGCAGTGAAGTCTGCAACGGTGTAGGATGGTATCAAACCATTCTGCCCATTTGCCAATGGCTCTACAGTATTATTGGCATCGCTGTAGGTTTTATCAACATAGCTAAGTTGGGTAGTTACTAGCAAGGATTTATATCCTACAGACAATCCGCTTCGCAAAATATTTTGAGGTGCATTTTCAACATTCTTTCCGCGGGTGGAAGCATCTTTATGGTCACTGCTGTACTTAGCATCTGTATAACTATAAGTAGCAAAAGTTGAGAGTTCTACTTTATTATTTTTCATAAATGCCCGGGCTATGTTAAATGACACAAAACCCTCAAAACCTTTGCTGATGCTATTACCCACATTGGTAATTAGCCTGTAGCTTGCACCGGCAGGTGTAATAGCCCCAACCCTATTTTTATAAAGTAGGTAATAAGTACTTACATCAAATTGTAAATAGCTTTTTACCTTTCCCCTATAACCAAAATCAATGTTGTATCCCTTTGCGTCTTTCAGGTCGGGATCTACCACATCAGAAGTAGGTGGTGCCTGTAGGTTTGCAAATTGTATTGGGCGATATGCCTGTGCATAATTTGCATAAAATTCGGTTGTTGGTGTAAAATGATATTCGCCCCCAAGACCTGCAAGTACAAAGCTGCGGCTTCTTGTTATTGGCTGCAACAAAATAGCTTCCCCTGTAGCGGAAATACTATTACGTCCGCTGGCAGAACCTTCTAACCATTCATACCTTATACCCGGGATTAGCAACATCTTACTGCCGATATGAAAAATATTTTCAGCAAATGCTGCTATATTTTTTGAGTCAAATTTTATATCACGGCTATACAATCCGGCAACAGTCATATCATAATCAGTTCCTGTTGTTCCCTTACCATCGGCCTTACGATAAGTTGTACCGGTATATAATCTCATGCCTCCGGATATAGTGTTCTTTATTTTTCCCAAATGATAATCTGAAATAATTCTGCTTTCCAACGCATAATTTCTATACTTGTCTTCATTCAAAACCCGGTTGTTGTAGTTGAGCGTTGCTGCATTTATGGTATCTTTTATAAGTATGGACGAAGTAAATCCTACACTGTTTCTGTCGCCGATAGTTGCGTATACCTTAGTATTCCATCTCGTGGATTCATTGATTATATAGTTTGCTATTAAGGCCGGAGTTGTCCATACTAAATCAAACCAATTTCGGTTACGAAAACTTTGTTTTGCATCTTGTTGAAATTGTATATCTGTAAGCCCCCCGGGTTGTTGGCTTCTTGTATGAGAACGCATCATTTCTGCCGTTAATGAAAACTTTGGAGTTATATGATAAGTAAATGTAGCAAACCCTGCGTCTGTATAATAGTGGCTGTTTTGCCTCCATCCGTTACCACTTCTGTGATCGTAAAAGGAGTAATAATTGATTTTATTTGTTTTTCCGCCTATGGCGAAATAATTATTAAATAATGCGTTACTACCTACCGTTTGGTCTGTTTCAAATTCTATTGGTTTATTTATTTCACTGCCATTTCTAATAATGTAATTAACCATGCCTCCAAATTGAGGTCCATATTGCAAAGAACCCTGCCCTCTTATAATTTCTATTCGTTGTACACTTTGTAATTGTGGGTTGTAGTAAGCCTCGGGATAACCAAAAGGATCCGCAGCAATATCGTAACCATTTTGCCTTACATTAAATTCCCAGCTTCTGTTAGGGCTTAATCCCCTTGCGGCAATACCGATCTGTATTCCACTTGGATCACTTTCCCATATATGAATGCCGGCTACCTTAGCCAAAACCTGACGCATATTATTTACAGCAACATTTCCCTGTACATTTTCAACAACAACCAATGAATTCTTTTTACCAGCATAAATAGATGTACCCACTATCTCAGGCAATTGCTGAATATCACTTTTACTGTTTCTCCCCACTACAGTTATATCAGGTAAATTTTTTATCATACCTGATGTAGTATCAATCATTTTATCCTGCCCTTTTACATTGTTTGTCATTAGTAAAATAACAAACCCGTATAATATCTTTTTCATCTTACTTGATTATTGGCGGCAAAAGTAGATGCAGGCAAAGCAATTCACTTTCGCAATGCGGAAACTCTGTTTATGAAATAGGGAAATGTTTTTTGCTGCGCATAACAGCAAATCACATGAGATTTATTTGAAATGAAATTAAAAATTGATTTTCAGTTTTTTGGTATTTATTTTACCCTTACCTTTGCCGTCCCAAAAAAGTTCTTTAGAAGAATTCATTTCAATTGGGAGTTTCGGTTATATGCCGGAACGTTAACACCAAAAAAAGTAAAATATGGCAAAAGAAATCTCAGGCTATGTAAAGCTTCAGGTTAAAGGTGGCCAGGCAAACCCTGCACCTCCTATTGGACCTGCCTTAGGTTCCAAAGGATTGAACATCATGGAGTTCTGCAAACAATTTAATGCAAGAACCCAGGACAAACAAGGAAAAGTACTTCCTGTTTTAATCACTGTTTTCAACGACAAATCGTTTGAGTTTGTAATCAAAACCCCTCCGGCAGCCGTACAGTTAAAAGAAGCAGCTAAAATTACGAGTGGTTCCAAAGAACCTAACCGTAGCAAAGTTGGTAAAGTAAACTGGGAACAGGTTGAGGCTATTGCTAAAGACAAAATGAGCGACCTGAACTGTTTTACACTGGAAAGTGCAGCCAGCATGGTAGCCGGAACGGCACGCAGCATGGGAATTACAGTTGATGGAAACCCAAACGCAAAATAGTAATTGGTACTAAGTATATAGTATCGAGACTTTAAAATACTGATAGTCTGAATACTAAGTACTGAAATACTAAAAACTAATTTCTACAAACGTTTTAAACTGATTAAACAATGGGAATTACTAAAAAAAGAAAAGCTATTGCAGCTAAAGTTGATAAAAACAAAGTGTACTCACTCAACGAAGCATCTGCTTTGGTAAAAGAAGTGAATTGCACAAAATTTGATAGTTCTGTAGATGTACACGTACGTTTGGGTGTTGATCCTAAAAAAGCTGACCAACAGGTTCGCGGTACGGTTACTTTGCCTCACGGAACAGGTAAAACAAAGAAAGTATTGGTGCTTTGCACTCCTGATAAAGAAGCTGCTGCTAAAGAAGCAGGTGCTGATTTTATAGGTTTAGATGAATTTATTACAAAGATTGAAGGCGGATGGACTGATGTAGATGTTATTATAGCTACACCATCTGTGATGCCTAAAATTGGTAAACTGGGTAAAATACTTGGTCCACGTAACTTAATGCCTAACCCTAAAACCGGTACTGTAACCAATGATGTTGCAGCTGCTGTTAATGAGGTTAAAGGTGGTAAAATTGCGTTTAAGGTAGATAAAGCAGGAATTATTCATGCATCAGTAGGTCGTGTATCTTTCTCACCTGATAAGATAGCTGCTAACAGTGCAGAGTTTGTTAATGCAATCATTAAACTAAAGCCATCTGCCGCAAAAGGAACTTACCTTAAAGGTGTAAGCATAGCAAGTACTATGAGCCCGGGCATTCCAGTTGACACAAAATCATTCATCTAATTCCGAATTTTTATCGGATTAAATTTATCAGCGTCATGACTAAAATACAAAAAAACGAAGCGATTGAAGCTCTGAAAGAGAAATTCACTCAATATAATAACTTCTACATTACCAATACAGAATCATTAAGCGTAGCTCAAATAAACAAGCTACGTGGTATATGTTTCGATAAGAATGTAGAAATGAAAGTGGCTAAAAACACTTTGATTAAAAAAGCACTTGAAGCTATGGACGAAGCCCGTTTTTCGGGTGTATTTGAAAGCCTTCATGGTGTAACAGCTTTAATGTTTAGCGAAAATGCTAAAGAACCAGCAATGATTCTTAGCAGCTTTCGTACAGAAAACAAAAACAACAAACCTGTTCTTAAAGCAGCCTTCATAGATGCCGACGTATTCATTGGCGACGACCAATTAGAAGCACTGAAGACACTGAAGAGCAAAAACGACCTTATTGGCGAAATCATTGGATTGTTGCAATCACCAGCCAAGAATGTTATCAGCGGCTTGAATGCAGGAAGCAAATTGGCCAGTTTGATCAAAGCTTTGGAAGAGAGAGCAAATTAATATGCCTCCCCAAACCCCTCCAAAGGAGGGGCTTACAATATTCTCATTTTCCCTCCCCTTTGGGGAGGTTAGGTGGGGCGAAATTCAACCAGCCTGACGGTTGAACACACAAATTTTTTTAATAACAAATCCGCCGGAGCACAGGCAATGAAGGCGGAAAAAATTTGAAACAATGGCAGACTTAAATGCATTTGCAGAACAACTGGTAAACCTTACAGTAAAAGAGGTTAACGAACTAGCAAAAATTCTAAAAGAAACTTACGGTATCGAGCCTGCGGCTGCTGCCGTAGCAATGGCCGGCCCTGCTGCCGCTGCTGCTCCTGCTGCTGAAGAAAAAACAGCTTTTGATGTTATCTTAACTAACGCCGGTGCTGGTAAGCTTGGTGTAGTTAAAGTAGTAAAAGACCTTACTGGTCTTGGACTTAAAGAAGCTAAAGAATTAGTAGATGGCGCTCCTAAAGCAGTTAAAGAAGGCGTATCAAAAGCAGAAGCTGATGATATTGTTGCTAAGCTCAAAGAAGCTGGTGCTGAAGTAGAAGTTAAATAATTTCTTACTGAAAGTACAAAGATATGAAGGCCGCCCAAAAGGGTGGCCTTTTTTATGGCTAATAGGCATGGCTGTTCCATGTTTTACCCATGTTTGAATCAGAGCATAAAAGAGAAATTGCATGACCAAAAAATCACTTTTATTATTCTTAACAAATACATGAAAAAATACTTATAACTTTAGTAAAACGTTTCCGACGCTATTGTACTTCACCAATAGCCTACATAGTGTACAGGAATTTATTATTAACCACCAAAATAAATTTTATGAAAAAGAGTCTGACCAGCCAAAGACAAGCGTCTAAATTAATCATACCCTAAGCCCAATTCCTATGAAATGTGTAAAAAGACTTACGATGGTCTCTCTCTTAGTATTTATAAAAAGTGTTTGCCCACTTTTGATAGCAGCGCAAAGCCCTTATAATCTGGTACCCAACTATAGCTTTGAATATGATTCTGTGTGTACAAACTTTAATCTTTATTCACCGTCTCCCTTATGGTATAGCACATCGAGCGCAACTGTGGGAGGAAATATGTCAGGGTGTTTCAGTTCCTGCACCCCTAATCCCTGTTGCGGCGTGCCTATAAATATCTACAGTGAAGGCTATCAATATGCAAGAACAGGAAATTCATATGGGAATGAGTTTTTTATTCATCAGAATCGTCGCGGTTATTTGCAATCGCAATTAACAAGCCCTTTAATTGCTGGTCAATGCTATTATGCAGAATTCTTTGTCAATCTTGTTAATAGTGCTTCACTGTTGGTCAATAACGTTTCTATGTTGGTATCAGTTAATGCTGTTTCACAAGGCCATACCTATCTGCCTATTATTGCCAATGCACAAATTGAACAGTATGGAAATCCTATAGTAAAAATAGACACACTCTACTGGACCAAAATTGCAGCCATATTTGTGGCACAAGGTGGAGAAAAGTATGTAACGATTGGTAACTTTAAAAGTGATGCCAACACAGACACCGCTTCGTCCAATATCCCCTTTTCTTACCGCGATGCACAATACAACATAGATGATGTATCGGTTATGGCAATTGATCAAGACCGTTTCAGGTTAGAAGCCGATGCAGGGCCGGACACTACTGTAGCACCGGGAGATAGTGTATTCATTGGCACATTGCTCGGCGGCACCATTACTACTACCTGGTACGATAGTTCAGGCAATACAATAGGCACCAATGTGCCGGGGCTTTATGTGTCGCCTACTGTCAGCACCTATTATGTGTTGGAGCAAAGCATGTGTACATATACCAGCAGAGATACGGTGTATGTAACGGTGGGTGCACTGCCTGTTCATTTGTTATCTTTTACAGCAAAGCTTTCGCAGTCTTTAATATTACTGCAATGGCATGTTGAGGCCGAGCAAAATTTTAGCCACTATGAAATTGAGCGTAGCACTAATGGCAGAATTTTTAATAAAATAGGAGTAAGAAAAGCTGAAGGCAAGAGGGAATATGACTATATAGACAACGTAGAACTTGCAGGCAGAGAAATATATTATCGCCTCAAACTGATAGAAAAGGACGGAAAATTTGAATATACACCTGTAAGGCACGTTAAAACAAGCAGTGAAGCATTTTTAAAAATATTCCCAAATCCTGCCCCCAACGGCGTTATTACCATTGAGTCAAACAATGAATCTACAGCTCCGCAAACTATTACTATTACCGATATAGTAGGCAAAACATTGCTGAGCAAAGATGGATGGAAGGGGAAAACGCTACAACTGCAACTTCCAGATGTACACGGGGTTTATGCAATAACTGTTACCAACACAATGACCAGCCAAAGACAAACAGCCAAATTAATCATACCCTAATCCTTATTTCTATGAAATGTGTAAAAAGACTTTTGATAGTCTCAATGTTTGTATTGATAAAACTTTCGGGGGAAACCATATAAAAATATTGAATTCACTACACTAATGTAATTTTACGGAATGTATGATTTTTTCAGAAAAATTATTGCTTACCTGACTGACAACAATATTCCCTATATGCTATCAGGTAGTGTGGCTATGAGTGTTTATGTAGTCCCACGGGCCACAAGGGATTTTGACTTTATCATTCATTTGCTTCCAAAAGATATAGAGGCTTTTGCGGCTTATTTCAAAGAAGGATATTATTGTGACATAGATGCTATCAGAGATGCAGTAAATAACAAAAGTATGTTCAACATTATTGATCATACCTCTGGATTTAAAGCAGACTTTGTGGTACTTAAAAGTCAGGAATTTAGACAAGTAGAATTTAGCCGCAGAATGGAGTCTGAATTTTTGGATATGAAGGTAAGCATTGTAACTGTAGAGGATTTGCTATTATCTAAGCTGATTTGGATACAGGATTTGCAGAGTGGAGTTCAAATAGAAGATATAAAAACCTTAAAAACAATAGAGAATTTAGACTGGAATTATATTAATGAATGGGTAAAGAAATTAGAATTAAATACCTTTAACTTGTTTTAAAAAAAATGACTGACACCCCTCAACATATTAAAGATTTACAACTCAAAATATGGCTTTCAAAACCAACAGGAGAAAGGCTTAGACAATTTCTTATTGATAATGAAGCCCTGTATTTAGCCTGGAAAAAAGCCAAAGAGTCAAAAGCGAAGGCAAATGTTGATGAGATTAAAACGGTCTAATTTCAACCTGCATAAGATTTGTATTAGTATTCTTTCAATTAAAGTAATACTTAGAACTGAATTTTATTTTGATGAACGGTTTCTCAAAGCCAAATTAATCACTCATTTTTACACGCTAAAAAAATCTCAAACACTTCAACATTATGAAAAAAACTGGAATAATCGTTTCAGGGTTTGCATTGTTAGCTTTTGCAGCATGCAAATCTTCTACAAAAGAAACGCAGAGTGCCGAAAAGAGGGCTACTTTCTTTGATAAAAGTGGTATGGATACTACGGTAAAACCTGGCGATGACTTTTTTACTTATGCAAACGGAGCCTGGATAAAAGCCACTAAAATACCTGATGACCAATCAGGATGGGGTAGTTTTATTACGCTTCATGAAGAAAACCAGAAAAAAATGAGAGCAATTCTGGAAGAAGCGGCAGCAAATAAAAGTGCTGCAAAAGGTAGTACTGAACAAAAAGTAGGTGACTATTATGCAAGTGGTATGGATACAGTTGCAATGGAAAATAAAGGATATGAGCCATTAAAACCCATAATGCAAAAAATAGCAGCAGTTAAAGATTACAAAGAACTGGTAAACTATTTGGCAGAAGGATATGCAGCAGGTGAAGGTGATTTGTTTGGATTCAATATAGGACCTGACGATAAAAACAGCACTAGGAATATAGCTGCTATGTATCAAAATGGCCTAACACTACCGGAGAAAGATTATTATGCAAAAAATGATCCTACCACTGTAGAACAAAGAGCTAAAATGGTAGAATATGCTACTAAACTTTTTATGATGACTGGAACGGATTCAGTAGCTGCATCTAAAAAAGCTGCAGATGTTTTAAAGCTGGAAACTGAAATTGCCAAGTCACATCTTGCC
>JANMMU010000043.1:0-2195 GCA_031373555.1 Segetibacter sp. | reverse complement strand
ATTTTCTGGTATCATCTTGATGCACAAAAAATGGATTTGGGTGAGCAGCGTGCCCTGCAGGATTGGTACGTAAAATTTGCTTTGCAAACAGTACCTGGTGTTGCAGAAGTAGCATCTTTTGGTGGATTTGAGAAACAATACCAGATTTTATTAGACCCTATAAAATTGCAGTTCTATAATGTTACCCTGATGGCGGTGATGGATAAAGTTAAAGCCAACAATAATGATGTAGGTGGCCGAAAATTTGAAATGAGTGATATGGCTTATATTATCCGTGGTCTTGGGTATATAAAAAATAAAGACGATGTAGAAAGTATATCTGTAGCGCAATATAATGGTATCCCGGTAAGGATCAAAGATATTGGCACGGTACAAATGGGCGGTGATTTACGATTGGGAATTTTTGATGAAAATGGTGAAGGAGAAGTAGTGGGCGGTATAGTAGTGATGCGGTATGGAGAAAATGCAGACCGGGTAATTAAAGCAGTGAAAGCAAAAATGTTAGAAGTACAAAAGGGTTTACCAGAGGGAGTTACATTTCAAACCTCTTACGACAGGAGTACACTAATTCAGGAAGCAGTGGAATCTGTAAAAAGCACATTGATAGAAGAACTGATTACCGTTTCTATCGTAATACTTATATTTCTGTTTAACTGGCGAAGTGCATTGGTCATACTTATCCAGCTTCCTGTTTCTGTTGCCATCGGGTTTATATTACTACAGGCATTCGGCCTTTCTTCAAACATCATGTCGTTAACAGGTATTGCATTAGCCATTGGTGTAGTGGTTGATGATGGAATAGTAATGGTGGAAAATTCTTATCGGCATATTTGTGACGAACAAATAAAACGAACAGGCGGATAAAAACCAATTAAATATGAATGCTTAAGATAACAACAAAATAAGTATGAATTGGCTAAAAAATATATTTACACGAAAACCCGAAATAGTTAATGCGGAAGATCGATTAAAAATTATTGAAAGTGCCTCCTGGCAGGTGGGACCAGGTGTATTTTTCTCTACCATTATAGTAATTGCAGCTTTTTTGCCAGTATTCCTTTTAACGGGTATGGAAGGAAAATTATTTTCTCCGTTGGCTTACACAAAATCATTTATTTTAATTGTTGATGCATTTCTCGCTATAACACTTACCCCGGTTTTAATTTCATTTCTCATAAAAGGAAAACTTAAGCCAGAAAATAAAAATCCCGTTACAAGAATTTTAGAACGAATTTATACTCCCCTTCTTTCATTTTGCCTTAGTTGGCGTAAGACTTTAATTGGTATAAACCTTGTTGCTTTAGCCATAGGTATTTTTATGTTCACTAAGCTGGGTTCTGAATTTATGCCTCCGCTTGATGAAGGTTCATTATTATTTATGCCGGTAACCATGCCCGATGTTTCCAATTCAGAAGTTAAAAGAATATTGCAGGTGCAGGATAAAATAATAAAAACAGTACCAGAGGTGGCACATGTATTGGGTAAAGCCGGCAGGGCCAATACAGCAACTGATAATTCTCCGGTGAGCATGATTGAAACCATCATCCTGCTAAAACCGACTAATGAGTGGAGAAAAGGAATGGCAAAAAATGATATCATTAATGAATTAAATACTAAGCTGCAGATACCGGGTATCACCAACGGGTGGACGCAACCTATTATCAATCGTATCAACATGCTTTCTACGGGTATCCGTACAGATGTAGGGATAAAAGTATATGGCCAAAATCTGGATACGATATATGCTTTCGCACAACAAATAAAAAAAGCATTGGATGGAACCCCGGGTGTAAAAGATTTATATGTAGAGCCAATTACCGGTGGAAAGTATATTGAGATAGCCGTAAAACGGGATGAAATTGGCAGATATGGATTGAGTGTGGACGATGTAAATGCAGTGGTGGAAAGTGCATTGGGTGGCATGCGGCTTACCACTACAATTGAGGGCAGGCAAAGGTTTTCAGTTAATGCAAGGTTTGCACAGGACTTCCGGGATAATGTACACTCCTTAAAAAGATTACAGGTACAAACGATGACTGTTGGCCCCATACCATTGGAAGCAGTTGCAGAAGTACGGATAGCTGAAGGCCCACCGATGATCAATTCAGAAAATGCCATGTTGAGAGGTACGGTATTATTTAATGTAAGGGAAAGAGACTTAGGCAGTACCGTTACCGAAGCACAAAAAAAACTGA
>JANMMU010000026.1:0-35325 GCA_031373555.1 Segetibacter sp. | reverse complement strand
TATAATGGATGCCTTTTCAATGACAGAGGTGCAATTGCACGAAATAGTATTTGAAAAATGCCTCTATGAAAAACGAAAGAAAAGAGAAAATATGATCCAAACTATTAAGAAATGTAAAAGTTAAGTTGACGCCAATGCGAATAGCGGGAGTGCCTGTCGTGCCTCCTCCCAATGACGAAAACCTAACACTTCACACCTCACACTTAACACTTAAAAAAACCTAATTCCAAAGATTATCAGGATACTGACCCGATGAAACCAATTGGTCAATACTGTGCTGTACAGAGGGTGCATCTTCTTTGTAGGTAACGCCAAACCATTGCGATGCTGTTGGAATTACTTTTATTACACCCATTCCTGTCTTAGTATATTTATCCGCTACAATTGGAATAAAAAATTCAGACTTAGGATTGTCTTTACTCTCCTTCAAAAATTCCTGAAACAACTGCTCGGTAACGCCAAATATTTCAGGAGAGAATCCCCAAAAGTTCATACTTACAGGACTGTCTTCACTTACTTCGTGCAGGCCGGTTTCGTCTTCGTAGGTTATTTTACCGGCTTCGTTGCGGTATATTTTTGTTCTTTCATTTATGGAAACAAGATTACCATTATCATCAGCTTGACATACACCGCGGCTTACGCTGCCGTTTTCGCTCAATGTTCTTTTTAGTTCATAACCGATTATACATTGTGTAGTTGCATTACAGTCTTCCGTAAGGAATTTGAATGCTTTTTTAAATGAATCGCTGCCATAAAAATCGTCTGCATTAATAACTGCAAAAGGTTCTTTCACCGCATCTTTACAACACAATACGGCATGGGCAGTACCCCAAGGTTTTGTTCTGTCAGCAGGTACTTCTATACCGCCTAAATGTGAGTTAAGGTTTTGATATACATAATCTGTCGCTATCTTTCCTTTCAGTTTTGGCTCAAAAATACTTTTGAAGTTGTCTGCAAATTCTTCACGAATAATAAAGACAACTTTTCCAAAACCGGCACGAATGGCGTCATAGATAGAGTAATCCATAATAGTTTCGCCACTGGGGCCAAACGATTGTATCTGTTTCATACTGCCGTAACGACTTGCCATGCCGGCTGCTAAAATAAGGAGGGTAGGTTGCATAAAATATTTTTAAAACTTTGCGAAGCTAACAGATACTGTTTCTTTTGCCAACAAATTTCCTGAATTTACCAAATTGAAATGTTGAACTACCAATTAGCAAACATACAAACGATAGCCGCCGACTGGTTAGTATATCAGGATGTTTATCTTGATGTGTTGCGTTTAGACAAAATTCATCCTGTGGTTAGCGGCAACAAGTGGTTCAAGCTGAAATATTATCTGGAAGAAGCAAAAAAGAATAATCAGGAGGTGGTCACTTTTGGAGGTGCATGGTCAAACCATATTGTGGCAGCAGCATTTTGTTGTCAACAGGCTGGTATAAAATGTACCGGAATAATACGTGGAGAAAAGCCCAAAAATCTTTCCCAAACATTAATTTCTGCAATGGAGTACGGCATGGATTTTCGGTTTGTAAGCAGGGAGGAATATGGGACAACGAAAAATGAACAACGAACAGTGAACAGTGAAGAACAAGAAACGGGAAACGAGAAAAGGGAAGTGTTTTTTATTCCCGAAGGAGGTTATGGTGCTTTGGGGGCAAAGGGTGCATCCGAAATCGGGAAGCTTTATGACCTTACACCCTATACACATATTATAGCTGGGGTTGGTACAGGTACCATGTTGGCCGGACTTATGCATAGTGCAAACCCAAACCAAAAAATCATTGGTATTAGTTCTATGAAGGGAAATGATAATTTAGAGGAAGAAGTCAAACAATTGTTGAAAGCTGATAGAGATTTACCAAATTTTCAAATTATTAATGATTACCATTTTGGTGGTTTTGGTAAACATTCGCAGGTATTAATTGATTTTATGAATGAGGTTTTTGAAAAACATGAATTGCCGTTGGACATTGTATATACCGGCAAAACATTTTACGCCATAAAAGACCTGGTTGAAAAGAATTTTTTCCCGAAAGGGTCAAAAATATTGATGATTCATAGCGGAGGACTGCAGGGAAATAAAAGTATAGAGGCGAAACTAAAATTCTAATCCGAAACCAAATTTGAACAATGGTTCAGTCTAATTTTCTATTTACTCTAAATCACTCAAATTTCGGTGGCAACGTTTTTGAATAGTTTATTTAATAAAACTACAGATTATGTCAAATCAGGAAATTGAAAAAAAATCAGACAATCAGGAAAATAAGGAAAGCTCCCTACAGCCCGAACCTGAAACCTTACACACCCCTGACCCACCTAAAAAAATGGAAGGACCGGTATCTACCTTAATGCAAAAAATAAAAGAAGGATTTGATCCCGAAATTTCTAAAGAAGATGCAGATAAGGAGAGGGATGAAAGCCTTTAATTTTGTATTTATAACCAGAATTTCATATTACCAATACATATTGCATTTCTTTTATTCAATGTATTTAAATGGAAACAATTTGATTATAAAAGTCTTAGCATTTTAATAAATGCTCACCCATTATCTTTGCTGCCATAATTGATAGTATACGTTGAAAAAAATTCTGGGTTTATTCTTTGTGGCATTTATGGCTTTGTCAGCATTTGGGCAAGAATCCTTACCCGGTTTTTCTCTTACAGAGAGAAATGATAAAGTAGTTATCAGTTGGACCAATCCCTATCCTAATCTTATACAACTAAACATACAGCGGTCATACGACAGCTTGAGGTATTTTGCAACCGTATTTTCTCCCGAATCCCCAAATATGGCGCAAAATGGTTATACCGATAATGTAAAACCATCAGGCAGGGTTTTTTACAGATTGTTTTATGTAATGGCGGGTGGTGATTATTATTTTACAAAATCAAAAAGAGCCGGAGTATATACAGGTACATCATCAACGTCAGGAGATGTAGCTGCTTCAAGGGATATTAAATCTAATGCCCTAACAAACATAGATCCTACCGATCAGCGTTTGGTAAGTGTAAATATTAAAGATGTTTTATACAAACAGCTCCCTGCATATCTTTTCAAAAATTTTCGCGACAGCATTTTAAAACAAACAAAAGATACCCTTTTTGCAATCAATGATTCAATTGTTTCATTAAGCCCATACATTCAAAAAGAAGTATGGCGTGCATCAAGGTATATTTTTGTAAACACTGATGGCTATATCAACATTTATCTTCCAAAAGTTGAGGAGAAAAAATATCAGGTTAAATTTTTTGAAGAAAATGGTAACCCGTTATTTGAAATAGCTCACGTTAGAGAATCTCCACTCATTTTAGATAAGTCAACCTTTATTCATGCAGGTTGGTTCAATTTTGAACTGTACGATGATGGAAAACTAAAGGAGAAAAATAAGTTTTATCTGCCAAAGGATTTTTAGTAAACCACTTTTCTCAAGGAAGGTTGACAATTTTTACTTCAAAAACCTTTTCAAAATTTTTGAGTAATTGTAAGGTAACCTCCTTCATGTCAACTTTATAGCCCAACTCCTTCTCAAGTGAAGTAACCTGCTTATTATAAATGCCACAAGGCACTATGTAATTAAAGTATTCAAGATTGGTATTTACATTAAATGCAAAGCCGTGCATGGTTACCCATCTGCTGCATCTAATGCCCATTGCACAAATCTTTCGTTCGCTGCCGGGTATATCAGCATCTATCCAAACACCTGTTTCGCCCTTGCTTCTTCCTGCTACCACACCATAGGCTGCCAAAGTTAAAATAATTACTTCCTCCAGGCTGCGCAGATACCAACCAAGATCTGTTTTAAAATGCTCAAGGTCTAGTATAGGATACCCTACTAATTGACCGGGACCGTGAAAGGTGATATCCCCTCCCCTGTTTATTTTAAAAAACTCAATGCCTTTTTCTTTTCGTTCTTCTTCAGATATTAGCACATGACTAATATTTCCGCTTTTGCCTAAAGTATACACCGGTTTGTGTTCTACTAAAAGAAGTTGATCGGGGTAAACCTGTGGATTTTGTTCAACAGAATTATCATCGTGGTTTGCTGAACATTTTTGTTTTATTTTTTTGGCTAAAATCATTTCCTGCAATTCCCACACTTCCTCAAAAGGTCTATTGTTTCCCAAGTTGTTTATAATCAGTGTTTTTTCCATACAATGAATCAAAGGTAAATGTTACCGGCGTTCATAAATAATTTGAAAAATTTATAGTAAGGAAAATAGGATAAAACTTGGCATGTTTATTTAATTATAGAACTTAGGATTAAAGATGGAAAATGAGTTTTAGGGTAGGTTATAGATTAGATAGTTTCAAAAATCCATGACAAGAAAAACTACAAAAGGGCAGTGAAAGTTTCACTTGCCCTTTTTATATTAATCCTATATTCTGACTGTGTTCAATAGCGGTCTGGCTGTGTTCAAAATGACAAACATTTACACCGGCATCCTCTAACCTTTTAATACTTTCGGACACTTTCAGGTGATTTTTATCGAAAACATTTCTTAGATATACAGCTATAATTTTTTCAGGAAAATGTTCAGCAATGCTTGCATATATTTCAGGGTCCATTTGGCTGTCATCGCCTAAAAGAACAAACTTTTGATGTGGATAGGATTCAATAATACGGGTAATTCGCATAAACTTAGTAGAGTGGTTATTGCCGCCTGTATTCCATAATTGACTAAAGCGTTTAACTGTACTTAATAAATAAACCCCTTCGGGTAAATTATTTTTCCTGCTAAATTCTTTGATAAAATCATACAGGTTCCACTCACTGCTTGAAACATAAAAAAATGAATTTGCACCATCAGTCATTTGGGCTTTTGCTAAAAGGTTATAATGGCGTACTACACCATCAAACGGTCTGCGGCTATGAGCATTTTTTGAAAGCAAAACATACAGTTTTCTAAAAAAACTGGAAGAATAAGAAATTAAAAAGGTATCGTCTATATCAGAGATAAAAGCTAACTGACTTATATGTGGTATTACTACCCATCCCAGGCCTTCTGCAATAATTAGCGGCATATCAATACCCGGTTCATAATATTCAACCTTTACCTGGTGCAAACCGGGTGGTACAGTGATTGCACAATTACATTCAATTCTAAAAAAACCGTCATGTGCGGTTTTGTCCTCATAGACTTGTCCCTCCCAATGAACCCTTACCCGGGCATTAGGTATGGGGACTAACATAAATGAGCGCAATAAAGCAAATGCATTTGTCCAGAAATTTGATCTGAATTTTTTTCGGGGAACCGGACTTATACTAAGAACATGACCAAACAATACAATTTTTTCATCATTTCCATAGCCATGATATACCTTTACTACGGGATCATTGGTAAGACGAAATAAATAAAATAGTGACCTTTTTATTTTGAAAAAAAGCCTTTTAATCTGAAATTGTAAACCTGAATTATGCCGCATAAAAAAGCCTTTTAAGCAAACATGATGACTGAAACAACCGAGCCAAATATATTGTTTGTAATTAACCCAAAGTCGGGTAGTCAAAGAAAAGACTATGAATCGTTGATAAATAATTTTTTTCAATCAACAAATTATCATCTGCATTTCTTTTTTCTCAAAGGTAAAAATGATGATCATGAAATAGATGAAATAATTAGAAAAATACACCCACAGATTGTTACAGCTGTGGGGGGAGATGGAACAATCTCTCTTGTTGCCAAAAAACTACTGGGAACCCACATAAAACTTGCAATCGTTCCTGCCGGATCAGCAAACGGCATGGCCAAAGAGCTAAAAATATCTGAAGATATTGAAGAAGCCCTGCAAATAATAACAGAAGGCTATTCAAAAAAAGCTGATGTAATATTTATCAACAACCTCTTGTGTCTTCATCTTGCTGATATAGGGCTCAACGCCAGATTGGTTAAGTATTTTGAAGAGGGCAATATGCGTGGCCATTGGGGTTATGCAAAAGTTGCTTTAAAAGTATTTCTTAGCCAACGATTTATGAGGGTAAATATCAGGTACGGCACCAATAACATACAAAGAAAGGCGCTAATGGTAGTATTGGCCAATGCCAGCAAATATGGCACAGGTGCAGTCATTAATCCCAATGGCAACCCGTATGACGGATTATTTGAGGTGGTAATTATAAAACAAATGGGGTTTATTACTTTGCTGAAAATGTGGTTTAAACCATCGGGTTTAAGCCCCGATCACACAGAGATTATACAAGCACACGAGGTAGGTATTCAAACACAAAGAAAAATGCACTTTCAGGTAGATGGGGAGTATATAGGAAAAGTTCAAAAAATAAATGCGCATATTGTGCCTGCGCAATTAAATATTATTATTCCAAAAGAGATATAGGGAAGCAATGTTTTTATTCTTTTCAAAACTTACTGCATTATTCTTTTCACCTGCAAATTGGTTAATAGCATTATTCGTTTGGTGGGTTTTCACCAAATCAATCCGCAATAAAAAGAGACTCACAATAGCCCTCATCATGCTATTTTTTGTTTTTGGAAATGAATTTCTGTTTAACAAACTGGTAAATGCATGGCAACCCGGTCCCTTAGTACTGAATTCAAACTATGAGGCAGGGATTTTATTGGGCGGCATAGGTAGTTTTGACAAATCAGGAAACGGATATCTAAATGATGCCTCTGATAGATTTATAGCAATTTGTACACTTTATAAAACAGGGGTGATTAAAAAAATAGTTATCAGTGCAGGAAACATTGATAAAGAAAAACCCAATGAAGCTGCATTTCTTTCAAAAAGAATGGTAGCGTTAGGGATTCCCATACAGGACATTTTTATTGAAGGAAGATCAAGAAGCACTTTTGAAAATGCGTTGTACGCTAAAATGCTTATTGATTCTTTAAAATTTTCTCCACCGTATGTTTTGGTTACATCTGCAGTACATATACCAAGGGCTGTTAGTACATTTAAAAAAGCAGGTTTAGATGTTATAGCCTACCCGTGCAATTATTCAGTTATTGACAGACGATTTTCATTCGGAGATTATTTGATACCAAAGCTTTACATCATCAACGACTGGAGCTTTTTTCTGAAAGAAGTAGTTGGTTTGGCCGGTTACAAATTATTTGGTAAAGCCTGATAATCCTGCATTTGTTATTAATTATTGCTTAGACAGGTCATAATATTCCACTAAACCTTCTATCAATTTGGTATTCTCTTCTTCTGTACCAACAGTGATACGCAGACAATTTTCACAGTTTACCTGATCACTTACATTTTTTACTAAAATTTCTTTTTGCAAAAGAAAATCAAAAACCTTTTCAGCTTCAGTCATTTTAACCAATAAAAAATTAGCATCAGAAGGATAAACGGTAACAATAAAAGGGAACTTTTCCAGCACCCTTTTCAAAGCAGCCCTCATTTGAACCAATTCTTTTATCATGTCATTCACCATACCAACTTCCTCAAGGGCTTTGAGCAGGAGCTCTTCAGTAGGAGTATTAATACCAAACGAGCAATTTACAATTTTCAATAGTTGTATTACTGACACGGAAGCAAAAAACATTGCAACCTGTAGGCCCGCAAGTCCCCACGCTATATCAAAATTGTGCAAAACGATCAGGTTGGGATAATCATCTAATTCTGCTAAAAATGATTTTTGTTTAGAAAAGTTTACATAAGATTCATCCAATACTACAAGGCCATCAAAATTGTTGAGTATCAGTTCAATATCTTTCCTATCCATTGCATTACCTGTAGGATTATTGGGCGAGCTAATGAATATTATTTTCGTTTGTTTATCTGCTAAGCTTTCAATGTGTACAAGATCCAACTGAAAGTCTTGTAAAAGCGGGGCTTTTCTTATTTCAACATTACATAGGAGTGCATTTTTTTCAACAAAAGATTCATTTGGTGGACATACAATTATGTTATCATTACCCGGATTGCAGAAAGTTCTTATGAATATATCAAATAACAAAGAGCTACCATTTGAGATAAAAATATTTTCCGGAGATGTCTTTTTAACATGTGCAACTGCAGCTTTCAGTTTTATATTATCAGTAAGAGGAAACCGGTTGTACCATTTTATTATTGGTGACCCAAGTGCATTTTCATTAGCATTTAGCCTCACTTTGTCCTCAAAATCATAAGAATTTGATATAGAGTGATTTCCTTCTATAATTTTTTTTATGTGCGCTGCACACAATGAAAGGGGGTCAAATTTCATGGAAATATATTTTGAAGCGGAAATAACTTCTATAAAAACAGGCAACTTAGCAGAAATCTTTTTAATTTCAAGAATATTTAGACAACTTAAGCGTTATCTTGAATAAAAATGATGTCATAATATATATGAATAGTATACAATGCTGAAAGTTATGCACAAATATATCATTATCTAAATTTGAATGCTGACTAAAAAAAAAGATATAATTTGCTTTTATAAATAACCCGAAATGAGAAAATTGATTCTTTTTCTATTTTTCATCCCCACATTATCCAATGCTCAAAAAGGCATTGAGTTTGTACATGGAATGACCTGGGATGCAATAGTCGGAAAGGCTCAAATAGAGAAAAAATACATCTTTGTAGATGCATTTGCAACCTGGTGCAGACCTTGCAAATACATGGCTGCAAACATCTTTACCCAAGAAAAAGTTGGCGAACTGTTTAATAATAGCTTCATAAGTGTAAAAATGCAGATGGATACATCTGCAAAAGATAATGAGGAAATAAAAAAATGGTATGCACAGGCACATGAAATGGGTAGAAGTTATAAAATAAATGCCTATCCTACTTTTCTCTTTTTCAGCCCCGAAGGCAAGATAGTGCACCGACTTGTAGGGTCTATGGAAGCAGATGAATTTACATTGAAAGTTAAAATGCTTTTAGATGAAAATAACCAGTATTATCCAATGCTGGACAAATATAACGGGGGGCTAAAAGAGGAGGAGTTTTTAAAGAAATTGGCTTATGCTACAGAAAATGCTTATGATGAAGAAAATATGAAGTTGGTCAGCAATGATTATTTAGCTACCCAAAAAAATTATTTAACCGATGAAAATATTGAATTTATCTTTCGGTTTACTCAAAACAGTGAAGATCGCGGTTTTAATATTTTACTCGAAAACGAATCTAAACTTAACCAAATAAAAAGAAACTCTGCCGCTACTGATAAGTTGATTGAAATTATTACGCATGAAGAATTAAATCCTTTTTTAACACAAAAAAGCGATAAAACCCCGGATTGGAAAGCTATAAACACTTTAATAGCAAATAAATATCCTAACCAAGCAGATGAAGTGATGCTACAAGGGAAAATGTCTTATTATAAAAAAAAGGGGGATTGGGCAAACTATAAAGCCACAGTTCGATCCTATATGAAGCAATTTGGCCAAAAAGCATCTCCATCAAAACTAAACTCACTTGCATGGACTGTATTTGAAAATTATGATGATGCAGCTTTTCTAAATGAAGCTTTAGAGTGGAGTAAAAAATCTATGGCTGAAAAGGAAAATCCTGCTTTTATGGACACTTATGCAAACCTCCTTAATAAGTTAGGTAAGAAAGAAGAGGCAATTAAATGGGAAGAAGAAGCCATGTCACATGCCGGGGAGGAGGATAAGGCTGCTTTCAAAGCTACAATAGACAATATGAAAAAAAACCCTAAACCTAAAAAAGAATAATGGACATATGTTTTAATTAAAATTTCAAATAACTTTAAGTCGGGGAATTTTAAAAACATATTAGTTATATTAATAAACAAAACCAAGAGGTTGACTTATGAAAAAAAATAAAAATAATGGCGCATTTACCTGGGCAGTAGTATTTGCCTGGGTTTTTGGTATTGTAGGAGTTGCGGGGGTTATGTATATGTTATTTACCAGTGAAGATTACAATGGTATGGGAGGGGCAAAGTTTGACTCATCCTATATTGCCAAAACTGATGTAAATACAACTGATGAGGACAACAGTACTGCCACAAAAGACGAAGGTATGGTGCCAAAAGTGGCAGATAACACCCCAAAATCACCAACCGAAAAACCAATTGTAAAAACAATTGAAGCACCCCCGGTTAAGCCAATTGAAAAAGCACCGCAACCCAAAATAGTACCACCTGTTTTAAAACCAACACCACAGGTTGTAAAGCCTACACCACCTGTTGTAAAACCAACACCGCCTGTTGTAAAACCAACACCACAGGTTGTGAAACCAACACCACAGGTTGCAAAGCCAACACCGCAGGTTGCAAAGCCAACTACACCTACAGTAGTGAAACCTAAACCATCAAAACCACGTGCCGACAAAGTAATGAGCGATGGAGAATTGGAACAATTGTTAACACGTATAGTACAACAGGGTGATGAAAGTGGAATTTTTGCTAAATGTGTTCAACTACGCGGAACGTCAGGAGGAAATAACAAAACTGCTCTTCAACAAATAGAAACATTTTTAAGAAGTAAAAAATATTCTATTGCAGGAAGAGAAACCACATCAGCTGACGTGAGTGGTATTAAAATAACACCCGGCAATGGTTGTATGAGGTTAACCGTTGGCTCATTTTAAAACACATCATTAATATTTGCTTTTTTGAAAATAGCCATTGTAAAAGAAACAAGAGAACAAGAAAACCGGGTAGCAATCACCCCCGGTGTTGTCAAGAGTTTAATCAAAGCAGGTTTTAATTGTACTATAGAAAGTAATGCCGGGTATAATGCCGGCTTTACTGATATTGCTTATGAAGCTGCAGGGGCAATCGTAGTTAAGGACAAGCATACTTTATTATCGGGCACTGATTTTTTATTAAAAGTAAATGCACCTACTACCGAAGAGATATCCATCCTGAAGGAAGGTGCATCTACTATTTCATTTCTGTATGCCCACACAATACCTGATATTGTTTCTGCCCTATCCTCAAAAAAAATAGCTGCTTTTGCCATGGATGCAGTACCCCGTATAAGCCGGGCACAAAAAATGGATGCACTTAGCTCACAGGCAAATCTTGCTGGCTATAAATCGGTTATTTTGGCTGCAAACGCTTTGGGTAAAATTTTCCCTTTAATGATGACTGCTGCAGGTACAATTACTCCTGCCCGCATATTAATATTTGGTGCCGGTGTTGCAGGATTACAAGCTGTGGCTACAGCCAAAAGACTTGGTGCTGTTGTAGAAGTCACAGATGTAAGATCCGAAACCAAGGAACAGGTAGAATCATTAGGCGGTAGATTTCTACAGGTTCAGGGTGAAGGTGTACAAACACAGGGAGGCTACGCAAAAGAAATATCAGCAGAATACCTGCAAAAGCAAAAAGAAATGGTAAGCAAGCACGTGGCTGATGCAGACATTGTAATCACCACAGCATTGGTAATGGGTAAAAAAGCACCGGTTTTAGTTACAGAAGAAATGGTAAAATCTATGAGGCCCGGTTCTGTAATTTGCGATATGGCTACAGAAAGTGGTGGCAATTGTGAGATGAGTGAATATAATAAAACAGTGGTGAAGCATGGCGTCACTATTATTGGGGAAGCTAACCTCCCTTCTTTATTGGCTGTAAATGCAAGTGAATTATATGCCCAAAATTGCAGCACACTTTTACTTCACCTGGCAGACAGCAAAGGATTGAAATCTCAACCTGAAGATGAAATAACTAAAGGCTGCCTCATAACTTACCAGGGAAGCCTTGTACATGAGTTTACCAGATCTATACTTCATAAATAATACTTTGCATACTAACAGCAAAGCATCTTTATCATGTTCTTAACCCGTGTCTACAAATACAACAAATGGTTATTTGCAGCTATGCTTCTTTTTGCAATAGCCCAACTGTTTGTAAATTATAAGAGAGGTTTGGTAGCAACCCCATTTTTCCATTATGGAATGTATAGCCACAGCATTAATATTGAAAAAGCATATGAGGTAATTGAAGTAGAAGCCGATGGAAAAATATTGCGTGGTCAAGATTTTGCACCACATACATGGGACAAAATATTATTGCCGGTTGTATATTTCAGTAACATAAAACAAAGTAACCGGCTTTATTATAGTGATATCAGACGTTTAATGGGCATTGTACATCTAACTACAAAAGAAGATCACTTTATTCAGCAATGCGATTACCATTCTTTTGAAATCTGGTATAAAAAATATCTCGAAAAAATTGTTGGACATTCAATTGTTAATTGCAGGATAAGGTTTCACCAATACAATTTTACCAATTCCACTTTACAACCTACAGATTCAGTTAAAAGTCTGACAACAATATGCAATTAACCCAAAAACATAGGGATAGTTTTGTGATGTGGTTTTGCATCTTGTTGTATTTACTAATGATTTATAAGTGGATGAATGGTTTATTCCTTTATCAACTTGAGCCCCATATATTTAATACCCGTTTTGATATTAATACCTGGCTACTCATGAATTCAGGTATTCACAAATGGCTGATAAGGAACCCCACCGGTTGGCTTTATTTTGATATAACATTCTATCTTTCTCCGGTACTATATTGGATATTGTACAAAAAAAACCAGAGAATTAGTTACGTTTTCGCCGGTATAATGCTGGTTATCAATTTCATCTACCTTGAATGTTATACTTTATTTCCGGCAAATAGCATAGAGAGTTTTACAGCATGGTTGCTATTCCCGTTATTGTTACTGATGCCTACAATAAGTAGCTTCTATTTTGTATTGAATGGTTTAAGATATTTCTTCCTGTTTGTTCTTTCCTCCGCTGCTATTTGGAAATTTGTACAGTTGGGTATTTTTAATACCGAAGAAATGAGTGGTGTTTTGTTATATCAACACAAGGAATATCTTGTAACATCGCCAAATGCTTTTTATGCAACATTTATCTATTGGCTTATAAATCATCCAACTTTAAGCTTTACACTCTATGCAGTTGCAACAGCTTTGGAATTAATATTTATTGTTGGTTTTTTTACTAAAAAAATGGACCCATATTTAATTCTACTGTTTCTGTTATTTATAGTAATGGATTTATTAATTATGAGGATACCTTATTGGGAAATTTCTCCCTTTGTATTAACTCTAATTTATAGTAAGTATAATAGCCCCACCACTTTTAAATAAAATAAGTGAAACTATTCTACAGAAAAATATCTTGTATAAACAGTTGAAGCTATAGCATCATTTTTTTGTAAAACCAGCTTGGTTTCAGTAAGAGAGGTAACTAAATAATAAGTATTAGGGTCAAGCACATCATTATAATAATATAACTTATCGGGAGGGGTTAATTGGAAAGAGCGAATCTGTTGGGGGTTGCTGTAAATTGTATAACTGGCATCAGAATGAAATCTCAGGTCTTCACCGTTTCCTTTTCCAATTACCTGTACAGTTGTTACTCCTCCTGACTTAACTTTTATACTGTCACAGATCAAATATTTTTCAAGAATTTTTTGAAAGTTCAAGACTAATGGAGCATTTTCCTTTTCCTTTTTACAACTAATAAAAAGTACCAGGAATAAAAATGGAAGTATTTTCTTCATTGATTAAATTTTTCGACTGCAATTTACGGCAGAATATGCAAATGCAGTACATTATAGCATTTCCTTTGTAATGTGAAACAGGATTCTTACGTGACAGTTTAGGATGCTTTACGTCTTGAAATGTTGGCGAGATAAACCCCAACAAGTATCACCAACATACTAAGTACCTGTAGAAGTGTAATATGCTCACCATAAAATACACCCCATATTACAGCTACTAATGGAATTCCGTAAGTTACCATTGAAGCAAACAATGCCCCCGATCTTTTAAGGAGCATATAAAACATAATATTAGCTAAAGCAGTACCTAATATGCCTAAAATTGCACTTGCAGAAGTGGACCATATAACTTGAGGGCTTGTTAAAGCCAGATCAAAATACCCTGTTGAAAACAAAATAATAATACTCGGTATAGTAAGAAATGAGAACGCAATAATTGCAATGTTGAACGACCCAACTTCATTCATATATCTGCCTACGAGATTTACATTTACACCATACATTAATGTAGCAATTAAAACCAGCGAAGTGTAAGAAAGATTAGTTGTATCTAAACGGCCATTACTTATAAATAAAAGTAAAAGCCCCAGAAAGCCAATTGTAACACCAATTATCTTCTGCTTCCCGGCCTTTAACTCAAAAAACATCATACCAATAACAATTGTAAACAAAGGCGTAAGTGCATTAAGAATGCCTGCAAGGGAACTATCAATTTTAGTCTCTGCAATACAAAACAAAAATGCCGGAAAAAAGCTACCCATAAGTCCGGCAATTATTATGACAGGAATTGTTTTAGCTGGCAGCTTCTTAAGGGCAGAAAAAGAAAAAGGCAACAATATTATACCGGCACAAAATAATCGGATAGCTGCCACCTGATATGGGGTAAGTGCTAACATACCCTCCTTCATTAAAATAAATGAACTACCCCATATAATACACAATGTGACAAAAAGAAACCAATCAAAAATTTTCATGCAGGTGGCAAAGGTGAAACTTTTATTAGAATTACAATATTTTTCTACTCCTCATTTTGATGATTCAGTGATTGGCTAACATTAAGACTGACTTTATCAAATGAATTAAGCTTGTTCAATTGTACAATTGTAGTACTGTTGTCAGGTGATTCTGTGAACATAGATTGAAACTTTGCTCCCCAAACTATTTCTTCATAAGTATACGAACTACGTTGCATAACAGTACTGCTGAATACATGGTCAAACCCTGTAAATTGTACATACAATTCTAAATCAGCTGTTTTCATATCTTCAAGAGATAAATGCAGCAACGGACTTTCTTCATCTATAGGATGCACAACAGTCCAATTCATCATTAATGCATCTACCCTTGTACGTTCAAGATTTAAAGTATAAAACTTAAAAACAGTCTTTTCATTTTCGATTTCCTGAAAAGCTACATTAACAACAATACGTGCATCTGTAATATGGTGGTTCTGCTTATAGGGCACCAATCTAAACATGAGGGCAATGCCATCTTTATAAGGGCTTATAAGAGCATTGTCTGAAAAAGCTATGTAGGCCTGCGGTCGAGTAAATCGTCCATACAACAATCCGGTAATTAATGCAAAAGTCAGTAAGCCTGTCAGTGATTCAATTGATGAAATAATATTGGCAATATCACCTTGCGGATTTATTCTGCCATACCCCACTGTTGTAAATGTTTGCGTACTAAAAAAGAATATTTCCTTGATTTTATCCCATTCAGTTATTGCAGTCATTCCCTGCAATTGATGAGCGCCTGCCATAAGATACAATCCCGTAAAAATGCAATTTTCAACAAAGAAAAAACCAAGAATAATACCGAGAAATTCCAACATGGATAATTCAAGCAGCCATGAGTAAATGCTCATACCCTCCAATATTGGCAATCCAACTTTCTTTACGTTAAATGATCCGTCTTTGTTAACAAACCTTCCCCCAATCTGATTGGCCTGTGTTCCAAATCCGGTATCGTTGTTGATTTTTGAAACCGGATTTATTTTTCTTCTCAAAGACATGGTGGTTATATTTTGGAAATCTTAGTTCGAAATTTTATGCGTCTTATAATACAATTGCATAAATGTATTTTCATTTTTGCAAAAATGAACTATTATAAAATGAAAAACTTAATTTTAGAATAAGATACTAATCCAAATTAGCAAAAGTTGAATGGAAATTTTCTTATCCGAAATTTCTGTGTTGATATTCAATCACATAAAATGAACAATGACTTTAATCATATCTTTAGCAATAAATATAATTTATATGAAAGTACTTTCTGATGAACAAATAACAAAGGCCCTTTTAAGTTTGAATGGCTGGAAACAAACCAAAAAAGGAATTTCTAAAACGTTTGTAATGAAGGATTTTGTAGAAGCATATTCATTTATGACTCGCATAGCTTTTCATGCTGAAAAAATGAACCACCATCCCGATTGGTCTAATGTTTATAATAAAGTTGTTATCAATCTAAATACCCATGATGCCCGAGGAATTACTCAAAAAGACATGACATTAGCAACTAAAATAGAATCGATATTATAAAATATTTCTGATTAAAAGACATTCCTTAAATGAATATTTAGGGATATGATATTATTATTGGAAACAATAAATTTATTATCATCGAAGTGTGGAGCTGCGGCAAAGGGAAGTTTATTATTTGATGCCCCGTAACCTTCCTTAGGTATTCCAAAAATGTTTTTGTCCATTTTGAAATTATTATTTATGTCGTGAAAAACAAAAACTGCATAGGTTCCTGGTGTTACATTAGAAAATACTGCGATGGCTAATTTGTTCTTTACGCTTACTTCAATACAGGTTAGAGGTGAATTTTTGCTGGTAAAAGATAACTCGTTGCTAAAAAGACAAGCCCGGCAAACACCTTCATTACTCTTGATATTGGTAATATTAGCAATCACTTTAGTTTGTGCATTTGATTGAATGACAATGAAGCATACACAAAAAATAAGTAAAATAAATTTGTTCATTTTTTCTTGCTAAAGGGTAGTGCAATTTTACATACTTCTTTTTACATAAAAAGTTAGAATTCAAATCAATCACATAAATTTATTTCCACACCATTATTTTTACAAAAAAAACGAATGAAAAATATTATACCGGCCTTATTACTTTTCATTTTCTGCAATAACCTGTTTAGCCAAAAAAAATTGTTAACAATAGAAGATGCATTGGTTAAAAACAGAACTACGTTGGCCGTGGAGAACCTAAAACAACTTCAGTTTATACACGGAACGGATGATTTTGTTTATTTAAAGAAAGATGGCAATAATGAATATTGGGTAAAAAATAATTTTCAAAGTAAGCAAGAGCAAACTTTTTTAACCTTAACCAATTTGAATGAACAACTTAGAAGTTCCTCATTAGATACATTTACTTCAATGCCTGAAATCAGGTTTAATAAATCTAATAATTGGTTAATAGTAAACAAAGGAATGAAAATATCCGTTGATCCGCTTACAAAAAAAGCCGTTTCAATTATAGATAAGCAAACAGCAGCCAAAACCAATGTAGAGGAGAGCAATGCAGGTTTGGTAGCCTATGTTGACAATAAAAATTTATTTGTAAACAACGGTTCTTCAACCAAACAAATAACTACAGACGGCAGTAGTGATATTGTATATGCATCTTCTGTTCATCAAAATGAATTTGGCATTACCAAAGGAACATTCTGGAGCAATAATGGCCGCCAACTAGCATACTACCGTATGGATCAATCCATGATTCCCAATTATCCTATCATAGACTGGAATACACGACCCGCCAAAGTAAACAATGTGAAATACCCAATGGCGGGTGATAAAAGCCATCATGTTACCTTATGGGTGTATAATGCTGTAAAGGATGTTAACATTCAAATAAAAACCGGTGAACCTGCAGAGCAATACCTTACAAACATAACCTGGAGTACTGATGATAAATCTATCTTTATTGCTGTACTCAACCGCGAACAAAACCACATGAAGCTGAATCAATATGATGCTTCTACCGGTGAATTTTTAAATACTTTGTTTGAAGAAAGCGATGAAAAATATGTTGAACCTTTGGTTCCTATGTTGTTCTTGAAATACAATCCAAAACAATTTATATGGCAAAGCAACCGCAGTGGTTTCAATCATTTATACTTGTACAATTTAGACGGTTCACTGGCAAAGCAACTAACTTCAGGTAAGTACGAAGTACTTGAAGTAAAAGGTTTTGATGATAAGGGAGAGAAACTGTTTTATGTTTCAACATCATTATCTCCAATTAGTAAAAATCTGTTTTCCCTTAATCTGAAAAATGGATTGCTTAATTGTATAACATCCAATGAGGGTATTCATACAACACAGATAAGCAGTAGCGGAAAATATATTCTGGACAATGAAAGCAATGCAACAAGTGCAAGAATAGTGAGACTGATTGAAACTACATCAGGAAAATCAAACACCATATTACAGGCCAAAAACCCTTTAGCAGATTATGCGTTGGGCAACATGAACATTTTCACCGTTCCAAACAGTTCAGGCACTCCGTTGTATTGCCGCCTCTTTAAACCTATAGGATTTGATAGCACAAAAAAATATCCCGTAGTTGTTTATTGGTATGGTGGCCCACATAATCAACTAATCAATGCAGGCTTTAATGGCGGCGCAGGCGATTATTGGTTTCAGTACATGGCCGAACATGGTTACCTTGTTTTCTCTATAGACGTGAGGGGTAGCGACAACCGTGGCAAAGCCTTTGAACAAGCCATTTTCCGCCATGCAGGTGAGGCACAAATGGAAGATATGATGACCGGCATCAATTTCCTCAAAAACCTGCCTTATACTGACCAAAACAACATGGGCTTGTTTGGATGGAGTTACGGTGGTTTTATGACCATAGATTTTATGCTTAATCATCCAGGTATATTTAAAACTGCTGTAGCAGGAGGTCCGGTTATAGACTGGAGTTACTACGAAATCATGTACGGAGAACGCTACATGGACACCCCACAGGAAAACCCGGAAGGGTATGCAGCAACTGATCTTACAAAACAAGTGGACAAACTAAAAGGAAAGCTACTCATCATTCACGGTATGCAAGACCCGGTGGTAGTGCAGCAACATTCAGTGCGTTTTGTAAGAGCAGCTATTGATAAAAACATACAGGTAGATTATATGATTTACCCAGGCCATGAACACAATGTATTGGGAAAAGACAGAGCTCATTTGTATCAGAAAGTGACAGATTATTTTGAACAGTGGTTGAAGAAATAATTTTTTCCCAAAAAAGAAATAGAATTTCATAACAGCATTTTTAGAATATTGAAATGCATGTCTGGAATTTACAATTTGTCTATTACAACATATTAATAAAATGGCATTCTTAAAAAATACTTGTCGATTCTTTATTTGTCAGGCTTTATTGTATGCAACAAAACCTTTTATCTTCGCACCACCATGCAAGTAACCGTAGAAACTGCCCGCCAACTTCGCCTTACTGACGACGAATTTGAACAAATAAAAACCATTATGGGCCGTACCCCCAATTTTACAGAACTATGCGCCTACAGTGTAATGTGGAGCGAACATTGCAGTTACAAAAACTCCATAAAGTGGCTCAAAACACTTCCAAGAGATGGTGCTAAAATGTTGGTAAAAGCAGGTGAAGAAAATGCCGGACTCATGGATATTGGCGGTGGCTACGGCGTAGTTTTCAAAATAGAAAGCCACAACCATCCCAGTGCTATTGAGCCTTTTCAAGGTGCGGCAACGGGTGTCGGCGGCATTCACCGGGATATTTTTACTATGGGTGCAAGACCTATTGCTACTCTAAACAGTCTCCGCTTTGGTAATATTGACGAAACCAAAACCCAACATTTAGTTCGGGGTGTTGTACATGGCATTGGTCATTACGGCAACTGTTTTGGGGTACCAACAGTAGGCGGTGAAATTTATTTTGAAGAAAAATACCACACCAATCCGTTGGTAAATGCCATGAGCGTTGGTATTGTGAAAAATGGCGAAACCATCAGTGCAACTGCCGAAGGATTGGGCAATCCGGTATTTATTGTAGGAAGTGCAACGGGTAAAGACGGTATGGGCGGCGCATCGTTTGCCAGTGCAGACATCACTAACGAAAGTGTGCAGGAACTCCCCGCAGTACAGGTGGGAGACCCTTTTCAGGAAAAGAAATTATTGGAGGCTTGCCTTGAAGTAATACAAACCGGTGCAGTAGTGGGTATGCAGGATATGGGTGCTGCAGGCATCATCTGTTCTACTGCAGAAATGAGCGCTAAAGGCGGCGTTGGCATGAAGATAAACCTCGACAATGTTCCGACACGCCAACAGGGGATGAAAGCATGGGAACTACTCCTAAGCGAAAGCCAGGAACGGATGCTAATTGTAGTAGAAAAAGGTAAAGAGGAAAGTGTACTAAAAGTATTTGAAAAATGGGATTTGCCTTGCATGCAGATAGCAGAAGTAACCAAGACAGGCACCCTTGAATTTTACATGAATGGAACTCTTGAAGCTGCACTCAATGCAGAAAGTTTGGTATTGGGTGGTGGTGCTCCGCAAAATGACAGAGATTATAAAGAGCCTGCTTATTTTGAAAAAATAAAAGAATTTAACCTTAATGCAATTGAGATTCCGGAAGATTTGAAATCAATTGCACATCAATTAATACAGTTGCCTAACATTGCCAGCAAACGATGGGTTTATAACCAATACGACAGCATGGTTGGTGCAGCAAATTTGAGTACCAATGCGCCAAGTGATGCCTCCGTTGTGTTGGTGAAAGAAGCCGCTATTAATTCGTTTAAAGAAGGAGGGTTGCAGGCGATTGCTATGACAGTAGATTGTAACAGCAGATATGTATTTGCAGATCCTCACAAAGGTGCAATGATAGCCGTGGCGGAAGCTGCACGTAATATTGTTTGCAGTGGTGGCGAACCTTTGGGTGTTACCAACTGCCTCAATTTTGGCAACCCTTTTGACCCCGAAGTCTATTATCAGTTTGTGCATTCCATTAAAGGCATGGGTGAAGCCTGCCGCAGGTTTGACACACCTGTTACCGGTGGCAATGTGAGCTTTTACAATCAAAATCCTGATGGTGCAGTTTACCCTACTCCTACTATTGGTATGGTGGGTTTGCTTGAAAATGCAGCCGACAAAATGACCCTTGATTTTAAGCAGACGGGAGATGTAATTTACTTGATAGGCAAAAGTCAAAACGACATTGGTTCATCTGAATATTTACATAAAATTTTAGGCGTTGAATTTTCGCCGGCACCATATTTTGACCTTGAGGAAGAATACAATGTACAATCAATCATAAAGGAACTAATCAAAGACAAATTAATACAAAGTGCTCACGACATCAGCGAAGGAGGTTTGGTAACGACATTGCTCGAAAGTGGCTTCCACCGAGGCTTAGGCTTTGATGTACAACAGAGTAACAAAACCATCAGGCCAGATGCTTATTGGTTTGGTGAAGCACAAAGCCGTGTAGTAATCAGTTGCACATTGAAAAATGCAGAGCCCATTTTAGCGAAGCTAAAAGACGCCAACATACCGCATGAATATTTGGGAACAGTAACCGAGGGTAACATTGATATGGAAGGCAATTATTGGGGAAAGGTCAGCGAGTGGAAAGAATTGTATAATACCGCTATTGAACGGAGATTGAAGTAGGTTTTTAGGTATCAGTCTTTTGCTATTGATGGCGCATAGCAGTGTTATGAAAATTGCCGGAATTTCTACGGAACTCATATTGGGTTTAACCCACTGATGGAGTTTTTATCTTCATTTGCCAAAGGCCGTAATCTTTTATTCTCCGTTTATTTACGATATCGCATCCAATCCCCAAAGTTCAATTGTTTCATTATTAAAGAGTTTGATACTCTCCGGTGGCAATATTGCTTTCCTTGCTTTCAACCATTTATCTACCCTTGATCCATACATTTTTTTTATGACTGCTGCAGTCAGATTGTTCATTTTACCCCAATGAAAAGTATGAGGGATTTCTTTTTCAATCAACGCATCCCATACAACTTTATAAAACGATAAAGTGGCAGCCGAGTTTACTGCATCTAACTCTACAACACAGGTTTGTTCAAAAATGCCAAAACCTAAAGTAGCTTTTGAACCTTTTATATATCGATACGAAAACACCCCTCCAAAAGGGCCATGAATTTCATTCAATTCCATAAGCATTTCATTAAATTGCCAAACCTTAGCAGCAGGAATAGCAATAGCTGCACTTGCTACTTTGCCCCGCATGTCTGAATTGTAAAAAATTTCACCCAAAGTTCCCCATTCATTCTCATATGGGGTATAAGAAGCTTTAAAAACCAATGTAACTACTGTTGGTGTTATTGAAGGGAAAAGCTCGGTCATTTTACCAATAACCATGGGTAAATCATCGCCGGGGCCGGCTTTATTGGGATCGGGCAAAGAAGGAACATAGTCTTCTCTGTATGGCCACTTATACATAAATGTTACATACACACCCGCATCTACATCATAAGGGTTTATCACCCACTGAAAATGAAAAGGCCGCTCATTATGTGGAGCATAAGTTAAGTTTGTAAAATCAAGTGTATTGAGTAAATTTTTTAGATCATTTAAAGGTACTCTTCTTCTAAAAGTTTCTAATAAAAACAGCGGTTCTGTTTCTATCATTACTCCATGAATAAAACCAAAACTTCCAAAACTTACAATAGCACTGTTAAATTCATCATCATCTGTATTTCTTAGTTCAGCACCAATTTTATTTAAAAAGCTATTAGACACAACAGGATAAGATTTTCTTTCCAGCCATATATGTTTATCTGGGCTTAAAATAATATGAAGACCAACGACAAAATCTTGTGTGGCTCCAAAATCAATAGCAGCACCATGAGTAGCTGTTGATATTGCCCCAACAATTGTTTGCCCATTACTTGCCCCGCTTGTTTTAAGAGAACGTTTTTTCTCCCTAAGTATATCATTTAATTCTTTAACAGATATACCACACTGCGCAAAAAACAATTGGTCTTTTGCTCCTTTGTATTTGAGATTTATGCTACCTGCTGTTATGGGAAAGCATAAGTTCATCTGTTTTGAATCAAACATCCAACCTTCTGTTGTAGCAATTTTTGTAAATGACCAACCCCCACCCAAAACCTTCATCCTTTTTTGGTTCTCTAAAGCTTTGCCCATCATTTCCTGAATGGCCTTAGTCATTTTATTATAGTCTTCCAATACAGTACCCATATCGCTGTTTATACAATCGTATAGATTATCAATTTGTTGGGTAAACGTATCATGCCTGTTGGTCCATTGCGTATTATTGGTCGGTACAAATTGTGGAGTAGCTGACATTGCAGGTAGTTTATAGGTTTATATAAAAATGATCAGGGAAAATTAAATTGAAAGCAATCAAAGCCCTTCCCCAACTCTTACACAGGGTTTGTGGCATTTCCATTTCACTTGTATGGGCGAATAAATCCCAAGGGTAATGCAAGTAATAAAAGACTGCCCAAAATTTGTTGAATACACTACTTCATCCAGGGAATTATTGTTGTTACAATTTGGAACCGTCAGTTGCTTTGGATTATTAACGAGTCCCCAAAAATAAGTACGCATTGTCTTTTGCTGGTATTCTGTACCCGGGTCGCTGTTGGTAGTAAAAACCCTGTAATGATAGCAGCTTTCTGTACTTACTATTAAGGATGCGAGGCAGAAAAACAATGGAATAGAAAATCGTTTTTTATAGCTCATAAAAGTAGTTTTGTCAGTTTAAAGTTAATTTAAAAATGGCTACAAAAATTATCTATACATTACAATTGAAACGACATGATTATTTTAAGTAAATTTGTAACAATATAAAAACCTATGGTCAGAACTGTTGTAACACCCGACCAACAAAATATTTCGATTTGTTTACCACAGGATTATGTAGGCAAACAAGTAGAAGTAATTGCATTTACTATTAATGATAACATTGATAGCCAATTAAGCATGGATAAACCAATAACCCATTTGGCAAGTGAAAGCGTTTTGGCAAAAGATTGGTTAACAACAGAAGAAGACAAAGCATGGAAAGATTTGTAAAGGGTGATATAGTTGTTTTACCATTTCCATTTTCCGATTTATCGGGTTCTAAAAAAAGGCCGGCTTTGGTTTTGGCAGATTTAGAAGGGGATGACATTTTGTTATGTCAATTTACAAGCCAGCAAACGAAAGACAGTTTTGCAGTTTCCATAACAAATAAAGACATGGCAACAGGATTTCTCCCTTCGGCATCATACATACGTCCATTAAGGATTTTTACCGCAGATAAAAATATCATACTCCCAAAAGCGACAACAGTTAATGATTCTGTTATCCTAGAAGTAACCAATAAAATCATTTCAGTTTTAAAATAAAGATTAGATAAAAAATCATGAATCAACTTCCAACTTCCAGCACCATCATCGTAACCGGCGCAGCCGGCTTTATAGGCAGTTGCATGGTGCAATTTCTAAATGAGCAGGGTTATGAAAACTTGGTTTTGGTAGATGATTTTGGCGTGGAAGAGAAACGCAGAAACTGGGAATCCAAACAATTTTTAAACATTGTAGAGCGGTACACTTTATTTGATTGGCTTGAGCAGCATGAACCCAAAGTTGACTTTTTCATTCACCTTGGTGCAAGGACTGATACTACAGAGTTTGATTATGCCATTCATCAGGAATTGAATGTAGAATATTCACAAAGAGTCTGGAAATATTGTACTGAACATCAGGTGCCGCTTATATATGCTTCCTCTGCGGCCACGTATGGCAGCGGAGAACAAGGTTATGATGATAAAGATGAAAATCTGGACAGGCTTCATCCGCTAAATCCTTACGGCGTTAGCAAAAATGAATTTGATAAATGGGCGGCCTCCCCAAACCCCTCCAAAGGAGGGGCTTATCCGCCATTTTGGGCAGGGTTAAAATTTTTCAACGTATATGGCCCCAACGAGTATCACAAAGCACGGATGGCTAGTGTTATTTTTCATTCTTATAATCAGATAAAAAAAGACGGTGTAGTAAAATTATTTAAAAGCCATAAGCAAGGCTTTGAAGACGGCAAACAACTCCGCGACTTTGTGTATGTAAAAGAGGTAGTGAATGTTATTTTTTGGATGATGACAAAACATACATCAGACATCAGACATCAGACATTGCCCTCCGGTATTTACAACCTTGGCACCGGCACAGCCCGTACTTTTGAAGACCTTGTTAAAGCAACCTTTGCCGGACTTGATATGGAGCCAAAAATCACCTTTGTTGATATGCCCGAAGACATACGAGACAAATACCAATACTTCACCGAAGCTAAGATGGATAAATTGATTGAAGCAGGATATCCGTATCATTTTACTTCACTAGAAAAAGGGGTAGATGATTATGTACGGAATTATTTAAGTAAGGGTAGAATTTATTAGGACAGAATTTATACTCACCAATCAGTAAACCATAACAACTGAGCAGTGAAATTTCTACATTTCACTGCTCTGTTGTTAGTAATTTTTACCACACTATCACCACTCTCTCACTCCCCTGTTGTGTACGCAAATAATAAGTACCCGCAGGTAAATTATCAACCACCACCGTTTGCGAAGCACCATTTAATACAAACCTTTTAACAACAACACCTGCACTGTTTATCAACGCTGCTTCTGTATTCAATAATGATGGATTAATAGCATTAATCACCAACTTATCATTGACAGGATTAGCGCCAAGCACAAAACTACCTTTTACATCACCGGCTTTTATCAGGACTATTGGGGCATAGGTAAACTTGCCGTCTTTGTCTATCATTTTTAAGCGGTAAAAAAGTGAGTTGGCAGTGGTGAGTGGTGAGTTATCTGTGTAAGTATAACTATGGTTGCCATTGCCGTAGGCTTTTAGTTCCCCTATTTTCTCGAAGTTTCTTCCGTTGCTGCTTTGTTCTATATCAAATGATTTCGTGTTTTCCTCATTGGCGGTTTGCCAGTAGAGGTACACATTGCCTTGTGATAAGCGATTGCCTTTAAATGAAAGCAGTTTGAGTGGGAATGTTTGCGAAACAATTTTTGTAACCGCTGTGTTGGTAATAACCGGGCTGTTGTAATCAAAGTAAATAGCGGCTGTGTTGGTGATGGTATCACCCAATACCAAACCGCTTACAGGTTTTACCCTGAACCTTACAAATCCATGGCTGGCGAACTCATTTACATTGCTGTCGGGCAGCATAATGTCACGCATTTCAAAGGTAACCACTTTATCTTTTACAGTGGTCTTACACAAGTGCGATGTTGCAATCACCTGCAAGGTATTCGCCTTCAATTTGCTGCTCAACGTGTCTGCCAACACCACATGAATGGCCGTATCTGTACCAGTGTTTTGAAAACGGACAACATAATCAACATAGCCATCAGCAGCCAGTTGGGCAGGGGTTAGTTTGGCCGTGGCTGTTTTATCGTTAGGGTCAAAAGAACCGGTAATTATTACGGAAGATGTGTCGCTTGAAAAGGCGCTGCCACTCGTAACAGCCCCATCAGCTTTTAGAATAGTACCCAAGGGAGCTGTGGTTTTTATGGTAAAGCTGCTGCTAAAGTGATTAGTGCCTCCGACAGGTAATAGATTGGAACTATTCAAAGAAAGGGTATTACCAGAATGAATAACAGCACTGTTGGAAGAACTATTGTAAGTAAGGAGTGTGGGGTCATAGTGCATTACCAAACTCGCATTATTCAAGTTGGTTGTTCCAACATTTTCATAGGTAATGCCATATACAAGACCAAACCCGGGTCTTGCACGTGTCCAGGGAGTAATATAAATAACTACACTATCCTTTATAACCGTAGGCTGCAATGCAATGTCTTGTAAGACCAGCGTATCGCTTGTGGTAAAGCTAAATACCCGGCCTGTTGGCATAGCATTAAACAATGCCGGCGGATTGACCACAAGACTTACATTGCTAAGTGTATCAGGAGATATCTGGTAAAACCCAATGTCGTTCGTTAATGTAAAAGCACCATTGGATAGACTTACTTTAAAGTTCTTTTTGCCATACTCACCCGCATCCAATATGCCATTGGTGTTAAGGTCATAAAATACACTTCCCGTAATGAGCGGAAAGGCATGACAGGCATTCGCATTATTGGTGGCATTACAAAAGGGCAGATTTACAAGTATTTTATTTGAGTCAAGTACAACAAGGTTACTGCCCGAATTTGGCAAACAGCGTATCTGGCGGGAATTGATATACAGGTATTCCAATGAAGTCGGCAATTTGGGAAGACAATTGATTTTGGTACCAATTAGACTAAGCCTTTTCAAAGAACCTGGCAAAGCCGGCAAAGTTGAAATGTTATTAGAGTCACAATATAAATGGGTAAAACCCGCAGGCAAGTTGATTAAGTTTGTTATTTGGGTTGATCCGCAATCCAGGTAAGCGACACTTGCAGGCAAACCGGATAAATTGGTTATTAAAGTGTTATTGCACGTCAATGCTGTTAATCCATTAGGCAAGTTGGCTAGTGTTGTAATAGGATTAAAACCGCAGTCAAGTGTCGTTAACAAAGATGGTAAATTAGGTACCGCATGTAAATTTAGATTTTGGCAAGACAACAGAACAGGTGCAAAATTACTTGTAAATGTCGGCAGGTAATTTATTGGGTTGTTACCACAAATCAACTCTGTTATGGCATCAAAACGAATGGCGGGCCACGAGGTAAACTTGTTATAAGAGATGTCAAGAGAATTGATGACATTAAATACTGGAAATGAAGTCAGCAGGTTACCTGAAAAGTTTACCCAATGGTACCCAAGACCTGCAAAACTAGTATCTGAGCGCAAGGCCGGCACTGAGGTAAGTTTGTTATTATTACAGAATATATCGGTAAGTTTCATCAAGGTGTCTAATCTTGGTAAGCTGGTCAGTTTATTATTGGCTACATTCAGATACTCAATAGTTGAGGGCAAAGGCGGCAAACTTGTAAGTAGCGAATTGATGCAGGAGAAGGTCTTCAATTTTGTAAATTGAATGTCAGCAGGCAGATTAGTTAGCATAGATTGACTATTTTCAAATCGTACCAGGTTTTTGGGCATATTAGTCATGGAGGCCAAAGAAATATCATCTGTTAGGTAAATTTCCTCAAGAGAGTCGGGCAATTGAGCTAAGGTTGTCAGATTATGGGCATAGTCCAAATTAAATTGCTTCAATCTTTTAAAATACTTAATCCCATCCATGTTTCTTAAAGCATAGAATCCATCAGCAATTCCTAAATAGACCTCATGTGTTATTGCATAACAAGTGGTATCCATTTGCCCCAAAGCGTTGAAACAAGTGGGATACCTGCTTACTAAGATGTCTCTGAACGCAGTATCCTGAAGCGTTACATACTGTGCCATTGCCGCACCAAAACATAAAAATCCAAGTGTCAGCAGGAGAAGTAGTTTTTTTCTCATAAGTGGTATTTTATTATTAAAATTAGATTATTCCCGATGGTTATACAACATGGTTCAGGTAAAAGGTTGGGTTTTTGAAAAGTTTTTTTGAAAAAAATAGCCTGATTAGTTTTAACCAGGCTACTTCTTCAAAATATTTTAGTTCTTACCGCACAATCACCACTCTCTCACTCCCTTGTTGTGTACGCAAATAATACGACCCTGCTGGTAAATTTCCAACCCCAACCGTTTGCGAAGCACCATTTAAAACAAACCTTTTAACAACAACACCAACGCTGTTTATCAACGCTGCTTCTGTATTCAATAATGATGGATTAATAGCATTAATCACCAACTTATCATTGACAGGATTAGCTCCCAGCACAAAACTCCCTTTTACATCACCGGCTTTTATCAGTACAATTGGAGCATAAGTAAACTTGCCGTCTTTATCCATCATTTTTAAACGGAAATAGACATTGCCCATTATGGCTTTATTGGTTGTGTAAGTATAAATGTGGTTGCCATTGCCGTAGGCTTTTAGTTCCCCGACTTTCTCAAAACTTCTGCCGTTGGAGCTTTGTTCTATCTCAAATGATTTGGTGTTTTCTTCATGGGCAGTTTGCCAATGGAGGTACACATTGCCTTGCGATAAGCGGTTGCCCTTGAATGAAAGCAGCTTCAGCGGCAATACTTCTGCAACCACCGTGGTCATTTCTGTGTTGGTAATGATGGGCAGGTTGTAATCGAAGTAGATGGCGGCTGTGTTTTTAATTACATTACCAATCTGCACGTTGGGCTTTGCTTTTATTTTATACACAATATAGCCGTGGCTTTTGGGTTCGTTTTTATTGCTATCTACCAGGTTAATGTTTCTAAAGGTAAATAAGCACCTATTGCCATCGTTCCTGTTCATTTGAAAGTTGTGGCTTGAGACAATTGTCTGCATTGTATTCCAATCCAGTTTGTTATCAAGGGTGTCACGGATATATACATTGAAGGCCGTATCGTTTCCTGTATTTTGGAAGCGGATGGTGTAGTGCAAATAGTCGCCATTGGCTACTTGTGTAGTGCTTATTTTACCACCATGGTTTTCTGTTTTGTCGTTGGGGTCAAAAGCACCTTGAGCTATTTGCTTTAGGTTTAAGGTATTGTCTGTTGGAGTAAGGTCTGTAAGATTGGTCGAAATGCTTGCAACAGACTGTAATGTATCCCCAATATTAACTGAAGGAGGTGGCTGAAGCCTGCAATACAATAGAATACTTCTTGTTTCAAGAGGATTAAGATTGGTAAAATTCCAACGAAGTGTATCTCCGTTTATTGAAGAAGGTGATTGACTGGCTCCCATATAACTGTACTTACTACTTTTTACATATTGTACCACGCCGCTTGTTACGGTATCTGTACCATTGTTATGAAAAGAAATTGCGTATAGGTTTTCAAAACCGGGAATGGTGGGCCATGCGGCTACAACTTCAACTGCCAGATCATGTTTACCCGGAATGGGTTGAAGTGCAAAAGAAATATCATCCGTGTTAAAATAAGTGGGGTGATTAATGGTAAACGAAACCGGGACAACGGTAAAATAAGGACGATAAGGAACAACACGGGTGATATACTTACCGGTATCAATGCTTATTAAGAAATCCCCATTGTATGTATTGGTAATAATTGTATCAATATTGGGTTTTGTAACCTCTACACTTGCATCATTAACTATCGGTTCACCTGCATCTTTTATGCTGTTATAGTTTTGATCTAGAAAAACCGATCCTTTGATGGTATTGTATTTTGAAGGAGAAACATTATCATACCGTGCTAAAGCAAATTTTGGATTGTAATAATAATCTGAAACGCCTGCCATTACAATTTTGCCATCTGCCTGTATTGCCGATGAAAATGCTATGTCAACCTTTGAAAAATCGGTTGTCACTACACCATGTCTTCCGTAAGCAGAGTCAATATTGCCATCCGTATTATACCGGACCAATCCAAAATCACCGGTATTAGAATAAGGCGGACTAAAAACATTCGCATTGAAATTTACAACCCCCCCAACAATTATCTTACCATCTGTTTGCAAATTTACCGTGTTAGGCATGTCGCTTTCACTACTTATTGATGTAATGACATTACCATTAATGCCAAAGGATGAATCGGGTATTCCTGATGGTAAAAGTCTTATTAATGATATCTTATTTTTAGGAGTTGTAAGTGTAGCTGCGCCCCACCCTGCCAATACTATTTTTCCATCTGGCTGCAATACCATTGAAGTAGGGTTGTTATTAACTCCACTAATGACGGTTTTGGATATGCCTGCATTTCCAAAAGTACTGTCTAAAGTGCCATTAGCATTAAATCTTAGCACTGCAAAGGGGCCCGGGTTATCTTGAAATGTTCCTGAAACCACTATCTTTTGGTCGGGCTGTACTTTCATATCCCATACACCAAATACAATATTTTGGAAATCAGAGGTTGGGTAAAATGCTTTGCCATTTATTCCAAACGATGAGTCTATGGTTCCATTGGTATTGTATTGTACCACATATACTCCTACATAATTATTGGGGAAAGTATTATTGAAATTTGAATTATTGCCTCCCACCAGAATTTTCCCATTTGGTTTTACTTTTACCGACATACTAAATTCTTCAGTACCCCAATCAGTTCTAACAGTTCCATTTGTCCCAAAAGTACTGTCAGGTGAGCCATTAGAGTTTAATCTCTTTATTAAAAAATCACCGACTTTGCGGGTATAAAGTATTTTGCCATCCGGCTGAAGCGCAATAGCAGTCATCTGATCTTCATAAGCTAAAAACGCCAGAGAATCTTTTGAAAAAACTTTCCCCTGGTTTCCAAAACTATTATCTAAGCTTCCGTTGGCATTATATCTTAAAATAGCAGTGAAAATGATTCCATTAATCTTTGTATTTCCTGCTGTCAGAATCTTTCCATCGGGTTGTACTATCATGGACCAGGGTACATTACTAAAAGCTACCGAATCTTGTATTTGGGTATTTACTTTCCCCCTATTACCAAATGTCACATCCAACACCCCCGGCTGTGCAAAAGCACCTACAAAAAACACCATTAAAATTACGGTTAGTACACTTCTTTTCATGGTTAAATATATTTCGTTAAGTAAATGTAATCCTACAGTAGCAGTTATACAACATGAGGGAGATCAAAGGTTGGGTTTTAATCAGGTTTTACAACTTCTCAAACTTTATCACCTGCTCCTCTTTATTTTCTGAACTTACTTTTAGCAGATAACTTCCCCTCTGCAAACTGCTGATATTTATGCTGCGCAAAGTGTTGGCTTCGTTTGCGGTAGAGCTGTTTGATATTAGTATTTTACCATCTAAAGATACTACCTGCATTTGCAATGCCATTGGCTTATCGCTGGTTATTTGTATTTGCAGTTTATCCTTTGCAGGATTTGGATAAATAGCAACAGTGAAGCTGCTGTTGTTGTTGTTGTTGATCAATCTCACAGGGCTGTAAGAGAAACTGCCATCTTTATCTATCATTTTTATACGATAGTGGTTGGTAGTGGCTAGTGGTGTGTTGTCTGCAAACGTATAGTTTAGTGATCCCGCTTTTACCGTTCCTATTTTGCTGAACTCCCTTCTCCCGCCAACGGCGGGACTGCTTCTTTCCACCTCAAACCTGTCAACGTTTATTTCATTTGCCGTACTCCAGTTCAGCAGGTTTGTTTTTTCTTGCTTTTTAGCAATAAACGATAATAATCTCAATGGCAATACATCAGCAACTACAGTGGTCATTTCTGTATTAGTAAAAATGGGCAGGTTGTAATCAAAATAAATAGCCGCAGTGTTTTTAATCACATCACCTAATTGAACCTGCTGTAGTGTTTTTATTTTGTACACAATATAGCCGTGGCTTTGGGGCTCATTCTTAATGCTATCTACCAGCATAATAAAGGGAAAGGTCAGCAGGCATTTGCCATCGTTGATGGTCATTTGATAGTTGTGGCTGCTTGCTACAATTTGCAAACTGTTCCAATCCAATTTGGTGTCAAGTGTATCTCGTATATACACATTAAAGGCGGTATCGTTGCCTGTGTTTTGGAAGCGGATGTTATAGGTGAGGTACTCTCCTGCGATAGCATTAGACAAAGCTATTTTACCACCATGATTTTCTGCTTTGTCGTTGGGGTCAAAAGCACCTGTTGCTATTTGCACCAATTTTGCAGTATCGTTTTCAGGAACAAGGTCATTAATAAGAGAATCAACTGTTACAACAGATATCAATGTATCACCAATGTTTAGTATGGGCGGTGCTTTTACGGTAAGATACAGTTGAATGCCTAGCGTATCTAACGGCTTTAGGTTTGCAAATACCCAACGCAGTGTATCTCCTTTTATTGAATTAGCTATTGGAAATGCTGAATTAAAAGTTAGATTTTTACTCTTTATTAATTGAATAGTATCACGTACAGTTGTATCGGTTCCATTATTTCTCACTAATATTTTATACCTAACCGGAAAGCCGGGTCGGGCAATATCCAAAGGAATTAACTGCACTTCTACATCTCGTTTTCCTGCAATGGGTTGCACGGCAAACATGACACTATCATTATTGAAATAGGTAGTATGTGATGTATTAAGTTGGGATGGTATAACAGTATAATAAGGGGAATATGGTTTAACCCTGGTTACGTAATTACCCGTGTCTGTTTCTACAGTATAATCACCTTCTGAATTGGTATATATGGTATCTACAAAAGGTTTAATTGTAGATATGCCTGCCTGCGTAAAATAGGGTTCAAGTGTATCCTTTATTCCATTTACATTTTTATCATAAAAGGTAGTAGCATAAATGGTATTGTAATGGGTTGATCCGCCACTTTGATAACGCAGCAATGCAATTTTATTTTTTCCATTTTGTTTGGTAAAGCCTGCCATCACAATTTTTCCATCGGGTTGCAATACTGCACAATATGCTTCATCGTTGGTCCCTGCAAGGTCGGTAATTACTACCCCGTTTCTGCCGAATGTTTTCTCAAGTGTACCATTGCTATAGTATTTCAGCATAGCAAAATTTCCGTTTACCGGTGGTGAATATGAAAATCCCTTGTCCTTGCTTGCGGCAACCAAAAGTTTTCCATCGGGGCGAATTATTACCCGATACCCTTGATCTATACCACCCAAACTGAAGACCCTGCCCTTGTTTCCGAAAGCACTGTCTATGCTTCCATCGTGATTAAAACGGGCCATGGCAACCTGTGTATTATTAGCAGCAAGATTAGAATGCCGCCCTATCAATATCATTTTACCATCAGGCTGCAAAGTCATGGAGTTTATTTTGCCATAGGCAAACAAAGTATAGGCACGTCCTGCATTGCCAAAGCTATTATCGGGTTGTCCGGTAGCCAAAAAACGTACAATACTCATGGTATCGGTATTAGGCATATAACCACCCGCAATTATTTTTCCATCGGGCTGCAGTTCTACCTTGGCTACTATCATTACAGGTGCTATGGCAGCCAAACCATTAAGACCAAATGTTGAATCAACTTTTCCGGTAGAATCAAACTGTACTATTTGCGTTGCAGTAGCCCCATTCACACTTCCCGCAGCCAATATTTTACCGTCAGGCTTTATGGTCATTGTATAAAAATAATCGTTGCTGATACTTTGGTTGCTGATAACAATACCATTGATGCCAAAGGTACTATCGGGGGTGCCATGTGATGTAAGCCTCACCAATACCGAGTTGGTGGAGGCGTTTATTAGCCGGGTATAACCTGCTGCAATTATTTTTCCATCGGGTTGTAATGCAAGGGTAGTAGCAATATCTTGTCTGTAGCCGCTGCCCATTGTAATTGCTGATATACCGCCGGTGCCAAAAGTGGTATCCAATGTACCATCAGGATTGTATCTTATAATTGTAAACCTGGAGGTATCAGTTACATTAAGGTCGTAGTAAGAAGATGAAACTATGATAAGTTTACCATCGGGCTGCACAACTATTTCATTGGCCTGCATTCCATAGTAGTTGCTGAAAGGCGGTTCTGTAATCACCCGGCCATTGGAACCAAAAGTCGGGTCGGCAAGTACAAACTGCGAAAAGCTATTGTAGCCTGTAAACAAAATAAGTACCAATGCTAATATTCTGATATTTAAATAACTCTTTCTCATAAAGTAATGTTGAAGATGCTGTAAAGGTGATAAAAAAATCTGATTGGCCTTGTTAAACGCTTAGTTATCATATCTATCAAAATAGGATAAAACTGTATTACAACAGTATTATTCTTACAACCTATTATAAGGAATAACACAACAATATCAGTTGAGTTATTCCGACAATTTCAGATAAGCTTAAACAATTAAACGCTGCAAATCAGTTACTAATCACTGAATAATAAGTAAGAACCTTGTTTGCTAGTTAAAATTTCTGGACTTTCGTAGGAAATTATAAGTAAATTAATATGAATAAGAAAATAGCTATCATTGGCGGCGGCAATTTAGGAACAGCTATAGCAGAAGGTCTTATCAGCAGTGGTTTTGTAAAAGCTAAAGATATTATTATTACACGCCGTAACGTAGATACCCTTCAAAAATTAAGAGACAAAGGCGCAAATGTGACTAACGATAATAATGCGGCGGTGCAAAATGCAGAGATAATAATTGTTGCTGTAAAACCTTTTCAGATAAAGGAAGTTTTAGACGATTTAAAAGGCAGTTTAGATGAGCAGAAACACACATTGGTTTCTGTAGTAACAGGTGTTTACATCAAAGATATTTACAACATTATAGAAAAAAAATTACCGGTGTTCAGAGCTATGCCCAATACAGCTATAGCAATAGCTGAAAGCATGACCTGCATTTGTCACGAAAATGCCAATGCTGAACTGATAAAATATGTGCAGGACACATTTAATCAATTGGGCAAAGCTGTAACAATAGACGAAAAACTAATGGATGCTGCAACAGTGCTTGGTGCATGTGGAACAGCTTACGCTATGAGGTACATAAGGGCAAATATTCAGGGAGGTATCGAGATCGGCTTTAGCGCTGCCGTTGCATCGCTAATAGCTGCACAAACAGTAAAAGGTGCGGCAGAATTATTATTAAAAAACAATTCTCATCCCGAACAGGAAATAGATAAAGTAACAACACCTAAAGGCTGTACAATAGCCGGTCTAAATGAAATGGAACATCAGGGATTCAGTTCATCGCTGATAAAAGGATTGATAGCAAGTTATAAGAAGATTACAACAGATATGTAATTTTATTACCTTAAAATAAAGAAATGTGATTTCAATTTTTGTAACTATTCAGTACCCAATTTAGCAATAAGCAGTAGTTGGTTCAAAATATTTTGACCTGCTTTTCTTGCAGTATCGATCACAGATCTTAGTATGGCAAAGCCATCGGCACCTTCATCAGATTTGAACTGGCCCGA
>JANMMU010000148.1:0-15181 GCA_031373555.1 Segetibacter sp. | reverse complement strand
TAAGAGGTTTAAAAGGTTCAAGAGGTTAAAGAGGTTCAAGAGGTTCAAGAGGTTCAAGAGGTTCAAGAGGTTCAAGAGGTTCAAGAGGTTCAAGAGGTTCAAGAGGTTCAAGAGGTTCAAGAGGTTTAAGAGGTTCAAGAGGTTTAAAAGGTTTAAAAGGTTTAAGAGGTTCAAGAGGTTTAAGAGGTTAGTTCAAACATAACACATAACTCATAACTCATAATTCATAACTCATAATTCCTAACTCATAACTCATAATTCATAACTTAAAACTCATAAACAATGGGTATAGAGCCTTATTTTTTTCACCGACTCTCTTTATGAGCGCCCCCTACTTGAACTAAAAATCCTAATTTAGCGTTTAGGAAAATATAATAATAATATGAGGCTATTTTATTTATTGACAATTGTTTTACTTCTTTTTAGTTCAGTTTCATCCTTTGGACAATCTAAAAAGCAAAATAAACAATCATTAAAATGGTATTCAAGCATTGTTGAAGCGCAAAAAATCTCCAATGAAACTAAAAAGCCGATTTTCGCTTTTTTTACTGGAAGTGATTGGTGTGGATGGTGTCATAGACTGCAGAATAATGTCTTTAGTAAACCAACTTTTATTGATTGGGCCAAAAAGAATGTAATATTACTCGAACTAGACTATCCGAGGAAGATTAAGTTATCGCCTGAACTTCAACAACAAAATGCAGAGCTTCAGAGAGTGTTCAACGTAGCGGGTTTCCCAACAATATGGCTTTTTTTTCTTAGTGACAATACCGAAACTAAAAAGAAGAACATTGAAGCATTCGGATCACTGGGTTATCCAAGTGTTACTGAACCCGGAAAAGAAGAAATATCATTTTTACATACTGCAGATTCAATTTTGAATATTAAAAGGAAGTGAGTTTTACGACAATAATTTTCTACTCCCGGTTATAATCAACACCGCTGTTTCACAATTCGTCTCACAAACTTTTATTGTAAGTCAGGTTTCTCTTGTTTTATTAACTCATTTTCTTCAACGCATCATTAATACGCTTAAATCCCTTTTCAATATTTTCCATACTGTTTGCAAAACTTAAGCGGATGGCATTGTCTGCTCCAAAGGCTGATCCTGCAACAGAAGATACATGGGCCTTGTGTATGAGATACATACAAAGATCGGTAGAGGTTTTTATAATGGTTTCACCATCTGACTTACCCAATATCTTAGTAATATCGGGGAAAATATAAAATGCCCCATCCGGTTCAGAACATTCAAGTCCTTCTATTTCCGCAACAAGTTCCATTACCCGTTTCTTTCTTTTTTCAAACTCTTTTACCATAGCAAAAGTGGGTTCAAGACTTGTTGTAAGTGCTGTGATAGCTGCACGTTGAGCTATAGAGTTGGTTCCGCTGGTAAATTGTCCCTGCAACTTTTCGCAGGCTTTTGCAATGTCTGCTGGAGCCGCAATATATCCAAGTCTCCAGCCGGTCATGGCAAAACCTTTACTTAATCCATTTACAATTATCACCCTATTCCTGATTGAATCAAATTGAGCAATACTTTCGTGTTTGCCAACATAATTGATGTACTCGTAAATTTCATCGCTCATGATATACACCTGCGGATGCTTTTCAAAAACCTTAACTAAAGCTGCTAATTCTTCTCTGCTGTAAACAGCCCCTGTAGGATTGCAGGGCGATGAGAACATGAACAGTTTTGTATTGTTACTTAAAGCGTTGGTCAATTGTTCAGGAGTAATTTTATAATTGGTTTCAACAGTTGTGTTTACAAAATTAACTACGCCACCTGCAAGCCTTACCAATTCAGAATAAGTGACCCAGTATGGTGTGGGGATAACCACTTCATCGTCTTTATCTACCAATGCGAGTACCAGGTTTGCTATACTTTGTTTGGCACCTGTAGAAACAATAATATTTTCAGGTGCGTATTCGAGTTGATTATCTCTTTTTAATTTTAAGCATATAGCTTCCTTAAGATCAAGGTAACCTGCTACCGGTGTGTAATGCGAAAAATTATCGTTTATAGCTTTTATTGCGGCTTGCTTAATATGATCAGGTGTATCAAAATCAGGCTCACCAAGACTAAGATCCGTTATATCTATCCCCTCGCTACGGAGTTGACGGCTAAGTTTAGCCATTTTAAGTGTTTCAGGTTCATTAAAGCGTTCCAGCAAACTTGATAAAGACATAGCAATCGTATTTTTATAATTTTTGAAACTTTGTTTTAGTTTCTCGTTATTCGTTTCTTGTTTACTTTTCTTTTTGTGTTCAGTCTCTTCCTGTAAAATAATTAAATCAAAATAATTTCTTTCTAACATCTAAAGTCTAACATCTAAAGTCTATTAACTCACCATCTTCACAACCATTTCCTTTAACAGGTCAGTATGTTCGGTTCCCTTATCGTTGATTCCAATACTTTTTAAATTATATTCATGAAGCAACAACAACACCTTTTCAACACCTTGTCTTCCATACGCTTTGAAAGCTGCAAGTCCATCCTGTGCTGCATAGAAGTTGTTGCTGAAAAGTGGTTTTAATCCATTTACACTTTTATCTTCCAGTCCAAACACCGCATACACTTTACTAAAATGGCCATATATTGATGGTAACAGCAACTGTATTGGGGCTGCTTTGGGGTTACTGCCAAAATAGTTAATGATTCTGATACATTTTGCAAGATCCTTTTTTGCAATAGCATTTTGCAACTCAAAAACATTAAACTCCTTACTGATTCCTACATACTTTTCAATAGCGTTTTCATCTATCATTTTAGATGATCCGAGATTGATTACCACTTTATCAATTTCATTTTCTAACCGGTTAAGATCGTTGCCAATATTATCTTTCAGCAATTCCAGTGCCTGTGGTTTTATTTGAAACCCCTTTTCCTTAATCATTCCGGCAATCCATTCTGGCAATTGGCTTTCGTACATTTTTTTGGTCAACAATACTTCGGCATTGGTTTTCAGCAACTTTGCCATTTTTGTTTTGCCATCTAACTTGCCATCTTTATAGCCCACAACAAAAACTGTAGAAGCAAGCGGATTGGCAATATAACTTTCCAACATCAGAATGTCTTTCATTTGCTGGGCTTCCTTTAGCAATACCACTTGTCTTTCTGCAAACATGGGGTAACGCTTACAGGCATTAATTACATCTGACCATTGAGCATCTTTGCCGTAGAATACAGTAAGATTAAATGATGCCTCGCTTTCACTTAAAATTTTATGCTCGGCATATTCCACTATTTTATCAATGAAATAAGGCTCCTCCCCTTCTAACCAATAGATAGGTTTAAAAGATTTATTTTTCCAGTCTGAAATTATTTTTTCTAAAGACACTTTTACTTTTGTTTGCTAATATGCTGATTTGCTTTTGTACTAACGGAATAGGATCGTTTCTTTTATTGCACTACGCTTTAGTTAAATAGATTCTATTACCATAGCACCTGCACCACCACCACCATTACAAATACCTGCTGCACCATATTTGCCGCCATTTTGTTTCAGCACATTTATAAGCGTAACAATTATTCTGGCACCGCTACAGCCCAATGGATGTCCTATAGAAACTGCACCACCATTGACATTTACTTTTGCAGGATCTAATTTCATACGGCGGCTATTTTCAATTCCAACAACTGCAAAAGCCTCGTTTAATTCAAAATAACTAATGTCTTCCATAGTAAGTCCTGCTCTTTTTACAGCTTTGGGAACTGCAAGTGCAGGAGTAGTAGTAAACCATTTAGGTTCTTGTTCAGCATCTGCGTAACCTATAATTTTAGCAATGGGTTTCAATCCCAGTTCTTCCATTTTTTCTTTACTTATAAGTATCAATGCAGCAGCACCATCGTTCATTGTTGAAGCATTTGCAGCGGTTACAGTTCCCTCTTTGCTAAATACCGGCCTAAGATCAGGAATTTTATCAAACTTAACATTGAATGGCTCATCGTCTTTACTGACAACCAATGGGTCGCCCTTGCGTTGTGGTATTTCTACAGGAACAACTTCGTTGCTAAACCTGCCTTCGTTCCATGCAGCCTGACTGCGTTTATAACTTTCTATTGCGAATGCATCTTGTTCTTCGCGGCTTATACCACATTCTTTTGCACAGTAGTCTGCTGCATTGCCCATAGCCAAACCATCATAAACATCGGTAAGACCATCTTTGGCAATACCATCAATTAGAGAAGTGTTACCATATTTATTACCCCAACGCATAGCATCTACATAAAAAGGTACGTTGCTCATACTCTCCATGCCGCCTGCTATAATAATGTCTGCTTCGCCCAGGGCTATACTTGCTGCACCTTGTGCTATGGCTTTCATACCACTGGCACACACTTTATTTACAGTTGTACAAATTACACTGTCAGGTAGTCCGGATGCTTTGCATGCCTGGCGGGCAGGTGCCTGTCCCAGGTTTGCCTGAAGCACACTCCCCATTAATAGTTCATCTACCATTTCGGGCTTAATTCCCGCTTTGGCAATTGCCCCGTTTATGGCTATTGCCCCTAATTTAGTTGCACTTAAATCTTTAAGCGAACCTCCGAAACTGCCAATTGGTGTACGAACTGCGGCAACAATATAAACTTCTCTTTTATTCATATAGCAAGGTTTTTTTAACGGGTGCAAAGATAACGTGAAATTGACTTAATGAGGAAATGACTCTCCTGTAATTATTTATGCAATCGTATCGGAAAAAAGGCCTGAATAATGAGCTTTATATTAATCATTAAAAAGTTTTTTTAAATAGCAAGGCACTTCCTATCAATATTTAATTTAGTCAACAATAGTTTATGTTATGAATTTGAGCATTATCCCCCTAATAATAATGCAATATAGTCTGATACGTACTATGTGTTTATTTCTGTAAAATCAATCTAATATCAGATTAGTGTCAGGTGTAGGTGGCACAATAATTTTGAATTCCAAATTGGCATTCGAAATAATTCACCCAATATATATCCTTGTTGTTTGAAGTCTGCTATCTAAATAAATACAAATATTTCAACGTTTAATTAAATGAACTATTTCCAAAAAAATGCCTCTTCCCTATTTTTCGCCTTACTTATAGTGTTGATAATAACTGCATCTGCTATTTCTTTTAAAAGTATAAAAAACTTAGGTTTTACCGCAGAAAAGGTAAATCACACAAGCATTGTAAAACAAAAATTAACCGAGCTTTTATCAAGCATAAAAGATGCTGAATCCGGACAGCGGGGATACCTGCTTACTAATGACAGTAGTTTTCTATCTCCTATGTTGTTGATTAATAAAACAATTGCACCCATATTAAATGAACTGGAAAACAAGCTTTCTGATAATCCTGCTCAAATTGCCCAATTACAAAAACTTGAAAACCTTATTTCAGAACGATTGGCTATCTCTGCCCAAACACTGGAGGTAAAGCAACAGCAACAGGCAAAATATTTAATAGATTCCTTGCTTATGATGGGCAAAATTAAAATGAGTGAAGTCCATGATGTAACCAATCTAATGTTGGATTCAGAAAATACCTTGCTAAAAAGCAGAATAGAAATTAATAATCGAAATATGCGGTTTACACCAATATTTACCCTTATAATTTCTCTTGCTTCAGTTATATTTATTTCAATAGCATTTGTAAAGTTAAGAGAACAAAGTGCCTGGCGCCAGTTTGCCATTGAAGCATTAAAAATTAAAAATGACGACTTGCAGCAACAACAGGATTTTGTAGATGCAATCTTTGATGCGTCGGTTGATGTTATGAGTTATCTTGACAAAGATCTGATCTTTCGTAAGTTTAATAATGCAGGTGTAAATCTGTATGGCAGGTCAAAAGAAGAATTAATAGGAAAAAACTTCATTGAGCTATATCCACATGTAATATCAATCGGTTTATACCAGGATTTACAAAACGCATTGAATGGGCAGTTTATTCATAAGAACGAGTATTATTCTCCTCCAACAAAAAAATATTTTGAGCTTTTTTTGGTACCGTTAAGCAACAGAAAGAATGAATTAGATGGTGTTTTAATGATTGCCCACGATATATCAATTATTGTTGAATCGAAACATCAGCTTGAGCTACAAAATCTTCAACTGGAACAATCTAACCAGGAGTTAAGCTCTTTCAGTTATATAGCAAGCCACGATCTTAAAGAGCCATTACGCAAAATTCAGATTTTTACGAAGCGTATATTGGATTCCACAAAATTTTCAGACAATATACAGGATTATTTTAACCGCATATTGTCTGCCAGCGAAAGGATGCAAAACCTGATAGATTCACTGCTAAATTTTTCTTTGGCTAATAATAGCGTACTAAATTTTGAACCATGCGACTTAAACGAAGTACTGGAAGAGTCAAAAAAATACCTGGTAGAAAGCATACAAGAAAAAAATGCTCAAATTGTTTCAGATAAGCTTCCTGTTATCAATGGTGTCCCGGTACAATTGACCCAGCTATTCACCAACTTAATAGACAATTCCTTAAAATATAGCAGGAATGATGTTCCTCCACATATTTCTATTACTGTAAGTTCTATAACGGGTAGAGAAATAAAATCTGCTCATGTCAATAAACAAAAAGAATATTTTGTTTTACATTTTAAAGACAATGGTATTGGTTTTGAAGAACAATATGCACATAAAATCTTTGAAATCTTTCAAAGATTACATGGCCGTAACCAATATACAGGAACCGGTATTGGATTGGCTATTTGCAAAAAAATTGTTACCAATCACCAGGGTATTATTACTGCAGAAGGAAACCCAGAATCAGGGGCAGTATTTAAACTCTATTTTCCTAAGGAAATTCAATCAGTTGTATAATATTTATCTAAAATAAAACTAAACAACAAAACACAAAAACTTATAAGCAGGCTAATATGTTCGTCTTAATGCATTAAATACCTGCTCTGTATTTTATTTAAAATAAAAAGGAGTCAAAAAATGACTCCTTTTTATTCCCTAAAACCCTAAACCGAAAAAAAGAATTTATGCTTTTGGTAATAATACAGTATCAATTACATGAATGACACCGTTGCTTTGATTTACATCGGCTATTGTTACCATGCTCATTCCGCCATTCTCATCTTTAATGATAACTGATTTGCCTTTTAGCATAAATGTCAGTTCACCACCTTGTACTGTTTTGGCAGTGTACTTTCCCCCATTGTCTTTAATCATTTTAACCAGATCGGTACTGCTTATTTTACCGGCTACTACGTGGTAAGTTAATACAGCGGTTAATTGATTTTTGCTCTCTTCTTTTAGCAAATTTCCAACAGTTCCCTCGGGTAGTTTATTGAAGGCTCCGTTGGTGGGGGCAAAAACTGTAAACGGGCCTTCGCTTTGTAAAGTTTCTACAAGACCTGCTGCTTTTACGGCTGCTACCAATGTTGTGTGATCCTTACTGTTTACTGCATTTTCTACAATGTTTTTAGTAGGATACATAGCTGCACCTCCAACCATTACTGTCTTTTCTTTTTGAGAAAACGCAGTACTACCAAGTAATAATAATCCCAATGCCAGTGTTGAAAATTTTGTTGCAATTGTACTTTTCATAATGTTGTTTTATTTGTTTTTACCAATTACGCTTAGTGATCTGATATGGTTCTGTGATAACAAAAAAATAACAAAAATGAAAAAGCCATGGGTTGGTGCCCGTAGCTTTTTATGCAATTGCTAAAAGAATAAGATTCTTTAATTTGGTAGATTATTTTTTCTTTTTCGCTTTGGCTTTGACTTTATTAATTGGTTTTGAATTCACCTTTATTGGAGTATTTCCATACTCATACACTGCATAACCCCAAGGTTCTATTGACCAGCTTTGTGGGGTTAAAGTTTCCGGGGTTTTTGTAAATACATTGTAAGCCATTCCCCATAAAGTATTGTCCTCAATCACTATGTTTTTTGCCTGTCCGCTTAAATTCAAAATGACAAGTACCTTTTTCTTTCCTTTAGACCTTTCATAGGCGTATATATGCGAACCATTGCCCACACTTACTTTTCTGAAAGCCGCATCCGGCGAAAGTGCTTCATTGCGCATACGTAAATTGAGTAAAGTTTTATAAAAGTCTGCTCTCTTATATTTTGCAAAATTCATGGGGTCTTTCTCAAAAAATTCAATTGGACGCAATACCGGTTCTTCCTGACCACTATAAATTAATGGAACAGATCTTACCATAGTTTGTGTAAATACGGCAAATGGCGCATGAATGGCTCCTGGCATGGTTTCGAAGTCAGCTTTGTTCCAGCTGTTTTCATCATGGTTACTGGTAAAGTACATGCGTATTGTGTTTTTAGGAAAAGCAGTATCATCATACTTTCTTATACTATCCAATGAATTAGCCATACGCTCCCCTTTAGCTACTTTTTTCATCATAGCAAACATGGCCCATGGATAAGATGCATCAAAACCACTTTGATTCAGGGATGGCTTATCGCCTTCGGCCAACATAAATACGTTTTTCATTTTTTTAAGTTCGGGTATTGCCTTCTTCCAAAAATCATCAGGTACTTCTCCAGCAACATCGCATCTGAAACCATCAATATCAGATTGCTCTATCCAAAATTTCATACTTGCTATCATACTGTCAACCAACTCTTCATTTTTATAGTTTAGTTGCTTGGTATCGCTCCAGTCAAAAGCCATAGCGGGTTTACCATCAATATCCTGCACATAAAAGTCAGGATGTCTTGTCAGCCAACCATGATCGCAGGAAGTATGATTGGGCACCCAGTCAATGATGACTTTAAATCCTTTGGTGTGAGCAGTTTTAACCAATGCTTTCCAATCTTTCATATCGCCAAATTCAGGATTAATAGCGGTATAATCTGACACAGCATAATAACTACCCAAAGTACCTTTTCTATCTACAACCCCAATGGGGTGTATGGGCATAAACCAAAGCGTTTGTACGCCCATGTTTTTAAGTCTGTCCAGGTGTTTGCTAAATGCATTAAAAGTTCCCTCTTGTGTATATTGCCTTACATTGACTTCATAAATATTCCCCTGCATTATCCACGAGGGATGACCATCTATAGTTTCTGTTGCAGTTTGCGGAGTTTGTTTTGTTTTTTGTGCAACAATAATTCCTACGAAACATACATAGCCAAGAAGAAAGGTTACTAATTTTTTCATGTTTAAATATTATGGGGTAAAGCTATTATTTTTATAATTTCGAGGCACTCTATTTCTATGAATTAATATTAGTTTATTAAAATTCAAACAATTAATCTTCTAATTCGTTAATGATAGAGTGATTAATTATGTGAAATCATCTTTGTTTTCAACTATTATTACACATAATAGCAAATAATATTCTTTGATTAACAATTTCAATTAATTATTTCATGTACTTTACACGAATAATAGGACAAATCAATTTACTAAATCAACTTACATTCATGAATGTTTTAGATATATTATCAATACTTTTCGGTCTTAATAAACCTGAATTAGTGCCGATTCCGATAAAAGATGCGGATCAAAAAAGCTAGAAATTATTTATCATAAATAGTAAACAATTACCCCTGAATCAAGGGGTAATTTTATTTATAACACTTTCAGCATAAATGCAGCTAAAGCACCTATTGCAGTGTTGCTGAAATTGACAACATTATTACCCATCAATTTTTTACGTTCTGCAGTTGCACCTAAAATAGAGTCAGCAACATTACCAAAGATACCGGCGAGTATAATAATGAATGCATCTGTTCCAAAACCATGAAAGCAACTGTAAATACCTGCAATTAAACAACTACCCGCAATACCAAACAACGTACCTTCTACACTTACAACACCATCTAATCCACGGGTATCTTTTTTAAAAGTGAGGATGTTGTAAAAAGATTTCCCATACAAATTTCCAAGTTCTGAAGACATAGTGTCGGCTGTAGCAGAAGAAAAAGCACCAGCCAACATAAGTAAAAACACAGTTTGATAAGTTGGAAATACAATAGAGCAAATAGCCAATAAGGTAGCCACACCACCGTTGGCAAAAACCTGACCTGCTGTACGTTTGCTGTCTTTTTCCGCGACTAATCCAAGTCTTGCTTTCTTATGCAAGCCAATAGAAGTGGAGAAAGTACCTAAAAGGAAAAACGAAACAAGCAAGCATAAACCCGCCCAACCTGTTCCAATAAAAATCAACAGGCCTGTAAACCATGCTGCTACTCCCCCACTCTTATCAAGTTTTGATTTAGCAACACTTAAATGTGATGCAAATGCCAGTGCTACTCCAACAAAAATATATTGCAGACCCATAATGCAAAGTTGATGTAAACAACTCAAATCTTCTAAGCATCTTTGTAGTACAACTTTAATGAAACGATAATGGCCGAACAAAAACTGGAAAGAAGACTCGGACTCATGCAGGCTACTGCTATCAACATGATTGATATGGTAGGTATTGGTCCCTTTATAACACTACCTATGGTGATTGGCCTTATGAACGGACCATGGTTTTTGTACGCATGGTTGGCCGGTGCGGTACTGTCATTTGTTGATGCTATGGTATGGAGTGAATTGGGGGCTGCATTCCCCAAGGCGGGTGGCAGCTACAACTTTTTGAAAGAAGCATATGGACAACACAAGGCCGGAAAGTTTATGAGTTTTTTGTTTGTGTGGCAAACCATGATACAAGCCCCGTTGGTAATAGCTTCGGCAGCTATTGGGTTTGCTTCCTACTTCTCTTACCTGGTACCGCTTACAACTTTTGCAAGTAAATCGGTGAGTGGTGGTGTGGTAGTGTTGATTGTTGTTTTATTATACAGAAAAATAGAAGCCATTGGCAACATTAGTGTGTTTTTGTGGGCCGGTGTTATTATAACCATGTTATGGATTATAGGAGGTGGTATTGCACATGGCAACTTTATTTCTCCTGTAGCACACATGAACGATGGACTTACAGTAAACAGTGCATTTGTAGCAGCTATAGGCTTTGCCAGTGTTAAGACGGTGTATAGCTATCTCGGTTATTACAATGTTTGCCATTTGGGTGGTGAAATCATTAACCCCTCTAGAAACATACCCCGAAGTATGTTCTTATCCATTGCAGGTATCACAGCTCTTTACCTGTTAATGAATGTAAGCGTTACCAGCGTTATACCGTGGAATATAGCCAAGGACAGTCCCTTTGTATTAAGTATTTTCATGAAAGAATTGTTGGGAAATACGGCTGCGAACATTCTCACTATGTTGATATTGTGGGTAGCATTTGCTTCTGTGTTTTCTGCTACATTGGGTTATAGCCGCATACCTTATGCTGCAGCGGCTGACGGCGCCTTTTTCAAAGTGTTTGCAAAGCTGCACCCTACCAAACATTTCCCTTACATATCCTTATTGTTCTTAGGTGGAGTAGCATTTATTTTTAGTTTGCTGTTCAGGTTGGGAGAAGTAATCAGTGCCATATTGGCCATGCGGATATTGGTACAGTTTATAGGACAAGCCATTGGATTAATACTATTACGGAAGTCAAGATCCAAACAGGATTTCCCTTATAAAATGCCATTGTTTCCATTGCCGGTTATATTGGGCATTGGTATTTGGTTGTTCATTTTGTGGTCCACAGGTTGGCAAATGGTAAGCTACGGATTGATTGTTATTTCTACCGGTACTATTGTGTACTTTATTAAAGCAAAGATGAATAAGGAATGGCCTTTTGGAGAAAATCAGGAGACAATCCAATAGTAGAGTAAAAGCAGGCAGACCAGTATTTGTAAACTCCAAAACAGGATTTTTCCTTTCAGGAAAAAGAATTTTAAGAGTATATCCACAGCAATTATTTCTACAAAAAATATCAATTGCCTCTGCATAAGCGGATAGCGAAAGTCATTGTCAATATTCGTTTTAAAAACCAGCTCGGAAAGCAACAACAACAATGTTATGGTTGCAATAATGAGCAAAGGAGATGGACGGAAGAATTGTTTCAGGTTCATAAATGCGGTGACCGTTTTACAAAGTTAAATCTATGGTTGGTTTGAAAGGATAACTATTTTCAATTGTAACCAGAGTGTTTTTACTTAAATCGTGTCTGAAATCACTTAAATCGTATCGAGAATTTTTGAAAGGTGAATGAAAGAACACGTTGGAAATTGGGGTGTCGGAAATTTGTTCTGGTTGAGAATTACACTACCGGAAGTTGCTTCGGTCATCTCAACATCGAAGAAAACAATGTTGGCGCTATCGCTATTGATTTGCCAGATTATGGAATTGCCGGCGGGTATAAATTTTGGAGGGTGGTAAACAACTGAAATCATTTTTAACTTGCTTTCACTTGTAGTATTCAGTTGCACTTACAACACCAAGTGCCATGTGACTATCATTAATAGAAAAGCTATACCCTCTTGCCAAATTATTGTGTGTGTTTATTAATATCTGATGCAAAATTGGAAGTTTTTCAAAGCTTGTTATAGCATCAGGAAAAACCTTAATAAAATCCGCAATGAAAATGCTAATGCTGAAGAAATAATATTGCAAAAGAAAATTGGTAAACCCCAAATAACCCTTTTCAATTTCATCGTAAAAATCACCAAACTGAAAAACTGAAACGTATGATGGATGTGTGTATAAAGAAAACAAATTGTACACTGTTGGGAAAACTCCCTGTTTTACCTCCAATGGTTCAACAGCGTCAGACATAGTGAAACATTTAATTTGGTTATTCTTAAATTGTATTAGGTACTCTTTAGTGTCGATGCGGCTGTGTATCTTCTTTTGGTTTTTAATATCCAAAGATTTAAAAAAATCAGTTCGTTCTATTTCATTAATCATTGAATCAATAAAATTTCTTTCATTTAAAACTTTCGCTTTATTCTCGGGTGTTCTGGCAATTTCACTAAATTTTTGACGATAAGTTAATCCAGCTATTCGCCAAAGGTTGAATGCTATGATCTTTTCATCTTGTCCTTGAGGTTGTCTCCAGACTGTATTGAATAAAACTGTCGTTTCATAAACATTACGGATAACATTTCCAATAATTGTTGGGTCTATTAGACTGTGAACTTTTATGTTGTGAATATTGCTGAATGAAGTCCCCTTTAATAGTGTATGGAGAGCCAATGATTTTGTCATCATCATTTGCATTATCAATTTTCCCTGCCCTTCATAAGGTGTGGTATTCAAAGAATGATGATTTTGGATTGCATCCAACATGAAGTCCAGGTGAATTGCTATAAGCTCTTGAGCAATTTCGATTGTTTTAAATTCAATCAATCTAGTAAACCCTTGCCTCAATTCATTTTCAGTCATGCTGAATAGTTTGACGTAAATATAATTATTTAGTCCACATAATTTTGCCCTGCTGGAGTCTTCTTTCCAAACCTTGTAAGGCAGAGACCCCGGCTCGGGCAGTGCTGATTTTGCTTTTCCATTTATTCTTTGTATGCAAAATAGCATACCCCCTGCTAGTCGTAAAGTTTTCCCCCGGACAACTTCCCTTTAAAATGAAACCCAGGATTCCCGCCTGAACTGCGTGACACGATGCATCCGCCAAAAAGTCAGAGTGTTTGCATTGGTCATTGCTATTTTAGTTATTAGTTTAGTTGAATATTAAGCATTTAATCTTAAATCACTCTTTTGATTTTGTGGTTAATTGAATCTGACGTTTTTTAAATACCCAACTTCATAAACAGTTTAACTTTAGGCGCAATTATTTATGAAACTTTCATTCCTTTTTATATTTTGGCTTGCAACCCTTATCAGTTTTGGACAATTAATTAAAGTTCAGACAATAAGGCAAGCTAACCCAATAACTAAAGAAGTTTACACATTTCCAAAAGTCATTGTATCAAACTCTTTAAGTGCGACAAAAAAAATAAATAATAAGCTAAGAGATGATGTATTAGGCACGTCTGGAAATACAATGGATGCAAACGTTTTTGATAGCATTTGGAGAACAAACTATCGGATGGAGAATATTACCAATCTATCATTTAAAGTAAGTGAAGCGAACGCTTCTCTAATTTCTTTGTCAATTTCGGGTGAAAGCTGCGGAGCATATTGCGAAGCTTTCAACTACTATTTCACTTTCAACGCTAAAACAGGAAACCGGTTAACCTTAGATAGTTTGTTTACTCATCAAGGTCTAACAACTTTTGTAAAAATCCTAAATGATGATAAAAGGCGAAAGCTAAATAACAAATTGAGACAACTAAACCGGTCGTTGACTTTACCACGGGTGAAAACAGCCTCTACAGAAAAAGAGCGATTGTCTGAAATGCTTTCTATGTATACAGATTGCTTAGAGAAAAAAGTTGACATTCAATTTATATCGGATATTGAGTTTACGATTAAAAACGGAATAATTACTGTCTATATTGACAGATGTTCGGCGCATTACAATATGGCCTTCGATGAATTATGGACGTTTATATACAAGGCTAGCTTAAAGAATTCAAAAAAACTTCTGAGTACGTATGGGTTAAGCCTTATCAAACAATAAATAGGCATAATAACCAAGGTTTCGCCCTGCCCAATGAGCAAAGGATACCCCCGTTATTCAAAGTTTTCCGCATGACAACTTCGATTATAAATGAACCACAGGATTCCCGGACTGATGTGCGGGACACGGTGCATCCGATAAAAAGTCAGGGTGTTTGCTATCTTTGATAAGGCTAATAATGCAAGGTAGGAGTTCTCCATAGTCTCCAAAGTTTGGTCTTTCTGCAACCCCCTAATGGATGTAGGCGTAGATTATGGCGATTATTTGGAACAATATCAATATAAATATTTCCGATGGGATACGTTACAATAATGATGGATTAAGGACAGATCGTATAATTTTACGAACAGGTCGCATAATTGTAGGAACAGGTCGCGACCTGTCCCTACAATTATGAAAACGAAAACCAAAATGTAAACAAAAACAATCGCATAAATATGTTGCGCAACCGCAAACCCAACAGAATGAAAGGATACGATTATTCACAGGATAATTTGTATTTTGTTACATCCTGTGTGCAGGATAGGATTTGTTGTTTTGGAACAGTTGCAGATGGCAAAATGGAATTAAATGAATATGGAAAAATTGCAGAAGTACAATGGCATTGGTTGGGCAAACAATATCCATATATTGTATTGCACGAATTTGTGGTAATGCCCAATCACATTCACGGAATAATTGAAATCAATCGTTCAATTGTTGGGATCAATCGCGTAGGGACAGGTCGTGATGTAGGGACAGGTCGTGATG
>JANMMU010000137.1:0-15678 GCA_031373555.1 Segetibacter sp. | reverse complement strand
CATTTTGAGGCGATAGAACCTCACCCCCGGCCCCACTCCAACGGGGTTGGAGAGGGGGGAAGCGAATGGGTTGTTGTCGGAGTAAGAATATTTGTGGAGACTGCCTACTGACAACTCACTACTCACAATCCCTATTTTACTGAACTCCCGGCCGTTAATACTACGTTCTATTTCAAAATGATCAACACTAATTTCGTTGGTGGTTGTCCAGTTTAGCAGGTTGGTTTTGTTTTCTTTTTTTGCGATGAATGAGAGTAAACGCAAGGGCAATATTTCGCTGACTATTGTTGTTGTTTCGGTGTTTGTAAATATAGGCAGGTTGTAATCAAAGTATATTGCGGCGGTATTTTTAATGATGTCGCCGAGGGCTACACTTAGTTTGGGTTTTACTTTGTACACTATGTAACCGTGGCTGCTGGGTTCGTTTGTTGTACTGTCTACAAGGTTTATGTTTCTTAGTGTAAACAAACATTTGTTACCATCGTTCATAGTCATTTGGTAGCTGTGGCTGGCAGTTAGGATTTGCATCGTACTCCAGTCCAGTTTGTTGTCTAAGGTATCTCTTATGTACACATTGAAAGCTGTATCGTTACCCGTGTTTTGGAAGCGGATGGTGTATTGCAGGTAGTCACCATTGGCCATTTGCAAAGTGGTTATTTTGCCGCCATGGTTTTCTGTTTTGTCGTTGGGGTCGTAGGCGGCACGGACAACTTGTTTCACGGCTGAGGTATTATCTGCCGGGGTCAGGTCGGGTTTGTTGGTTGTTATGGTAACTGTTGATTGTAATGTATCACCTAAATTAACCAGTGGCGGCGCCTTTACATAAAAGTCGAGGAATATAGACGAATCCTGAAGTGGTTTTAAATCAGTAAAGTTCCAGATGAGGGTATCACCTACAATGGAATTGGGTGCAACAGATGCATTGGAAAAAGTAAGCTTATTGCTTTTTACCAACTTTATTACACCATTTGTAACGGTATCTGTGCCTTGGTTTGAGTAAACCAACTGATATCCCAAATAGAAATTAGGCCTTGCAGCATTAAGAGAAACAAGGTTAACTGCAACATCTCTTTGTCCTGGAATTGGCTGCACAGCAAAAGACACACTGTCGTCATGGAAATACGTGGAGTTGGATGTAACATGGCTTGATGGAACAACATTGTAAGCTGGTGAATAGGGAATAAACCTGGTCACATAGGTGCCCGTATCAAGATCAACAGAAATTTTGTCAGCATAAAATATAGAACGAATTGTATCAATCCCTGCATTTAAGGATATCAGGTTTCCTTTAGAAAACAATGATTCATTTGCATCTTTTATTCCATTACTGTTTTTATCTAAAAAAGTAGAAGCTATTAATGAGTTATAATAAATTCGGGCATTATTTTCATATCTGGCCATAGAAAAAACCCAATTGAAGTTTCGATTAAACCCGCCACCAACTACGATAATTTTGCCATCTGGCTGGATGAGTGATGCAAAGCACTCTTCATCATCACTTTCAAAATCGGTATAAATAATTCCTTTTTTTCCAAAAAAATCATCAATGGTTCCATTACTGTTATATCGTATCAGCAAAAAATCCAGCGGCGTATTAGTATTATATAGTGTTCCTGCCACTAAAATTTTGCCATTTGGCTGAATGGTTAGAGAAGATGCAGAAGCGAAAAGGCTGTCCCTGCTTAACGTTGTCACAACTTTACCTCCAAAGCCAAAGTTTGTATTAAGTAAACCCATGCTGTCAAGGGAAAGCAGCCCAATACCCATGTGAGATAAGGAATCTGAAGTCGTTCCGCCAACAAGAAGGTTGTCATGAGAATCAAGAACTATATCTTTAATTCGAAAATCAACGGGGGCATATCCATTAATGCCGTAGGTACTATCAAAACCACCACTAGGGTTAAAGCGGAAAATACCATTGAAGAATTTATTTGTAAGTGAATCATACCTGTTAGCTGCAATAAGGATTTGATCATTATACGAAATGGCTATATCAACATTTTTGTATTCCTCTTTGCCTTCGCATGCAAAATTTTTAAAAAAAACACTTCCATGACTACCAAATGAGCTGTCCAAACTTCCGTTAGGCATCAGTTGATATAGCACAAAATCGTCGCAACGAGATGAAGAGTTCTGTAGCAGGGTAAAGCCGACAATAATTTTACCGTTTTGCTTTACAACCATATTGCTACCATGAACACTTGAAATACCGATACGCGGTAAATATACATACCCATTCACGCCAAATGAGCTGTCGGGTTTGCCATTTGCATTTATCCTTATTACAAATACAGAGACTGTGTCAGTGGAAATAAATGCGTACCCATTAACTAATACTTTTTGATCCGATTGCAAAACGATTTCTTGAAAAAAATATGGGTTACTATTACCAAAACCTGAATAATAATTAAATGCCGAATCAATGGAGCCATCATTATTATAGCGTGCCAGAACTGAACTTCCATATTGGTAATCTGTAGCATCTGCAATTATTTTTCCATTGGATTGTACTACAACGGAACGACCAATGCCTGCAAAAATTAAATTTGTCACCACCTTCCCCCCAACCCCAAACGTCTGATCCAACACCCCCGGTTGTGCATTTGCTGAAGGCGAAAAGCAATAACAAAACACCATCAAGACCGCAGTTAGTAAACTTCTTTTCATGGTTGTAGATTTTTCGGTATGTAAGATATGAAAAGACTGGATATGTCAGGAATATTCTTGGGGGAAGCATTCGAGATGGCCAATAAAAATTGCCCCGGTATTTCAAAAAACAGAGTGAACAATGAGCAATGAACAGTGAACAATGAACAGTGAACAATGTACAGTGAGCAGTGAACAGTGAGCAATGAACAGTGAACAATGCCTCCGCTATATGCAATAGCTGTGCTTTTTCTTTTTAGGGAATTGTGCGACGTCATTGCGAGGAGGAGGCACGACGACGAAGCAATCTGCTTATTGTTAGTTAAGATATAGAATTCAATCAGCAGATTGCTTCACTTCGTTCGCAATGACAGGAAAAAACAGAGAGAACAATGGACAATGGACAATGAACAGTGAACAGTGAGCAGTGAACAGTGAGCAATGAACAGTGAACAATGCCTCCGCTGTATGCACTTACAATTCTTTTTCTTTTTAGGGAATTGTGCGACGTCATTGCGAGGAGGAGGCACGACGACGAAGCAATCTGCTTATTGTGAGTTAAGCTCCAGAATTCAATGATCAGATTGCTTCACTTCGTTCGCAATGACGGGCAAAAACAGAGTGAACAATGAACAGTGAACACTGCCTCCGCTATATGCACCAACGGTTCTTTTTCTTTTTATGGAAGTAAGCACCGTCATTGCGAGGAGGAGGCACGACGACGAAGCAATCTGCTTAATGTGAGTTAATCTCCAGAATTCAATCAGCAGATTGCTTCACTTCGTTCGCAATGACGGGAAAAAACAGAGAGAACAATGGACAATGAACAGTGAACAATGAACAATGCCTCCGCTATATGCACCAACGGTTCTTTTTCTTTTTATGGAAGTAAGCACCGTCATTGCGAGGAGGAGGCACGACGACGAAGCAATCTGCTTAATGTGAGTTAATCTCCAGAATTCAATCAGCTGATTGCTTCACGTCGTTCGCAATGACGAGCAAGTAATTATTACTCCTCCAGCAAATCAGGCCTCCTGTCTTTTGTTCTTTCCAACGATTGTTCATAGCGCCAGTCATCTATTTTTTTGGGGTCGCCTTGCAGGAGTATGTCAGGAACTTTCCAACCTCTGAAGTCTGCGGGGCGGGTATATACAGGCGGAGCCAACAGGTTGTCCTGAAATGAATCGAATAGGGCGGAGGTTTCATTGTTGAGTACGCCGGGTATCAAACGGCCTATGGCATCTACTACTACTGCAGCGGCCAGTTCGCCGCCGCTTAGCACATAGTCGCCAATAGATATTTCCATGGTTACATAGTGTTGTCTTATTCTTTCGTCAATGCCTTTGTAATGGCCGCAGATTATGAGCAGTCTGTTCTTCATGGAGAGTTTATTGGCAGCTTTTTGGTCAAATCTTTTCCCGTCAGGGGTCATGTAAATGATTTCTTCGTAAGGTTCATTTTCCTGCAGGTGGTCTATAGCATTTGCCAATGGTTCGCACATCATAACCATACCTGCACCACCTCCAAACTGATAATCATCTACCTGGTTTTGTTTGTTGATACTGTAATCACGAAGGTTGATAACATTTACTTCAAGCAAACCCTTATCCTTTGCTCTTTTCATGATAGAATGAGCAAAAGGGCTTTCAAGTAGAGAAGGTACAACGCTTATGATGTCTATTTTCATGGAACAGTATTAAGTATTCGGTATTAAGTATGTAGTACTTAGTATTAAGACAGGAAATTGTTACTGGTAAATTATGTCATTGGTCTATTAAAAAATGCGAGTTAATGGTTGCAAGTGCCGTTAGGCACTAAATGTTTACGAGATTGATTTTTACATATCGTCCCTACAGGACTTTTTAATGATGATTGGATTGTTTTCTACCGACATCTTGTGCCTAACGGCACAAAAAAATACATTGTCAACGCTAAATTAGCATTAAAACATAATCCACAACCCCATTTTTACCACAGAGAAAAACCGGAGTGTTGCACAGAGGAAAAGGAGAAAGAAAATATTAGCTCTGTTTTCTCTGTGAATCACTCTTGTCCTCCTCTGCGGTTTATCTAGTAACAAAACGCAATAAACTCATAACTCATAATTCTAAACTCATAACTCATTTCTTCGCTGCCGCTGCAAGTATCAACGCCTCTCTATCTACTGACATACTGCCGGGACTATTAACAGGTAATGCTCCAAATAATTTGTTCGGCAGTTTGCCCATTTTCATTTCCATAATACCACCAACCATAAGGTCGTGGTGGGTAATGTAGCTTTTTGTGTAAGGTTTGCCATTCAATACTATTGACTGTATGTAAATGTTTTCTTTGCTGTTGTTGACAATATTGGCCCTGAATGTACTACCTGAAGGTAGTAGGATAATGTAGCTATCTACCAATGGGCTTCCAAATACATACTCACCACTTACAGGGTTTACGGGATAAAACCCTAAGGCAGAAAATACATACCATGCGCTCATTTGCCCACAATCTTCATTGCCTACCAAACCATCGGGTTTGTTGTCGTAAAATTTACCAGCTATTTCTCTTACTTTCTCCGCAGACTTCCACTGCTTTTGAAGGTAGTTGTACATGTAAGCTATGTGGTGGCTCGGCTCGTTGCCATGTGCATATTGCCCAATCAGGCCGGTTACATCAGGCGGAGCATTTCCCTTTACTTCACTTGATACAATAAACAGTGAATCAAGTTTTTGTTCCAGTCCATCGGGTCTTGTATATCCTTTTCTTAATCCTTCAATGTCGTGTGGTACAAAGAAAGCATGCTGCCATGCATTGCCTTCGGTAAAAGCTTTGCCCGTGCCTGAACCGCTTTCATAAGGATCAAAATCTTTTACCCATTCACCATTCATATTTTTACCCCTGAAAAAACCTGAACCGCCGTCAAATACGTTTTTCCAATAGGTAGCTCTTTTAGCAAAAGCTGCTGTGTCTTCCCATTTTTTTAGCTTTTTGGCTACTTCGTAAATGCACCAATCATCAAAAGAATATTCCTGGGTTATTGTAACACTTTCACCTTTTTTATCAGCAGGTATAAAACCTATGTTGCGGTACATTTCGCTGCCGCGAATATTTTGCATGGCACTCTTCTTCATAGCCTTGTAAGCTTTTTCATAATCAAAGCCTTTTAGGTTTTTCAGAATAGCATCAGCTATAACAGGCACTGCATGATAGCCCGTCATAGTATTGGTTTCGTTGAAATGCAAATCCCAAACAGGCAACAAACCATATTGGTCATAAAATAATAAGAAACTGTTTACGATAGAAGGAACCATTTCTGTTTGGGTAATTGTCAGCAGCGGATTTTCAGCCCTAAAGGTATCCCATAATGATTCTACCGTGAGCACCATTTTACCATTGTACACTTCACCTTTTACGCCCTTGTAGTTACCAAAGCGATCGCTATAGATAGTAGGAGCGAGGTAGGTGTGATATAAAGCGGTATAGAAAATTTGTTTGGTTCTTTTATCCTGTGTATTGATTTGCAATTTCCGCAATTCCCTTTCCCATATATCAGAAGCGGCTCTTTTGGCTACGCCAAAATCCCATGTACGAATTTCATTAAGGCTTTCTACTGCACCTTCTATATCAGCAAAACTCAAACCGACTTTCATGCTTATGGCCTCACCTGCTTTTGTATCAAAGTTTAGGTAGGCTACAACATTTTTTCCATTGGCATCAATATTTTCTGTAAGTATTTTATCTACATAAACGGTGGTGCTTTTAACCGGTTTGTTAAGCCTTACGGCAAAATATACTTTTTGATTTTTTGCCCAACCTGTAGAAAAGCGGTATCCTATAAATGTACTGTCATCTACTTTTCTCCAATAGCTTTCTGTGGTTCTGTCTGTATTAATAGCAAACCCCAAATCAAAACGAATAGAGGAACTATCACTTGCAGGAAAAGCATAACGGTGAAATGCACAACGCAAAGAAGCGGTCATTTCTGCATATATTTTAAAATCGCGAAGCCTGACACCATAAAACCCCGGGCTTGCCCTTTCTTCTTTGTGCGCAAAACTGCTGAAAACTTTTCCTGTATCAGGCGCACCAACTATTGGCAAAACCGAAACATCGCAAAGGTCGCCAACTCCTGTACCACTAAGATGAGTATGGCTAAAGCCTGAAATGATTGTGTCTGAATAGTTGTATCCGCTGCTCCAATCCCAGCCTTGTGTACCGTTATCTGGTCCTACCTGTACCATGCCAAACGGTAAAGTAGCACCTGGATAAGTATGACCATGGCCACCTGTGCCTATAAATGGATTTACGAGGTCTGTAAGTCTTTGAGATGAAACTTTGGATACTAAAACAGCAAGGCAGATAATAGGTAGAAATATTTTTTTCATGTAGGGCATTTGTAAAACAAGTGCAAATTAAAAGAGGATGGCTCAATAAAGCGCCATCCTCCCTTATAAAACATTGATAAATTATGAAACGAACTGATTAAAATGGTAAATCATCTAACGGTTCTTGTACAGCACCTGCCATACTTTCGGACTGTGAATGAGACTGTTGTCCGTTGTTATAGGATTGTTGCTGCGTTTGTTCCCCACCATTAGCATTGTCCGGCCTTCCTCCTAATAGTTGAACACTCTGTACCCGTAATGTAAGCGAAGTGCCGGGAGCACCTTCCTTGGTAGTATAATTGCGGATGTCAGGTTGCCCTTCGGCAAAAACCATAGTTCCTTTTTTAAGATAAGGAGCAATTGCTACCCTGTCTGTCCAGTAAGCACAATCTACCCAAATAGTTTTGTCCTGCTGCACGCCTTGTGCATTTTTGAATTTTTCGGTATGGGCAACTGCAAAATTGATTACACTTTTTCCGTTCACATTGTTAACTACACAATCGCGACCCAGATTTCCGATAATTTGTAACTTAATCATATATAGTGGTTTATTTTACAAAAGAGAAATACAAAATAATGGAAAAAATAATTATAAACCATCAACCCCTTTATGCACCATTGATTACATAAGGTTGAAAATTCATCTTTGAAAAATAATTTTTTGGTTAAAAGTATACTGCTGTGCGAAGGAAAAATCCATTTAGTACAATTTTACCTGCATTCCAGTCACTTTTTGTTAGGTTTATAAAGCCATTGTGATATCCAAAACCTATAGAACCGTAGGTTTTACTATTAAACGGATATTCAATACCAGCACCTAAATCTAAACCCATGTTAATTGGTATAACTTTAGATGGCGTATATTTCTCATAGATTTTTCCATCAACAACAGCATTCATTCTGGCACCAAGGTTTGCTCCAAGGTATGTTCCGAATTGTCCCCAATATTTAATACCGTTTATGTCGTCGGTTTTAAGTTTTAAAGCAAAAGGAATTTCAAGATATTGCAAGCTAAGACTGTAGGTATTTCTTGCAGTATTATTAATATCATTCTCCAATAATCCTTTCCCATTATCAGTAGTAAAGCTACCACCACCATGTGTAATATTTAAGCCGGTGGCTATTACATAATTATCTGATAGCAAAAAGTCAGCAGCAAAGCCATAGCTGAAATAGAATTTGCCACCATCTTTAGATACATAACTTTCTTTTGGACTAATCGTTGAAGAACCAGCATCAATTTTGAACCCAAAACGAATCTTCTTGTCTATTGATTTGGTTTGTGCATTAATAATTATTGTTGATGAAAGTACAATTGTAAAGAGCAATGATAATTTTTTCATATTCGGTTTAATTTGAGAAAATAATTTATAATGAAAGTATGATGTATTCATACTTTCATGACCCCAAAAGTAGGAGTTTGTCTATTAATTTCAGGAATAGAAATAAAAAAAGAAAATTACTTCAGTGTAAAGTGGATTGTAATGAGCGTTTGGTCATCTCCTCCGCATTGACGTCTGTCTTCCTGCTCATATATTTTTAATACTACCATGTCTGTACCATTTGATGATACTTTAGGGGTAGATGGAGCTTCATAAGTGTAAACATATTTTCCGCAACCTGTGCCTTTGGTGATTTCGCTTTTAGTGTATTCGGTAGCCTGCGATTGTATAGTTGGTAAATCATCTTTATCGCCATATTTGCTTAGGTCTAACTGGTAAGTAGTACCTCTGGCAAGTGTGACATCAAGTGATACGGTTTCATTTTCATCTTTACCGTGCCTACCCATGTTTTTGGAACATGACACAAATACAAATGAACATGCAAGAAATGCAACAGTAAAGTAGCGTAAAATATTTTTCATAATAAACTAAATTTAAACAAAACATAAATGTAAATAAATTTTTACAATCTCAAAAATGTAATTTGAAAGTATTAAACGAACATGATTGCTTATACGGAGTTTTAATAAATTAAAATTCATCCAGATATATAACTCAAAATATGAACTGATGGCATGATTATTTAATTAGTTGGATAAAATTATTATGAAAAAATTAGTTTATTCCTTATTAGGAATCTTTACCGTTGTATCTTTTGTAGCTTGTTCTAACAATGCTAATGAAACTCAACAAAGCGATACTACAACCATAGTTCCTACAACAACTACTACTACAGAATCTAATGCTTCTGTTACTACCACTACAGCACCTGTTGTAAAATTAAAAGCTAATGCAGACTATATTGACCTTAAAACGGGCAAAAAAATCAGGTTGCGTGTTGATACAGTTACACAATTTGTATTAAACGAAGTAACAAAAGAACCAATTGTATTTTATATAGATCCTGCTACCAATGATACATTTGATGCCAGGGGAAGATTGGTAAACAAAGCATTAATAAGAAATACAGACGGAGATTATACAATTAATGAATCTATGTTGATGCCGCAGGAAACAGTTTTAGAAGACACTATTGCAGATTTAGGAAAATCCAAAGAGAAAATAAAGGACGATAAATATAAATTCAAAGATGAAAACATTAAGGTTAAAATAAAAGAAGATAAAACGAAGATTAAGAACAATTAATCATTTATCAGTATTAAAGTTTTAAAAGCTGCTCCTCTTTGGGCGGCTTTTTTTGTGTCTAAATTTTCTGTCTGATTTTTTAGAAATGCAATAAATCGTTCATTTTTTTGTATTAAAAATATGGCTTTAAAAATTTAATGTGTAAAAATTACATGATTTGGATTTCTTTAGCTATTTTTATTTTTGAAGAAGAAACGATTTTGCTTGTATTTGCAGATGCTACTTCTGATTGTATTATCACCTTTAAATCAATTTTTACTAATTATGAAACGAAAGCTACTCTCAAGGTATGTAGTGCTGGTGTTCTTTTTGTTGGCATCAGGACTAATTTCTGCCACGGCGCAGAGTACTGACCCCAAGTTTAATGTAATGATGCAGGGATTTTGGTGGAATTCTTACACTGACCCCACTGTCAGTTCAGAGGGCGGCCTTTACAATTTTCTGAAGGCACGTTCCGGTCAGTTGAAAGCATCTGGTATTGATGTAATTTGGACCCCACCTCCAAGCGATGGAAGTGGTATGGCTTATTTTCCGCAGCAGTTAAATTTAATTAGCAATGCGCATGGTTCAGAGTCACAGTTACGTGCTTATCTCTCTGCAATAAAAGCAAGAGGAATGCATGGCATGGCTGATGTAATTGCCAACCACAGAAATGGCACCACCGGATGGTCAGACTTTACCAATCCGGTGTGGGGCTGCGATGTAATTTGTGATAATGATGAAGTAAAGGGAGTAGCCGGTCAGGTGCAGCCTTGTAGCAATCAGGTAGATGAAGGGGAAGGCTTTAGTGGGGTAAGAGATATGAACCATAAAAGCCTTACTGTACAAAATGGTTACAAGTCTTATCTGGCTAGTTTGAAAAACCTTGGTTTTGACTCATGGCGTTGGGATTTCACCAAAGGCTTTCCGGCAAAATATGTTGGTACTTATAATGCTTCTTCTTCTCCATATTTTTCCGTAGGAGAATACTTTGATGCCAACATTGGTTTACTGACCAATTGGGTAAATGCATCAGGAACCACATTAACAGGTACTACAAATAAATCCGGGACATTCGATTTTTCATTGTACTACATTTTGGATAGGGCATTAAAGGGTTCCTGGTCAGAGTTAAACAACGGAGGTGCAATGCCGGGCCTGGCCGGAACTTTTGGTTTTTCTGAATATGCTGTAGCATTTGCCGCCAATCATGATGTAAGTAACATTACAGGCAATGACAACATAATGAAGGCCAATGCTTACATTCTTACACATGCAGGCATTCCAATGGTTTTTTTGCAGCATTGGTTAAAAAACAAGCAAAAAATTAATGAACTTATAGCCGTTCGTAAACAAAACGGTATAAATGCGTGGAGTTCTGTAAGTGTATCAGCCTCTACAACTTTTTATGCGGCTTACATAGATGGTAAGGTTGCAGTAAAAATAGGTGCAGGATCCTGGACACCTGCAGGTACGGGTTGGATATTAAATACATCTGGTACAGACTATTCTGTTTGGTCCAAGATAAATATAACTACACCAACTGTATTTGCAGAGCCTTATGTTACTATCAGTATGATTGGTCCTGCTCTTAGTGGTTGGTCAACAGATGTACCTATGACCACTACAGATGGTATAACCTACAAGATTTATAATCAGAACTTTATTGCAGGTCCGGTAAAATTCAGAGCAGCCAATTCATGGGCTGTTAACTGGGGCGATAGTAGTTTTCCATCAGGTGTAGGAACACAGGATGGAAAAGACATTCCTGTAACTGCCGGCAAGTACAATGTTACCTTTAATGTACAAACAGGTGCATTTACATTTGGAAGCCCTACTCCTGCACCGGCTAACAATTTTACAAAGTTATACCTGCAAGGAACGTCTACCAGTAACCAAAAAGTTCAGATGGGTACTTCAGATGGATTTACCTATACCCTGGTAAATTATCCATTTATCGGAGGTGGGGTTAAAGTAGTAGACTCTGCCGGCACAAGTACCTGGGGAGATACTACATTCCCTTTCGGAAATGCACGGTTGGGGGGGCTTTCTATACCTCTAACAACAGGCAATTTTTCTGTGAAGTACAATAAAGTAAGCAATTATTATGAGTTTCAAAGTGCAGATACTTCTATAAGTATAGTAGGTACTGCTGTTGGCGGCTGGACTAATGACAGACCAATGAAGTCACTGGATCTGGGTGTAAATTATTCTCTTGATTACAAGTTAGATACCGGTCGTGTAAAATTCAGAAAAGACAAGGCGTGGGCCGTTAACTGGGGCTCCACAACTTTCCCATCCGGGGTAGGTACACAAGATGGTCCGGATATTCCGATTCCTGATTCTGGTTTCTACAGAATATCTTTTAATAGAACAAGTGGCAATTATAATTTCAAATTGTTGACTCCAACAATCACATCCTTTAACCCTGTAAGTGCTTTGAAAGATGCTACCGTAACTATTAAAGGTAAAAATCTGTCTGGTGCAACAGAAGTAAATTTTGGAGCTGAAGCAGCGGCCTCCTTCATAGCGCTCAATGACTCTACAGTTACTGCAGTAGTTGGACCTGGTGCTACAGGTAAAATAAAAGTTGTTACACCTTTCGGAACTGCATTATCATCTTCGAATTTTACCTATCTTGGTCCTACGGTGTATGAGTTTACAGGTAGCGGTAACTGGAGTACAGCTGCCAACTGGAAAAATAATCTTGTTCCCCCAACTACCTTGACAAATGGACAAGAAGTAATCATTAACCCATCCGGAACTACAGAATGTATAGTAGATATTATTCAAACAATATCTGCCGGTACAAGGGTAACAGTAAAGCCGGGTAAAAAAATAAGGGTAATAAATAAATTTAATTTACTTACAAATGGTAAATTTGAAGTGCTGTAAAGTTTTTTTAATTACTTTTAACAACAACAATTACAAATAACAAAAACTAAAATTAAAATACAGATTATGAAAAAGTTTCTATCAGTAGGTTTAACTATTTGCTGCATTAGCATAGTATCAATGAGTTTTGGTCAGTTTTACAGTCAACAAAACATTACCGTTAAAATTTCTGGCAGCACCCCTGCAACTACCTGGGCAAATGCAGGTGCGCCATTGTTTACAGGCTATGGCGAGCAAACAACCGGAAATGCAGATTACATACTCTCAATGGCTTCAACTCTTGCTAATGCAAGACCTGTATTTATAGGACGTAGAGGTAGAGGTACCCTTGCAGTTCCTGCGGCGGTTGCTTCCAATGACTTCTTAATGTCTTTTCTTGCTTCGGGTCATGATGGATCATCTTTCCAAAATCCTGCGTCAATAGACTTTTATGTTGATGGGACCCCTTCTACAGGTAACGTGCCTGCACGTATATCTTTTGTAACGGGTTCAAATAGCACAAACCGTGCAGAGCGTTTAAAAATTGGTAATACAGGTGACATAAACTTTAATGGTACTCAAATGTTTTTGCAAAGGTCCACAGGTCGTTTGGGCTTAGGCACCATAACTCCCGGTGGTCAATTGGAGTTGTCCTTAGACCAGGGTCGTAAGCCATCTACAAGTACATGGACTATTACCTCTGATGCACGTTTAAAAAATATAGAAGGAGCTTACGAAAAAGGCCTTGCTGATATTTTAAAGCTAAACCCGGTTGCTTATTATTACAAAAATGTTGGGAACCGCAAGTTTGACGAATCAATCCTTACTACAAAGGCTTTTGGTTTTGCAGCGCAGGATGTCCAAAAAGTATTTCCTGAAGCTGTTGGTACAGATGCTGATGGTTACCTGAACCTAAACATTCACCCAATCCTTATAGCATCAATTAATGCTTTTAAAAATGTTCAAAAACAATTGGATGAAAAGAATGCAGCTATATCTAAGCAACAGGCAGAAATAGATAACCTAAAGTCTACTACTCAACAGCAACAAACACAAATAGCATTATTAATGCAAAAGTTCAATGCATTAGAAGGACAGGCTAAAATGGTTAATCAAAATGAAACTGTACAGGCTATTGAAAAAGCTTCACTAGAGCAGAATGCACCTAATCCTGTTAATAACAATACCGTTATTAAATACAGATTGCCCAAAGAAGTAAAAAATGCTCAGATGATTATTACAGATGCAAGAGGTTCAATTATTAAAACCATGACATTGAATGCAAAGGGTAATGGACAGGTAACTTTATCTGCCGGTGCATTAACTACAGGATCTTATTTTTATTCTTTGTTGGTGGATGGAGTAAAATCTGATACCAAAGAAATGCAAATTGTAAAGTAACACTTAGATTTTTTATATTTGAAAATAGGTTGCCGTATATGGCAGCCTATTTTTTTTGTATTAAAAAGAAGTAATACCAATGTGATTTTAAAAATATACCAATATTCTTAAAATCCTACAATGGTTTATATTGATAGAATCAAACAAATAATCACATGAGGCGAAGCTAACCGGACTAATTGGTTGTCCAATCAGGTATAAGATTATAGGGGCCTTTAAATATGTAATTATTAATGTAAATGCCAGAATCGTAACCCCGGTGTTATTTATTTTATCTTTATTCGGGGTTGAAAACTCAAAAAATTATTACCTTAGTTTTTGAGGCGATGTGATTGCTGGGGAGAAAAGGAAAGGGTACCTGGTTTTTATCTGTTAAATAACCACGAATAGTTTTATTAGTTTGAGATTGTTTATCTGCATTATCATCCTTCATTTCTTGTAGAAAAAAAGCATTGTAATCAAGTCTTTTCGGTAAATATTTTCCAGGCAGAAATTGTATATCAAAAAAAAGGAAAGCAATTTTTGAAATAAACAGGAAACAAATAATAGTGTTGAATTTTTGTAAAAGTTTTTTATAAATTAACGGTGTGTATGAAAAAAAATCTACTTACTTTTTTGTGTAGAATGGCTCTTGCAGTTTTACTAATTGTTCCGGTTACTGTAAATTCACAGATAGTTATTTCTCAATACTATGAAGGCACAGGTACCAACAAATGGATTGAATTAACCAATCTTGGTAATAGTGCTGTAAATACAGCTTCACCTCAACTAAAGCTTGCACTTTGGGCGGTTACAGGTTCTACAGGTAATATTACTTTTACCGGTGCGGCCACAAATACTTATAATTTAACGGTAACTATTCCTGCCAAAGGTTCAGTATTAATTGGCACTACAAACAACGGCACTGAGGTCCCTTATCTTACTGCAGCAAGTGCTAATGAGACTGCTAATGCTGTAATTAACTTTAATGGAAATGACGGAGTTGCATTGTTGGACGCATCCAATACTGTTATAGATAAATTTGGGGAAGGCATTAATGCTGCTGATGTAAGTTATGTACGTAGTACGGGCATTACCGCACCCAACGCTACATTTACTTTAAATGAATGGACCAGTACGACTTTAAGTGTAGTTCAAACAGCTGCAGTATCTACATCTCCAAGATTAGGGTATCAGTTACCTCCACCGTGCGTAACTCCAACTGCTCAACCAACAGCACTTGTCTTTTCATCTGTTACAAACAGTTCTATGAATGTTTCATTTACTGCTGCACCGGGTGTAGATGGTTATTTAGTTGTTAGAAGCACTAACAGTACTTTAAGTGCAAGCCCGGTAGATGCCACTACTTATGCTGTTGGTAGCTCATTAGGTGGGGGAACTATAGCAAGTAATGATGGTGCTGTTTCTTTTACAAGTGTAGGTTTAAATTCCAACACCAATTATTACTACTTCGCATTTTCTTATAAAAATAATAGTTGCCTGGGCGGACCAAAATATTTGACTGCAAACCCATTGACTGCAAGTCAGGCTACACCTTATCCACCGTGTGCAACTCCAACTGCTCAACCAACAGCATTTGTCTTTTCCACTGTTACCAGTAGTTCTATGAATGTTTCATTTACTGCTGCACCGGGTGCAGATGGTTATTTAGTTGTCAGAAGCACTAACAGTACTTTAAGTGCAAGCCCTGTAGATGCCACTACTTATACTGTTGGTAGTTCATTAGGTGGGGGTGCTATAGCAAGTAATGATGGTGCTGTTTCTTTTACAAGTGTAGGTTTAAATTCCAACACCAATTATTACTACTTCGCATTTTCCTA
>JANMMU010000096.1:0-4058 GCA_031373555.1 Segetibacter sp. | reverse complement strand
ACTAGCGCAGGGATTATTATTTTTTACTGCACCTGATCATAAGTTTTTTAAGCTGAGAAGCCGGATCCTATGGTCCGGCTTCTTTATTGGCATAACTACCAACATCATTTTTCCGATTGTGGCCTTTCGTTTGCATTTATCATTGGTAAAAAGATAAATGTATGAAAACCCTATCCTTTATCGCATTTGCTGTGACATTAGCTTCCTGCGAAATTATCGTTGTTGATTCTGATTATGATCAGGTGAATCTAGTGAGTGGACTGTACCGGCTAGAAGAGTATAGCCAGACGTACAACCAGAATTTTCAATACACTGTTTGGGTTAGCCAATCTGGGGCCGACTCCCGTATTCTTTACATTGATAATTTCTACGATCAAGAGATAACGGTTAGGGCTGAAGTGATAGGGCGCAAACTGTATATCCGCCAGCAATATGTAGATGGCTATGAAATCGAAGGAAGTGGTACAATTTGGGGTAGCAAGATTCAATTGGACTACTCCATTAATGATGTGTACTCGCATGGGCCAATAGATTATTGCGAAGCTACTTTGTATTGGTAGTACACTCAATTGAAAAGTCAAAGTGGAAAAGTGTATCTTGTAAGAGAAAACAACTCAGAATATGAATAAAAAAGTAATCTACTTCACCGTTCCAATTTTACTTTTGACTGCCCTATATTTATTAGGTCCATCCCCTTCCAAACCTATATGGGATCCTGCAATGCCAAACGTGCTGCAAGACCCAACGGAATTGGAAGCGCACGTAAGCAATCAGGAAAGCAAACATAAACTGAAGCCCGACAACGAAGCCAGAATCATTTGGGCGGACAGTTCGAAGAAGCGAACGGAATATAGTGTTGTTTATCTTCATGGGTTTTCAGCAAGTCAGGAAGAGGGTGATCCGATACATACGCAATTCGCCAAAGAGTTCGGTTGCAATCTGTATCTGGCACGCATGGCCGATCATGGTGTAGATACTACCGATCAGCTTTTGTATTTTACGGCCGACCGTTGGTGGCAGAGCAGCAAAGAGGCATTGGCAATCGGAAAAGCACTAGGAGATAAAGTAATTGTGATGAGTACTTCCACTGGAGGCACAATGGCTTTGATATTAGCAGCAGAATATCCTGATGATGTTTTTGCGTTGATGAACATGTCACCAAATATTGCAATTAATGACGGCAACGCATGGTTGCTTAACAACCCATGGGGTTTACAAATTGCCAGAATGGTAATAGGTGGAGATTCTCGCTCCTTTCCTCCTGACACTTTGAAAGATCGATACTGGAATAATCCATATCGACTAGAGGCAGTTGTTCAGCTTGAAGAATTGGTGGAAAGCAAAATGAATATGGAAACCTTTGCAAAAGTAAAATGTCCATCACTTACGATGTATTACTTTAAAAACGAGAAGGAGCAAGACCCCACCGTGAAAGTGAGCGCCATTATTGAAATGAATAAAGGACTGGGCACATCTGAAAACATGAAGGTAGCTACCCCAATACCCAATGCCGGTGGGCATGTGTTGGGTTCTTACATTGTTTCAAAAGATTTGGAAAGTGTAAAGACCGAAGTTGAGAAGTTTGCGATGGAGAAATTGAAGATGCAGAAGATTCAGTAGCGAGGGATCGTGGGATTTTGGCTCATATAAGATCGAATGGAAGAAATGAGATATATTCAAAAGCATATAGTCAAGCGTTAGCGTTAATTTTTAACAACACACAACAAAGGACAGTGTTTAAATTCTACGCAATTCCATCAGTCGACATCGTTGACAAACTTATAGGTGAACAGGCAACTTTAAAATTATCTTCAGCCTTCAACCTAAATGACCCGTATGAATTGAAGTTTAATATGGACATTGACCCATTAGCGGATGGACACGAAGTTCAATTTTATAAGAACAATCCGGGTAGTACAAAAGACGACTTCATATGGTGGCAAAAACACGCCATTGAACATAGTGGATACACATGGTATGCTGAACAAAAGCAACGAAATGCAGTTGCACAGACAGTTGCTTTATGTTCGTTTACCGAAAAGAATAAAAATAACTTAATGTGGTCTCATTATGCCATTAACCATAAAGGGATATGCGTTGAGTATAATAAAGAGCTATTCGACTACTTAAAGAAGTTAAAAGGGTTTCTCGTATTTTGGAAAGTAATCTATTCAGACCAACCACCAACAGTTAAAGGTTTGGACGAATTTGAATCAAAAGTGAAAAAAATAATGTTTAATAAGCAAGAAGAATGGAAGTATGAAGAAGAACATCGTATAGTTTTTATTAGCGACAAGGACACTGAATATATACCTATTGACAGGAAATTCATAAAGGCTGTTTATATAGGCTCGCGTACTGACACTGAAATTGAAACGAAGGTATTATCAATTTGTAAAGACACACATATTGACATCTACTATGGAATCACGCTTGGTGAGTCATATGAAGTACATTTTGAAAAGCACAAAGAGGGGACGCATTTTGCGAGAGCATTTTGGAGATAATTGACGAATGACTTGTCGGATTTCAAGATAAATTGAATTACGAAACCAAATGATACCTAATTAGAGTATTAAAGATTCCCTTGGCTTTTGTTTGTAATTAAAAATAATATTTACTTTCCGATGATTTAAGAGCAACAAAGTTATGAAAGCATACAAACTGTATCAAATTGAAAAGAATAACCAAGACCTATTAATCTTAAGTAAAAGAATTCTTTTGGGTGAATTTTATTCAATAAACGCAATCAATAGTAAAATTGCAGAAATCGCTAAATCGTATAAGGGATTTCAAAAATCTGACACAGAGGAAACGAGGGTGGATTCAAATGAAAAAGAAACCACTTACCTATTAGATACCAGAGTCTTCTTCAATGACATGATAACGACATTTGAAAACATATTGACCATTGAAAAAAAGTGAAATCCTATGGATGACACTGTGATTTCCAAAAAGACTAATTCATTGATCATTGGAATGTTTTTCCGATCTCGTCTTGCAAACATATATATATAAGTATCTAAAAGGCTCGCACCGCACGAACTTGATTCTCTGCATCCTTAGTGGAAGTTAATTGAGAATTGACACCATTTGGAGCTAAACTACTGCTAGGAGCCATACCGTGCTCCCATGCCATATCTGGTGAGGATTGTGTTGAACTCCAATAGCCACTATTGATATCCCCGATGCCCTTTAATAAAAGATTCTCATAAAATAGGTTTAGTTCGTCTTTAGACGGCAAAAACCAATCTGAAAAGCCATCAAGAATCAAATCATCACACAATTTAGCAGCTATGTTGGCCACTTTGCAGCGTTCTAATATAGCAGTTGTATTCTGTTGGCCAGATCCAATATTTGTGTTTTGTGCGTTAACAATATTTTCTCCTTTGCACCCCCATCTTACAAGTTTAAACTGACTCAGTACTGGGGCTATAATAAGTCCATGCTTGCCTGTTGCATCGACATAAAAAATTATACCCCCACCATGGTTTTGTCCTATTTCAAAAGTAATTGGTGTCGCATCACTTTCTTTGTTACAACCATGCTGAATAAATAATAATATTCCGATCATTAGCAAAGTAAGAGCCCTCCTTATTTTATATGTATTCATTTCTATCTGATTTTTTTAATAGTTTTACCAAAGATATCTCAATATCGACAATAAAATTCTAATTTGCATGGGTGATTAAGTTCCTTTTATTTTAAGGTCTTGGAAAACACAACTAACCCAAAATCATCTCAATCGGGTGATTAGTATAAAGATATTTAACCTAACATTTGGGTATTAAATTTATACATCATGATAAAAGCAATTTTAAAAACGGGACTTGTGGCAGGCACTCTGGATATACTTGCAGCCATTGTCATACTAACCAAGATGAATGTGATGGGAGTATTGCAATACATTGCTAGTGGTATATTTGGTAAAGAAGCTTTTTCTGGTGGTACAACCATGGCCATCGCAGGGCTTATTTTTCATTACATCATTGCCATTTCTTTTACAGCCCTCTACTTTATTGTTTTTCCTTATGTTCCATTTCTGGGAAAGCAAAAGT
>JANMMU010000115.1:0-115740 GCA_031373555.1 Segetibacter sp. | reverse complement strand
CCAACCGGTACCCAGTTTACCCTACGGGTACATGGGGTAAATAACCAACCGGTAACAGTAAGGGTAACAGATGCGAACGGCAGAGGCGTATATGCTACCAAAGGCTTCGCCGAACAGCCATTCAAATTTGGGGAAACATTTTCACCCGGTATCTACATGGTGGAAGTAAGACAAGGCCGTGAAGTAAAAACTTTGAAAGTTATAAAATTAAAATAAGGGTTTAGTCAGCATCCTGATGTCCTAAACAGGCCGTGCAGCATTACTACTGCACGGCCTTATTTTGTAGTATTCAACAAAAAGGCCCGCCAATTGGCAGACCTTTTCAAACTTACAATTATGAAAAAACCAAACTTGAAAACTTATTAATGCTTGATTAACGATAGACCCTCACATAATCAACTTCCATGATTGCACTTGTTAATGCCGGATCAACTGCACCTGCAAAATTGCCACCAATGGCTACATTCATGATAATAAAAAAGTTGCTGTTAAAAGGTACACTGCTATTATTGGGGAAAGTGTAGTAAACAATATCATCAACATAGAACTTAATTGATGAAGCAGTCCATTCGCAGGTATATTTATGAAAGCCTGTTGTAGCCCCTGAAATAACTCTTGTACCACCATCAGCATTGCCACCTGAATGACCGGGATGATGCACAGTTCCGAAAATTTTATTCAATTCCATTCCACGATGTTCCATAACATCTATTTCGCCACAGGCAGGCCAACCTACTGTAGAGATGCTGCTGCCCAACATCCACAAAGCAGGCCAGGTACCCAAGCCCGCAGGTAGTTTGGCACTGAATTCTATTTTGCCATATTTGAAGTCAAATTTATCTTTTGATATCAAACGGGCAGAAGTATATGCACTTCCGCTAAAGTTTTCTTTTTTGGCTTTTATCTTTAGTACACCGCCAGAAACTTCTGCATTGTCAGTACGGTTCGTATAATACTCCAGTTCATTATTACCCCATCCGCCGCTACCTGTTCCTATATCATAACCCCATTTACTTGGGTCGGGTGCCCCTGAATTATTAAACTCATCTGACCACAACAAAGACTGCGTTACAGCTACTGTAATATCTATAGCTTTTGAAATGGTTTTACCACTTGAATTCTTTGCAATTACATTTACATTGTAAGTTCCTGATGCATTGTACTTGTAAGTTACTTCACCTGTTGCAACTGTCTGAAAAGTTCCATCACCAAAATCAAAATCATAAGTAGTTGCATTAGTAGCCGTTGCTTTAAATACAACATTGCCACTATTGTCATTACTTACATTTGCTGTAACACTTAAATTGGAAGGTGCTTCTGTGTTAACTGTTAAAGTCTTGGAAGCACAAGATGAAATAAACAAACCTATTGCTAACAATATCTTAGTCATAAATATTTTTTATTTGGCTTTAATTTTTACATACCATGCGTTACCGTCATTTCCAATACATCTAAGCCACATTTGCGTAGCAGTCTTTGTTAGCACTTCGTACTTGTGTGCCCCTACATACAACCCCATGTGGCCTTTTATAGTAAAGATGATATACTCTGCACCACCTACCCCATCATAAGAATACTGTTCTGTATAATTTGCTGAAGGTGTACCTGTCAATGTAAAATCTCCTGCACCTGTAAGGCTTGGATCAAAATCTGTTAGAAATTCTTTTTTACCAAAAATCGAATTGTTTGTTTTATGTGCAAATACAGTACCTGTATTGGTAAATGTATATTCATCATCATACAAACCCAATCCTGCTTTTTCATTAGGCGCTGCAGTGTACCACTCCGGGGTTCTGCTTGTTGCAGGCCCTACACCTATATTACCCGCCTGTGCAGAATCTACCTTCCATGTTTTGGTTGCATCATTGGTAAGCATTGTTACAAGTTCAGCAGTAGGTATATAATCTTTTCTGATTGAAAAAGTAGCGTTTGCTGTACTTGCTATTCCTGCTTTTCCACTCGCAATAACTGAAACAGTAACCGTTTTTGAGCCTATGTGAGAATAGATATGCTCTGCCGAATTAACTGTTCCTGTAGCGGGTGTACTGCCATCGCCAAAATCAATTTTATAGTTTATAGCATTAGCAGATGTAACAGTTATTGTTACTTTTCCTGTGCCATCACCGTCTGGATTTGCAGCAGTTTTTCCCGCAACTTTTACATCAATAACCGGCTTTGAAGGAGATGTAAGTTCGCCAAATGTCTTATCTTCTTTTTTGCAACTTGTAAAACCAATAATTATTGCAAGGAAAATAAAGAGAACTGACTTTATTTTATTAATCATAATGGTTATTTTTTCAAATTAATTTAGTGTAATGTCATCAAACAAGAAAGTAAAATTAGCAGATCCGTCACCCATTGTTCCATTGTCAAAAATGATAACTATGTTGTGATAACTATTTGAAGTGTTGATACCGCTATAATCAAAAGTTAGTTCCTCCCAGGCATTAGCCACAGTTGAAATAACTTCCTGCTCGTAAGAAATTCCTGAATTATTTTTGTCCTCCACTTTAAAAAGCATCTTAGCACCAACTCTTGGAGAGTACACTTTTATTTTGAAAGTCTTTTTTGTTGTAAAGTCAATTGGGTCACCTAATTTTTTAATGCAACCACCATATACCTGTCCCGCATATTTTACCATTTGACAAACTTTATTACTGGTGTTAATACCATTCTTGTGAGGATTGGTAATAACACTAGTGCTTCCGCCAGCAAAATCTATAAACGAATAATCAAGCGTAGCTGATTCATAAGTTATAGGGAAGGTTAGCAGATCAACAACGGTTATAGTTTGAGGTGCAGAAGCTGTAGTTGCCGCACCACCACTTAATGCTGTTGCTTTTATTGTATAAGTACCAACATTGGTATATACATGCCTTAATGTATCACTTGGTCCCATTAGTGTGGGCACTTCATTGGCCACATCTCCAAAATAAACTTTAAAACCACCACCTGCATATTTTGCTGTAGCGGTAACGGTGAGTTCATGCCCAATTACAGCAGCGTTTAATACAACATTTTCAGGAGCCCTGTATGTTATTGAAAACTGCTTTGTTACACTGGAGGATGTTCCATTAGGACTCTTCGCAACAACTTTTACAGTGTAGGAACCTTCAGCATATTTATGTATAACACTTTTACCGGGTTGCGCTACCGCCGGGGCAGTAGTACCATCACCAAAAAACACATCAAAAGTTGCAACACCTGTTCCTGTTGGGGTAATGGTTACAAGCCCCGAGTTGTCGTTTGATACTGCAATACCCAACGCACCATCTGTAGGTGTGGTGCCGGTTTGCAGAAAGGATATATCGTCATTGGACACTTTGCTACATCCTGTAATGACCAAAAGGATTAGCATGGTGAAAAATGTATTTTTTATGTTGATCATAATTACTTTATTTTAAATTTTCTTTGAATTTCAACTGTTCAAAACTAATACCCGGCGTTTTGAGTAAGATTAGAAACCTCTATTTCTGTTTGAGGAATAGGAAATAATTCATGCTTACCCGTAACAAAGCCAAGAGGGCCTAATACACTAGCTGCCTTTCCTGTTCTTACCAAATCAAAGAAACGTTCGCCTTCCATAGCAAATTCCAATCTGCGTTCGTTTAGTATTGCATCATACAAAGTAGTTCCTGTTGCAGTTACGTCATGTAGTTGATCACCAAATGCCCTACGTCTTACAAGGTTGAGATAGGTTTTAGCTTTTGTATCATTTGACGCAGTAGCTTTATTATTTGCTTCCGCAGCCATTAACAATACATCAGCATAACGGATAGTCCTAAAGTTGTTTGAATAGTTTAATTCTATCTGTCCTGATGTTTCTCCCTTCCGTGGCAAATATTTTTGATTATATAAACCTGTATTCTTGTAAGGTGCTTCCTGATAAGCTACATTGTAAGTAGGATTGGCTGCTGCATATGCTGCAATATCCAATACCGTTACATCCTTTCTCTTGTCACCGGCAGTATATGCCGCCGCAAGATTTTGTGTAGGAAGATTGGTACTCCATCCCGGTGCATAGGGCATGGCATTTGATCCGCTAAGACCTCTTATACCACACTGCTGAACCGAATAATTACCTTGTCCACGTGTTACATGCCCCCAATCATAAGTTGCTGAACTATTGGTGTACTGAATTTCAAAAACTGATTCAGTCCCATTTTCTCCACTTGGTAAAAAGATAGATCCGAAATCTGATACAAGACTATATGCATTGGAGGTTATTACCTTTTCCAAAACAGTAGCGGCCACATCGTATTTTTTCTCATACAAATAAACCTTACCCAAAAGTGCTTGTGCAGCATATCTTGTAACACGTCCTTTTTCATTTTGAAATGTTGGCAATACAGCTATTGCATTGGTAAGATCAGTTTCTATTTGCTTATAAACATCTGCTTTAGGTGCCCTTGTAAGTGTTTTTGAATCCGAAAATGTTAATCTCCTGTCAGTAAACAACGGCACATCACCAAACATTTTAACAAGAGTAAAATAGTAATATGCCCTTAGAAAGTAAACTTCTCCATACAAAGATTCCTTACCAGCAAAATCGATTGTTTCACCAACAGGATTTTTTATCTTATATTGATACATATAATTCGCTCTATTAATACCCTCATAACTTGATTGCCACAAATCTGACAGCGTAGAGTTTATAGGGTAATACGTAAAGTCGTCTATTTGCTGTAGCGACTGAACATCAGAAGCACTCTCACCACCGGATACTGAATTATCAGTAATCATATCTCCAATAGGAACAATCTGATTGAGCCATTGTAAAGGTGAATAAACACCAATTCCCAATGCACGGTAATCACTTTCAGATTTAAGATATTCCAAATCAGTGATTTGATATACTTTCTTAGGATCAAAATCAACCCATTTTGAACATGAGGATAGTACTGCTATTATCAAAACAATACTTAATATTTTTATAGTCTTCATTATATATATTTTCTTGAAGTATTAAAATTTTATGTCGAGTCCGAAACTATAAGTCCTTGCCTGTGGGTATGAACCACGATCTATTCCGTTTTCAAGTATAGTAGAACCCGGCACTTCAGGATCGTAACCCGAATACTTAGTAAATGTGATAGCATTTTTTACCTGTGCATAAATTCTTACGCTGTTAAATGCCTTACGTATAGCTTTGATGGGTAAGTTATATCCTAACAACAGATTCTTAATTTTAATAAAAGAACCATCTTCTACAAATCGGTCTGATACACGGCTATTATTGTTTGGATCCGTAAAGGAGTATCTTGGATTGTGTGCATCATTGGTACTGTTAGGGCCTGTCCATCTGCTTAGTACATCCTGAAATTTGTTGGTATAGTTGGCGTTTCTTTCATAAGCTCGATATACATCATTTCCAACTGAAGCATAGGTAAATGCAGTGAAGTCGAAGTTTTTATACTCCAGATTCAAGTTCCAACCCATTGTAAATTTTGGAAAAGGGTTACCGATTTTTGTTTTATCATTTGCATCTATCACACCATCCCCATTAATATCCAAAAATTTGATGTCACCCGGTTGTGCGCCATTTTGTTTAGGACTTTTGGCAATTTCTGCAAGCGTCTGAAATAAACCATCGGTTTTATAGCCATAAAAAAATGCTGGAGTATAACCTTTTGCAAATACAGTTACACTTTGCGATTGGCCATTAAAATAATACCCGCCAAAAATTTTTGCAGTTCCATCTTCATTTGTTTTTGTAACCAGGTTTTGAACAGTTGTGAATGTGAATGAAGTATTAATGCGAAAATCTCGGGTTATTTTATCATTATAGCTTAAAGAGATGTCAATACCATTGGTTTTAGTTGTACCTATATTAGCGAATGGAGCAGGGATTGCTCCAATATACAATGGTTGTGAGGGAAAAAACAGTAAGCCTTGAGTGTTTTTTTGATAATAATCTGCTGAAAGAGAAATTTTATTCCTAAATAATGTCATTTCGAAACCTGCATTAGACTGCACTTGTTTCTCCCATCTCAATTCATCATTTGAAAGAGTCCCTAACGAAGCACCTGAAACAAAGTTGTTACCAAATGCATAACCTATACTATTTCCGGTTCCATACAAAGAAGCAAGGTAATCAGTTTGAATTCTTGCATATTGAGGTTCTGTTTTGTCGCTACCCAAAGAACCGTAACTTCCTCTTATTTTTAAGAAATTTATCAGGTTAGACTCAAAGAATTTTTCTTTACTTATAACCCAACCCAAAGAACCCGAAGAAAAGTTTCCAAATTTATTGGCCTTTCCAAATGCTGTTGAACCATCTCTTCTTGAAGTGAAAGAGGCGAGATATTTTTCCTTATAATCATAATTTATTCTACCAAAATAAGAAAGGTTTCGCTTAAAATACTCGTAATAGTAGCCTTTGATAGCTTCGGTGTTTGTTGCAGAGTTATTTCCTGTTGCTGCTGTGTAATCTGCAAAATCCCAAGAATTAAATGGTACATCTTGTCTACTAGCCCCTGCTGTATTGCCAGAAGTTTTTGACATTGCAAAACCTAATGTGGTTTCAAAGTTGTGTTCTTCTTTTACTTTAAAATTATAATTTCCAAAAGTTTCAAAAGTGAATTGATTGTAATTGGCTTTATCGTGTGCTACGCTATTGTGTTTTCCTGCTACAGCAGACCCATCTGCATTCATAGAATTGTCCACATTATTCAACCCATAAAATATCAATGGGTTAAAGTTTTTTGCATTTCCATCATACTTTGTATATCCAAAGCGAGAAGTCAATTTAAGTTCTTTTAACACCTGGTACTGAAACTCAAACTTACCATATAGTTTGTTGCCAATATTTTTGTTGTATGTATTGTCAAGTTTAGTTAAGGGATTAAATACTTCTGATAACAACAGATTACTAAATCCATATTTACTTACGGTATTTGGTACTGTATTAAGTACAGAAACTGTAGGATCAAAGTTGAGTGCACTACCTATAATACTGTTGAAAGAATTCTCCTGAACACCAACTGAATTAAGATTTAAATAAGTTGAGTTTACAAGGAACTTTAGTTTAGATGTAAGGTCAAAAGTAAGGTTAGATGTAAAGTTCAATCTGTTGAACCTTGACTTATCATATCCTCCCACAATACCACCCTGACTAAGATAACCTGCAGCTAAGAAATAAGACATCTTATCGCTACCACCTTTTGCACTAATGCTATGTGTTTGCATTGGGGCGTTTTTAAAAATCTCTTTTTGCCAATCTGTACCCACCCCCAATTTAGAAAGATCGTTAAAGATGATGTTACCACCTGACGCCACACTTCCTTCATTTATAATAGCACCATATTCAGCAGCATTTAAAACAGGTATTGTATTCATTACTTGTTGAACACCATAAGTACTGTTAAGGGCAATTTCAGTTTTTTGGTTCCTTTTACCAGATTTAGTAGTTACAACTAAAACTCCATTGCCACCACTAACACCATATATGGCAGCAGTAGCAGCATCTTTCAATATATTTATGCTTTCGATATCAGCAGGATTTATTGAGTTTAAATCAGCCTGTGTCTGTTGGCTTCCGTCAATTACAATCAATGGAGCATTACCTACATTAGAAGGAATACCCCTGATAACTATGGTTGGTGTAGATCCCGGAGATCCGTTTTGTATAACAGTTACGCCTGAAGCCCGACCTTGCAATGCTTCCTCTATACGTACTGGTTTCAGCTTTTCTATATCCGCACTTTTTACTGTAGAAATTGCCCCTGATACTTTAGTTACTTTTTGTGTACCATATCCTACAACAACCACTTCATTAAGGTTGTTGGCAGGTGCTTCTTCCATCACAAAAACCATCTCACCATTTTTGGTAACTTTCTGTTGCAAATTGTTATAGCCAACATAAGTCACAACAATGGTAGCACCTTCAGGAGCAGAAATTGTAAATACTCCTTTTTCATTGGTGAAAGTAGAGGTTTTAGAACCCTTTACATTTACTGTTGCTCCGGTTAAAGGCTCCAGTGAAGTTTTGCTTTTTACGGTTCCGGTAACAGTTACATTTTGACCGAACGTACTACACAAAAAACTCCCCAAAAAAATACTTAGACAAAGCAAAGTAGTTTTTAATTTCATAAGGCATTTCTTTTAATAAAATAAATAATAGAACAAATTTCACAATAAGGTTTCAGCCTGTAAGTCAAAAAGAAATTACAGATGAAGGAATGATGCAATTGCATCAAAAAAATAAAATCTTAAAATAAGGAGGCTACAAAAATGCAGCCTCCATTGTATAATATTTCTTCGGTTAGTTAATCACTACTTTACTTGTCTTAACAAGACTTCCATCTTTTAACTGAAGGTAATAAACACCGGGAGCCAAAGTGGCAATATCCATGTTAACTGTACTGTTTGATTGCATTTTGGAAAGCGACAATGACTTAAGCATTTTTCCATCTGCATTTACAAGGTTTAAGCTTGCAACAGCATTTTCAATTGATTCAATATTTACTCTAAGATTGCTTTTTGCAGGATTTGGATAATACGAAAATCCAAGACCATTTGATTCACCGAATTTGACTGCAACTGTTTGAGAATAGGTATGTTTATTGTCCATATCAACCTGATTAAGGCGATATAAGTTTGTACCCTTTAATGGAGTTTTGTCAACTGCTGCATACTCACTTGCATTGCCGGTTGTACCATTTCCTTTTACAAACTGGATACTAGTCCATTCTGTACCATTTAAACTACGCTCTACAAAGAAACCTTTGTTGTTGCTTTCCGTTGCAGTTTTCCAATTAAGCAAAACTGTATTACCTGATTTAACACCCTTAAATTCCGACAACTTTACAGGTGCCACTATGTTTTTGTAGAAGTAAACATTATCTACATAAAGTGTACTTGCTGCAGATGTAATAAATAACATTTGAGCAAGATGGGCTTTTGTTGTCAAACCTGTAAAATCACTTAATGGTATATCATAACTTACCCATGTGCTGAAAGCAGGTGGTGTACAGGTAAATTCATGCTCTTTATCATCACCACCACCAAATGCTCCATTTGGTCCAAAATCTACCAACTTAATATGAAAACTAGTAGCATTTGGTGTCCATATATCTACATGATAATATTCCATTGTGGTTACATTAATTTGACTGGAAATAAATTCTACACCCGCATAGGTCAGGTTAGTATATTTCTTGGTATCATTACCTGCAATTTTTACTGTTGCGCTATCAGCCACATCCCAACTTGCAGACCAGGTATCAACCGGTCGGTTTGTGTAGGCGTTACTGAAAAGAGAAATAACATTAGCTGCCGCCCTGGTTGGTGTAGGTGCCGCAACTGTTGGTGTAGTAGGCAAACCTGTAGTTACAACAAAAGTAGTTGACTTACTTCCTGCACCATAAGTACCTGACGCTGCCTGTTTTGCAGTAATATAAGTATAACCTACACCTACAACAGTAAGCATATTTCCACTAACAGTAGCAACAGCAGGATTGCTGCTAGTATAGGTAAATGCACCTGTACTGTTACTGGTTGGAGCAGTTATAGCAAATGGGGAACTACCCAAAGTTTTTGATGGAATTGATAACCCTGTAATTGTAGGAGTCTTCGTGTTTTTATAGAAATAAATATTGTCTAAATAAACATTACTACTTCCAAAAGGGGTTGCTACAAATTTTAATTGCAAAATGTTGTGCAACGCAATTGTATTAAACTGCGATAAAGGAATATTTACACTCTTCCATCCTGAAGCTGTAGGGGTTACAGCAGCAGCTTGTTCAACAGTACTAGGAGTTGTGTTGATAAGGAAAAATTCAAAAGCTGTGCAATTGGCTGTCCATATATCAAAATGGAGGGTATCCATATTAGATACATCAAGTGGCGCTGCAAATTCTACACCCTGATAATTCATAGAGGTATAGCTTCTTGTTGCATTTCCTGCTACCATAATTTCTGTGGCTACTGTACTTTGTCCCCAGCTCGGGTTAAAATTAGTACCCGCAACATCGGTATAAGCTCCGCTGTAAACAGAAATTACATTTGCAGTTGCACGTACAGGAGGAGTTGGAGCTGCTGTGGGTGGTTGTGCTTTAACAACAAATGACAGCAATGTCATTAAAACCAATAAAGAGTAACATTTTTTCATAATGGAAGTTTTATTTAAAGTTTAAAATTCAATCGTAATCTAAGATTAACTATTCAAAATATTAAAGGTTATAAGGATAGTTCATCTTAATCTGGCAAAAATTATTAAAACACAAAATTACAACAACAATCTTCTATTGATCAACTTTTCAAGCATTATCAAATACATCAAAACTACATCAATAGAAAAAAAATATTTGAGAGTTTCTTAACTCATTAAATATCAACTAATAATACTTACTGACCTATATTTATTAATTTATGGTACGCCCTAAACATTTCATCAACAAATAACAATACCTAAATCCATATTATTCGAAGCAAAACACATAATTTGAATATTAGTTCACCACTATTTTGAAAGGTAAGAAACCTTCAATTTGTAAAATATACAATCCGCTTTCAGGTTTTACATTGAGCGGTATTCTTAATTGATTTCCCTGTTGCATAAATACACCCTTTAGAATAATCCTTCCTGACATATCCATTAGTGTGATATTTTTATTTTGAGCATTAATTTCATTAAAAATAATATTAATTTCTGCATTCTTAACCGGATTTGGGTAAATACTTAATCCTACATTATCCGAATTGGAATTTATTTTTACAACGCTAAATATGGTAATCTTTCCGTCTTTATCAACCTGAGTTAAGCGATAGTAATTCTCACCTTTGAAAGGAAAATTATCCATTACGCTATAATCTCTTTTACCTGACACATGATCATTTCCCTTCACTTTTGATAAAAGTTTGTAGGTAAGTGCATCCCTGCTTTTTTCAATTAAAAAATAATCATTATTAATTTCAGACAGTGTTGACCACTTCAAAAGCACACCTTTATTATTTATTGTTCCTGCAAATTCAGTTAATGTAACCGGCAGACCTGATAAACAACTTGTACCCACAGTATAACTATGAGGTGTAGCCAAAGATGTTCGCTCACCACCCGATGGAACACTGTAAGTAAAGTAAATGCTTGTTGGGGTGCCAATAGCAACAGGCTTTGTATATCTAAAGTCTGAACCAATAGCCGTCATAGCATAACCGGGATATTGGCCGGTTAATCCTTCCCGTAGATATACAAATGCATAAGCTGATCCAAATATTGGCGATAGTGGATGAAAGATAATGACAATATTTCCATTTACATATTCGACTCTGTAGCTATAATCACCATTTGCAATTGTTCCGCAAAAACCCATTGAATTATTAATATTCACAATCACTTTCACTACCGTTGATAATGTTGATATTGAATCATTGTCTGTAACCTTAGCTGCAAGTGTGTAATTACCTGCAGGCACATTTGTCCAGTTATAGGTGTATGGGTTGGTAGCATCTGAACCAATCAGAGTAGATCCACTTATAAAGTCTACTCTGCTTACGGTACCATTGTTATCGGTCGCATTTGCTTTTATTAATATTGTTGCAGGTTCTGTATAAACTGCATTGTTTAATGGGGCGGTTATGTTTACAGTTGGTATTCCGGTTAGTCCGGTACAATTAGCACCTGCTTTATAATCATGCGGGTTGGCACTTGAGTTTCTCTCACCGCCAGATGGAACCATGTATGTAAAGTAAACACTTACAGGTGTACTATCGGCAATAGGCGTGGTATAAATAAAATCTGTTCCCACAGCAGACATTGCATAACCTGAATAAACACCGGTTAACCCTAATCTTAGGTATATAAGTGAATAAGTGCACCCCAGTATTGGTGTTAATGGGTGAAAGGTAAATGTAACTACTCCTGCTGTTGACGTTGCCTTATATTTATAGTCCAGGTTGGTTGCCGTACCGCAATATCCATCTCCATTAGAACCGGTAACTACTACATTTACAATAGAAGACGTTGTTATCAAACCTACATTGTCAGTTGCCCGGGCAGTTAAGGCATAATTACCTCCGGTTGCATTGTTCCATGTAAAAGCATAAGGTGCAATAGAATCTACGCCTAACAAAGAGGCATCTTTGTAAAAGGCAACTTTTTTCACCGTTCCATCGCTGTCTGATGCTGTTGCTGTTATATTTATAGTAGCAGGAGAAACATAAGTGGCATTATTTACAGGTGCGGTTATATGAACCACAGGTGGTTTACCTGCTATTTTATAAAAATAAACATTGTCAAGGTATAAAGTACTACCGTTAGTACCTACAAATTTGAATTGCTCCACCGAAGCAAGGGCAATTGTATTATACTGCGAAAGTGCAATATTAAAACTGTTCCATCCTGCAAAAGTTGGTGCAAGAGTTACTTTTTGTTCTACAGTAGCAGGTGTTGTATTAATAAGATATACATCAAACGAAGCACAATTGGTAGTCCAAATGTCTAAATGTAGATATCCCATGGCAGAAACGTTCACTGCACTTGAAAATTGAACACCCTGATAATTCAGATTGGTGTATTTTTTAGTTGCATTACCCGCAATTGTGGTATCCGTAACCACGGTAGTTTGCCCCCAATTTGGAAACCAATCGGTTCCTGGAATATTGGTGTAGGCACCACTAAAAAGGGATTTTACATCTACAGCGTTTCTTGTGGGCGGGTTAGGGGCAGCTACAGCAGGTTGTGCTTGTGACTGCAAGAAAAATGAAATACTGAAAATAAAAGCAAGTAGTAAATGTTTTTGCATCGTTTTTGTTTTTGATATAAATAAATAACGATACAATTCCCGGCGAGAATTATCCAAATGGCTTTAATTGTAAAATCGTTTTAGAGAAATTTGGTTTTGCAAGGAAAGAAAGTAAAGCTAAGCCCATTACATCAGACACACAAAAAGAATGCTACATCAATACTACATCAGAAAAATTAAATACATCATTATCGTAGATTTAAACAATCATTTACTACATCATCCTTATCTTTCCATACAGATTGACAATGCAACGATTAATAATATATATTTCAGCTATACTCTTGTTGCCCTTTTGTGGTATAAGCCAAAATACCATAGGATTACCTGATATAATCAATTATTCCAAGCAGGATTATCATGGAGGGTTGCAAAGTTGGGATATTACCCAGGACAAAAATGGCATTGTTTATATTGCAAATAACGAAGGCCTGTTAAGTTTTGATGGTAAATACTGGAACATTTACCCATTACCCAATAAAACTATTGTAAGATCTGTAAAAATTGGCACTAACAATATTATATATGTTGGCGGACAGGACGAGATTGGATATTTTTCTCCTTCGGAAAATGGCAGGCTGCGGTATCACTCACTAACAGAATTAATACCACCAAAAGACAAGCCTTTTGGAGATGTATGGGATATTGTTGCCATAAAAAAGGCTGTATTTTTCAGATCTGCTACCAAAATTTTCAAACTTTCCAATAATGTTGTTGAGACATTTAAGGCAACAAAAGAATGGTCATATTTAGGAGAAAGCAATGGTAAATTGTATGCACATGACTACCAAACCGGCCTAATGGTTTTTGAAAATAATGGTTGGGTGCCCATTCAGTCTAATAATCCTCTCGCCACCAATGACCCTATAACTGCCATTTTACCCATTTCTACAGATAGCTTGCTTATTACGAGTTTAAAAAACGGCATTTATATCTATTCTAAATCGGGGCTTAATAAACTTGAATCACCAACCAATCAAATTTTTTCGAACGAGAGAATTTATGCCGCTACAAAAATTAATAGCTCATGGTTTGGCCTGGCTACAAACTATGGAGGATGCTATGTGATTGACACAAAAGGTACTATTATTCAAACATTTTCAAAAAAAGAAGGCTTACAAAACAATAACATACTTTCAATTTTTCTTGACAAAAGCAGTAACCTATGGCTTGGACTTGATAACGGTATAGACCTGATAGCCTATAACAGTGCTATAAAAAGTATTAACCCCTTGCTTCAGGATGGTTCGGGCTATGCAGCTATTGTTTATAACAACCAACTTTTTGCCGGCACTTCTAATGGTTTATACAGCGTTCCCCTTACTCAAATAAATGACTTAAGTTTTAGCAAAGGAAATTTTTCTAAGGTTAATAATACCAATGGACAAATATGGGGCTTAAAAGAAATAAACAACAAATTGCTACTTGGTCATCATGAGGGTGCTTTTGTGATAGAAAACAATGCAGCAATCCCAATTTCTACCAATGTTGGTTATTGGAATTTTGTTCCGCTTTCATCAAGCTATCCATCGCCACAGATGGTTGGGGGAAACTATAAAGGGCTATTTCTTTTTGATTATAAAAATGAAAAATTTACAGAAACAGGCCAAATATCTGGCTTAATAGAATCATCAAGATTTGTTGCTACAGACAAGGAAGAAAACATTTGGGTTTCGCACCCCTATCATGGCGTTTACAAAATTGTAAAAAATAGTGACGGCAGTTATAAAACACACGCTTATACTGACAAAAACGGACTTCCTTCTACACTCAATAATCATGTGTACAAAATAAAAGGGGAAGTAGTAGTTGCAACCGAGAAAGGTATTTTCAACTACAATACAGAGAAGGACAGTTTTGAACCATCAGAATACTATTACAAACTATTGGGCAATCAAAGCATCCGCTATCTTAAAGAGGATATGACCGGCAATATCTGGTTCATTCATGAGAAAACACTCGGCGTTATTGACTTTTCGGGCAAGGTACCTGCAATCATTTATTTACCCGAACTGCAAAATAAAATGTTGAGTGGTTTTGAGTTTATATATCCTGTAAATGAAAATAATCTATTACTTGGAAGTGAACGTGGCTTCTTGCACCTTAATTATCAAAAGTATAAACAAAACAAAACGGACTTGGCAGTACAGATAAGAGCTGTAAGAATTATAAGCTCAACTGACAGTTTGTTGTTCGGAGGATATTTCAAGGACATAAACGAACAACAGCTACAGGATGCTGAACAAATACAAAAAGTAGCCAACAGTTGGAAAAGCATACGGTTTGAATACTCTTCACCCATATTTGGATTACAATCTAATCTTGAATACAGCTACCGGCTAAAAGGGTTTGATGATAACTGGTCAGAATGGACCACACGTACCGAAAAAGAATATACCAATCTGCCCGCAGGCAATTTATCTTTTGAAGTAAAGGTGCGCAACAACCTCGGCAACGAATCTGCGGTAGCCACTTACTCATTTAAAATGTTGCCTCCATGGTACCTCACCATTTGGGCTAAGTTGCTTTACTTGGTGTTACTGATGTCAGCAGCAAATTTTTTGTACCGGCTACAAAAAAAGAAATTTCGCAACCAACAAATACGCCATGAAGCGGAACAAAAAAGGCTACATTATATACATGATTTAGAAATCAGCAAAGCTGAAAATGAACTGGTAAATTTAAAAAATGAAAAGCTGGAAGCTGACCTCAACTTTAAAAATTCAGAACTGGCATCATCTGCTATGCATTTGGTAAAAAAGGGAGAACTGCTTGCTAAGATAAAAGGAGAATTGACCGGCATCATGAAAGGACTTGATAACACAACAGCATCGGCAGAGTTAAAGAAACTAATCAGGGCATTGAGCGAAGATGATAATATGGATAAGGAATGGGACAACTTCTCCAAGCACTTTGACAAAGTACACAGTGATTTTTTAGTAGAACTAAAAGCCAAACATCCCGGCATAACGCCCAATGAGTTAAAGCTAAGTGCTTATCTGCGTATGAATTTGTCAACCAAAGAAATAGCCCAACTCATGAACATATCCGTTCGTGGGGTAGAAATAAGCCGCTACCGCCTCCGCAAAAAACTGGAGCTACCAACCGAAACAAGCTTGTTTGATTATTTGATTGGGGTGCAGGGGAAGGGGTAAGTTGTTTTTGAGTTTAGGGTTATGAGTTTAGAATTATGAGTTTTTTGTTTGCAGATGTTTTTCACCTGCAAACTCAACATAAGGTGGAAGCTGTAGGTGAAGATTACAAATAGTGGCACTAAAATTTTTTTAAGATTACTGGTCACAACTTGACCCGATTTTCCATCGGGAAACCTACAACCCATTTTATAATTTAGTGTCTTTTGCAACACTTACCTAAACCGGTGCCTTTGTTTATTAACCTGTACTTTTATATCTTTATAGAGCAGTATTTTCCAGTTAATGGTTTTCAAATTCCACTACATCGTCAAGCCGTTGCCATTTGAGGCAACCCAAACGCTAAAATTTTGGTCATGTTATTCCTTTAAATATTAAAAAATGAAAATAATATTACTCATTGCTGGATTTTTTTTAACTGCATTTATTTCTTATGGTCAAAGCGATACAGCACTGAAATATAGCGAAGTTATTAGTATAGATAGTGTTAGCAAAGACGCTCTATTTCAAAAAGCAAGGAGCTGGTTAAATGACGCATTTAAAAGTAGTAAAGACGTTATCCAAATTCAGGATAAAGAAACATGAGAATTAATAGGAAAAGGAGTAATGAGTGTGATATCTACATACCACTATTTTGGCAAACATAATTATGAACAAAATTGCACTTTCAACATACAAATAATAGCAAAGGACGGAAAGTTTAAATATACATTTTCCAATATTGTTGAAACTTCTGGATTTGGGTTATTGACTTCTGCAAAAGATTGTCCTAATCCTCCAACTTTAAGAAAAATAGCAAATGAGGTATGGACTACTACAAAGGATGAAGTTGATATTAAAATGAGAAATTTAGCTATCTCGTTAAAAGAGGCTATGGTAAAAAAAAGTACACTTGATTTTTAAAGGTTTATTGGATGTTTTCGCCTTTGCAGGTTTTCTTAACCTGGAAATATAAATTAAATGCTGTTGATAAAAAATACCAAAAGCATAAAATTTGAAAAGTCTAAACGAAAGTTAAAAAATTAAAAGCATAAATTATTTTATACATGACCAAAGAAATGTTTCCAACCGATGGAGATTATTTAATTAATCTTAGTGATGTAAAAAGTGCGTATTGTAATTTAGAGAATGTGACTTACATAAAAAAACCTACGCAGGAGGATTATAAAACTGGTAGACACAATATTATCTCTAACATTAAAACATTCTATATCCGAAATTATTTTTTGGTTACAGAAAAGCCCGAAGGCTTACACACTAATGAACATGAAATAACTAAGTATCTTTGGCAAGCTGGAGCTATTCAAAAAGGTTCTAATAATTATAAAGAACTTTATAGAATTGCTAATGCTTATATATCTCTTCAGAAATTTGAGAGAGGTGCTTTCCCAAAAGATTTGTTTTATCCGATTAAAGAATTCATCAACATTACTTTTTTTGAGGACGAGTATAAGATTAGCGATTTTTATGTAAATAGCAAAATAGACATTAAAACATAATAATTGGCTTCGCCGCTGGTTTGAAGTTTAAAAAAAGCGCAAATCCAATCTAAAATGAAAAGCAGCAATGTTACTTTTGTATCCAAGTGCAAGCGCTTTTTCGACTTTGCAGGTATTCTTTACGTGCAAACACAACATAACGTAGATGCTGTTGGTAAAGAACCAACAACGGCATTAATAAGCAAAATACACCCCGTGAATCAACATTATGTACCAGAATTCTATTTGAAAAATTTTAGCCAAAATGGCAAGCAAATTTTTGTTTACGACAAGGTGATAAAAAAATCATTTTCTAGTGGGATTTCATCAGTAGCATCACAACAGTCATTTTATAATAACAGTAAAAATAAATCTATCGAAGATGAAATTGCAGATATGGAAAGTAAGACTGGAAGTGTATTAAAAAAATTAATTTTATCCTTAAACAACAATGAGTTTTCCAAAATAGATCAAATCCAAAAAAATATTCTCATTGAATTTATTTGGATGCAAATGAATCGTACTCTTGAATCCAGAATACATTTTGCCAGTATAAAGCCCCATTTATATAATAAACTAACAAATGTCCCTTTTGAAATTGATGTCAATGAGCTGCTTTCCCAAATTGAAACTACTGATAACCACATAGAATTTTTGAGGTCATCCTCAAAAAACTCACTTGCCTTAGAAACTTTTGGTAGCAGGAACTTTATTATAGTAAAAAATCAAACTCAAATAGATTTCTTAACTTCTGATGAACCGGTAATAAGGTATCTACATTCAGAAATTGAATCAAATATCTATGAGGTTTTTCTTCCAATAACACCCAAATTGGGTCTATGGGTAATTGCAAAGAACATATACAAAGAACTAGATGATGCCGACGGAATTATTTATCCATTCGAGAATGAAGAAAACATATTATTTTACAATTACCTTCACGTGTATCGTTCAACTAGGCAAATCTTTAGCTTTTCTGGAGACTTTGGATATGTTCACCAAATATTTAACCAAAATCCAAATTTTGGAAACTTTAATAAACAGAGATTAGGCTAAGTCTCCTTGCCAAATTAAGAGTTGCCTCGGGTTTAAATTTTAGCACCCCATAACTACAACCTAAAATAAAAACCACCAATGTTACTTTTGTAACCAATTGCAAAGAGCATAACCCGCACCTTTGCTACGGACTAAATAAATATCATGCAAATTATTGGCTTTGCCCTGGCTGCGTTAGTGGGCATTTCGTTGGGGCTGATTGGTGGCGGGGGTTCTATACTTACCGTGCCTATCCTGGTGTATGTAATGGGTGTAAGCCCAACATTGGCCACGTCCTACTCATTGTTTATTGTTGGGTCAACTTCGCTGGTGGGGGCAATTAATAATTATAGAAAAGGTTTTGTACAAATAAAAGTTGCATTGCTTTTTGGCATTTCATCTATCACCACGGTATTTGCCACAAGAAAGTTTATTGTTCCTTCTATTCCGCAACACATTGCAAACATTGGTTCATTTGAATTGACAAAAGGTGTGCTGACCATGGTATTATTTGCCCTGCTGATGCTGGCGGCATCCGTGGCTATGATCAGAAGCGGCAATAAAAAAGAAGTTCCGAAACCCGCAAATAGCAATGCTTCGCCTTTCAACAACCTACCAAAACTACTGCTATACGGTATTGGCATTGGGCTGGCAACAGGCTTGTTGGGTGCAGGCGGCGGCTTTTTACTAATCCCAACATTGGTACTTTTGCTTGGGCTACCCATGAAAGAAGCGGTAGGCACTTCGCTGCTCATTATTGCACTAAATTCACTTATTGGGTTTACCGGCGACCTTGGTCATTTTGCTATGGATTGGGTGTTGCTTGGAAAGCTTACTGCAATTGCGATAGCCGGAATTTTTGTTGGTGGCTATATCAGCAAAAGCATAGACGGAGCAAAGTTGAAAAAAGCTTTCGGTTGGTTTGTAATGGTGATGGGACTGTATATTTTAGTAAAAGAAATCTTCTTAAAATAAATAACCGAAACTATGAATAAGGAAACTGAAAATACCAATGGCGGCAATGAAATGCTAGGAGGAACCTATTGGAGCAACCGATACGATACAGCGGACACGGGTTGGGATTTAGGACAGGTGTCGCCACCAATAAAAGCATATATAGACCAGCTAGAGAATAAAAATCTGCGGATTCTTATACCCGGTTGCGGCAATACTTATGAAGCTGAATACCTGTTGCAGCAAGGGTTTACAGACATTACAGTCATTGACATTGCCCCTACCCTTGTAGCAAGTTTGAAAGAAAAATTTAAAGGGAATGCGCATATCAAAATTATACTCGGAGATTTTTTTGAGCACAAAGGGCAATATGATTTAATACTGGAGCAAACATTTTTTTGCGCAATTGATCCAACATTACGCCCCGCCTATGTATCAAAAATGAATGAACTGCTGGCAGAAAAAGGGAAAATAGCCGGTGTTTTGTTCGATACGGTATTTGACAAGCAAGGACCTCCTTTTGGCGGCAGCAAAGAAGCATATAGACCAATGTTTGAAAAATATTTCACGTTGAAAACATTTGACCCATGCTATAACTCTTTTGACAAGAGAAGGGGAACGGAACTTTTTGTAATTCTATGTAAACGGTAAGATTATTTCAAATACCTCACTATGTTACTAATGTTACAATTAAAAGCATTTATTCTTTCGAAATTTGCATTATAAAAAACAAGCCTTATGAAAGTCGAACAAATTTATACCGGATGCCTTGCACAAGGTGCATACTACATAACAAGCAATGGCGAAGCCGCAATAGTTGACCCGTTGCGAGAAACGAAACCATATCTTGACAGGCTTCAAAAAGACAGCGTTAAACTTAAGTATGTTTTTGAAACACACTTTCATGCTGACTTTGTAAGTGGTCATGTAGATTTAAGTAAAGCAACCGGTGCCCCTATTGTTTACGGTCCAAACGCAGCTTGTGAATTTGATTGTATTTCTGCAAAAGATGGCGAAGAGTTTAAAGTTGGTGATATTACCATAAAAGTATTGCACACCCCGGGCCACACCATGGAAAGCACTACATTTTTGTTGAAAGATGAAAGCGGAAAAGACTATTGTATTTTTAGTGGTGACACATTATTTCTTGGGGATGTCGGCCGCCCCGACCTTGCACAAAAAGCTGCACATATGACACAAGATGAGTTAGCCGGCATACTCTACGATAGCCTGATGACCAAAATAATGCCACTCGCTGATGATGTAATTGTATATCCTGCACACGGTGCCGGTAGCGCCTGCGGCAAGAACATGATGAAAGAAACAGTAGATACTTTGGGCAATCAAAAAAGAGTAAACTATGCACTGAATCAACCCAACAAAGAAGCATTTGTAAAAGCTGTAACAGATGGACTGCAACCACCTCCGGGATATTTTGGATTGAATGTAGCTATGAATAAACAAGGCTACGAAAGTTTTGATTCGGTATTGAGTCACGGCATGAAAGCACTGACCCCTGATGAGTTTGAAGCAGCAGCAGAAACTACAGATGCTTTGATACTGGACACGAGATCCGGTGCTGATTTTTATAAAGGGTTTATTCCGCAATCAATCAATATTGGTCTTGCCGGAGATTTTGCTCCATGGGTAGGTGCTATGATTGTAGATGTGAAGCAGCCATTGCTTTTAGTTACCGATGAAGGAAAAGAAGAAGAAGCTGTAACCCGCCTTAGCCGTGTGGGTTTTGACAATGTTGTAGGACATTTAAAAGGTGGCTTTGCAGCATGGTTAGAAGCCGGCAAAGAAGCCGATTCGGTGGACAGAATTACTGCAGATCAATTTGCTACTGAAATAGACCTATCCAAAGACAAAATCCTTGACATTAGAAAAGAATCGGAATATTCGGCAGAGCACATAGAAGATGCTTACAATAGACCCTTGGCTGCCATTAATGAATGGATAAAAGATATTAACCCCGATGAGCATTTTTACATGCACTGTGCAAGCGGTTACCGGAGTATGGTAGCTTCCTCAATCCTACAGGCAAGAGGGTATAGAAATTTCACGGAAGTAGCCGGAGGCTTTAAAGCAATCAGCGAAACGGCATTGCCCAAAACTGATTTCGTTTGCCAAAGCAAAGTGATGAAAGCATAATTAAACATTTGCTAATTATAATCAAATTATGAATACTGTCCTTAAAAATTCTATAAAATCGAAAACACTGGTTTTCTTACAGTTCACTATAATTTTTGTTTTGTTAGTAGGAACAGTATTTAGCAAAATGAATTTATTTGCTTTTTCACTTTTGATTTTGTCAGTAATGCTATTAGGCTGGTCTGCATTCGCCATGCGAAAAAGTAAATTGAGGATCATGCCCGAGCCATCAGCCGGAGCAACATTAATTACCAATGGGCCTTATCATTATATCCGACATCCAATGTATACAGCAGTACTATTATTCTGTGTTGGCTTACTCATTTGTAATTTCAGTTTGCTAAGAACAGTACTTGTAACAGCACTAATTATTGTATTAATTATCAAGCTTACCCTGGAAGAGAAATTACTTCTCCAAAAATTTGAAGCATACCAGGATTATCATAAACAAACTTACAGATTGATTCCTTTAGTATTTTAACCGAATAAGAATAAGCTTTAACCAATGTAACCTTTGTTACCAATAAATAATTTTACAAGAGATAACTTTACAGACTAAAATAAGAGACTCGGTTCAATTGTATTAAATGATGACGGTTTTGTTAAGCAAAACACCAAAATATGAAAGACACTATTTTACATAACTGGAATTTCATGAGGTTTTTAAGACTTGCAGTTGGCATTTTCATAATTGCACAATCAATTATTACAAAAGACTTGACAATGGGAATTTTGGGAAGCCTATTCACAATTATGCCCTTATTTAATATAGGCTGCTGCGGAGTGGGTCGATGTGCAACTCCGATTTCTAAAACATCCGAAACCAATAAAGACATTATTTATGAAGAAGTGGTTTAAAGAAAATACACTCTACATAGTTGGAGCATTGGTCGGAGGTATTGCAGGGTACTTATACTATCAACAAATAGGTTGTGCATCGGGCACCTGCATGATTACATCTAAACCTGTGAACAGTACACTTTACGGAGCGCTAATGGGTGCGCTGCTATTTGGTATTTTCAAAAAAGAAAACAAAAAACAACTTTTAAAAGAACCTGAAAAAAACACTCATGACATTTAACGAAATCATACAATCAGACAAACCGGTTTTGGTAGATTTTTTTGCAGAATGGTGTGGCCCTTGCAAAATGATGTCGCCCATTTTAAAAGATGTGAAACAGGAAACGGGAGACGCAGTTACCATCATAAAAATAGATGTTGATAAAAACCCGCAAGCTGCAAACGATTATCAAGTGCAGGGTGTACCAACTTTAATATTATTCAAAAACGGCAAGGTGCAGTGGAGGCAAAGTGGTGTAGTACCTAAAGCCGGCCTAACAGGTGTTATCAATAAATTTAAAGCATAAAAAACAAAAACAATGAGCTTTCTTCAACCACTATTTGGCGGTGGACAAACCGCAGATTTAAAAAAAGTTATAGAACAGGGTGCTTTCCTGGTAGATGTTAGAGAACCCGGCGAATTTGCAGGAGGTAGTGCAAAAGGTGCTTTAAACATTCCATTGGGCAGTGTTCCATCGCAATTAGACTCGTTTAAAGGAAAAGAAAATATTGTAGTATTTTGTCGTAGCGGAAACCGTAGCGGTCAGGCTAAAACAATACTTGAGCAAAATGGCTTTAAAAATGTCATTAATGGTGGAACCTGGGAAGATGTGAATCAGCTGGTTCCATAAATGATATTGTTGCATTTCCTCCTTCGGCAATTTTATAATAGTGAGCAATAAATATAACAGCATACCCTAAGCATCTTACTTCAATAAGCTATGAATTTTATAGAATGGCTCAAACACCCGTGGCCGTGGTATATTGCCGGTCCTTTGATTGGTTTAACGGTACCCGTATTGCTGATCATCGGCAATAAGTCTTTTGGCATTAGTTCATCCTTGCGCCATGTTTGTGCAGCCTGTTTACCGGCCAACATTCCCTTCTTTAAGTACGATTGGAAAAAGGAAATATGGAACCTATTTTTTGTTACCGGTATTTTTTTGGGTGGAATGATTGCAGCGAATCTTTTAGCTAACCCTGAACCTTTACACATAAGTACAAAGCTATCCAATGAACTTGCAGCATATGGCATTACTGATTATTACGGTCTTGTTCCCCGTCAATTATTTAACTGGCAAGCATTACTTACACTAAAAGGTTTTATACTCATAGTGATCGGGGGTTTCACCGTAGGCTTTGGAACAAGGTATGCAGGTGGCTGCACCAGCGGTCATGCCATCATGGGTTTATCAACTTTGCAATGGCCGTCACTTATTGCCACTTGCTGCTTTATGATTGGTGGGTTCATCATGTCGAATTTTATACTTCCATTTATCCTTTCACTCTAACTATTATTTAATGCAAACCATAGATACTAACACAGATTTTGAAGTACGTTCATTAGACGCAATTTGTGTAAATGAAAGTCATCTTACACACAAATGGTATTACAACATCAAGTACCTTATCGTTGGTTTACTGTTCGGAGTAGTGTTTGTAAAAGCAGAAATAATAAGTTGGTTTCGCATTCAGGAAATGTTTAGGCTTCAATCCTTTCACATGTACGGGGTTATAGGCAGTGCAGTAGTTGTAGGTATCATATCGGTTTGGATGATTAAAAGATTCAACATAAAAACGTTGTACGGAGAAAAGATAGAATTTCACAACAAGACATTTAACAAAGGGCAGGTGTATGGAGGACTATTATTTGGATTAGGATGGGCTATTACAGGTGCATGCCCCGGGCCACTATTTGCCCAAATAGGCTCCGGTGCAACAGTAATTATAGTAACTTTATTCAGCGCCATAGCAGGAACATGGGTATATGGTTATTTTAGAGAAAAACTTCCCCATTAATTTTTATAGAATTGCAGCTAATGCTTAAAATGTAAATAAAGAACCTTAAAACGCCTTTCATAAACTCAAAATCAGATGCTGTTAATGGGAGCTTTTATTTTTGCGCTACTCTCAATTTTATTTATCCTCTACCCCTACAACGTTTTTCACATTCCTGCCCCGTGAACGAAATGATGGTTTTGGAGGTGTCAATGCTATTATGTGTAAACTAAATTATTCTATCCCTAAAGCCAACCTAAAGACCTCATTGGCAGCAGGTTATTATCATCTTCCCGATGTAAAAAACTTTCGCCTCAACAAATACGGGATGCCTTCGTACACGCAAATAAATGCCGATATTAGATATACCTTTACACATACACTTAAAGGTCTAGAAGCACAATTGTTGGTTGTAGCAAAAATAAATAACGGTGAAACCTACAACAACTACAGGTATGTTTTCAACAAGGTAAATATGGAACAGTACAATTTTATTTTGAACTATAATTTCTAAATCCAAATGATTACAAAACCTTCTTTTGATTCCACATTCGAACCTGCTTTAATTAAAGAAATTCAGCAGTTTGGTGAAACGAAATATTTCAAAGAGGGCGACATTATTATGGATTATGGCAAATACATTCGTATGATGCCATTGATTGTAAAAGGCACTATCAAAGTTTTGAGGATGGACGAAAGCGGCAAGGAAATATTGCTGTATTATCTGTCAAACAATGAGAGTTGCTCCATGGCTTACAGCTGTTGTATGGAAGCCAAAAAAAGCGAAGTAAAAGCAATAGCTGAAGACGATGTGGAACTCATAGCAATACCACACCTTAAACTGGATGAATGGCTGTGCAAATATCCGGGTTGGAAAAACTATATCATGCGGAGCTTCAACGAACGTTTTTTAGAACTGTTGAAATCTATAGAAAGCATTGCCTTTCACAAACTGGATGAACGCCTGGTTGCCTACCTCAAAGAAAAGCAACGACTTTCAGGTTCAAGTGTTATCAAAGCATCACACTACCTCATAGCGGACGAACTGGCAACAAGCCGGGTGGTCATTTCCCGTTTATTGAAGCAATTGGAAAATGATGGAAAAATAATATTGTACAGGAATGAGATTAAACTGATGAAGGAATTTGGTTGATCTAAAAACTTTGTTTGCAAATAAGATTTGTGAATAGATTGGAGATGAGTTGCTAAAACATGAGACCCACGAAAACAAAGAAAAATATCCGCCTAATCACGAATAGATACCATTGCTAATATTCACTACTAATCTATCCGAAATCTTGTTTAAATTGTAGCACTAAATCATAAAAAATATGAAACAATTTGGTGAAACTGTAGCAGGTTATAGCATTCCGGTTATGAATGAACGTGAAATAAGAGGAGCAGCAGGCATTTTATTTCTGGGCACCATTATTTCATTTTTAAATATCATTTTCAACGGTGATTTTATTTTATTTAAATATTTCATTTTCTATTTCATGATTGATATGGGTATCCGCATTTTTATCCATCCGCAGTATTCGCCAACGTTAACAATTGCGAGGTTTATGGTGCGTAAACAAACACCGCTTTATGTGGGTGCTGCGCAGAAACGTTTCGCCTGGATTATTGGGTTTACACTTTCATCTATCATGTTTTTGCATATTGTAATAATAAACGCATTTGGTCCTGTAAGCGGCCTTACCTGTTTAGTATGTATGATTTTCTTATTTGCAGAATTGGCATTTAACATCTGTATAGGATGTAAAATTTACGGATGGTTCAACAAAGGCAAAGTATTGCATTGTCCGGGTGAGGTATGCAAGGTTAAAGACCGACAACCCATACAAAAAACACATGCTGCACAATGGGCAGTTTTAGGTTTTATGATCCTTATGTTAATTGGTACAGGATTGTTGTTTCATAACCGAATCATAGAAAAGCCTCAATCACTGGAAAAAAGATTACACAGCCTGTTTAAATAAAACCAGGATACTATATCCATAAAGCCTGCATCTTCATTACACAATATTGTAAATTTCCCTTGATCCTGTAACGTATAATTCAGTATAACCTTTCATTAGCTCCTTCATCTTCTTTACTTCCTCGCTATCAGAAAGATATTTATCAAAACTCATTTCAAACCCCGTCAAATTTTCGTACTTATTCACCATTATCACACGGTTAAACTGCCCGGTTAAGTCGGTCAAAACATGAACAAAATCATCATTACCTGAAAGAGCCTCCTTAAATATTTTTGCCAGTTTGGATGCATTACCCGGTTTGCAAACAAAAATGTTATGTACGTGTATCATAAGAAATTGTTTAGAAAAATGAAAAAAAGCAACTAATAAAGTTACGATTTCCGTGGTAAATAAAAAATTGGCCTATTATTTATTTACATCGAAACTGTAAATATTAAACCCTGAAAAAACATCAATTTTTTCAGGGTTATGAAAGGTAAAAAACAAAGAAAGTAATAAAAAAAGATTTTATTAATCAGATTCACTTTTAAAAAAAAGACAATTAAAAAGTTGTCTTCAACTCCAAATATCGTAAGAATTCGTTTTTCTTTTCTTCTTGCTTAAAAGCTCCGCCATAAAAAGCAGTTACCGTACTTGAAGTATCATCTTCTACCCCACGGCTGGCAACACATAAATGTTTGGCATCTATTACTACTGCTACATCTTGTGTACCTAATACCATTTGTAGTTCTTTTCCTATTTGCATGGTAAGGCGCTCCTGTACCTGTGGACGTTTGGCAAAATACTCCACTAGGCGGTTAAGTTTGCTAAGGCCAATTACCATACCGTTACTAATGTATGCAATATGGGCTTTGCCCATTATTGGTACAAAGTGATGTTCGCAATTGCTGTAGAATGAAATATTTTTTTCTACCAACATCTCATTGTACTTGTACTTGTTTTCAAACAAGGCAATTTTGGGTTTATTAGCAGGATTTAATCCCTGAAATATTTCATTGATGTACATTTTGGCTACACGATGTGGCGTACCGCTAAGGCTGTCATCTGTAAGGTCGAGACCCATAATGTCCATTATTGCAGCAAAATGTTCTTCAATAGCACTGATTTTTTCTTTGTCGCTTAAGTCAAAAGCACCGTTACGCATAGGTGTATCTGCACTGGTACTTACATGGTTATCGCCCATTTCATCTATTAAAATGTCAAGCGTTTCTAACGTTTCATGACCATTTATTCTGATTTTAGAGATAGTTTCAATCGGGTTCATATATAAATCTGTTTATTTTTTAGGGAGAATGTATTTGTAAGATTGTAAACAAGAAGAAATGGATTTTGTTTAAAAAAGAGAATGTAAGTGTTAAACATTAACGGGTCTTTTGTACGAATTGCTTAAAAAAGTAGAAATTTTAGTCTATAAATTTCTTTACAGAAACGAAATAGAGTTGATAAAGCAGTTTGAGTGATTAACGGCATTTGTACCATTTTGTAAAATAAATTGTCCAATCTGGTTTTGGTATAATGCCCAGGTGATAGCCGTTTAGGCCAATGCAATTGGACTATGACGGATATCCATCGGTATTACAAAATGATTAAAGAAATATAGGTCTGGTTTACACAATAAAAGCCCGCCAATAACACAATAGGTTTGAGATAATTAATATTTTTAACCTAACCGGCACTGCCCTTGAAATTTAAGGCGATTAGTCCAAACCTTTCAGGGTTGGAAAATGAACTAGCTTTCTACTACAGTGGGGTTTCACCACCCGCTATTATAGTGGAACCCGTTTGGGGCAATTTATATTTTTGTCAAGATTAACATACAGGATATTACTCAAAATGAACAATACTTACTTCTTCAAATACTCCGCTGCAATTTTATCGTACAGATTTATTAATTCATTTGACTTTCCTTTATCGTCAAATACTTTTTCCCATGTATTGAGTGGTTCCCAAATAAAAGTTCCTTTACCTTTTCCATTGGGCAATTCAAAAGCAATTTTGTTAACTTCTTCCTTCAGTGCAGAATATTCCACCACTACTACATCCTTATTATACCGGCGTACCAAATCGTGTAGGTTATTTTCTAAATCATCCAAAGTGCCGTGCCACTTAGGATAATAAGATTCACCAATAACGTCAAACTGTACTCCTCTTGCCAGCATATTGTCAATAAAGAAAACAGATTCATGATTTTGACCACCCAATGCTACATGTAACATAATAACAGCATGCAGATCTACAGATTTTACCCCCGCTATTCCGGCCTGAATGAGTTGTGCTGTTCCATCAATATTGCTGACATTACCCTCGGGCCAAACAATGCCATGATTAATTTCATTCCCCACCTGTACCATATCAGGTAAAGTGCCCTGATTTTTGAGTGCAGTCATAACTTTCTTAGTGTAGTCATACAAAGCCTTTTTTAAATCAGGGAATGAAAGATTTTTCCATGCAGCAGGTTTGTATTGCTTACCGGGATCAGCCCAATAATCGCTGTAATGAAAGTCGAGCAATAGTTTCATGCCCGAGGCTTTAATTCTTTTGGCCATTTGCAATGTGTGTTCCAGATCGCAAAAACCTTCTTTGGGTGAATATCCGCTATCATTTGAAGGGTCATTAAAAATGCGAAGACGGGCATAATTAAACCCATGTTCTTTCAAAATTTGAATGGCATCTTTCTCTACTCCTTTATCAGAAAATTTCATGCCCTTCGATTCCAGTTCAGGTAAAAAAGAAATATCTGCACCTAAAATTTTATCAGGTGATGCAGGCTTTGCAGCATCACCTTTCAATTGATAGGTTTTGTCAATTGTAAAAGTATTTACACTCTCAGGCGACACAGCTATTATATCTGTAGAACCTGCCCACAAACCAGAAGATTTTGCTTCAAACTTAATAATGCCGGGTTTTGTACCTGCCTGCACAATCACCTGACACTTGCCATTAAAGAGGCTTCGTTGCCATGTGGCGTCAGCGCATTTATCGGGCTCATGACTACTCGGGCCACCGTTGCCTACACCAATTATTTTTGCATCACCTTCTATGGTGAATTTAATCATATTGTCAGCATCGGGTACCTCACGGCCTTCTTTGTCAACAACAGTTATATTCAATACAGTTGCATCTTTCCCATCTGCCAATATTGTGGTTTTGTATGGGGTTAATACCACTTCGGTTGCTTGCCCGGTTGTTTCAATTTTAGAATAAATTCGTTTTCCTTTTTTATAAGCGATGGCTTCCAGTTTTCCGGGTTCGTATTTTACATCCCAGTTTAAATGTCCGTTGCGGGGCATATCTTTTTTGCCCTGACTTTTTCCATTCAGAAACAACTCTACATTATCTGCATTGCTGTTTACCCATACATTTATTACCGGTGCCGGTTCGCCCCATTTAACAGAGTGGTTCCAGTGCGGTGAAATATGCAGCACATCTTTGTCAGTCCACCAGCTTTGGTAGTAGTAATAGATGTTTTTGGGAAAGCCACAAACATCCATGATGCCAAAATGCGAATTGATATTGGGCCATTTATAGGGAGTTGGTTCACCACGATAATCAAAGCCTGTCCACACAAAGCCACCGAGCCAATAATCATTTGCAGCGGCCAGTTTCCACCATGTTTCTGCAGTACTTGCCCACCACGGCGCAGTAATATCCTGGTCAGGTAAATAAGCTCTGATCGTATCCTTTTGCAAAACACCTCTTGTTGTTACAGTGCTACCCATTTCGGTGCCCAGTATGGGTTGATTTGGATGATCTCTATGATAATCAGCAACACCAAACTGACGATAATTAAATCCCCTTACAGGTATTACTTCATTTACACCATTAAATACATTCGCCACATCGGCTGCGTAGGTGCAGGTTCTTGTTGGGTCAAGTTGTTTTAATTTTTCAATAAATGTTTGTGCAATTCTTTTCCCGTTGCTTTGTGTGTGTATCCAGCCTTCTTCATTGCCAATGCTCCACATAAAGACCGATGCATGGTTTCTGTCTCTTTTTACCAATCGTTCAAACTGACCCATATATTCAGCGCCACTGTTGAGCAAACGGGTTTCATCCATTACTAACATACCCAAACTATCACAGGCTTCTAACAGTTCGGGAGTTGGTGCACCATGACTTGTTCTGTAGGCGTTGGTGCCTAAATTTTTCAGTAAGCTAATCCGATAATATTGCAGGTAATCGGGCAATGCGCTTCCCAAACCTGCATGATCCTGATGATTGTTGGTGCCGAGTATTTTTACATGATTTCCATTCAGGAAAACACCGTTTGGTTTTACCTCAATTGTCCTGAAACCAAACTTCAATTTCTTGCTATCTACTATTTTGCCATTTTGTTTCAGTTCCGTAACAATCCTGTACAGGTAGGGGTTTTCAAGCGACCAAAGTGTAGGATTGTTTATCGAAATGGTTTGTTTCACCATTTTTTCTTCCAGCATATTGGCAACAAAAGGCAGCTCTTTTGCCGACCCGACAACGTTGCCCGATCTGTCTGTCAAATACGTATTGAGTGTATAATTTGATGTTTCACTTCCTTCATTAGCCACTGTTGTTTCAATACTTACCGTTGCTTTATTATTCAAAATTTTTGAATAAGCAAATACCCCATCGGTGGCAATGTGTGTATTCGCATATTTGTTGAGCCACGCATGCCTGTAAATGCCCGCACCTTCGTAGAACCACCCTTCATATTGTGTAGCATCTACCCTTACAACAATTACATTGTCTTTGTGAAAATTGATAAAGTCGGTAACATCAAAATTTGCACCAACATAACCGCTCTTGTTGTTTCCCAGGAAAAAACCGTTTATCCAAATGTTTGCATCTCGAAAAATGCCGTCGAACTGCAGTTGAAAACGCTGGCCTGAATCGGCACTTGCGACCCTAAAATGCTTCCGATACCAACCAATGCTTGTAGCAGGAAACAAGCCGCCAACAGGCTTGTAGCCATGACTTTCAACATCAAAATTGTCCACTAGCGCAAACGGAAGTTCCACCGCCCAATCGTGCGGCAATGAAAGCAACCTCCACCCGCTATCATTAAAATCCGGAGCCACTGCAGTACCCGCCGCACCACCCGATTTTGAATAAATGGTTCTTATGCTGTAGTTAAAATCCTTCTCCGGATTGGCAGCATTTCCCAATGCAAAATTCCAGTCATTGTCAAAGCTGATGTGCTGTGGGGTTTGTGCTGTTGCGGCAACTGCTATGAGTAGAAATGTTATGGTTGTTAGGATGTATTTGGGGGTGGTTTGCATGGGGGGATATGGTTTTATAAAGTATTGTATGTTGCAAGTTAAATGGCTAATGATTAAAATCAAATATTTGATATAGTGGGTTGCGTCAGAAGCATTTTAAGAACTTAAAAATAAGTTACTCCAAATTCAACAATTCAATCAACTTACTCCCAAAGCATTTATCAAGCTTATCCTCATCATTAAAAACACTAATGGTTTGTACAGAACATTTTGTATGCTGTTTATGCTTATCTCTGTAATCAACGTAATCTCCGTGATTATGATTTGCAACCTTGCTCGGATATAAAAGAATACTTCTTACGCAATCCCAAAATAAATTGTAGATATACATCTGTTTCAGGTCATCATCACCAGGAATTAAATCTTCTACCATTTTCCACTTGGTATCTACAATGATTGTTTGCGTTGGATTGTTTTGCCGAATAACAATGTCGGGTCTTATCGTTTTTGGTCTGCTAAGCTCGTCACATTTCCAGAAGTCCTCTGATTGTTGGCGATGCACAGTAAAATTAGTCTCATCTTCTTCCTTCTTCAAACGCCTGTACACAAACTCTTCCCACAGTTTGTTCATGTCAAAAAGTATAGCCATTACATCTTCAGTACCACCGGTGATATCCGGCCTGAAATTGAGTAATAGCATCTTGCTAATGAGTAGAGCTTCTTTATACCTTTCCGTTTTGCGGTCGTAAGTAAGCTTGTTGAAAGTTTCTTCCGTTACACTACAATTTGACACTTCAGGAAAATCTATCAGCAGCCTGCCGACTTTATCCAATAACAGATTGTTGTTACTGATTTTTGGTATGATACAAATTGTTTTGTAAATGATTGAATTATAGATATTGTCGCGGTTATACTCGGTGTTGCGAACATAAAACCGCTCCTGGTGAGTAGTGTTGTAAGCAACTTGTTTTGCAAACTGTAGTTGTCCTTTTAATGCGGATTGGTTCCCTTCCTGTTTCCGATATTTTTTAAGTAAACCCTCATGCAATAGTTGCTCTGCCTCTAGCAGGAACAATTCTATATAGATGTCCAGTATTGAATTGCTACGCAGGTTCAGGCTGGCATTGTCTACATGGTTAACTTTCAATAACCTGCATTCTTTTAGCATGTCCAACAACACTTTGTGCCACTTGGTTTTTTGGACTGCTTCTTTATCGTTTAATTGTTCCAGTTTATCAAATGTTTCATTGGCGGCAGTAGTTGAAGACTTATCCGTTTTAGGCAGTATTTCTATTGTCAGGTTGCCGGCTTGTATTACACCAACAAAGTTGGTAAATTGTATTCCCTTGTTGAGAATCCTGAAATAATCTGTCCGCTTGGTTTCTTTTTTATTTTGCTGCTCCAGGTAGCGAAATAGTGCTTCCCAATGCTTTTGTTTGAAAGGCTTTTTGTCATCGTAGTAAAGCTTTTCAAATTCTGAAACCCTGATGATGTTTTTGTTTGACATTCCGCTACAGGTTAATCGATAGTATTCATTGATGGTTTTTCATAAATGGATTTGAAATTCTCGATGGTGAGGTTACTTGCATCCTTAAACTTGTAAATCATTTTATCATTGTAATCTTCGGCTATTTCTGAACCGCCTTTAAAGGTTGCAAACAAACCCTTACTGACTTTAACCGGTTCCTCAAAAAACTGGTCGCCTAATACCAACCCAATTTTTGCATAGTTGTTATAGAAATACTCCTGTAGCAATGGAAGTATTTTATTTTTATAAGCCACTTGCAAATCAGCAAGGCTGTAAACATCCATCAACCAAGCATGTCCTATTGTATGATCTTTTGTGAGCAAGAGAAATAAACGTTCATTCATACATTTTAAAATATGGCGAAGATCTAAGCCTTTTACAGCGAATGAAACTATATTACTAAACACTGCTTCTGGATCTTCATTATACCAGTCATTTAAGCTGTTCTCATAATTATACGATTGATTTAGCTCTTCATATTTCTTTATATTAACATTCATTTGTGTCAATTCTATAAATGCTTTTTCTTTTTCCGCCCATATCAGTTTTTGTTCTTCGGTCTCTGTCCACCAATACTTGCCCCAAAGACGGTGTAACTGATAATAAGGTGATATTAAGTTGGGGTCAGGTTGAATCTCTTCAAACATAAATCTTCTTCGCAATGCAGTATCCAAAGCTTCTACACTTCTGTCAGCAGTATTCATTGTGCCAATAATGTATAAGTTAGGTGGAACGGTAAATGATCTTTTAGAATAAGGTAAGACAACACTCAACTCCTCCTCCTTACCTTTTCGTTTGTCTGGCTCTAACAAGGTTATGAGTTCCCCAAATATCTGTGCTATATTACCGCGGTTAATTTCATCAATTATTAAGACATACTGTTTAATTTTAGCCTTTTTAGTTTCTTTATATGACTTAATAAAAAACTCTTTTTTTATTTCTTTCTGATTTAATTTGTACAGTGTTTGCTGCTGAAATCCCATAGTATATATTTCACTCACGGGCAAGTCAACATCTTTTAATATCCACTCGACTTTTCTTAAATGGTGGTATCTTATGGAGACTGAAGGTCTGTACTCATAACTCCCTGTTATTCTCCCTATAGCCCTAAATCTTAAGTTTCCATTTGAAATCACTACATAATTTCCGGCTTTCAAAAGGTTAATGAACATGCTTATTTGCCGTACTGAAAAGTCTGTTTCCCCTGCTGATTTTGCTTTGGATATCACACCTTTTTCGTCTAAGCTTGAATAGTCGTAATCGCCTCCCCAGCCTAATGCCAGATAACCCTCGCTCATGCAATACTGATATATTTGGTCGTCTTCTTCATCAGAAGTATCTCCCAGAGACATCTTATAGAAAAAAGCTTTGTCAAATTCGCTTTCAGTAAGGCTAAATGTTTTTTGATAATCGTTATTCTTTTGCTCGATAGCCTCCGATGCCATTCGCGATATAATTTTGAAAATGCCATCTTCTATACAATATTTTATTCCACTCGTGTCTGTAAGCACATGTAATCTTTCTTCGTCTGGGTCTGTGATGTAAGGCTTTAAACCTTCAACAAAATCTTCGTAGCTCATGCTCTGGTGAAAAGTGCAAAAGCCAATTTGACCTTCATTCTTTTTGTAGTCTTTAATCAATCGCTTTTTAAATTCCGCAGTCAAAACACGACGGCTTACTTTATTACTTTGATAAAAATCTGGGTCAATTATTTTCATCGCCCTTTCAACTGTATGATAGGTCTTTCCAGTACCCGGAGGGCCGTATAAAATTTGATTGAACGGTTCTATATTTGTTGGCTGCATATACTCATTTTTTGTATTATTACTTTGTTCCGTTATCAGTCGTAGAAAAGTTTGAAATTGATTTTTAGTAACAGAAAAGTTTGTTCCTCTATATCCCTGATTCAAGGATACAAGTTCCGGAATATTTTTTATTTCACTCCATAGTAAAGGTGCTTCTATGAGATTGTGCGTAATGCTTATTTTAACCTTTAAATCATTTGGATCATAGTCTTTATAAAGGTGTGCATCAGGGGAAACTTTTATAATACCGGGTTTAGAAGTTACGATTGCCAGAGCGTAGCACCCTGCATTTTTTCCACCCATCCAAATTATTACTCTATCATTGGGTCTTATCTTGTCTTTGTGTGCAGCAACAGACCAATCTTGTAACAAGTTGTTTTTTAAAGCTATTGAAATATCGTAATCGCCGGGATTCCCTTGGAAAAGCCAGTAATTAGGATAGTCGGTTTTATAACTTATAACTCTCTTAAACTTTTCATTGAAATCAGACTCATCAATAAATAATTCATTTAATCCGGTTTCCTTAATTAGTGCATCAACTTTAAATTTTTCTTCATCCAGGAACTTTTTGGCAGCCTTAAAACCTTCATTCTCGGAAAGGAGCTTAGTATATTTTGTTTTATGCTCTTGTCCAAAACCTTTAAGAAGGTTCATTAAATTTTTATAGAAGCTTAAAACCCTTTGATCCTGTTCTTCATTATAAACTACTTCTAATTGGCACCTTATATTCCCATTACCGTTATTGAAAAAAACTAAACCAATACTTCTAGTCATATTGCTTCCCCCACTTCGATCGTATAACCCAACGAAAGCATAAGTTTCTTTCCCCTGAAACCAGAAGCCATCTTCCAGACGATTTTTATTATTTCTTTCTCTTAACCAATAATAGAAATTTGGATGAGTAACACGATACTCTTCCATGAATTCAAAAACCTCGTCATGCAGTTTGTTTGCCACTTTTAAATTACTTTTGTCATTTGAGTTAAATAATATCACCCCCTAAACTAAACGCCTCGTGTTTTTCTTTAGTCATCCATCCTACGTTACCCAATCAAAATCAAGTTTATGTTCTGTACATAATACTTCAATCAAATCCATATCCTCTTTGCGGATACCGAAATGAACAAATGTGGTGTCTAATCCTTTTTTTGCCATGATTTTTTATTTTAGTTTGCCAATGCAGGATCAAATGAAATCCAGCCTTTAGTATCCGTTGCGCTTATTATTGGGTTGTCACAATATTTCCAAACGCCATCGCCTTTTGAAACTATTATTCCTCCGATTAACTCTTTCTCTTTGGTTTTCTGTTTCTGAATATATTCATGCAAAGCATTATGCTTTCTAACAAATTCTTTATCAGAATTTAAAGTTTTGGTATCAAATAAAGCGATTGACCCATTTTTTAATTTAATTACAAAATCCACATAAAACCCTCTTGTAACACCATCACTATCCTCGTATGTAATAGCAAAATCTTCTTTGTTTTTATCTCCGTTTTTGTACCACCATTCAATATGTGCTTTATGACTTTCAAGAAATTGAACAAAATTTCTTTCAGGACTGCTAGCCGATTTATTTTCATAAAATGGCAATAGTGCATGTGTAGCAGCTTTCTTTTCCTGGTAATATTCATTGTAAATTTTTTCCGGCGGTACATCCCATTCACTTTCATCTACTTTTTTACTGGCAGTTGCAGCTTTTTGCTGCAACAGTATCTCATGCTTTTCCAAAGCCCTGTCTATTATTTCTATAAACCGTGGCTTGTTATGTTCATACAAAGTAATTTTTACTGCATGAAATTCATCCATTGAAAAATATTCTTCGAAAAACATTTTAACTGCCAGCTCCAATTGTGGTGTTGAATCTACCTTGGCATAGCTGCCAACATGATTGCGGGCAAATTGCCTGAACATTCTGTCTAATTCTGATTGCGTTTTTGCAAATCGTTCTTTATCTGTCACTTCGGTAACACCAATCTCTACATCAATCTGAACATCTTTTGGTATAGCAATATCAATTTTTTCAACATTGATCTCTATAAACTTGCTTTGGAGTTGCTTGCTATTGTAACTGAAGAGGCCTTCTGTACCAGCCTTTTCCATGTTCATAGTAACCCCAAAATATTCTTCTGCTGCTTCATACAGGCAACGCCTGAACTTAGAACTTAAACGATTACGGGTTAACCGTGTATTTATAAAGTATGACCTCAATGCAAGAGCTTTATAATGCTGTATGCGGATAGCTTTGTTCTGAACAATATAGTCCATATCGTCCTGAACAATGATTATTTGGTCTTTGCTTAAATCGGTATATACATACCCGTAATTGAGTGTAGCATCAGGGTAGTGCTTTTGCTCGGGCATACGCAATATTCTACCCACTGTTTGTATGGTAAATGTTTCCTGTTGTATTTCTCTGAATATTAATAATACTGCCGCACGTGGACAATCCCAACCCAATGAAATGGCTTGTTTGAAGAGCAACACATCCACCATACTATCGGGCTTTTCAATACCCTCCAGGTTGGTTTTTTCATTGCTTAACCATACAGCCAGCTTGTTGTTTTTTGTAGTTATACCTTTTACTTCCAGCCATGCCTCCACTTCTTCTTTTATCTGTATATCCCTTACACTTTCTGTTTTGGAATCATTGGGCAATTGTATCAATAATAACGGGTTTATATTGATACCTGCTTTTTGATATGCTTCTGCCAATTCTGTCTTCTTTTTCAAAGCTAATTCCATTAACACCTGCTCCAAAGATCTTCCCTGTTGGTTATGGGCATCTAATGCCGGGTTTAATATTACGCCTTGCTTTATCATTTCGGCTTCCACCACGTCATTTCTTTTTATGGTATAGCCATAATCTATGTGTTGGAAAAATGGCGTAGCTGATACGTCAATCTCAATTTTGGCATATAAATTTTGCAAAAGAATCTGTGCGGCTTTTCCTTTTGAGGCAAACAAATGAGCTTCATCTAATATCACTACAATTTCAGTGTCGTGCAAACGTGCCTGATTGATATAACTGACGAGTGTTTTGTCACTCTCATTTTCTTTGATATACAAATTGCCATCTTTATTGATGGATTGCCAGTTGAGAAAAAGCACTTCATTTGGTTTTATCCTGCCATCTGTGATGTCTTCAAACTGAATGGGTTTAATACTCCTTAGTTCTGCAAAATAGTTTTTCAATGCATTAAAACTTTGCAGATGCAGTTGATTTGGTGCAATCCAAATAAATGCAATTTGCCTTTGAACAATATCCAACCTGTCTGGCAATTCTTCGCAAAGCATGTTAAGATAGGCAGCCACGGTAACCGTTTTGCCGGCACCTGTTGGCGCTTTAAAAACCATCTTATGCCTGGCTCCCGGCTGTTTCAGCAGTTTGTAAGTGTCTTTTAACAAACCGCTTACGGCTTCGCTTTGGTATGTTTTCAGTTCAATCATTTTCCTTTTCATTTTGTGCAAAAAACTCATGCAGCTTTGACTGCAATAATTTTTTATCTGGTAACTGTAATTGGTATTGTGCTACCATAGCCGGGCTTAGTTGCCGGCTCATAGCATATTCCACCACTTCATCATCTTTTGCTTTGCAAAGCAATATGCCTATACTTGGATTTTCGTGTGGCTTTTTTACATCTCTGTCAAGCGCTTCTAAATAAAAATTAAGTTTACCCAAATGTTCCGGTACAAAGTCAACCACCTTGAGCTCAATAGCTATAAGGCAATTGAGCGAACGATTAAAAAACAACAGATCAATTGCAAAATCTTTATTACCTACCTGCACAGTAAACTCTTCGCCGAGGTATGCAAAATCACGGCTAAATTCTAACAGAAATTGCCTGATGTTTTGCACAATTGCTTTTTGCAAATCATGCTCGTTATGAGGTTCGGGCAGATGCAAAAACTCAAATACATAATTGTCTTTTATGCCGCTATAAACATCTTTTGACAATTCGCTCATAGCTGATGAGGGAATTTCCCGGGAAAGGGCAACTCTTTCGAAAAGAGAGGATGCAATTTGTCTTTCAAGTTCTTTGACACTATATTTTTCTGCAACTGCCAGCTTAATATAGAAATCCCTTTCTTCTCCCGTTTTGCAACTTCCAAAAATAGTCCGGTGATGTGTCCATGTTAATTGTGAAAGTATGGAGTCTTTTATATCCTCTATTTCAGTTCTACTAACAGACAATGTATCATTTTTCTTTCCTTTTAATACTCGCCTTGCCGGGGCGACTTTTTGGCCACTTTCTATTTCTCGCCTTACTGCGGCGAGTATTTCGGTACCTGTATAAGTTTCATAAAACTGTTTCATCCGCCACAGATTTTTATCAGAAAAACCTTTTACGGATGGCTCGGTAAGGGCAATGTAGCGGGCAAGTTCTGTTACCACGCCTTTGCCCCATTGTTCGTTTGCTATGCGTTCGCTCACATACCGGCCAATTTGCCAATACAATTCTATAAGCGTGGTATTAACTGCCTGAAAAGCTTTGTTACGGGCTGTTTGTATCAACTGTACAACAGGAGAAAACGAAGCGGATGGATTATTCATAGTACCTCCCTTTATAAAAAGCAGCAACCTGCCAAAGTGTGCATGGTAGGGCGGCAATTGTTTCCTGGTATTTATTTAAATATTTTTTCATTTGCCGCAATTTTATTGTTGGTTAAACAAGTCCGCAGTTTTATTTTCTAATTGATGTTCAACCGATTCAGCCGTTGACTCTTCCAATACAGGAATGGATTTTCGTTGGCGTTTTGGTAATACATTTTGATACGCTTTGTAAATGGCATCGGGCAAGGCACATAAGGTTACATAAGGCAATACTTCTTCAAACTCTTCGGTGTAAGGGTATTGGCCGTTGCTAAAAACATACACTTTAAAATGTGTTTTTCTTTGCTTATCGGCCATAATAAAATGCTGTATCACTTCTACCATTTGTTCTATTACTTCTTCGTCGTAAATGACCAAGAGATATAGATTGTCTCGCTTAAAACACTTTACATAAGCAGCATTCAATTGGTAATTACCAAGGGCTTTTTGCTCGGCATAAATATCTTCTTTTATGCAAAGCAATTCGGTAGCTAATTTGGTGATTTCCTTTTTGTTTTTGATGGATGCATCCCTGCTTACAAACTCACTTTTGTAGTAGCGGAGATTGTTATTGGTTAACCCTGCTACAGCAACGCCTTTAGCATTGGTATAACCTTGTATCACTCTTTTATTTCGTTCGTAGGTTACTTCTTCGCAAATATTATTTTCATTGTTGGTTACTAAGATACATTGGCGGTTGCCGCCGTCTTCGGCATTAAGTTGCATTGTTGCGTGAAGGGTAGTTCCAGAGCCAGCGAAGAAATCTAGAATTGTGAATGAATTGTCTTTATCAGTTGATATTTTCAAAATTCTGTCAAGTAATTTTGTGGGTTTGGGTGTATCAAAAACAAGGGAAACATTATGTAATACTGAATTCATTTCTTGTTTAGCATCTTGGTTATGTCCAACTTCCTCTTTCTTCCAAATAGTAATTGGTACAATACCATTTTGTACATCTGAAAGAAATCTTTTAAACCTTGGGACATTTTCACCATTAGCACCGAACCATATTCTATTATCAAAGACAAGCTCTTGAAACTTTTCTTTGTTAAAGCGCCAGCAATATCCCTTTGGGGGATTTACTATTCTTCCCGAGGGTGTCGTAATTGGATAGTCGGTATTCGCAGAATAAGTCTTGACAGAACAATCTCCAGAAGTCCAAGGACCGCGGCTATCACTATCCGGATTTGAATATCGAGCATTCATCTCTTCAGTCCGAGGTAATAAATTTCTATTCCAAAGTAGTTTATTCTTTGCAAAAACGAGAATGAAATCATGTGAAGCTGAAAAATATTTTGCATCATTTTTGGGTGCAAAAACCTTTTCCCAAATAATATTATCAATAAAATTACTTCCTATAAATATTTCATCACATAACAATTTTAATTGAGCTTGTTCATTATCATCTATCGAAATAAAAATAACACCTTTATTGCTCAATAATCTTTTAGCAATTTGAAGCCGCTTATGCATAAAAGATATCCATTTACTATGTTTGTATCCATCTTCCTTATCTACAAAGCTGTCATTGTACTTAAAATCTTTGTTGCCAGTATTATAAGGTGGATCAATATAAATTACATCAATTTTGCCTTCATGGGTAAAAGTGAGTGCAGTAAGTGCATGCAGGTTATCGCCTTCTATTAAGATATGATTAGGGTAATTTTCTATTGCATGATTTTTAGGATTGGTAATATTATCCTGGTTATCAAATAAAGTTTTGTTCGCTGTTACTTTTTCAGGCAGTTCTTTTCCCATTATTCTTTTTTCTACCACTTCTCTTAACACCGGTAGGTTTTTCCGTAATTGTTCTTCTACATCTTCAGGTTTATCTTCCCATACCAAACCGTATTTCTTTTTGGTGTTAACCAAATTTATCAGGTAGGCTCTTTCATCCTGGCTTAAACCTTCAAGGGCTTTTACTTTTTGTATGAAGTCGGTTTTATTCATATATTTTTCGTCAAGTTAGTAGTCATAATAATTTCAGGCAATTCTATTGCTGTTTGCTATGGCAAAAGCTACATTTTTCAGTAATTAGCCCACAATTTAGTAGCCTATTTCATTTGCACAGCATTGGTTTGTTATTGCCCTATTGCTATTTACATAAAATTGGTTGTTTTATCTTATCCTTTGTATTGTATTTACACCTTCACTCCCCCGCCAAATATAATAAAACAAAAGCAAGCGTTTGCTTAGAATATTTCAAATTGCACAACTTAAAAATTATCCAAAGCCTTTTATATTCATGGGTGTAAAAAATGTAGTTTACTATCGGCTGTAGTAAACTGTATAATAGTTTGAGTACTAAATTTTTTTTCTATCAGAATTAAGATTTTAGTCTTTTATTCTTAGGTATCTTTCGTTTAATAACTTCTTGTATTTTTCTTTAAAATCATCATTCAAAAAACTATTGTCTATCTCTACCATCCACTTAGACATAGCTTTTGACATTTTACTGAAGATATTTTGTTGCTGCTTTTTGTCAACCTTCAAAGCATTCATAGCTGCAAAAAAATCTTGCTGCTTTATTTTTTTCTTTTTGCCGTTTAGGTTCAATGCCAATTCTTCATCATCTGCCGGGTTTACCAATGCTGTAGCCAACAAATCATAAGCCGGTGAAAGTATTGGCCCTATGCCCGGCTGATGGATTAAAGAAAAATTCTTCAAATGCATGTCTGCATTGCCCGTTAAAAAGGAAAAAAGGACAACCTCAAAAAAATCAACAACATCCAGGCCCGGGTGTGCCGAATATTTTTGAATGGCTTTTGCAATTTGCTCATAAGATCCCTGATACTTGTCTTCACTCAACCTTTCAGTAAGCTGGCACATGTCTTCCATGTGCAGTTTCGAATTTTTTACCCGATCTATACGCCTGGTGATATAGGCAAGATTGCCCGTTTGAAGCCTGATTAAACTATGTGGAACCACTTTAATTTTAGCAATGCCCGCCAAATGCATTGTTACATCCTCTACTTCCGGCAAATGCAGATAATGTGGCGAAGGTGGTTTTAAAATATAATCACCCCACATACCTACTATAGTAAACCTTTTTGATAGATTGGGAGCTTCGGCAGATGCAAGGTGTAAAGATAATTTTGGCTGAACACCAGTAACAGTTGTATGGCTTTGTATTATCTGCTTTGCCATTTCTTCCATATCATTCTCGCCAAAAGGCAACACGGGGGGAACAGCTACCCCAAACATTTTTTTACTACATGCCGCATGAAAATCAACGGCCTCATCCGCAAGTGCTAAATAACAATATAAACATCTTTTATTCATCCTTCATTATCGTTTACAGGATGAACACTTACCGCACCAATACAGTCTTTGCAGCAAGTCAATAATAATCCCATCCGGTCTCTCTGATTTAATTTCCAGTTTTTTTGAGCTATATCCAATAACCAACCTTCTGGTATTAATCCATCAAAAAAAGGAAACAAAATCTTACTGATAAATTTATTTTCCTGCAATGGCAGCGTAAGGCTAACCGGTTGGGAAGCTTCATTATTTAAATACCCGGAATCGTACCTAAAATGATAACCATCCTCCTCCTGTGAAAGCCATCCGGCTCTAATATCATGTATTTTTATTTCAGCTTTCCTCATTGCAGCAGTGACTGTTAATTAATAGATTTGATTACGGTAACAATTTAACAGGACCCATTTGGTAGCCAAATAATTGCAGGACCTGATTAACTTTATCTAGCCGTAGGGTTACTTTGCCTTGTTCCAATTCTCTGATAAAACGAAGTCCTACCCCAGCTTTTTGGGCAAGTTCAGGTTGTGTAAGTTTTGAAAGCCCTCTTTTATATTTTACAAATTCGCTTAAATCCATTTTTATACCTTTTCGGGTGTAAATATAATAATTTGTAAATAAAAATATACCATATCGGGTATAAATAGAATAAAATCAATAAAAATATACCCTAAAGGGTATCATAAATTATTAGTCTATGAAGGTATTAGAGATTGTAATTAACCCCTTACTAAAATTTAGACATTTTTACACTCAATACCAATCCTTACTTTCCGATACAAAACTTACTAAAAATATAATCCAATTGATCTTCATTGGTTACTTCGCCGGTTATTTCACCAAGGTAGTGCAGGCATCGTCTTATGTCGAGTGAGAGAAGGTCGCCGCTAATGCTGTTGTACATGCCGGCTGTTATTTCAAGGAGTGATTCATGCACCAAACGTAGTGCTTCATAGTGCCGGGCATTGGATACTATGGTGCTTTCAGCAGAAAGGTTATCGCCTATAACCATATCTACCAACCGTTGTTTAAGCGTTTCTATATTGTTTTTCTTACTTGCAGAAATGAACAGTATGGGCAGTTCGGGAAACTTTAACCCTAGTTCATCAGTAGTCAGTTTATCGGTTTTATTACCTGTCAGCAGATAACGAATGCCTTTAGCATTCATTTCGTCCATCACCGTTTTTAGTTCGTGGCTTGTAGTTTCTGATACATCAAAAAGATACACCACTACATCTGCTTGTGCCATTTTTTCAAGGCTTCGTTCTACGCCTATGCTTTCTATGGTATCGGCGGTATGCTGTCTTATACCGGCAGTATCTATCAGCCTGAAAAGTATGCCATCTATGTTCAACACCTCTTCAATTGTATCTCTTGTGGTTCCTGCAATTTCGCTTACAATAGCCCTGTTTTCGTTGAGTAATGTGTTGAGCAATGTACTCTTACCGGCATTGGGTTTGCCTATGATTGCTACACTCACTCCGTTCTTTATCACATTGCCTAAGGCAAAGCTATTAATCAGGTTGGCGCTTTCAGTTACAGCTTCTGTTACCAGATTATTCAGTTGTGTCCGGTCTGCAAACTCTACATCTTCCTGACTAAAATCCAATTCAAGTTCTATGAGTGCGGAGAAAGAAAGTAGCTTATCTCTTAACCCCTTTAACACCGAAGAAAAACCACCACGTATATTTTGAAGCGCATGTTTACGACTTACTTCAGTATTGCTTTGTATAAGGTCTGCAACGGCTTCAGCTTGTGTAAGATCTAATTTGCCATTGAGGAATGCCCTTTGTGTAAACTCCCCGGGCTTAGCCAACCTTGCACCTTGTGCGGTAATAGCCACTATGATTTTCTCCAGAATATAAGGTGAACCATGCGCCGAAATTTCTACTGTATCTTCTCCGGTATAAGAAGCAGGATTTTTGTACAATGCAATCACCACCTGATCTATTGTTACTCCATCCTGCACCAATAAACCTACGTGTAGTGTATGCGAAGGTTGTACATACAAATCCTTTGCAGGAAAAATATGGTTGACCATTTCTATTGCCTTGTTACCACTAACTCTTACCACACCAATAGCACCAACACCCTGCGGTGTAGCAAGTGCTACTATTGTATCATCCCATCCTGATAGTTTTCCGAGCATGTTGTTAGTTATGAGTTTAGAGTTATGAGTTTAGGGTTTAGGGTTTAGGGTTTAAAAAGTTCAATAGTTCAAAAGGTTCAAGAGGTTTAAGGGTTCAAAGGTTGTAATATCTTTTTTAAGTTTAAACAAATAAACGGTTCGCCATTAATTTAGATGTTGCACATTAGCCCCTCCTTCGGAGGGGTTGGGGAGGCCCCAAAAAAAATCCTCCACAAAGGGAGGATTTTTTGTTCAAATATTTGTACTTAAAATTTACTCTTCATTTACTACAAATGTAATTTGCTGGTTGGCCATGTAAATTACATTACGCCCGTTTTGAACAGCAGGCTCCCACTTAGGGCCTTTTTTGATCACCTTTACAGCTTCAGTTCCGCAGGTAGGGCAAGCTTTAGGGCTTTCAATAGCCTTTACATCGCTTATGTTACCTTCCTTGTCCACAATGAACTGAACCTTTACTGAGTAACTTCCGGCAGGTGCGCCATCGTCTGCAGCAGCATTACTGTTCAGGTTTCTTTCCAGGTATTTTCTCCAGCCATCAGGTCCACCGGGAAATTTGGCTTCTTTTTCTACTTTGGTAAATACCTTATCGTAATCTTCCTCTACTTTTTTAGGTTCTACCACACCAGTTCCTGTTTCTACAGGTGGTGCAGGAATGTTGTCATCCTTTTTACCTTCCTGATTAATAGTACCAATTTTGGTTTCCTCCAGTTTTTCAACTACAGGAGGTGGTTCCTTTACCTCTTCATCCTTCACAATTTTGGGAGGAGTGAATTTGGTAATTTCAACTTTTGGTGGCTCGGGTTTTGGTGGAGGTGGCGGAGGTGGTGGTTCAGGCTTTTTTTCTTCCTTTTTAATGTCCTCCAATTGTACATCCTGCACAATTATTTTGTTCTTGTCTCCGCCTTTATCCTTACCTAGTATTTGACCAATAATCAGCAACAGGCACACACCTACCATAACTATGATAGAGGTACGAATCCTGTTGTTGTAGGTCTTTCTTAGTTCATAAGCGCCATACTCCTTGTTCTTACCCTCAAAAAGGATATCAAGAATGTCGGCACTCAAAATTTTATTAACGTCCATTGTTTCAATCTTTAAAAGTTAAGAAGCTATTTACTGCGGTGCGTCGTCACTTATTTTAACTAATTGCGCTTCACCTTCGCTTATATCAACCATTGCATAACGTTCAATCTGGCTAATAGTCATTTCATCCAAAATATCCACAACATCTTTAAAATTAGATTCTATGCTGGGCTTAATCACTATAACCAAATCTTCTTTAGGTGTATTTCTCTTCTTGCTGATTATTTCATCTCTAATCTTCTTCATGGTGCTGCTCTTAAAGTTGCTGCCATCGGGACTTAGCTGACCTTCGTAATAATATACGTTGTCATTTTTACCCAAAAGAAGCGTAAGTGCACCACTTTCCTTTGCCTTGTTTTGCTCCTCCGGCTTGTCGGTGTCCTTAGGCAGGAACAACTTCATAGCCGTAGGTTGGCTCATAGTTGTAGTAAAGATGAAAAATGTTATCAAAAGAAAACCCAGATCCACCATTGGTGTAAGGTCAACCCTTGTGGATGCTTTTTTTGCTTTTTTGACGCCGGGGCCTTTTTTATGTCCGCCACCCGACGAGGTATCCATTTCTGCCATCGTAAACTGTTTTTATTAAATGAATTACTCTTATAGTTTTTTTGTTTTATGTTGAAGGTTTAATGTTTAAAACGAACAAAATTTGAATTAAACTCTAAACCCTAAACTCTAAACCTTATTCCGTTGCCGTTGTTTCGCCTTTCATATACTTTCTCCAGAGGTCTGTACCCGTAGGTACCCCTTCAGGATTGGTAATCATCTGAAATTTGAACTGTTCATTCTTTTTAAATGCAGCTATTACATTTGAAAAAGTAGGGTATTTAGCCAGGTTGTCACCTTTAACAACAAGGTTCAATTTATTGCTTGTATTGCTATGTGCTGCAACAATATACCGCATCCAATCTATTACTTCATTGTTAGAAGTATCCTTAGCAGGTATGCCCGGCAGTGTTTCTGAATTTAGCTTATCAGATGGTATCTGCAAAGCAGACTTCAACTGACTAAATGATGTTCCAAAAAAACTTGCTTTTTTAAATGCAGCAATTTCACCTGCTGACATTCCAACTCCTTTGCCGCTATTTATTTGATTGGCCAATTCGCCCTTTACTTCTTCATTGTCTAAAGAAATGAACACTTTGCCCTCTTTTGTAAAACTTACAAGTGTTACATCTTTAGATGGAGCAATTTTACTCGAAACAGAACTTGGTGTTACAACACTTACAGCCTCCGGAGCCTTAAACTTGGTAGTCAGGATGAAAAATGACAACAACAGAAATGCTACATCGCACATTGCCGTCATATCCACCGCCGTACTTTTCCGGGGTATCTTGGGTCTTGCCATTATAATTATTTTTAAATGCTGTTAATAAGATGCAGCTCTACTGCATATTCCATAAATACAACTACAAAATTATTTGTAGTTAGCAGCAAAACTTTGTGTCAATGTAAAACCTGACTCATCTATGCCATAAGTAATACTATCAATTTTTGTAGTAAATACGTTGTACATGATAATGGCTACAGCTGAAGTACCAATACCCAAGGCTGTATTATACAACGCTTCAGAGATACCCTGAGACAGTTTTTGTGCAGCCTCGCCACCACCTGCTTCACCTAATGCAGAGAACGATTTAATCATCCCGATTACCGTTCCTAATAGTCCAAGTAAGGTGGCAACCGATGAGATTGTGGACAGGAACACAAGGTTCTTCTCCAACATAGGCAGTTCAAGCGCTGTAGCTTCTTCTACTTCTTTTTGAATATTAATTAATTTCTGATCGGTATCCAATTCTGTGTTACCAATCATTTCTTTGTATTTACGCAATCCGGCTTTCATTACATTACCTACCGAACCTTTTTGCTTATCACACTCCATAAGTGCTTTATCTACATCTTTGTTAGCAAGGTGAAATTGCACTTTTCTTACAAATTCAGCAATGCTCCCACTACCTGAAGCTTTAGCAACGGTTAGTAATCTTTCAATTACAAATGTCAATACAATTAAAAAACAGCCGATAAGAACCGGAACTATTATACCTCCCTCATACATACGGGAAATATTTCCTTTAGGTCCCTGATGGTTGGGCCAGAATCCACCCGCCTTGTCTGGAGCGGTAAAATTAGAATCTGCGCCAATTACAAAACGCCATAAAACGTAACCGAGAATAATACAGGCAACGGGTGCAATCCATGAAATACTATTTCCGGATTTTTTAGGTTGAACAGATGTTGCGCTTTTTACTGAAGCTGTTGGTTTAATTTCCGCCATGACTCAAATTTTTGTGTTTGATTAATTTGATTAAAGTAAATAATTATGAATAATGAAATCGTTTGGCAATTCTAACAAAAAATAATGACTTGAAAATGAACTATGCCGCAAATATTTTTAAAGTCTTTTAAAATTTCTTTATTCTTCGGCATCCAAAGTACTTCTTTTTACTAAGGATTTATAAAAAAGATGCAATTTTTGAGCCACCACTTTTGCAAATAATTGTGGTTTTAACAGCCACTTCAAAAAATTTTTACTTACCGTTCAAACCATTTTATTCATTTTTCATTTTTCATTGTATTAATTTCATTTTTCTAAACAATTATTACTTTATGAGAAAATTGGTATGCATTTTCACGACTGCTGTTTTTTTTGGCTGTTCAACCCCAAAGAATACAACAAAGCCTGCTACAGCAATTCCACCGGCTAATGCGGGTACTGCAGGAGTATCTAATGGCCCCAAACAACAGGGCCCAAAACCTTACAAAGATGTAATTACCGATAAGGCTGTTACACAAAAAGGACTGTTTACCGTACACCGTATAGAAGACAAATATTTTTTTGAACTGAATGACAGTATACTGAACAGGGAAATTATGGCCGTTACCCGATTTGTAAAAGTTCCGGCCAATAAAGGTACGGGGCGTGGTACTTACGGTGGAGAACTGACCAATCAACAAACCATAGCATTTGAAAGAGGGCCTAATAACAATGTGTTTTTGCGGGTGATAACATTGGTAAGCGTGGCCGACACAAGCAATGCTATTTATAAAGCAGTAAAAAACAGTAACCTGAACGCTATTGCTGCCGCATTCCCGATAGCGGCTTACAGCAAAGATTCTTCTGCTGTGGTTATTGATGTTACAGATTTTTTTAAAGGTGACAATCAGGTGGTAAGTGTAAGTACAGGAGCAAAAAGATCTTTTAATCTTTCAGGCATCGCTTTAGACCGGTCATATATTCAAAATGTAGGTTCATATCCTATGAATACAGAAATAAGGACTGTAAAAACATTTAATTCCACACCTCCTCCTCCCGGACCGTTTACAGCTGCGCCTTCGGCAAATGTACCTGCGGCCAATGCAGCAGGGGCAGTTACAATTGAATTGAATACTTCTATGATTCTCTTACCTAATAAACCTATGGATATAAGGTATTGGGACAGAAGAGTAGGATTTTTCCCTGACAATTTTACCACCTTTGACGATGACCAACAACGTGTAGAGGACAATACATTTGCAGTAAGATGGCGTTTGGAACCAAAGGATGAAGATGTTGAAAAATGGAAAAGAGGAGAATTGGTGGAACCTAAAAAACCAATCATTTATTATATAGATCCGGCTACGCCAAAAAAGTGGAGAAAATATCTGACCGCCGGCATAAACGATTGGCAGGCTGCTTTTGAAAAAGCCGGTTTTAAAAATGCTATTATGGGCAAAGATTGGCCCGAAGGCGACAGCACTATGAGTATGGAAGATGCCCGTTATTCTGTACTGCGCTATTTTGCATCGGATGTTGAGAATGCTTATGGCCCTAACGTACACGACCCCCGAAGCGGTGAAATACTCGAAAGCCATATAGGTTGGTACCACAATGTGATGAAACTGCTGCACAATTGGTACATGATTCAGACTGCTGCAGTAAATCCACGTGCCAGAAAAATGAAGTTTGATGATTCGCTTATGGGTGAACTGATACGTTTTGTTTCTTCACACGAAGTTGGTCACACCATTGGTTTGTTGCACAACATGGGTAGCAGCAGCCGTACCCCGGTAGAAAAGTTGAGGGATAAAAATTGGGTGGAGGCTAACGGTCACACTGCTTCAATCATGGATTATGCACGTTTTAATTATGTTGCCCAACCAGAAGATAACATCAGCGAAATCGGGCTATTTCCCCGGATAGGCGAATATGACAAATGGGCTATTCGTTGGGGATATGGTTATATACCGGGAACCGTTGAAGAAGAAAAGAAAAAAGAAAGCAATAAACTGATCATCGCTTCGCTAAAAAGTAACCCACGTACTTACTTTGGTACCTATGAATTGGGCAATGATAATGACCCTCGCAACCAAAGAGAAGACTTAAGTGACGATGCGGTAAAAGCCAGCATGTATGGCATAAAAAACCTGAAGCTGATTCTTAAAAACCTACCGGAATGGACAAAAGAAGAAACAGATCAAAATAAAAATATTGAGGAAATGTATGGTCAGTTAATAGGACAATACAGGCGATATATCGGTCATGTAACAACCAATGTTGGCGGAGTTTTTGAAACCATACAGACATCAGAAAGCGCCAATGCAGTTTACGATGTTACGCCCAAGTATAAACAACAGGAAGCGGTAAACTTTGTTACAACGCAGGTTTTTGAAACACCCACATGGCTAATCAATAAAGATATTTGGAACAGAATAAACAACCCAGGTGAAGCAGACCCTGTTGCTACAGCACAGGAAAGCGCTTTAAATAACCTAATCAGTAATGACAGGCTTATACGCCTGCAGGAATCTGTAGAACGATTTGGTGCACAGCAAGCCTACAGTGCTATAGAACTTATGGATGAAGTACAAAGAGTATTGTTTATTGAATTAACGAGCAGGAAGCCGATAGATAATTATCGCAGAAAGCTGCAAAAAAGCTATGTAGACAAAGTCAGCAAAATGATGAATGCATCGGGGATGTTCGGATTAATATTTACAATTGGTAACAATCCTGCTGCAAATGTAATCGACATCAGCAAAACAGATATACCAGGTATAGCCCGTATGAAATTGATGGAGTTAAAAACAAGGGTAGCAAATGCAATCAACACTTCTACGGACAAAATGAGTAAAATTCATTTAATTGATTTGCAGCAGCGCATTAAAGATGCTTTGGAACCGAAGAAGTAGGGTTGAGTTTAGAGTTTAGAGTTTAGAGTTTTTTTGATGAAGCTCCATGATTTTAGTTGACAGATTTCACTCAACTTACAAGTTTTTGTTAATAACCTTTCTTGTTACAAAATATTTTTATCGTTCTTTTTGTTTTGTCAATGAGAAGCGTACAATGGTTTGTTGTTGGGAGCTCAAGCCATTTAGGAATATCATTGACCAACGAAGAAGTTCTTTTTAAGAGCTGGGCAGTAGTTTTTACGTTTTGTAAATCTACTGCTTTTTTATGTTTATTGTTTTCAACTTTTTCTTTGCTACTTCTTTGTTGTTAATGCCTTTTTAAAGCTCCCTTTATACTTTTATCATTTTTAAAAAAGTCATATAGTTTTATTTTTGGACGCTGCTCTTCGGTTAAAGCTGCAATCCATTGTTCAAAGGCTACTGGTGTCTTATAACCTAATGCTTCTACCGGCCTTTCTTCGTTTATCAATTTCTTTATTTTTTGTAAGGCTTTATTTAATTGTGCTACTGATTGTATTTTTTCATTTATTAAGTAGTGGTTTTTTACTATGTCGTTAAATTGTTCAGCCATTCCATTTTGCAAGCAATTTTCTGCAATACTCATTTTTATTTTACAGTTTTTTAGTCCCTTTTTATAAATGGCTGACTTGTACTGGGTGCCTGCATCTGTATGGTGTATGGTGTTGCATAACTTAACTTTGTTTCGTAAACGAATAACTTGTTTTAATGTTTGAACAGCATGCACAGCCATCATCGTATCGCTGCCATAAAGCCCTACAACCCTTTTGCTGTATGCATCTTTGAGTGTAAAAATGTAAAACAGTTTTGCACCAAGTTTAAAGTAAGTAATGTCGCCAGCTATTACTACGTTTATATTGTTAATCTCTAACCCGTTAATCAAATTTACATCGGTATCTTCATACAAGCCTGTTGTAGTTACTATTCTTTTCCTGGTACGCTTTGCCGCTAAGCCATTAGAACTAAGTAGCTCTTCAAATTTATTGATGCCAATATGGGCAACTTTAATAGCGTAAAATAGCACCCTGCAACCCATTTTAGCATGCCGCTTTCTAAACTTAATTACCTTATCAATTATAGCTTCTTCTCTTTGTTTAACCTTAGTGCTTTGAAGCATTTGTTGATGATAAGCCTGCCTGCTTACCCCTGCAACCCTATAAATAGCTTCTTTAGAAATACCACCCCCCAAACTTCTAAAACTCAATGCAATGGCAGGGTAGCAAACTTTTTTTTCAAATCTTCCCCCAAAAGATCGCTTCCACAAACTATTACGGACTCTAAAAACAATACCTCCACTTGTTGCTTACCAATTATACCTTCTAAAGCAGCTAGCTTTTTTAACAAGGAAAGGTTTTTACGCTCCTCACTATCTTTTTCTACTACCAGCCGCTCATTAGCTGGCAATGTATTATAAAGCTTTATCCATTTGTAGATAGATGTTTCAGAAACACTATAAAGGTTACCCAACTCCTTTACAGTAATTTTTTGCTCCGCAATCAATTGAACCTTCTCTTGCTTAAATTCTTTGCTGAAATGACGCATTTGCCTAAGTTTTATTTTCATAAATTTACCATTTGTGAAAAGTTATTAACCAAACTTGGCGTCAACGTATATCATGAGAGATCATGAGGAATAGTACCATAAAAAAAGGGTGAATTTTCTAAATGAAAATTCACCCTTTTTTATTGTCAAAATCATTAGTAAAAATGATGTAGTATTTTACAAATCAAACAAGGTTTATTGCCTACTCATATCTCAACGCTACAATGGGATCTAACTTAGAGGCTTTTATGGCCGGCCACAATCCTGCAGTTAATCCAACAAGACTACAAATAATAATGCCGGTAATAACCCAACCCCAGGGCACAACAAAACCGGTTCCGAGAACAAGAGAGAATAAATTGCCCACACATACCCCTAAAACAATACCGAATACTGCGCCAAGCAGGCTAATAATTATAGACTCATACAAAAACTGATTTCGTACACTTTTTCTTGTACCGCCCAATGCCTTTATAAGGCCAACTTCTTTTGTTCTTTCTGTTACGGCCACCAACATAATATTCATAAGACCAATAGCTGCACCTATTAGTGTTATTAAACCTATTGCACCTGCGGCACCGGAAATACTTGAGAGTAGCCCAATCATTGTTTCGGCTATACTGTCGCTTTTATAAATATAAAAATTGTCGTTGTCTTTTATTTCAAGCCTTCTGATTGGTCTTAAGGTACCCGTTGCCTCTCCAATGGCAGGCTCCATTTGAGTAATGTCGTGCACCATTACATTTATTGAAAAAGAATTTTGAGCATTTGGAAGCCGTCTTACATTGTTATAACTGGTAAGTATAACCTTATCCATTTGCATGAAAACACTTGTTCCTTTGGGTTTCAACAAGCCTATAACCCTGTAAGGCAGGTTGGCAACCCTTACTATTTTATCAACACAAGCTTCAGGATTTCGGGGAAATAGTTTCTTAGCAACATCGCTGCCAAGCATACAAACGTTTCGGCCGGTCTCTACATCTAAGCGGCTAAAATTTCTCCCCGACTCCAGATTGTATCCATTAATGTTTAAGAAATTTTCATCTCCTCCCGTAATCCTGATGTTGGGGTTAGTTTCAATATTTTCAAACTTTGCAATTACAGAGTTTGGCCCCCCCAGTTGAATACCGACTACTGCAGGAAATTTATAATTCTCCTTAAACAACAAGGCTTGAGTATAGCTAAAAGGCTTACCAATATTTGAAGCTTTATCCTTTTTCCCCTTCTTACTTTTAGAAACATTGCTACCACCGCCCATTATGTTTCGTTCTTTATAACGTATAGAAAAAGCATTTGCCCCAAGAAATGAAAAACTCTCTTTCAGACTTTGGTTCATTGCCTGTATAGCAGTAATTATTCCAATTAACGCCATAATTCCAAAAGCTATAATAGCTACGGTAATGCCGGTACGCAACTTGTTACTTGTTACAGTCCTGTACGATAGCCTTAAAATATCTAAACGCTTCATGGTATAAAAATAAGCTTTTCAATTTTGGTTTTACCTGCTTGCATTTTTACAACTAAAAATTTTTTGAATTAATTAGTTTTTGCAAACTGATTATAGTCAGGTATTCCCAAAGCATTTTCCGTAAATTTGGGTTAAAATAATATGATAGTCATAAACAAGAAACCATTTCTTATGAAAAAATTACTCACATTTATTTTTCTTATTTCCACTATAGTTATTCAAGCTCAAAATACAACTCCTGCTCCAATAGAGCAAACCACAGAAATGAGTTTTTGGTGGAAAATAATAAGTATTGTTATTGGGTTGGGACTTGGCATAGCAGCTTATATGCTCATTAAAAAAAACCCGAGAAAAGATGCGGTTTAATTTAATCTTGGACTTCTAGCGCCAAATAACAAACTTCCAATCCTGACCATGTTGCTGCCGCACTCTATGGCAATTTGATAATCACCGCTCATTCCCATAGACAAGGTAGAGAGGGGAAGCAAAGATTTATATTTCACAAACAAACTTTTTAGTTTATTCATTTCGCTTTTAACTTTCCTAACATCGCTTGTAAAACTTGCCATACCCATAAATCCTGCAATATTTACATGAGAAAGTAATGCAGGTCTTTCTAAGGCTGTATTTATAATTTCATCTAACTCAACTTCATTAAGTCCAAATTTTGTTTCTTCTTTAGCAATATGCACCTGTAGCAAACAATTAATTTTGGTTCCTGCTTTGTGTGCTTCCTTGTTTATTTCCTTTAGTAAATTAAAACTATCAACTCCTTGTATAAGGTGAATAAACGGGGCAATATATTTTACTTTGTTACGCTGCAAATGACCAATAAAATGCCATCTGATATCTTTTGGCAATTTTTCGTGTTTTTCAATTAATTCCTGTACGTAATTTTCACCAAATTCTCTTTGACCCATGGCATACATTTCTTGAATATCATGTACAGATTGTAACTTACTAACTGCAATAAGAGTTACATTTTTATCTGTAAGCTCTCTTATAATTTGGTTATATTTTTCTTTATTTACAGGCATTTTTTTGAAACTTAAATAAACAAGATAAAAAGACCACTTACTACAGTAAATGGTCTTTAATTGAATTAATATAATAACCTATTTCAGTATTTCTCTTCCAATAACAATACGCTGTACTTCGCTTGTGCCTTCGTATATCTGTGTAATTTTTGCATCTCTCATTAGCCTTTCTACATGGTACTCTTTTACAAAACCATAACCGCCATGTACCTGTACCGCTTCAATAGCGGTCCACATTGCCGCTTCGCTGCTAAATACTTTGGCCATAGAGGAACTCAATGCATAATCTTCTCCCTGATCTTTAAGCCATGCAGCCTTAAGACATAACAACCTTGCAGCTTCTACTTTAGTTGCCATATCAGCAAGCTTGAACTGTATAGCCTGGTGATGCATAATTTCTTTACCAAAAGCCTTGCGCTCTTTAGCATATTTTACAGCAAGTTCAAAAGCTCCGCTTGCTATGCCCAATGCCTGTGAGGCAATGCCTATACGGCCGCCGGCAAGGGTTTTCATAGCAAACTTAAACCCAAACCCATCTTCACCTATTCTGTTTTCTTTGGGCACTTTTACATCTGTAAACATGATGGTGTGTGTGTCACTACCACGAATGCCTAACTTATTTTCTTTGGCCGCTACAGTTACTCCCGGCCAGTTTTTCTCTACAATTAATGCGTTTATTCCTCTGCTGCCTTTTTCAGGATGGGTCTGCGCCATTACCAGATAAACAGAGCCTGATGAGCCATTGGTAATCCAGTTTTTAGTACCATTAAGCAAATAATGATCGCCTTTGTCTTCAGCTTTTGTTTGCTGACTTGTAGCATCACTTCCGGCTTCTGGTTCGCTAAGCAAAAAGGCGCCTGTGTATATTTCTCCATCTTTGAGTCCATTTGCAAGAGGTGTAAGATATTTTTGTTTTTGGGTTTCATTGCCAAAAGCCTCAAGACCCCAACAGACTAGACTGTTATTTACACTCATACACACACTCACACTTGCATCTATTTTACTAATTTCCTCCATTGCCAGTACATAGCTGACAGTATCCATACCACCCCCACCATATTCGGGGCTTACCATCATGCCCATAAAGCCGAGTTCTGCCAGTTTCTTTATTTGTTCTTTAGGAAAACGTTGTAATTCATCACGTTCAATTACACCGGGAAGGCATTCGTTTACAGCAAAGTCTTTTGCCGCTTGTTGTATCATCTGGTGTTCTTCTGTTAGTTGAAAATTCATATGGCAATGTAATTTTTGGCAAAAGTAAAGAAAGAAGCAACATTTAAATTGCGGGCTCAATAATTAACTAAGTCAATAAATTTACCTTGTAAATTATTAAAAGGATAGAATGGCTATTATAATAGCTTTTTATTTAATAAAACTGAGTCTTTTACAATCTCATAAAATTCAGGACGGGTAGACAGGCTCTTTAACATTAACAAATGCTTTTCATGATGCATATCTGTTCCTAAAAAATCTACCATACCAAACTTTAATAGTTTTTCTGCGGTTTTCTGAACACTAGGTCCATAACCGCCGGTCAATGACAATAAATTGACCTGAAGTTTGCAGCCACGCTCTTTAAAATGCTCATATTGCTCAAAGTGACGATGGTAATAATTATACCTTTCTGGGTGTGCTAAAATAGGCGTAAGGTTCATCATACTAAGATCAAAAACTATCTGATCTATATTGGGAGAAGCCGACAAATAAGACATTTCTATCAATATGTATTTTCCTCCAATAGTCAGCAATTCGTCTTTATTTGTTTTTGCAATAAGCTCTGCAAAGGAATGATCCACCATATATTCTGCAGCAGCTTCCAATTGAATATCAACCCCTTCTTTTTTCAATGCATCTTTTACCAATTGCAATTTTGGTAAAATAGTTTGTGGGCCATTAGGATAAAGATCTGTAAGTATGTGGGGAGTGCAAATAAGCTTTTTGTAACCAAGTTGAGCTAATTCTTTTATAAATGCCACGGATTCTTCCAATTCCTTTAACCCGTCGTCAATACCAGGTAAAAGGTGATTGTGCATATCAACACCTATAAATGACAAATCGGGGCTGACTGGCTTGCCCGATTTTTTTTTGAATAAATTAAACATGTATTACGATAATTCTTTGCGCAAGTTACCGGTTTTTATCCGTGGGATGTAAGGGGTGAGGTAACTATTTCTTCGTCCATAGCTTCATATACTGAATTGTTGCTAATATATTCAGGTACAATTCGTTTCATTTGCTTTACAACTTCTTCATCTTTGTTGTGTACGGCCAAACTTATAAGCGTTTCAATACTTACAGATATTTGCTCGTAATCATACTCCATTACTTTGGCTATGAGTATTTTCTTATTGTGTGTGGGTATTACTTCCTCTTGCTTATTCAGGAGTTCTTCATACAATTTTTCACCGGGTCTTAGGCCTGTAAACTGAATATCAATATCCTTCCCCGGTGTAAGACCAGCAAGTTTTATCATCTTTTTTGCTAAATCAAGAATTTTTATGGGTTCACCCATATCAAATAAAAACACCTCTCCTCCATTGCCCATTGTTACAGCTTCCAATACCAAAGAACAAGCTTCAGGTATGGTCATGAAGTACCTGATAATATCAGGGTGTGTAACAGTTACAGGTCCACCTTTTGAAATTTGCTCCTGAAAGCGGGGTATTACAGAACCATTGCTGCCTAATACATTGCCAAACCTTGTTGTAATAAATTTGGTTTTGGTTGTCCTTGGAGCTATTTGAATAATCCTTTCATCCATTACAGGTATGCTCTTTCTTGACAAAAGTGATTGGCAGTAAATCTCTGCTATCCTTTTACTAGCACCCATCACATTTGTTGGGTTTATTGCTTTGTCAGTAGATACAAATAAGAATCTTTCAACATTGTAAAACTCAGCCATGTCAGAAAGTACCTTAGTTCCAATAACATTGTTACGGGTTGCTTCTGATGGATGGTTTTCCATCATTGGTACATGCTTGTATGCGGCTGCATGAAACACGATATTTGGCATATACTGCGCAAACATATTGTTCATTGATTTTTCATCTTTTACATCACCAAGAAAGACTTTTAGTGTATTGCCCAAATGATACTTCTTCTGCAGTTCGTATTCAAGTTCATACAAGCCTGTTTCTGTCTGATCACAAATGATGAGTGAGTAGGGATTAATACTTGCAATCTGCCGTGCAAGTTCGCTACCTATGGAGCCTGCTGCTCCTGTTATTAAAACTTTCTTATTTCTTAAAAGGTTTATTACATGTTCATTTTTAAGACTAATCTGTGGTCTGCCAAGCAATTCATCTATCTGTACTTCACGTAATTGATTAAGGTTTAGATGCCCCTGTATCCACTCTCTCATAGGTGGAATGTTCATAACCTTAATATTTTGTTCAAGGCAATAATCAACTATTTTGTTCTTTTGATTCAAATCAAAATCCTGGCGGGCAAAAAACAACATTTTTATTTGCCATGATTTTATTACATTTTGAATCTGGCTAAATGAGTAGATTTTTACATTGTCAATAGTCTTACCAAAAAGATTTTCATCATCATCTATAAAAGCTACTATTTTATACCGGTTATTAGAGGTTTGCTCTATTGTTTTCTTTAGTACAGAACCATTGAGCTCTGCCCCGTAAATAACAATATGGATATCTTCATCCTGGGTTACACTTATTCTGTATAAATGTTTTACAAGAAGTCTGTACCCAAAAACAGAAAATGATGATATAAAGAAGTAGATAAATAATACCGAAATTGGTATAAAAGGCAGAATACCAAAAATCTTCAACGAAATGTTGAGGACAAGCATTATAAAAAATGAATAGAATACAGCGGAAATACTTCGGAAAGCTTCCTGAAAACCAGAAAGTCTTATAATACCGTGATATGTTCTGAAAATGTAAAAAAGGACTGAATTGATGATGATGGTTGCAGCCAAATCATCTACCATATCAGAAAAATGTATGAGAGAAAGATCAAAATTTAAACGGAGATAATTAGCATAAATAATAGCGAAGCAACAAATAGAAAGATCCAATACAAATATGAGCCATTTGGGAGCTATACGATTCCTAAGTAAAAATTTCCTTAAATTTTTCACACCCGTTTTGTTTTTTCTTGAAGAAACAATATTAAACAATCTACATATGTAGAAATGGTTTTTTTAATGGATATTGATGTTAAAACTATTACTTTTTGCTTAAATAACTTACTGCAAATAAAATAGTTAAGATGCGAAGTTAGTATAAATAGCTGCATTTGTTAAAGTAAGTCTTAGCTTCCCTGAAATGTGCTTGTTTTTTCTAACTCCCTTTAATTGCAGTAACCAATGTTTTTTTTATGATAGAAAAATACTCTACCACACTTTGATTATTGATATATTTAAAATTAAGACTATTTTTTTGGGGAATAATCTCTTTTATATAATATTCTTCTGCATTTTCCACAGATGCCAACAATTCATTTTCATTCCTAAAAGTTATAGAAGCATAATCAGTAATTCCTGGCAATACATCTAATACCTTTTTTTGTTCATCAGTATATAAATCCACATATTTCCTTACTTCCGGCCTTGGTCCTACAATACTCATTTCACCTTTTAAAACATTAATAAGCTGAGGCAACTCATCCAACTTATATCTTCTAAGGTAGTAACCTACTCTTGTAATTCTGTTATCTTTTCCACCTACTGTCAAAAACCCTTTTCGCTCTGCATTGACATACATGGTTCTGAATTTAAGCACTTTAAAATCTTTGCCATATTGCCCTACTCTTATTTGCGGAAAAAAAACATTTCCTTTTGATGTAAGTCTTATGGCGATAATAATAAATACTAAAACCGGGCTTAAAATCAACAATCCGAGCAATGCAAACAATATATCAAAAAAACGAATTATACCCATTTTAAACTAAAATATCCATTACTGCCTTTCTGACAACAGTAACGATGTGTTCACACAGGATATTGTTTAATTGAGGATATATGGGTAGAGAAACCTCTCTGCTATAGTTATCATACGCTAAGGGAAAATCGGCAATATGATATCCATTTTCTTTAAAAACAGTAAGCAAAGGTAGGGGTATAAAGTGAACATTTACAGCGAGTTGTTCACAAGTAATCCTCTCAATAATAAAATCTCTTTGCTGCTCGGTAATTCCTTTTATTCTCAAGGGAAAAAGGTGATAACTGCATACTTTGTCTGCGGTTGAGTATGGCGGCACTTCTGCCCAATCATCATTTTTAAATTCGCTGGCAAAATATTCAAAAACCCTTTTTCGCTCTTCCCATACTGCACTATCATACTTTCTAATCTGTGCAAGCCCTATAGCTGCACATACATCCGGCATATTTATTTTAAAACCCGGATATACAACATCATACCTCCAACCGCCTGACTGACTTTTTGTAAAGGCATCTTTTGTTTGACCATTCAGGCTCCAAAGCCGCAATGTTTTATAAATTTCTCCATTATCAAAAGGGGCCGGCATAGTTATACATATTGCCCCACCCTCTGCTGTGGTTAAATTTTTGACAGCATGATAAGAAAATACAGAAATATCTGATAATGTGCCTGTTTTTCTTCCTTTGTAGCTGGCACCAAAAGAATGTGCAGCATCTGCAACAATTGCTATCCTGCCTAATTGTTCCTGTACTTTTCCTTTTGCCTGAAATAAACTTTTCTTTTGATGTACAATTTCAAACAATTCATCATAATCGCAGGGCCAACCAGCAAAATCTACGGGTATTATTGCTTTGGTTTTGGCTGTAATAGCATCGTTTACCTTTTGGGGGTCTATATTAAAGTCTGTTTTTACATCGACCATTACAGGGGTGGCGCCCAAATGCATGACCACTAAAGCAGTTGCGCAATAAGTATATGAAGGTATAATGACTTCATCGCCCCGTCCTATACCCAGCCAGTGTAATACCAGCATTAGGCCAGATGTAGCTGAATTAATACACAATGCATGGCTTATACCAACATAAGAAGCTGTTTCCTGTTCCAGTGCCCGTACTTTTGGCCCGGTTGTTATCCAGCCGCTTTCCAATGCAGAAATAACTTCATTTTTAACATCGTCGTCTATAAAAGGAGGAGAAAAATCTATTTTCATGTAAGCTTTTTAATCGTCTGTAACCAACCTAACGCTATGAATGAATTATGAAGTATAGGATATTGACGATATTTTTTATCAAAATCAATTGGAAACAATCAGTTGTTTCTCAGATACATTAGCTGTATCTGCCTTTAGGGTAAGCCCTGCAATAAACCCCAGGCCATAGGCTAAATGTAGAATAAAATAGACTACTGTAGTTAATATCATTTCCTGAAAAGATCTTTTACTATTGAAGGAAAAATATATGGCAGCAATAAAATATATCATAAGAGGAATTGCCATAAAATATAACCCCAGAAACAAAAAAACAGGTAAAAAAATCAGGTAAAAAACAAACAGGGAAGGGATAATGTGCCTCAGATTCATTCCAGACTTTACTTTTTTTAATACCATGGGCTTATACAACCCATATTGATAATACTGCTTAAAAAGGAGTGCAAAAGTCTTACGTGGGTGATAATATAATTTTATGGAAGGATCCTGATAGACCCTAAAGCCCATACTTTTTGCCCTGTAGTGAAATTCATCGTCCTGGTTACGTTTGAAAGTAGTGTCAAACAAACCTGTCTTTTCAAAAATTTTAGATTTCCACGCACCAAGATAAACACTATCAGTAAACCCTTGATAATTTTCAAAATGAAATGAGCTGTTTCCTACACCAAATACAGTACTGGTAGCAAGACCTATTGCATTTTGCACAGTGTTACCCTTTGCTATACGCATGGGGCCACCAACAATGTCTGCTCCGGTTTTTGCAAAAGTTTCTATGATTTGTACAAAATAATCAGGAGAATAATCTGTATGCGCATCTAAACGAACAATTATATCACCCTTTGCTGCTGTGATAGCTTTATTCAAAGCATATGGCACATACCTGTCGGGATTATGTAATAGTACTATGTTAGGATGAGATAAAGCGTAGGTTTCTATTAATGCACAAGTATTATCTGTAGAGTTTCCATCAACTAAGATTAACTCTTTTTCTATAGGTTGTGCTTTTGTAAAAAAATCAAGCACAGACATAATATAAGCCGACTCATTAAATACAGGACAAATAACAGTAATCATGACAGGTTGCGAAGGTAATGAAGTAGGGCTATTATTCAGAAAGATGGGTATTGAATTATTTATTAAGTTATGGTGATAGATGCAAATAACTTAAATGCCTATGGTAAGAATTAATACAAAAATGATAATTATATTAGTTGACGGGGAGGCTTGCAAATAGATTTTTCCAAAGTAATTTTATATTGTTCCAATCAAATTGCTGTGCTTTTTTATTCGCCTCAAAACTAAGGTCCGCTGCAAAGGCAGGGTTTTCCAACACATGGTGAATTGCATCTAAAAACGCATCTTCATTTTCCGGAGGCACTAAAATACCCGTTTTAGCAGATTCTATCAGATAGGGTACACCTCCAACACTTGTAGAAATAATTACCATTCCCAAAGCCATTGCTTCTATTACACTTACTGGAAGATTATCAAAATTTGTAGTATTGATAAAAATATCATGCGCCTCAGAAAGCGTTGTCCATTCTGTACGGGTAAGAAGCCCGGGGAGAGAGAGGTGATTTTCTAACTGTAATTCCTTAATTAAACCCTTACACTTTTCTAAAGAATGGTCATCTTTATCAGGCCCGACCATGGTAAGTGTGGCTGCAGGATATTTTTCGCGAAGCCTATACAATACCCTGATTGCAAGCTGAGGGTTATAATTGCTATGAAAAGAACGTACCCAAAATAATGTTGGACAAACTTGTTTCCGGTGCTTAAACTGATACTTTTCTAAAGGGATGTTATTTGGAATTTCTAAACACTTCCAACCATTAGAGGTCATGCTTGCTCCTAAGTAGCCCGATACTGCCACGTTTGTAAAACTATTACCAAAATATAATTTTGCCAACCGTGGTGACTGCTTTATTCTGTTTGGCAGATTGCCACCATGCAGACAAGGTATGTACGGAATATTAAAAACCCGGCAAACTGCGGCACAACTACTTGCAAAATAAAACGCAGACTGACTATAGGTAGCAATGAGTACAACCGCATTTTTTTTATGCTTTACGATTGTACTTATCATATCTAACAACCTTAGAACTTTGTTATGTTTATTGCTGCTAGGTATTACAGTAAACCCTAGTTCCCTGAATTGCTTTACCAAGGTAGTACCAGTAGTAGGGGTATGCCCATGGCCTGTAAGAAAATTGTCTATGTAAATAATTTGCCTCATCAATCTCTAAAGAGGGTAATAAGGCATGCAGGGTTGCCTGCATATGTGCCGGGCATTGAAATATTTTTTGTTACTACAGCTCCTGCTCCTATTACAGCATTATCACAAATTGTAACCGGCAATATGGTTGCATTGCTGCCAATAGAAACATTGTTACCAATATTGGTTTTCTTCCATAGCCTTTTGTCGCCCTGTGCAGGTTTGCCGTTGGTAAATAAGTCATTTATAAACATAACGCCGTGTCCAATAAAACAATTATGCCCAATTGTAACCAACTCACATATAAATGAGTGGCTTTGAATTTTGGTATTATCCCCAATGGTTACCTCTTTTTGTATTTCTGTAAAGGGTCCAACAAAAACATTGTCCCCAATTATACATTCATACATATTAACGGGTTGTACAATTTTCACCCCAACACCAAAAGTAACATCTCTAATATCCGATTCAAATATGACTGGTTGATTCATTAATTTTTTGAATTCAATTCTTGTGCAGATTTATAAATTTTCTCAATAATTTCTACAGTTTTTAAAGCATCAAATGCACTTGTTGAAATAGTGCCCCCGTGTACGAGTACATCTATTACGTTTTCATATACCTTATCATGATTGGACATAGAACCGGTATAGCTGCCATAATTATTAGGGTTGTTGCCCTTTGGCAAATTAATAATTTCAAAACCTTCGATGTTTTGATATTCCAATTCATTCAGGTATTCACCACCTATTTTGACAGTTCCATTTTCTGCAAAAATGGTAAGAGAGCCTTCCATATTTTTTTGATGGCTGTTAACTGTATAATTGATAGTGCCTAATGCCCCGCTTTCAAATTGAAACGCTATAACTCCAGTATCCTCAAACTCAATTATATCCCGATGAGCAAAATTAGCAGTAAGGCAGTAAGCACTTTTCACATCGCCTGCAAACCAATAAAGCAGGTCTATAAAATGACTGAATTGTGTATATAATGTACCTCCATCTAATTCTTTGCTACCATGCCATGAGTCTTGGTAGTAATCTTGATTTCTATTCCAGAAGCAACTAAGTTGTACACTATAAATTTTTCCGAAACGGCCTTCATCTATTGCTTTTTTTACAGCAGCTACAGGAGGGTTAAATCTGTTTTGTTTAATAGCAAACAAAAACTTCCCGGTTTTTTCAGCCACTTCAAGCATTTGCCTGCAATCAGCTACGGAAATTGCCATGGGCTTTTCGCAAAGCACATGATGTCCTGCCTTAAGGGAGCTTATGCTATGTGTAGCATGTAAACCGTTTGGGGTACAAATGGAGACTATATCTAGCTCCTTCTCTATAGACAATAATTGCTCTATTGAATAATAGGCAGTGGCATTGTATTTTTTTGCAACTGCATTAGCTTTATGCTCTACTATATCACAAACTGCTATCAGTACTCCATTATTAGCAATGTGCTCTGCATGTCTCCAACCAATTTTTCCACAACCTATAAGAGCGAACCTGATTTTTTTCATTATTTATTAAAGCCTTTCGGCAACGTCAAAGTAAAGAATCAAACTGACTTAAATCATTTTGTTCATTACATAGGTATTTTTTTGTTCGCTCAATATATTCCAACCAAATTTTTTATAAGCATTGATGGCTCTTTGATTATCAGTTTTTACTGACAAAATCATTTCATGTTTATTAAAAGCTTTTGCTTTTTTTTCAAACTCATCTGCTAATAACTGCGCTACTCCGCTACCTCTAAAATCCGGATGCACACCTATAACTACCAGCCCTACATGGGTAGGCTTGGCAGGCATAACAATCGTATTGTCAAGAGGAATGCTTTTTCCCGTAAATTTTCTACGGATATTTAACCAAAGAAACCTGTATTGCTGCCGTACCTCCGAATGAAACAATAGCCACGGCCGGATAGCTAACCCTACTAATGCTTCATTAAAAGCATGCTGCAACATACCACTACTACTGCCATCTCCATAAAATTGCGGTACAAAACCTCCGCAATACCCGGCTATAGTATTTTGAACCTCTACGTGATATAGAAATCTGTTTGGATTATGCAGGAACCATTCTAATGTTTTTTTTACATACCTGATCCCAAGCTTTGAAGAAAGCGATGTTGGAAAACAGGCTATATGGCAAAGAGCCATATCATGCAAGTGCTTTGGCTCTGAATCTACGAGGTACATTGACAGCATTTTTTTGTTTAATCACAACGGAAGATGTACCTACTGCAAGCATTAGCAATATAGGCTGAATTGAAATTTTAAGTCCATTATGCACTACTATGAGGCAAAATAATATCAGGAAATACATTGCATATTGCTGTTGTGGCTGTCTTCGTTTTAATATATCCAACGTCAGAAAAAAGAAAAATCCCCAGTAAAGAAAAATCCCTACTATACCATGCTCGGCAGCAACTCTTGCAAATTCGTTGTGGGCACCTGACTCAACCCCATAAAGGTTTTGCTTTACAATTTCCATATTAAAATTTCCTGTACCAACCCCTATAATCAGATGGTTACTAAAAATCTCAAAAGCAACTTTTACCAACTTGTCCCGGCCACTGGACCCCTCAAGTTCATAGCGTTCTAATATCTTTCCACCTGTGGTTTCAATTACTGAATAATATACGATAGCCCCGATGGGAATAAGAATTAAAAACCTAAAATAATTACCTATTTTGGAACGATTATAAATAAAATAAACCCCCACAATAGCTCCAATAAAATAGATACCTCCCCTGGAAAATGTCAACGCCATTATCGTGGTAACCAATCCTAACAAAGCAAGATTCATATACTGCTGCCGGGCTTCTTCTACATTCATTACCGAGAAAAAAAACAGGATACAGACAAAGCCCAGGTAGCCGCTTAGCTGTACCGGAGCCAATCCATTGCTTGCCTCTGAACTGCTTTGGTGGCCATAATCTATTCCCCCCGTAATATGGGCAACTACAACAATACCGGTAAGATAAACCCCTGCTATCTTTATATGAGAAAGCAATTTAAAAATTTGCTGTGAACTAAATATATTGTAGGAAGCCCATATTACAGGCATAAGTATGGCAAGAGAATTTGTTATAATGGCACGGCTTGTGTTTATCTTGTTTGGATAAATGTTATTAACAACTTCAAGTAAAATAAAGAGTATAAGTATAGGCATACCTCTAAAATGATAGCGATTGCCCCTCTTCATAGATAGAATAAGAATCGCAAAAGCTACAATCATAAAATATTGAAGTGTCAGGTAAGGTATCCACATTGCCTTTTTCCGGATTAAGATTTCAGTGTACATGGCATAAGGGAACCATGTAAAAAATCCGGCTATATCCTTCTGTATTGCTTTAACTAAACTTACCACAAGAATGCTTAGATAAATAAATGCAGTAACATTAGGCGATATCATTTTAATACCTACAGCTATGCCGAACCCAAAGGCAATCATATACCTTATAGGCAGGCTTTCAACCTCTATTAAGTCACGATATTTTGTAAAATTCAGATACTGTCGCATAGTACTCATTTGCCCAACTTTCAAGCGTCTGTATTTTTGCAAACGCCCTTCCTTTTTCAATCATTGCAGGAAGCAAAGAAATTTTGCTTTTTATTTCGATTAATTGTTCTGCAAGTTTTAACCCATTCCCATTTTCAAATAAAAAACCTCTTTCGTTGCTGCCTGTCATATAACCAGCCATACTTAGGTTATTAAGTATTGGGATGGCACCATGAAAAAATCCCTCTATAGGTACTTTACCAAATCCCTCTTTTAATGGTGCCTGAACAACGAAATCAGATTGACGATATAAAACTCTTAAATCCTGGTAGTTTTTTTTCCCTACCATTTCAATTTCATTTTCTAAATTTTGCTCCTGTATATATTTTTCCAATTCATGAAACATAGGGCCATAGCCCACTATTTTGAGTGTAAACGGTATTCCTTTAGCTTTTAATACAGCACAAGCTTTTATTATTGACAGTTGATTTTTATAATAAATCAGCGTTCCTACAGTAATCAGCCTCAATATGGGCAAACAGTTTGAAGAAATAGATTGAATTCTATTTTTAACCTGATCAGATTCTTCTTCCCATTCCTGCAGGCTATAAGAAGGACTAAAACCAGGTATTATTCGAGGCTCGTTTCCTTTCTGACTTATATATACCCAAACAGGCCCACGAAAAAGTTTTCTCAACAACCATTTCTGAAACCTATATGTTAACGGTTCACCCGCATAATCGGGCCAGGTACCGGTAAAAGTTGCAAAGACTTTTTTCTTTTTAAAATAAAAATAAAAAAAGCCCGGAATGTTTAAATTATTAGGGAACCGCTGATAAACAATGTCAGATTGTTTGTCGATTTTTCTAAATCCATTTATCCATTTTGGGATGGCTGTAAAAATCTTAAGTTTGTCTAAAAAACGCATCCCCCCAACAACAGGGAGTTCAATGAAATCGAAATCTTTGGTGTACCACGAAATGACTTTGCTATCATCAAGTGTTGCAAATGCACATGCTATGGTAGTTTTGGGGAAATTGCCAGCCAATTGTTCAAACTGTCTAAGTAATATATGGTTCTCTGTTCCTACCCTACCATCAGCATGTTTATAATGGATACAGTCTGTTGTGATGCCGAGTCTCAATGAAAAAAATAATGACTTGATTAATTTAGTATTACCTGGTATATGCCATCTAATTGCTTAAAATAAGAAGCTTCGCTATACTGCTCCTTAATAATGGAGCGCATTTTCTTTCTTATGTTTAACCGTACATTATCATCTTTGGAGAGTGCTTGTACAGTATTGCTCCATTCTTCAATATCAAAGGAGTCTAAAATACTTTCGGGAATTTTTTTGCGAATATTTGAAACAACATCACCGGTTTTATAAGATAAAAATGGCAACCCGGCATACATGTACTCAAGCAATACAAGAGGTCCGGTTTCGTTTTGTGAAGTGTGAATTGCAAGATTGTATTTACCCAACACACTGTAGACATCACTAACGCCCTGTATAATCCTTATCCTTTCAGATAGTTTAAACTCATTTATTTTTTTTAATAATTGAGTATGATACCCTTCATTGTTTATGGCTCCATATATATCAAGCGTAAATTCATCGGGAAGTGCTTTAATGAGATCAATAGCAAAGAGTTGATTTTTAAAATGCCAAACATTTCCTACCATTATTATTTTATTGCCTGCAGGTTGTTGCGGTATAATTCGTATTGGTGGGTTAATGGTATTAGGTAAATAAAAAACACGTGTTGCTTTTAAATGCACAACTTCTTTAGCCCAATTACACATACTCTGAAGCACAGCCAAATATGCATCGGCACTACGCAAAATTATTTTTGTAAAAAAATCCATTTTCAATACCGGAATATGTTCATGAAAAACCGTTTTGGGCTTTACAATACCTGTAGCCCATTTTGCTATCATGTAATAACGAAGATTATATCTGGAATGTACATGCACAATATCAAATTCTTTAACAAGTTTTTTTAATAAAAGCATTGACTTTATATCAAAACGGCCTTTGCGATGAAGATATACAACAGGTATTTTGGGGTTGATCAAATTGTCTAAAACAGCTGGTTCGAGAAATAAGACAACCAAGACCTCAACACCATTACTCTGGAGTAGGTTGGCCATGTTTACAATGACTTTTTCAGCACCACCTGCATCAAGTTTATCATTTAGTAAAGCTACCTTCATATAGAAACAACAAAAGGTTTTCTATCAAGTGTTTCTATTTTGTCACCGCCCTTCAACATTGCATTTGCCCTACTTCTTGATTTGTAATATTGAATCAATAACAACGGTGATTTTACTATAGTAAGAAACAAGCTAAGAACAAGCATATTATTCTTTCTCTTATTTTTAAATCCAACGTTTGAAAGCATGATTCCTAACATGATAGCCTGACGGCTTAGTTGTTTTGGAAAGTACTTTTTAAGCATATAAACTACACTGGGAATAGGTTTTGGGGCAAACAATTTTTTAGGTCTGAAACCATCCCAATGCCCAATTTCTCTCAATCCCCCTGCCGGTACTTTAAGGTGAATTCGTTTTGCAAAAGGGTTGGAAATGCTTTTTATACCATTTACATAAGATCTTATACCAAACTCCCCATCACCCATACTTTGTTTATTAAAGTTGAGATCAAACATTCCAACCTTGTTAAACACATCTCTAACCAATAGTGCATTACCACTATCAAACTGATCTGCCCATCTGAAAAACTTATAGTTTTCAGGAATCTTTGCTCCAACTACAGAAAGAGAAACCCCTGCAGAAATTTGTGCTTTAAAATAGTCAAGACATTTAAGGTGCTCTGTAATCCAATCAGGATCAACCCTGCTATCGTCATCAAAAAACAATAAATAATCGGCTTTAGTGGCTCTTACTGCATTGTTCCTCGCTGTCCATAGCAACCTTTCCTTTTGATAAATGACATTGAGTTTTAGTTTGAAGTTTTTATAAAAGTTCTCGTCAAATGGATTGGACTGGTCAACTACAATTACCTCAAAATTTTTGTAATCCTGCTTTTCCAAATCTTCCATTACATCTTTTAAGTACTGATAGCGATTAAGGGTTGGAATAATTACTGCAACCAATGGTTGCGACGCTATCAAAGGAGATTGAAAAGCACCATAATCTCTTCTTTGTACCGGATCAAGATAGGCCTTAACCCTTTCTACAGTAGATGCATTCCAGCATGCCCCAATCTCTTTAAAAGGATTATGCAGGGTTAGCAATCTTTGCATCAAAGCAAAAATAGCCCAATGTTTACCCCAATATTTAAACAGAAATGTATATTCATCTTTAAGAGATGGGCTGCCCAATGTTTCTATTTTTTTTTCTATCTCTTTATTAATCCAGGTAAGATGCCCTTTGTTCCATGCCCTGTATCCAATATCTGCATATCTGGCTGATGGTGTTTCAAATGCTTTATCAACTTCCAGTTCTAAGCCTTGCAAAGGCAGATACTGTGGATGATACATGCAGGAGGCATGCGCATAACTTTTTGGCTTTACATTAAACTGCCAGGCGGGTTGTGTATATTTAATAAATGAAAAAACCATTATTAATTTGTTAGCTGTAGATATTTTTGCTCAAAAATATCTGCCTGTTTTTGTATTGTAAATTCATTCATCACTTTTTGTCTTGCATGCCCGCCCATTAACTTTCTTAGTTCAGCATTTTTTGAAATACTTAAAACAGCATCAGCAATTGATTCAGGATTATAGGTATTGCAAAGGAGACCGTCTTTGCCATGTTCAATCACTTCCTCCATGCCACCACTTTTTGTAGCAACAACCGGCAACTCCATACTCATAGCTTCAAGGCATACATTTGCTATTCCTTCGTAAACACTTGACAACAAAAAAATATCTGTGGTGTTATAAAGTTCTAGTATTTCATCGCGGCTTTTTTTTCCAACCAGCATTACTTTATCCTTAATTCCTAAAGCATTGATATGATAAATCATTTCTTCCTTTAACGGGCCATCACCTACAATTGTCCAGGTAAATGGAGTACCCTTTTGATGTAGTATTTGCATGGCCATTAACCCGATCAAATACCCTTTTTGAAATGTAAACCTACCAATGGACAAAATCTCAATTGAAGCCCTTTGTTCTCCATAGGGTTTAACTCTTTTAAAAACCGCGGTATCAATTGAAGGCCTGTTGATGAATATTTTAGAAGTTTCATTATTACAAAAGGGTGCTATGGTATTAGCCATATCCTGTGACACACAGTGAATTGAACTTACTGTTGCAAACAGATTTTTTAGTTGTTCTTTTCTATGTGGCTCAGATAATGGCTTAACCTTTTCAGCAGTACCTCTACAACTAACAATGGTTTTAGCATTTGTTTGCTCTAATGCTTTCTGATATACAACACCAAGGCCAGAAAATTCTACATGTACAATATCAAAAGAATATTTTTTAAGTAAATAACTTTTTAAACTCTTCTGAAAATTGTGAGCATACTTTTTTAAAGAAAAAGAAAAACTTTGTAGTGCAACTAAAGGGTACTTAAATAATAATTGCAATAAGCTTTTAATAGAACCTGCTTCAGGCGCGGTTATAATTTTTATACCCGCCTGTTTAACAGCTAATATATGTGAGGTATTTACAAGCTTGTTTTCCTGATTTTTAATAACCGTGACCTTGTGGCCTTTCTTACATAACTCAAGTGCTTTTGTGGTAATAAATGTTTCGGTCAGTCCCGGAAACTCATTTACCACCAAACAAATGTGCAGTTTTTTATCTGACATTCCTATGTGCCCCATTCCAGTTTACAAGTGAATAAAGAGACCATATCAACCATCCCCAATCATGTGTTGCATCATTGTGCTGTCGCAATATTCTGGACATTTCTGTTTTATTAAACGAGTAGCTAAAATCACCGGGCATATTCATAAGCTTTTCTTCCACATCTTTTTTTAATTCATTTCTTAACCATGCCCCTATAGGTATTACAAATCCTTTTTTGGGCTGATAAACAAGTTGCTCATTTGTCTTTTTAACTAGCAATTCTTTTAGATTATGTTTGCCATGACCATTTTTAATACATTCGTTATAATGCAAAGTAGAACTGTAATTAATCATTTCATTACTCAATATTGGAACACGTACTTCAAGGCTGTGGTACATACTTGCCCGGTCTACTTTTATTAATATCCGTTGTAGATGAATGTCAAATTCAAGCTTCCTTAGCACATTCATTATTGTATCTTCTTTTATACATGTTGCACATTTTTCCTTATAAATTTCCTGAAGAAAAAATGCTTCCTCTATTTTGCTTTCATATAAATCCGGCAGCCATTGCTCTGCACCTGTGATAAATAAAGATCTATAATAGTATGCCGGAAAATCATTCACCTCAAAATGTCTTTTGCGAATTACTTTTTTACCACCTTTTAATTTTTCTACTGAAAAATTTAACAAGCGCATTAATTTGTTGTTTTTGAAAGCCATACCTTCTTTCAACATTTTAAGATTTCGGGGGTAGCCCCAAAACAACTCGTCGCCACCATCTCCGCTTAAGGCAACGGTAACTTTTTCTCTTGCAAATTTTGAAAGTATAAGTGTGGGTATAGAAGAGTAATCAGAAAAAGGTTCAGAAAATGCTTTCGTATTATCCTGTATGGTTTCAAGCAAATCCTTTTCAGTAATGTGCTTACAATAATGTTGGGTTTTAAAAATATCGGCATAAGCCTGTGCTGCTTTGCTTTCATCCATTGCGGTATCATCTACACCAATAGTAAAAGATTGAACAGGATGATGTTTGTTCGCAAAATAAGAAACCAAAGGGCTATCAACACCTCCGGACATAAATGTACCCACCGGCACATCGCTCACCATTTGACCCTTTACACTTTCTTCAAGTATTTGTTCGAGAGGTTTATTTTGCTTTGGAAGATTTTGTAATGAGAAATTGTAAAAAGCATGTTTGGTAAAGCCGCTGCTTGTTACAACAATGTAATATCCATGCGGCAACAAAAAAGTATTCTCAACAATACCAGCATTTTCCGGAACATAACCCAATGAAAGATATGCGCCTAATGCACCTGTATTAATTGAACTTTTTTGTATAAAAGCATGGTTAATAATATGGTCATATTGCGAACTGTATACCAATCCTTGTGGAGAAGAGCCTATATACAAAGGCTTTATACCACTACGATCTCTGGCAAGTAAAAGCGTATTATTGTTTTGATTATAAAAAGCAAAGGCAAATATGCCATCAAAATTTTCGAGTACATATTTTTCGCCCCAATGTATTAAACCATACAACAAAACTTCAGTATCAGTGGTAGAACGAAAATGATAACCTTCAATTTGTAATTGCTTTTTAAACTTATCCGTATTATACAACTCTCCGTTGAATGATATTGCATAACGTCCATCTGCAGATAGCATTGGTTGGCTGCCATTTTCACTCAAATCTCTTATAGATAACCTAACAAACCCACTTATATAATTTTCATTATTGCTCCATATCCCATTGCTGTCGGGACCACGGTGGTGCATACGCATTAGCGACCACTCTATAAAAGAATGATGCTGTTGTATATTTTCTTTGTAACTAAAGACCCCGACTATGCCGCACATTATATATTGCCAACTATTTTTTTATAGAAAATAAAACCCCTGAAGTTTTATGTCTTTTTCCAAAGTAATAACCTATCCGTTCCCGATAACCCCAAACCGGAAATCTGGATTTGCGAATGTGATACTGATCAATATCAGAAACTGAAATTATTTTTGAATCAATTACCTGATCTGCAGCCTGCTTAAAACGAGAAACGATCTCCTGAGGAGTAGGCCTGAAATTATTGTCAATAGGATCTAAATGAATCTTGTATTTGTAAGGAACAGTCATCAATATATAACCACCAGATTGGGTTATAGCAATAAGGTTATTAATGACAAGATCTATATCTTCTACATGCTCTAATAAATTTGTACAAATAGTTAGGGCAAATTTGTCTTTAAGATTTTTTGAAAAATCAGGACTTGTTACATCGGCTACTATATCCACACCGTGTTCTTGTTTCATATCTACATTAATAACCTGCCAACCTGAAGCTTGTAGCGGTGCTATTATATTGTTATGAATATGTGGTTGTATTTGTTTTCTAAAATGATCTGTAGATGAGCCAATATTTGCTACCTCATTTGTATTTGGTAAATGTTTCAATTTTTCAATTGCACTTTTAATCCACAATGATTCTTCTCTAAACATAAAGAATGTCTTAATTTTTTTTATCCTTCATTTCCAAAGCCCGTGTGTAACAGTTTCTCAATTTTGCTACAATAATATCCCAGGTGTATCTTTCTTTTACTTTTTGATATCCGTTTTCACCCAGTCTTTCCCTTAAATTTTTATCTGATAGCAATAAGCGCATTTTTTCAGCAAGGTCATTTGCATCGTCCGGTGCAGCAATCAATCCATCGTGACCATCAGTTACAACATCTCTTACTGCTCCTATAGAAGCTCCTATTACCGGTTTTTTGCAACTCCATGCTTCCAGAAATACCAGGCCGAATGATTCATTTTTGCTGGGAAGCACCAGGACATCTAAACTATTAAACAGAGCTGCTTTTTTTGACTGATCAAATTCGGTTAAAAATTTTACCCTTTTGCTTATATGCGGCGAAAGCCGGGATACAATACTCTTTAATTCATCTAAGTAGGCACCAGCAGTACCTGCTATCAATAAATAGGTTTTGGGGCAGGATTTATGAAGCTTTTCAAATGCTTCAATAATCAGGTGAACATTTTTTGTTTTTTCAATCCGACCAATATAGCCTGCAACCAATGCCCCTTCAGGGATACCTATTTCACTTTTAAACTGTTGCGAAACAGTCTTATCTCTCATTTCAAAATCTGAAATTTCTACTCCACATCCTAGTACAAATAATTTTTCCGGATCTACACCAAACTGTATCATTCTTTCCTGCTCAAAATGTGTATTGGCAATATATAATGTTGATGCATTCATACACTCCACTTGCTTTTTTAGCAAATGGGTTTTTTCTATTTCTTCATCAAGGTGAATACTGGCAAAATAGAAAAAATTGCATTTTCTCCATATGGGCAATTGCATAAAATAATAGTTGCTTGATGATGCAAAAAAAGCATCTGCTTCTACATTAGTCAGATAGTTTCGCATGGATGTAGAACACGGACCATTCAACTGCATTATCACTTCTTCCGGAACAGCAAGACCCAATTTGCGTAGTATTCTTACTACCAACTTAAGTGGCTTTATGTGCCACCTGCGGTAAGAAAATCTAATTACTTTTACTCCGTTAATAGTTTCATGCGATGGAGCAATTTTTTTGAAAAAACTTTTTTCAGGGCCAAAGTAAGAGTCTGTAGTAGCAACAGTTACATCATCACCATAATCCCTTACCAATCGTTCTGATACATTCTTAAAATAAGTTTGCACCCCACCTGCAGAGGGATAATATAAGTGGCTTATGTGTACAATCTTCATAACCTAAGCCAATGCATCTTTAATAACTTTTACAACCCTATCTGTGGAATTACTATCAGCATAAGTTATTATTTCGGTCAATATAACTTTACATTCTTTAGTAAAGTTTTCCGGGTAAAGAAGTGCTTCATTAATATTGTTTATCAAATCATTTTTTGATGATGCAAGTCTAAGCCCATTGGTCTTTACTATAGGTTGAAAATGTTTTTGATTATATAGTCCCTTTAACAGATGCGCTGCAGAAGAATTAACATCATCGTAGGCAGGACCAATCTGCGGTTTTTTATATGCACACCCATCTAAGGTCATAGTGGAGCAAAGATTTATATGCACATCTGTATGTGCCAGGGTTGAACAAAGTTTTTTTATGTCGCCTGTTGTTATATCAGCCGAGTAAATATTTTCTTTGCCTGTCCAGGATATGTCATAGAAAAGGTTAGGATGATTACCAACATAATTTTTCCAACGCTCAACATTGTCTATTGGGTGGCACCTGAATAATACAATTGGGTTTCCTTTTATTTCTCCACTTGTTATTGCCTGCATTATGTGTTGCAGATATTGTGGTTCATTGGGGAAAAGCCGTTGTGGCCCCCCTGCATATAGTATAACTTTTCTATCATTTACGGGAAGATTTGTTTTAATCTTCCATTCTTCTTTTGGTACAAGAAATTCTGGTCTGAAATAAAAATCGAATTGTGGTGCTCCAACAATAGTTGTATTTTCTTTAGTTGCTGATGCAGGATATATAGACTGAACCTCTTCGTAGTTATACTTGTTCCAAACCATGTAGTGATCATAAGATACAGGTATCCAGCCACGCTTAGTAATGTTATCAAATGAAAGTATAGAAGTAATCATTTTTTTATTTCTTGCCTTACAGGCTCTAAGCAAAATATCTTCTTGTGCCTGAAATGGTGTCACTGTAAAAACTGCATCAATGTTAAGTTTATCAATCAGTTGAAGCATGTCATTGTAATTGGTATGCCTTGCAAGCATTTGCTGTTCCGATTGAAACAGTTTATCCTTAAACCCCGGTACCAACATTTTTGCAGTATTAAATCTTTCCCGCAATTTTCTTTTTACTCTAACCTGAAAAGGTAAGTATTGGCTAAGGTATTTTCGCTGTACCTTTTTTGCAGTATATTTTAAGGCAAATGCATCAAACCAATAATCTATTTTTGTCCGTATATCAGCATACATCCTGTCTTTTGAACTTACAGGTATGATATGTACTTCAAACCCCTCATTCTGCATTTCTTCTATCAACGCCTCTTCATTCCAGGTGATCGCAATTACCGGCTCTACAAATTCCCTAAGCTTATGCAACATGCCGGTACGGTAGAGGTAACGTATAGAAAAACTGAAACTTATAGTTACAAGTAGCCTTTTCTTTTGACTCATTTTTCTTTTAAAATATTATCTTCTTTTATACCTATTTTTTCAAGCTACATTTCCTGCAGCGCTACCATTCTTTTAAAACGATTGCTTATAGAAAGCATTGTATCAAAACTTCCATACTCCAACACTTTACCCTTCTCCAGCAAATAAATAATATCTGCATTTTTTATTGTAGACAATCTATGTGCTATTATGATGATGGTATAGCTGCCATGCAGTTTCTCGATATTGTATTGTATTACTTTTTCTGTTTCACTATCTAATGCAGAAGTTGCTTCATCCAATATGAGTATTTCGGCTTCTTTATAAAGTTCTCTTGCTATTGAAATTCTTTGCTTTTGTCCTCCCGAAATTAACATGCCATTGTCGCCAAGTTGCGTCAGTTCCTTTTTGGGTAATTTTTCTATGAAGTCAGTCAACGAAGCCAGTTCTGTAATTTTCCAGAACTTTTCTATATTTTCTTCGGTTGGCTCTGCCCAAAATGTAATATTGTTAAATACATTGTCATTGAAAATAACCGGCTCCTGCGATATATATCCAATCCTGTTTCTGAAGCTATTCAAATTAACATCATTGAGGGGTATGTTATCCAATAATACCTGCCCCTCTTCGGGTTGTAACAAACCTGAAACTATATTGGCTAATGTAGTTTTGCCGGAACCGCTTTCACCTACCAATGCTATTGTTTTGTTTTTGGGTATCTCCAAATCAATATGATCTAAAATACGGGAAGAACCATAAGAAAATGAAACATTCTTTATGTGAATTTTCTTTGTAAATTTTTCAAATGGGGCAGCAACCTGTACTTCTTTTTGGGCTTTCATCTGGCTTAACATAGTTGTAATAGTAGTGATACTGCCTGAACCTTGTATTAATGCCTGCCAATCATTTTGAACATGCATCAAAAAATTGATTGCCCTATAAAATAATAGTAAACTTAACAATATTGAAGCAATGGTTCCCCCTGAAACATATATTTTAATAAGAATGACAGTTACGATAATTACTATCATAATTGGTTCTTTTACACTGCTGGTAACAGCATTGTAAAATCCAATTCGTTTATTTAAATATTCAGTATGATCTATTACTTTCCTGATTCTTATAGAGAATCTGTGAAGATAATTAGTGCTTTTTAGATACTTATAATTGTGAACAGCCTGCACCAATAATCCATTTATATTGTGTCCTTGCTGTGAGAGTTCTAAAGATATTTGTTTGCAGATTTTATAAATTTTCCTGTACAACAAATTGCTAAGGCTGGCTCCTAAAACAACAAAAATTGCAAACTCAAAATTTGCAAGGAAGGCAAGTGCAATATAAGTACCGAGCATTACCGCATTTTGTGCGGCATTAAAGTAGTTGGTCATAGTTTGCATGAGCCTGCTTACCTCTACTGTAAGTGTATTGTGTATACGTCCCGCATCTAATTTGAGAAACCCCTGATAACTTACCGCCTCTAAGTCGCTGATGAGCATATACCTTACTTTCTTCATAAAATAATGCCGGGTTTTGATCTGGTAATTCATTTGCATGAACTTGATAACACCCTTAAAAACAAACATTGAAACAAGAAATATAAGGACAGAATTAATGTTAAGTGGAAAGCCAATTGCCTTAATAAAATCAGTGAGATAATGAAGGCTACCCAAAACCTGTTTGCCATGTGTGCTATGCGACCCATCGTCAGTACCTGTTGCCTGAAGCAATGGTATGAACATGGCTAAACCAATACCATCTAACAAACTAACAATTATACTCAGGAATAATGTTACAAAAATCCTTTTGCCAGTTAGCTGGTAGTAAAACCTAAAGTAGAACCCAAACTTATCTGAAATCTTCATTGTGCCTGTTCAAAAAAAATATTAAATCTAATTACAGCTTTCTGACTAATGAATTAAAATAGTATTACCCAAAAATATCTGCAAATGTTTTCTGCTTTGAAATTTCCCAAAATGCGCTGTTTGAAATTATTTCGCTAAATTTTTTATTGCTATCTCCATTACCAAACAGGCTCAACTTAGGTACCCGCACATTTTGTGCTTTTTCAATACCTGCCAGCACTTCGTCTTTGCTGTAACCGGTATGAATGATGTTGGCATTGGCTGTTCGTCCATTCTGCCTGGTGCCTACATTAACTGTTGGCACACCATAAAATGGCGCTTCTCTTATACCTGCACTCGAGTTGCCAACAATAAATTGTGCATGTTCTAACATAGATAAAAACGACTCAAACCTTACTGATGGAAATACTCTAAACTTTGGGTTATTTACCAACCGTTTTATCTTGTTAAGTATTAACGCAGAACCGTTATCATTATTAGGGTAAATGACAATATAGTTACAGTCAGATGCTTCCAAGGCTGCTATGTAGTCTTCTGCATACTCGTCCATATTATCAACCTCAGTTGTTACAGGGTGAAACATGGCAACTGCAAAGTCTTGAAATGGTATATTGTAATAACTCAAAACATCATTTAAAGAGGGCAGTGTTTCACTTTTCATGGCATCCATGTCCGGCGAACCTATTACAAAAATATTTTCAGCTACCTCGCCCATTTGTTGCAGCCTTTTCTTTGCTTCTTCATTGGCAACAAAATGTGTGTGGCTAAGTTTAGATACTGCATGACGAATCAATTCATCAACAGTACCGGATAATTCACCTCCCTCTATGTGTGCAACCAAAATATTATTAAACGCACCTACTGTTGCTCCTGCAAGGGCTTCGAGCCTGTCACCATGAACCAAAATTAAATCAGGTTCTATCAAATGAATGTATTTTGCAAAACCTTCAATAGTTCTTGCAATCATAAGGTCCATAGAAGCACCTGCATCGTTGTTGATGTATTTATAAATATTGTCGTACCCACATTTTTCTATCTCATGCACAGTGTAGCCATACTTCTTGTCCATGTGCATACCGGTTACAAAAATGTGTACTTCAAACAGTTCATTTTTGCGGAGTATTTCAATCAACGATTTTAACTTTCCAAAATCTGCCCTTGTACCCGAGAGAAAAACGATTTTCTTTTTATCCATTTTTGTACTACTGTACTATGTATTCCTCTTGTATCTGAATATCTACGTCAATATCATGCAAAGCAGTTTTACCTAAAACATTTTCAAATTCATCTGCCAGCATACCACCTTTACCGGGTCTTTTTACCCATATATTTTCCATTGTAAAAACGTCCCCTTTTTTAATGGGCTGTATGGTGCAAATGGTTGCAAAAGCAAAATCTATAGTAACCTGTTCTTCATGGGCCGGTCCCTTGTGCCCGCCACGTTGCAATGCTATTATTTTACTTCCTTCTATTAACTCTTTGGTAGCTTTTATATCCATAGAACAAACAATGTCAGGACCGGGTCTGTTCATGCTATCTGTAAAATGTCTTTCTAAAATGGAAGCGCCTAATGCTACTGCACCAAAACATGCGTGATTGGTGAGTGTGTGGTCACTAAGCCCCACAATTGCATCAGGAAATGCCTGTTGAATTTCGGTCATTGCCCCCAACCGAACTAAATTGTTGGGTGTAGGGTATAAATTAGTAGTGTGCAGTAAAGCATAAGGGATACCATTTTTTTTAAAAACAGCTACTGCTTTTTCAATGCTTTCTAAAGTATTCATACCTGTGCTCAATATGATTGGCTTACCGAAAGAAGCAATATGATTAAGCAAAGGATAATTATTACACTCACCTGAACCAATTTTATAAGCAGGTACATTCCATTTATGCAGACGGTCCGCTGCAGCACGGCTAAAAGGAGTGCTTATGAATATCATACCCAACGCTTCTACGTATTGTTTCAGTTCCAACTCTTCGGCTTCATTAAGCGAACAGCGGCGCATGATTTCATAAATACTTACATCGGCATTGCCGGGGATGGTATTTTTAGCAGCACTACTCATTTCATCTTCTACAATGTGTGTTTGGTGTTTTACCATTTCCACACCGGCCTCTTTTGCTGCATCTACCATTTGCTTAGCAACTTCAAGGCTGCCTTCGTGGTTGATGCCAATTTCGGCTATTACCAAAGGTTCGTAATCATAGCCAATCTTGCGGCCTGCTATTTCTATAAAAGGATTCACTTATTATGGGGTTAATTAGTTTATTGGTTTATTAGTTGATTGGTTAATTGTGTGTCTTACTACTTACGACTTACAACTAATTACTTTTTTACCATGCGGTCCATCCACCATCTATAATCAAGTTATGACCAACAACATGACTGCTTGCATCGCTGGCTAAATAAACTATACCACCACGGAGTTCTTCTTTTTCGCTCATGCGGCCTATGGGGTTTAGTTGTTTAAACCTTTCAAGAAATAAGCCTTGATGACCATTGAAAATACCGCCGGGTGTTAATGAGTTTACTCTTACCCCTTTGCTTGCCCAAAGGGTCGCCACATATTTTGTAAGCGCCACTACTCCATGTTTGCTAACACTATATGCTACCGGTTGGGATATACCTGTACCGGGATAAATATTATGATTTGGGCTAACAACTCCATATAATGATGCTATATTTATTATACTGCCTTTGCCGTTTTCCAACATGTGTTTGCCAACTACCTGACATCCGAGAAATGCACCTGTAAGGTTTACATTCATAATGGCGTTCCAATCTTCCAACGGAAAGTTTTCGAATGATGCATCAAAGTTGGCTGATTTGCTTTGGTTGGTGAAGCCTGCATTGTTTATTAATATATCAACCTTGCCGAATTCTGCTACCACTTCCCTGAGCAATGTTTCCCAAATCTCTTTTTGGGTAACATCACAAAATTTGGCAGTCGCATCTGTGCCATTAGCTTTTAAAACTTCAACGGCAGCTTCGCACTTTTGTTTGTTGAAATCTGCCAAAATAACTTTTGCTCCATAAGCATGTAATGCAATAGCATGTTCGCTCCCCAATAAACCTGCACCACCGGTTATAATGGCTACACGATTAGTTAGGTCAAAAAGGTTTGGTTGGTTCACTTATTTATTATTCATTAAAAATTCAACAATCTTAAAATCAATTTCTGTGTCAATATCTATTGCTCTTTCTCTTGGTATGGGGTATATCTTGCATTTTGCTTTGCTCCAATGTTCAAATTCGTATAATGCGGATTTTTTAACTACATAAGCTGCAGGTGTCAGGCTATATACCTGCGGTGCATCCTGTCGGCGAACTATGGGTTTTGTACCTTTCTTTACAATTTCGGCATAGCCGTCTTCCCCTATTTCCATCATATTAAAATAAGGATTCCGTTCAGGTTCATAACCTGTTATGACTACATCTGTATCAGGGTTTTGTAAGGCGAGTTGTATTGCCCCATCTATATCTTGTGCAGTTTTTAAAGGAACAGTTACATCTAAATCAACAAGATAGTCTACAGTTTTTCCGGTGACCTTTTCATATGTTTCCACAGCATGTATAAACACCGGCCACTTAGAGGCAGTGTCGCTTGCCAAATCTGAAGGCCGCATAAAAGGAACTGAAGCACCAAATTGTTTGGCAACTGCAGCTATTTGTTCATCATCAGTTGAAATGATTAAATCGTCTACCAACTTACAACCCTTTGCAGATTCAATGGTGTATGCAATAAGAGGTTTTCCGCGAAGCGGTCTTATATTTTTTCCCGGAACTCCTTTAGAGCCTCCGCGACAACATATGGTAGCGAGAATCATTGGAATTGAGGGATAGGGTTTAATGTTGAGGGTTTAGTGTTTAATGTTTAGGAATTATTTATTGTTCATTATTCACTGTTCATTGAATCCCGGTTTACGAAAGACAGCTTTTCTGCTGAATGCTTTGCTGCTACAACAAGTTTCAAGCTTTCTATTCCTTGCTCCAGATTTGTGAGTCTTGAATCATTCCTGTTTTGGAGAAAAGTATTGATAATTTCCATAAAACGGGTATTGCGTTCATAACCGTGGTATGAAAATTCCTCCTCGGTTTTATCTGTTGTTATCCACTTAACGGTACTTGTAGCAAGGTTCCAGAATATAGTGCCATTGCTGCCCGTAATCATACAATTGCGTACTAATTTTGGCTGCAGGTAGTCAAGGTGTATGGTGCCTATGATGCCATTTTCGAACCGAAGCAACACATCACTTGTATCTTCGGTTTCAATTTCTAATGCACCACTATTGGTGTATTGACAAGCTATACTTTTCACATTTCCAAATAACCACAGGAGGTAATCAAATTCATGCACTAAATCGAGCATTACCCCGCCACCAGTTTCTACTCTGGCACTCATACCTTTACGGTAATCTTCCTGCGGTCGCCAATCAGGCAGGTATTGGCCAACCTGTGCGTTTACAGAAACAACTTTTCCTATTGCTCTATCTTCTAATAATTGCTTCACTTTCTGCATGCCCGGGTCAAAATGCAGATCAAAGCCTACTACTACGTTATTATTATATTGTTTAGATAATGTCAACAATTCTGACACCCCTGATAAAGAGTGGCTGACAGGCTTTTCAATATAAATGTTTGGAATTTTTGCCAATAACAGATTCTTAATCGCTTCTGTGTGCATGGCAGTAGGTGTACAAACTATTGCTACATCAAAAGAATGTGCTAATGCCTGTTGTAAAGATGAATAGACTGTGAGGTGAGAAAACGTATCTGGAAGGATGCCAGATCGACTGACAACCGAGATGGAGCTATAACCAAGTTGCAAAAGGTTTTTAAGATGTCTTAGCCCTATAGATCCGAGGCCAATTAATAAAATTTTCAAAGAATAGGATTGTAAGAAAAATGCGAACTAATTAATGGGCGAAAGGTATTCAATTGGAAATTCAACAATCATTACCTGATCAAGGCTTTCCAATTTAACAAAAACCTTTTTCTTTCCACCCTTTAAAACTGTTCCTGTTGTATCCATAAATACCCCGTGATTAACTTTTATACGGGTGTTTTCATCTAATGAGCTTAGCGACTGAACAGAGACTTTTGCTTCCGTTTCTGATAAATATTTTTTTATAAGATCGATTTCTTCATTTCTGATTACTGCAGGCTTGCCTACATAATAAACAAAGTTGAGAATGCCATCAGTCATCAGCACTTTTGTTCTGTCAGACTCTTCAATATATACAAAAACATAAGAAGTAAATAATGGCTCTTCGACGATTTTCTTTCGATCGCTCCATTGCTTTTCAGTTTTCCGCAACGGGCACCAACATTCAACTCCTTTATTATTTAGTACAAGGTTTACCTTTTTTTCCCACCTGGGTTTGGTATATAATGCATACCATTTTTTGTTGTTCTCCATAATTAGAAATCTTACAACTACTTATAGCTTCGCCACCTCACTCCCATTCTTTAAAAAAAAGAGTGACCCATAATCTGTTTTATAAAAACTATTCTACGGTTTTTTTACAAAATTCCCTAAAAGATTTTGTAAAAAAGTCTTTTTCTTATCCTGAACATAATAGCCATAACCATAGCCGTAGCCATATCCATAGCCGTAGCCACCATAGCCATATCCAAATGATGAATTATTTTTTATGCCATTTACTATTACTGCAAGGCTTTTAATTTTCTTCTCCCTGTTTAGTTTTTCAACAAATGGAATAACAGCTTTAGAAGAATATTTGTGTCGAATAATGAACATGGTAAGATCGGCAAACTTTTCTAGTAGTAAAGCATCTGTTACCAACCCAATAGGTGCTGTATCTATAATAATTACATCAAAATTGGCTTGTAAGTATTCAAGTAATTTAGTTGCCTTGGAGCTTAACAACAATTCGGCGGGATTTGGCGGTATGGGTCCTGAACTTATCACATGAATTTCTTGCCCCGGAACTTTCTGAATGATGCTTTCTACCGGAATATCTTTAATGATATAATTAGAAATACCCAACTCGCCGGGTACATTCAAATACTTACTAAGCTTGGGCTTACGCAAATCAAATTCAAGGATAACGGTTTTGGCACCTGTAATAGCCATACTACTAGCCAAATTCAGGGATACAAAACTCTTACCCTCACCACTCATAAACGAAGAAACCAATATTGTTTTTACTGGTTTTTCTGCACCCATATATTGAATATTGGTTCTTATTAACCTAAATTGTTCAGAAATCGGGGTACGGCTTTTATTATCAATTACAATGCTTTTTTTGTCTTTCTCATAAGAAAGTTCACCCAGAATAGGAACACCAGTTCCTTCTTCTATCTCTTTACGGTCTGATACTTTAGTATTAAAAAAGTCTTTTAATACTAATACAAGGGTTGGTATTACAAGACCTATTAAAAAAGCAAACAACTGAACCTGTCCGGGTATAGGTCTTATAACTCCGGTATTGAAAGCACTGTCCACAATACGTGTATTATTGATATTAGAAGCCAATGACAATTGTGACTCTTCTCTTTTTTGTAGTAAGTACAAATAGAGTGTTTCTTTAAGATTTATCTGACGGGTTATATTTAGCAATTGTCGCTCTTTACCGGGAAGTCCCGCTATCTTGCTTTCAATATTACCATATGTACTTTGTACCTGATTCAGGTTGCTATTGAAGCCGCTTTTCAACACCCGTATATTCCTAAGCAGATTATCCCGTATATCTTTTAATTGTGCATTTAGTCTTGCAACGGTGGGGTCGTTCTCAGTACTGCTAAGAGACATTCTCTGCCTTTCGAGGAGTAGATTGTTATGTGTATTAATTAAAGAAAGTAACGTTGGTTCACTAATACCTAAACTGCTTGGTATGGCTTCTTCGCCGGTACCGGTACCCAGATAGTTCTCCAGAGATTCTAATACTTTTAACTGTGCTACCTGATCGGCTTTTTTATTGTCCACCGCTATTGCCTGACCCAGATAGGAAGTTGCTTCTGCAGATATGGAATTAATCCGGTTACTTGTTTTAAATTTTTGGGCATTTAACTCAACTGCATTTAACTCTTGTGCTACAGTGTCAATTCTTTCATTAAGAAATTTAATGGTACGAATATTGGCTACGTTTTTGTCATCAAGCCCTGCGTTATTATAAACTTCAATTAACTTATTTACAATCATTACACCACGTTCAGGTACTTCATCCAGCATGGAAATTTCAATTATACCTCCCATATCGTGTGTAAGCCTTACATCTATTGTACTTTTAAATTTTTTTGTTTCTACTTCCTTACTAGTAAAAAATACCCTTAATCCATCAGGGTCAATCTTAACTTCAGTGTTTCTTAGTAAAATAAGTTTACCAAAATCAGTCTCAAATGTATCGCCATAATTTATTGTTCTCGGGGTACCGGTTTCATTGATAGTAAAACTATTGGCTTGCATATTCAACTTAAACCCTCCGGGCTTATAGTCTTCGTTTTCTTTAACTACCTTGATACGAAGAGGAGATTTTTCACCAAAAATTGGGGATGCTGTAACCCGGCCTTCTTTATAAACGTTGACATTCAGATGTAAAGAGTCAACTACACGGCGCATCAATGAAAATGACCTGATAATATCCATTTCATTTTCAACATCCTTGTTTTGAGTAACAAGGCCCATTTCCTTTAGGGTTTTATAATCTGAATTTCCCCCATCTTCCTGTGATTTTATAAGGAGGAATGCAGAAATTTTATTTACCGGCATTGTATAACGCAGGTATATGCGGGAAATGATAATGCAGACGACAACACTAACAATAAACCAGGGTAAAACTCCTATGATTTTATAAATAAACTTTTTTACGTCAAACTGGTTGTCCCCCGAAATGGCAAATTCATTTTCAGCAGAACTTATTGGATAACTCATTTTCTTAAATTATAAAAATTATTTTCATAAATATTAGCGCCTTATAATAGTTATTGAAATTGCTAATAAACTTACGATAGTCGCAGTTATTGACGAAATCCTGGTTATGTCTTCAAACCTGGTTTTGTATTTTTCGGGCTCTATATAAATAACATCATTTCTTTGCAAATAGTAGTACTTACTGTTAAACAAGGATTTATCAGCAAAGTCAACAATACCAATCTCTCTCACTCCGCTACTGTCGCGTAAGATTTTTACTCCGGATCTGCGGCTATAACTTGTCATGTCGCCAGCTAATCCCAAAGCTTCCAAAATTGTAACCCGCTCGTTGGGAACTACAAAGCTACCAGGCACCTTTACTTCGCCCAAAACCGTAAACCTGAAATTGGAAAATTTTACTGATATTAATGGGTCTTTCAAATATTTACCAACACGCTCTTTTAAATGGTCTTTAAATTGCTCTTTGGTAAGCCCACCAGCTTTTACTTTCCCTATAATTGGAAATTCTATTTCTCCATTTATATCTACAATATAACCCGTTACACTGCTTGTATTTGAATTAGAACTTACGCCTGCCGAAGGGTTGGCAGAATAGGTATTTAATAAAGCAGAGGTAGATTCATTTGCGCCAGCTATTTTGATATCCAAAATGTCATCGGGCATAATTATGGCCTGGGATCGTTGCAGGTTTGGCAGGTGTACAATCTGACTATCGCTTAGGTTGGCAAAATATTTTAACTTTTGCTGATCAACACATGAAGTTGAAAAAACTATAAATATTAATATAGTAGCAAATGAAAATAGTTTCCCATAACAATTACATATGGACCTTGTAAAAATAAATTTCATAAAGTAACGGATCGGGTTTTATGGTCTACCATAATTAAGCAAGAACGACTATTCTATGCTAAACATTGTGAAAAATTGTGAATTTACCTTGAAACAAAATTCAAAAATAAATTTTTGATTGCGAATGTGCAAGGTAAATTTAAAAAGGATGCCTTGTAAGGCATCCTTTTTAAATTATTATATATTTTATTTAATGTTAAATGTATCAATGTGTTGCTAATGCATCAGACAATAAAATCATATCTTTTACAATATTTGATGCCTCGTTTACATAAATATCCTTTTTAAGGTTTTTAAGCCAGGTTTTATAGCGTTCCCCTTTTTCTTTGTCTATGTTGTTGTATTTAGCATCATCGGCTTTTAAACCTTCGAAAGGAAGTTCAGTGGTCAGTTTAGCTAAACTGTCATTCTGCTTCACAGTAGCTTTAAGTGCTTTTTGATCAGACTTGTATTTTGTAAAGTTCAAATGATAGATTTTATCATTTTGCTTAGAAAGCCATTGAGCATTTTTATCAATCAGGCTAAAATTGGTATTTTCTTTAATTCTTGTCTCACTTTTTTGCTTAAGAGCAGGAATATCATAATTACCTGACCACTTTGTATAATTTGTTTTTTCTATCTCATCCCATGGAAGGGCATTATCGTTGTCCTTTTCTCTGAATTTCAGATACTCATATTCATCAGGAATTACAATATCAGGAGTAACACCTTTCAATTGGGTGGAACCACCATTAATTCTGTAAAATTTCTGTAAGGTTAACTTAACAGCACCAAATTCTGTTCGGCCCGTAAAAAGGTCAAGAGGTTTGCCAAATGGAATATTGCGTTGCACCGTTCCTTTTCCGTAAGATGAGCTACTTCCAATGATTATGCCTCTTCCATAATCCTGTATGGCTGCCGCAAATATTTCGGAAGCAGATGCGCTAAACTCATTTACCATTACTGCTAATGGGCCGGTATATACAACCGATCTGTCATTGTCTCTTAGTACATTGGGCTTCCCTTCTTTTTCTTTCACCTGTACCACGGGACCATCTGGAATAAATAAACCTACCATTTCAACAACTTCCGGTAAATAACCACCGCCGTTGTTCCTAAGGTCTATTACTACTCCATCTACATTTTCTGACTTTAATTTTTGCAACTCTTTAGCTACGTCTTGAGCGCATCTGTGACCATCCGGCTTTTCATAATCAGCATAAAAATCGGGAAGGTAGATGTAACCTATTTTTTGTTTGTCGTTAATGATTGCACTACGTACATATACTTCATCCTGTACTATTTCATCTCTTATTAATGAAACCACCTGCAGACTTCCTTCCTGCTTTTTAAGTGTAAGCCTTACTTCCGTTCCTTTATTTCCCCTTATAATTTTTACGGCATCTTCTACTGCTAATCCTGTTAATTCAACAGGTTCATCTTTGCCTTGAGCTACTTTCAAAACTATATCACCCACCTGCACCTGACCGCTTTTCCATGCGGGGCTGCCGCTCAACAGGGTGGCAACTTTTATGTTTCCTTCATCTTCTTTAAGAGATGCGCCAATGCCATAAAACTTACCGCTCATTTGTTCATCAAAAGCTCTTTTCTCCAAAGGAGGGAAATAGTCAGAATGAGGATCCATATAGGCCGTAATGGTATTTATGAAAAGATTGAATCTTTCATCATCCGTAAAACGTAGTTTCATTCTTTCGAAATTACGGTCCATTGTTTTTGCTACTTTTTCACGGGCATCTTTTTCCAAATCAGCATCTGATTTTACTACAAAATCTTTTTTTTCTTTATTTTTTTCACGTGTATCTAAAAGTTCTGAATATCTCTCTAATGTAAGGTACTTCAGCTTTTTTCGCCAGGAATCCTTGCGCTGCGATTCGCCAGAAGCAAAATTCAACTTGTCTCCATCTACTACAATTTCTTCATTTACAGTAAAATCAAAAGGTTGAGATAATGCCTCTTTATAAATGGCAGCCACTTCTGCAATTCTTTTGGCGTAGATCAGATTTACCGCAGGTACAAATTGAATTGGTTGAACTCCATGTATTTCGTCGTCTATTGAACTCTCGTATTTTTTTAGACTGTTAATATCAGATTGCAGAAAAATGTTTTTATCTCTGTCTACCGCAGCAAGAAATTTTTTGAATATCTGTTGAGAAAAATTATCGTTTATTGACTTGGGATTATAATGGTTTTGCTCAATTATATTGCCCAGCGTTGTAAGCAGTTTTTGTTGAGAAGAAGTAGGTATCACATCACCGCCTTTAGACTGAAAAGCCCAGAACACACCAGCAAATAAAGTGATAACGACCAAAGGTAAAACCTTGCGACTTAGCATAAATTGGAATATTTGTTTCATTCAATTCAAAAATAATGCAAAAAGCTATTAAATACCGTTAAGAACATTTTATCTTAACAAAGGTTTTATATGAACGGCATTTTGTTTAACCTCAATGGGAATCTTTGTAATAATTCTGACTATTAGAAATAAAACAATCTTGCCAAATTGCATTAAATTCAAAGATGCAATAACGCTTTAATAATTGCTTATAGTATTCAAACCCAATTAATAGAGCTGTTTTTGTGAAAATCACTGGCATTTTTGAAACAGCCGCTAAATCTAACAATACCTGACCAAATAATAGAAAGAGTTCTAATGCTTATCATAATGGTTAAAAGGAACAGGTTAACAAGTGGATGAATGAAAATTTAGACGACCTGATAGGGTGCTTATAAACGCCAACCTGTAAAACCGGAAAAATATTTCAGGAAATGACAACGTTAATTCACCACTTTATTGGCGCAACTGCTACTGGCAAAGGCTTCGGGCTTAGCTTTAAATGCGAAACCCATACCTAATATGTAGCCCATTGCCTCCCGAAGCGCATCGTTGCTTTTGAACTGTGGGTTGGTATTAATGTCTGCATGAACCTCCATATCTACATTATATATTGTAAAAAGGTTACAAAGTTCATAGGCTATTTCTATGCTCTTAGCTACTTCTACCAACATTCTCTCTTTAATGGAATATTTGTGCAGGGTTTTTTCATTGTGAATGTACATAAACCCACCATGGCCTTCTCTTAAAAACACAATAACGGTTGCAAATTCGGTCTCTTTGCCTTTGACCTGACTATCTGTACCAATACAGACTTTTAGCCTGTTACCAATAGCTGTTTCATTTTTGATGGCTGCTTCAACAGCATCTTTTATGGGTAAATGAATAGGCTCACCGCTGAACTTTCTCCAGTACATATGAAATGAGTTTGTGTAATTTACTCAATTATTTGATAATCAGATATATTTTAGAGATTATTATTTTGTTAATGGGAAAATGATTCCCTTAGCAAATTATTGTTGTTCATAGCAAATGAATGAACAAAGCTGAAGTTCCAACTATTAGCCAAATCTTCAACCGCTTTATTTGTTAGTTGATATTTAGCCATTATTTTTTCCCCGATTTTTTAAATATGTCAAATGCTTTTTCGGGTTGAAGTCTTTTGCAACTCCACTATCAATCCCATCATTAATTGCTATACGCAATGCCACTATCTTCTGCTCTTCTTCCTCAAGTAAACGAAGCCCTGCTCTAATTACTTCACTTGCATTATTAAACCGCTCTTCCGAAACTCTGTTATCAACAAAAGACTTAAAATGATCACCAAGTGAAATTGATGTATTCCTCCCCATAGTAATTATATTTTATTTTAAATAAAGTTACCAGTTTAATGAATTACCTAAAGAAATACCACCCCCAATCGAGAACCTGGATGAGGGGTTAGTGGTCCATTCAACCAAAGGGTATATTTGAAAAGTAAACGCTTTCCAAATATATCTATACCCCAAACTTAGAATATAGGCAGATTCAAATTTTTGATATATAGTTGGATTTGTGGTTGTCGAATCAATCCAATTCTCCCCAAATGCAGAAGTGTACCCAATACCTAATTGTACATAATTTTTTTTCTTTCCAAAAAGTAATGAAAAAACTAAAGGAGTAGTTATAACACCCTTGTGCCTATTTGAACCGATAGTGATTCCGGGAGAATAGCCAATACCGGCACGAAAGGAACAAAAATGACTACTTAGTGGCAGAACCAGAATTTTTTCATAATTGGCTGAAAACAAACTACTACTATGACCAAATACTTCTACCAGAAGGAAATTAGCATTGATTTTTCCAGTAGTATCTTGTCCAAAGGATTTTTGACAAAATGAAATTAACCCACCCAAAAAAAATACAATAAAAAAAACTTTATACATGCCTAAAATTTGATTACTAATCGGCTATTGATATTGCATTTCCTTTAAAATCTTCATGCTTGTCTTTAGACTGTAAAACTGATTCTGCTATTGCAAAAGAACCTAACAAGAAATCTGGAAAACTACCAATGACAATCTATCTTGAAAAATAAACAGGACTGGATTTAATAGAATTTCTATGTCTTTTTGCCAAACACCCAGGAAGGACAAATACTTAAGCTAGTTTGATGTGTAAAGATCTATTTCACCTTCAAATACACTGAAATTCTTTCTTTCAATTGAAGACCTATCATAAAACATAGATATTTTTTTATTTTTTAAGTTGGTTAATATCAGGTAAGGATAAGTTTGAGTATTACATACTGATATTCCCTTAAATATGTTTCTTTTTAAAGACTCAAATATTATTGTATCTGAATTTACCTTTAATAACCTGTACTTAATTTTTTTTTCTTTTACTTTAAATTCAACATATTTTTTACTCACAACAATTGTCAGAAGGAAATTTACATTTTCATCATATTGATATGATGTATCTAACAGCTTTCTAAAATCATTTTGACTACAATTTTTAAAAAAGGTATCCTCGAAGTTACATTTCGCGTTTACTTTTATCAAGATATGTTCATTGGGATAGCTTTTCATATGAATAAAAAGCCCTAAAATTATTAAAAGCATTTTTTTCATATAACCATTTTTAAAGAGTTGTCCTTTTTTTCCGCAGTTCTTCTTTTACTCTTACAAATCTATCACATTTGTTTTATTGAAGAATTACCAAAAAAAGGGGGAAATTTACAACACATTTCAATAAAACCCCTTACCTAAAACTAAGCAAAGAAGTCAATGGATAACGCAGATTTTTATAACTCATCATATCCACTTTTACTGACCCAACTACCAAAGGGCTTTCAATTCTAACGGGGATTTTATTATCGTCGTCGCTTACATATACGTTCATTTTTTCACCGCCTTCAAACATGTTGCCCTTTACCAGCAAAGGTTTGAACTTAATAGTCCGGAACTTACCATAACGTGTCTTAATGGTTTCCTTGCCCAGGTAGCGTATGTACATGTTGTATATTTCATTGTCCATAAACATGGTGAAAGGTATCTTGTCACCGGCTTTATAATTGTCAAAATTTATATTGCGGGCATAATAAATAGCACTGATAATATCCTGCACACAGTTGGGCACTTTATAAACACCATCTGTTGTAAGCGCAGTGTTTGCAGCATGATTGAAGGTTACATTTTCATATTTCTTATAGTTTCCTTCTTCTACATTTCTGATGAATTTATATGGCCTTAATGTAGCGGTGTCTATATAGGTTTCGTACCTGTCACGAACTTTAAAAATCCAGTCGTAGCTACTGTTGGTGTTACCGGTGCCAACTACATGATACACCTGTTTGTTTGCCATTCTTTCCTGGGTGAGGTTAAAGTTGGCGGTACCGGCATTTACATATATGCCAAGTGCATTGTAAAATACAACCAAGGTAATATTTTCACCTGCGCTGAAGCTGCGGTTTCTTATACCACAAAAATCATCTTCAGCAGCCAATCTTATTGTTAAGCTTGTCAATGCTATAAGAAATACAAATTGTTTCATTCTTTTTCTTTCTTGAAGAGTTTTATGCCCAAAATAAACAAACTCCCTGCCAAAGCAGGCACAACTAAGTTAATTAACCAAATAGCAGAAGCTGTTAACACTATGCCCAAAGTATTAGTACTAAACAACCCAAAAAGGAAAATACTGATCTTACCCCGTACCCCTAACTCGGCCAATGCTATTGTAGGCACTATAGCCAATGCAAGAAACATAATGGTAATTAACCAAAACGATGTAACAATGCCAAGGCCTACGTTAAAAACCTGTAACAGCAATATATACTGTACTACAAAAACCATATAACGCAAAAAGGAAATTCCCAGCACTTTTAACAATTCTTTCCAACCAAAGTCTTCGAGTTTTTGAATGAAATACGCAAATCTTGAAACAATAGGTAGTTTTTCAAGGAACCGGGTCAGGTAGCTGATTTCGAAATATATGACCAGCAAAATAAGGGTAAAAACCAGGCAACCATATATGATTGCTGTAACAGATAATCTGGATAAAATTGCATTACTTTCTAATGGGCTGATAAAGGAATTTCTAAGCACAAATACCCCTAGTGTACCCATAAGCATAGTTATAATTAACTGACTTAAACTTCCCACAAAAGTGAGAGTAACTGCCCTTATCCTGTTCCCTTCTTTTATATACAAAACCCGCCCGACATACTCACCTGAACCATTAGGTGTGTTCATTGCAAGGGATATGCTTAACCCGGATAAAATAGCCCTGAAAGATCTGAAGAAACTAATGGGCTGAATGTGGTTAATCAACACTTTCCACTTAAGTGCTTCGCAGCTCCAGTTAGCAAACATGAGCAGTATAACAAGTATAGCTTTCCACCCCTGTTCTCCCTGAATGCCAAGTTTTATTTTGTCAAGAGAATTGTGTAAGTCAGGCTGATGGGTAATGTTGTTATAAATAGACCATGAAAGGACAACAAATAAAACCGGCCCTACAAAGTAATTCAGCAGTATTTTAACTTGCTTGTTCAGTGTTCAAAGTTTAGTCAAATATATAGTGGTACAGCCATTAAACGGAAAACTGATCTGCTTTATGGTGCAGATAGATTATTTTCACACCTTCTAAGTATGAAAAACAAAAACATCATTTTAGGTATTGACCCCGGTACACTCTTTATGGGTTATGCAATAATAGATGCAACTACCAGCAAGCCAAACATGTTGATAATGGATGTACTGAAAATGTCATCCAAAAGTGATGCATATGACAGGTTGCAGAAAATACATGCAACTGTAGAAGAACTCATTGCTACACATAAGCCCAACAACTTTGCAATTGAAGCACCGTTTTACGGTAAAAATGTGCAAAGTATGCTCAAATTGGGTAGGGCACAAGGTGTAGCAATTGCAGCCGCTATGAGTGCAGGATTACCTGTAACAGAATACTCTCCAAAAAAAGTAAAGCAATCTATTACTGGCAATGGAAACGCAGACAAAGACCAGGTTTGGAAAATGCTGCAACGCATTTTTAACCTGGAAGAAAAACCACAATATTTTGATGCTACCGATGCACTCGGTGTAGCACTTTGTCACTTTTATCAATCCAACTCTGTTATTGGAAAATTACCAAAAGGATTAAAGGGATGGGAAGAGTTTATGGCAAAAAACCCGGGAAGGGTGGTGAAATAGTTTATATTATTTTGTTACAAGCATTTGTTCCCTGATTGTTCATCGTCCCCGCATTGGCGCATTAGCATCAACTTAATTAAAACTGAAATGTCCACAAAGATCCTTTTCCAGTAAGGGTTTTATTGGTGTTTCTTTTACCCCAACGGGGTAACATTTGAATAGCAGTGGGTGAAACCCACGGTAGTTGATTGTATGAATATTATATACCCCTGAAAGGGTCGCACTAATTGCATGCTTAATATTGTGCAACCCCAATGGGGTTGATTTAAAAACTGATCATTTTTTCCGCCGGCTGCACCGACGGCTATTCAAATGAAAGCCTTTCAGGCTTTTTTAAGTTTGCGCCAAAGCGCATGGCGGGATTACGTTCATTAGAGGAATAGCTATTAAGCTTCTTCTATCTTTTATAATATTTCAACACTCCCTTCCAACCTATTTATTTATGTACTCCTTTATCTAATTCTTCTTAAATGCCCACTTCCACATTTCTTTCCAGGTTGGCTTTTTGCCGTACATCAATATTCCTGTCCGGTATATTTTACCTGCAAGCCATGTAGTACAAACAAAACCACCAATCAGCAGCAACATACTAAGTGCCAACTCCCACCAGGTAACACCACCGGGTATGCCATGAGCTACACGTGCCATCATTACAATAGGAGATGTCAAGGGAAACAAACTGCCAAAAACAGACAATGTACTATAAGGTGCATTTACCGCTTTGGTCATAATAACTATACCAAAAATAATAGGCATCGTAATAGGAAGCAGCAGGCTTTGTGCATCTTGCGGGTCTTCATTTACCGAACTTCCTACAGCCGCAAATAAGGATGAATAAAGGAAATATCCACCAAGGAAATAAAATATAAAACAACTAAGAATAAGTGGAAAGTTGATGCTTGCAAGATTGTTCCTTATTTCAGAAACGGCTGCTGCTGCACCGGCATTTCCCCCGCCGGCCATGCCCATTCCGCCGGCTTGTGCCTGCATCTGTCCGGGATCAATAGTTGGGAAAATAAGAAAAAGCGCAGTTTGCAATCCTATAACCAAAACCATCCAAATCAGGAACTGAATTAGTCCTACTGCACCAATCCCCAATATCTTACCCATCATCAGTTGAAAAGGTTTTACACTGCTCACTATCACTTCTGCTATTCGGCTCACTTTTTCCTCCATAACACCACGCATTACCATAGTTCCATAAATGAACAAAACAATGTAGATAAGAAAGCCGGAAATAAAGCCTACTGCATAGCTTACTCCTACTTTGCTATCATCTTCTTCTTTGCCTTCCAGTGTAGAAAATGTAAGATGGTTTTGACGGTTTTGAATACTGTCAAGCGCAGTTTTGGATATATTTAGTGCAATCAGCCTTTTTTCTTCAAGGCTATTATTTATCCGTCTTTCAATTCTATCTCTTGATGATAGCCCTACTTTTTTACCGGATACAAATCTTAATGTATCAAAATTAGCTATGGTTGTTCCCTCGGGTACAATTACAAATGCATCAATTTCTTTCTTAGCAAGTTTTTCCCGTAAGGATGCTTCCGACTCACTGTTCATGAATTTGAAAACTACATCGCCTTTACTTTCCATTTTTCCCTCAAACAGATTGGCTTTGTCAGCAATTCCAACATTTAGTCCTTCATCGCCTTTTACAGAAAAATAAATGATCAATCCATAAAAGCCAAAAATGATTAATGGCAAAAGGATGGTACTTAATAAAAATGTTTTTTTGCGAATGCGGGTCAATAACTCTCTTTTGGCTACGAGCAGTATTTTGTTCATGGTGAAGTATTGTTTTTGTGTAGGTGTAACGGGTCAGGTGTTAAGTGTAAAGTGTAAAGTGTTAGCTGTTAAGTGCCTTTCTATTTATTTTGGATTCCGTTATTTTAGTGGTTTGCTTGATCTTACTACGTACTACTAATATCTTGCTACTATGCACTTACAGCCTGAAACTTTCTTGTTGTTGCCGAACTATGTTCAACCAGCTTTATAAAAATCTCATTGAGCGAAGGCAATATTTCATTGAAGGAATCAACACTTATTCCTTTGCTAATAAAGTATTGCAAAATGTCATTGTTAGTGAAATCTTTATCACGCTGCAGAATAACTTCATTTCCATTATGCTCTTTTACATTAAACAAATGAATGGCCAAATGCTCTGGTTGAATATCCTGCTCAAAACTTATTCTGAACAGGTTTTCTTTATAATCCTGCTTAATTTGTTGAACAGTTCCATCAAGTATTTTTTGTCCCAGATTTACCAATACAATATGGTCACAAATTTCTTCCACCTGTTCCATACGGTGGGTACTGAATATGATCGTACTTCCCTTTTTAGCCAGATCAAAAATTTCATCTTTTATCAGATTGGCATTCAGCGGATCAAGACCACTAAAGGGTTCATCAAGTATAATAAGTTTGGGTTCGTGGAGTACAGTGGTTACAAATTGCAACTTCTGACTCATTCCTTTACTCAAGTCTTCAACTTTTTTGTTCCACCAACTTTCCATGCCAAGGCGGGTAAACCAATATTTGATTTTTTCCATCGCATCGTTTTTACTTAGCCCTTTCAGTTGGGCCAAATACAATGCCTGTTCGCCTATTTTCATTTTCTTGTACAAACCACGTTCTTCGGGCATATAACCAATGTACAAGCTGTCTTTCATTGGCTCAAACTTTTTACTATTGAAAAGAATCTCCCCCTCATCAGGGTAGAAAATGCCTGTAATCATACGAAGCAAAGTTGTTTTGCCGGCACCATTGGGGCCAAGCAATCCAAATATGCTGCCTTCGGCAATGTTGAAGCTGATATCATCTACAGCCTTTTGCGTAGCGTAATACTTTTTGAGATGTTGCAATTGCAGTAAGTCCATGTATATAAATGGTTGAAGTTGGTTTCAAAAGTAACTACTAAAATGAAACACAATCAATATCTAAAACTAAAAAATTCTAAACGGTAAAAAGGATATGCTTTTGAGCTGTTTGTTTGTATAGGTGGTTATTGGTGTAAGTAATAATACTTAACGGTGCTGAAAAACTGCTTTAATCCATTTCATTTTGAGTAGATTTTCGTATATTTATTTCTCTAAATGTTTTTTATGAAAGCTAATTTACTTTTCATGCTGCTATTTTGTTTTGTTGGAGCAAACGCACAAAACTTAAAAACTGTTTATGAGCAATTAGTGTATGTAAATGAGCAATGGAAAAATCAAAAAGATTTGGACGCTTCGCTTAAAGTGAATTCAGCAACGCATTTGACCGAACAGGAGTTGATACAATTTCATTTGCAGGAAACAGAAAAACTGCTGCGCAAAAGGAATTTTTCTGCCTTGTCAGCAGCACAACAAAAGCAACGGTTAAACAACCTGAATACATTACATAATTATTGGGTAAAAGGTGTATTTCCTGTAAATGACAAGCACCAAAACCGTCAGCCCTATTTCATTGATAAATACAATACTTACTGTGCAGTTGGTTACCTTATGCAGCAAAGTGGTGCCGATAAAATGGCAAGGGACATTCATGAAACACAGAACTACAGTTACCTCTACGATATCAACCATCCACAATTGATGAGCTGGACAAATGAATCAGGGTTGAGTTTGGATGAGTTGGCGCTGATACAGCCGGGCTATCAAAACGATCGCCCCACAACAATATTAGAATTACACTATAATAATGTTGGGGTTGATATAAATGAATATCTGGAAATACAACAAGGAGTAGGTTTATATAGTAATCATTTTAAAAAAATTAATTTCTATAACCTCCAGAATAGTTTGTACAAAACAATCATGGTTTCACAAATGGCATCATTAGGCAAAGATGTTTTTAGCTATAAATTTCCTTCTTCTGATAGCTTTGCAAATGCAGGTCGTTTTGAATTTCGTGATAACATTGATAGTTTAGTAGAGAAAGTAATTTATAGTCCCGATAGCATTCATATTGAAGATTATTCAGTTTTTGGGCTTTATAGCACCAGAAGATATTATATTGGAGAAAATGAAAGTACCCCTTTAGGAACATCACTTTCATTTTGCGGTTTATCATTTGGTTATGGTGGAACTAATCTGACTTTACAAAGTTTATCCGCCACTATAGATACAATAAATTCTTGTTTGACTTTACCTATTTCACTTGGCAAGTTTTCCTACACCCCTATTAACAAAAAAATCCGCCTCAACTGGGAAACACTTTCTGAAAGGAACACCAAATATTTCGCAATAGAAAGAAGCATCGATGGCACCAACTTTACAACTATAGGAAGCATTAATGCGGCTGGCAACAGCAACGATAAAAAAACGTACTCATTTACCGACAACAATCCCCTTTACATTAACCACTACCGCATAAAGCAGATAGATGCAGATGGCAAATTTTCCTACACAAAAATCTTGTTCGTAAAAGTGCCGAAGATCAATTCTCTCGAGGTATTTGGTAATGTTGTAAAAGATTATTTACAGATTGCTATTCGACTTCTACAAGCAGATATTGCTTCGCTACAATTGTATGATTTTTCAGGAAGAATAGTACAAAAATTTAACGCAACAGAGGGGAATCAAACTTTACATTTTGCTTCAATTGCAGGAGGTAATTATTTGTTACAATTGATTACAAAAGATGGACAGGTGTTTAACCAACGTGTCATGAGGTAGGGTTTAGTTTTTTTTGCAAAAATACTTAGAAACTAATCAGATAATGTTCCATTCATTGCGCATTTTATCGATGTGGCTATCTAATTCCCTACCTTGCTCTCTAGTGATGATCCCCTTATACTTTTGGGACATTTTGGGTTTATCCCTCTGCATGTTTTCCTTTAATACTTTAATAAGGTGAAGTTATTCCAACTCATGTAATAAACCCATAGCTTTCTGATTGGTGAGTTGTATCAAAATCGTCTCCATTGTACTTTTAATTTAATTGCAATTTATGAAATTTACAACCTACATAATCAAATAATCACTACAACCCTTCCAACATATCCACTACCCCTTCCCTTTTCAATATCAGGTAACCAAGCCTATCGTTGCTGATACCTTCTTTTAGCTGGTAGCTGAAATGCAATTGTCCATTGCTCGTATCGGTTTCAAAATAGCAGAAACGGATATTGGGATATTGTTTTAATCCTTCACCAATTTCGTATAAATGTGTGGAAAGGATGAACAATGTATTGTTCATTTTGCGAAGCCCTTCTATAACGGCAAGGCTACACTTCATGGCATCCTGCACATTGGTACCTTTAAAAAGTTCGTCTATTAAAATTAACCAATTACGGCCATCATTTATTTGCTCAATTGTTTTTTTGATGCGTTGCACTTCATTGTAGAAATAACTTTCACCTTTGGTAATATTATCTTCAACCTGAATGTTGCTAAGCAGCCCATCAAACAAACTACAGGAAAGGCTTTCGGCAGGTACGCCCATTCCAGTATGAGCAAGATAAACTGCTACGCCCACTGCCTTTATGAAAGTGCTTTTGCCGGCCATATTTGCCCCGGTCAGGAAAAGAAAATTCCCATCAGGATTGAGTAATACATCATAAGCTACCGCCTTATTCAGTAACGGATGAAAAACATTTTTTGCTTCTATAAATGGCTGAACGGTTTGCTTTATTTCAGGAAATGAAAACCTGAATTTTTGAGTTGCTATCGCCATGCCATGATAGGCATCCAACTTGCTAAAAATATCAACTAATTGAATTGCCTGCTCTTTAAAATGGTATAGGAGAAAATGTCCAAAATTGAGATTGTCCGTAGTTGATAACTCTTTACCTGCCGGCCATTGCATCATAGTGCGAATATGAACGGGGGTTGTCAATAATTTTATCTGATTAATAATATTCTGAAAAAGTGGTGGATTATTTTCCTGATCAAAATGATGAATCAATTGGTGTAACCCACGGAAAAAATGAACAAATTGTATTACCGAAAATTTAATCAATGAATAATCGGGGGAATGGATAGTTTTATAAGCCATACTACCAAAAGCAGAAGAATGGCGGGGAATAGCTTCAACTGACGATTCATAAAACTTCTGCACCACCATTATTGCTCCGTTCGTAATAAGGGTTGGCCATTTATCTTGCTTTGCTAAAATAAGTTGAAGGGTTTGTTGTGTCTGTTTTATTTTTTCAATATCGCTATATGGGTGACCAAGAAGATGATGAAACCAATGTTTGCCCCCAACTGTTGTAGTACAATCCAATAAATGAAAAAGCGACTGTTCCTCTGAAGAGTGAAATATTGCTAAATCGTGTAAAGTTGTTTTGTCTACCTGCATGAGGGAGTTATGAGTTTTGAATTTGAGTTTTGAGTTATGAATTATGAGTTATGAGTTATGAGTTGGCTCTGTCTTGCTACTTACTACTTGATACTTGATACTTGCTACTTGCTACTTACTACTTTCTATTAATTATCTGTCAAAACTCAACCTCATTCCTTTATTAGATTCATTCCATATGCCATTTCCATAAACTAAGTTGCCATTTATAAATGTATGGGTTATTGCTGCAGGGAATGTGAACCCTTCTAATGGGCTCCATGCGCATTTGTACAATATATTTTCTTTAGCAACAGTAGTGGAAATATTTCGGTCAACGATTGCCAAATCTGCAAAGTAACCTTCTCTTATGTAGCCTCTTTTTTCTACCGAAAAACAATCTGCAACTGCATGGCTCATTTTCTCTACCATTTTTTCAATAGTCAATTTGCCTTGTTGTACATAATACAACATCAGCAACACCGGATGTTGCACCAATGGCAAACCTGCATGTGCATTTTCATAAAGCCCTTCTTTTTCAGATAAAAGATGGGGTGCATGGTCAGTAGCTATTACATCTAACCTGTCATCGAGCAGTGCAGACCATAAAGCTTCTTTGTTATGAGGTGCTTTAATTGCAGGGTTGCACTTGATCAGGTTCCCAAGTTGAGCATAATCATTGCTTGTAAAATGCAAATGGTGCACACAAACTTCTGCTGTTATCCTTTTTTCTTTTAGCGGAAGCATATTGCTGAATAACTGCAATTCTTTAGCGGTGGTTATATGCAAAATATGCAGTCTTGTATTGTGTTTCATAGCCAATTGTATGGCCTTAAGCGATGATTCAAAACATACTTCCTCATCTTTGATTATTGGGTGATCTGCAGCTTCTAAAACACTTTTTTCTCTCCTGATTTTTTCCAGATTTCGTTTTATTATACTTTCATCTTCGCAATGAGTTGCTATTAAAACTTCTACATTTCCAAATAGTTTCTCCAACACTACCGGATTATCCACTAACAGGTTACCGGTAGAAGAACCCATAAAAATCTTCACACCACAAACATCTTTCTTTTTATCGTTAGTTCGCAATACTTCCTCCATATTATCATTGCCTGTGCCCATATAAAAGGAAAAGTTGGCCAACGATGAATGAGCAGCAATTTTATATTTATCTTCTAACAACTGCTGGGTAAATGCAGGTGGCACCGTATTGGGCATTTCCATAAAACTGGTTACGCCACCTGCCACTGCGGCTTTTGATTCCGTGTAAATGTTGGCCTTATGAGTTAGCCCAGGCTCACGAAAATGAACCTGATCGTCAATTGCACCGGGAATCAACCATTTTCCTTCACCATTAATTTCTTGTATATATTCGCTTACCGATATATCTGAAGCAATTTTATTTATTATACCATCTTTTATTAACACATCAGAAGTGAAAGTTTTACCTTCGTTAACAATCTGAATATTTTTAATTAAGTAATTCATATTGACTTTTTTAATACAAAACCAGTTTTCATGCAAATTATCAAATCTACCCGCATCTTCCTTTTTTTACTTTTGCCCGTAGTGTTATTTGGTCAAAGTTCGTACATACCTAATGGACTTAAGGATTATGACCTCATAAACAGATTAGAGATAAAAACAGGCAACACCAATCTGATGTTCTCAACCATCAAACCGTTTAACCGCAGATTGTACACCCGTGAAGTTGAAAATATTGACAGCATGTCTTCTGCAGTTAGTGGCAATGCCAACAACCTGACTGCAATGGATAAATACAATATGCAGCGGTTTCTTATGAGCAACAGCGAATGGTCTAAACCCAAAGATGCTTACCTGAATAAAAAACCATTTCTTACCCATTTTTATAAAACCCCGGCCAACTTTTACGAAGTAAACGAAAAAGATTTTTCGTTGGTAGTAAACCCTGTTGTTCAGTACAAGCAAATGTTTGAAAAGGGCAACAGCCAACGTCTTTTTTACAATAGCAGAGGTCTGTCCATTCGTGGTGTTATTGGTAAGAAAGTAGGTTTTGATGTGTATGTAACTGACAATCAGGAACGTGACCCATTGTATGTGCAGGATTATATTATATCTCGTCAGGCTGTTCCGGGTGCAAGGTTCTATAAAAGTTTCAAACCAGAAGTAGCACCGGGAGGAGTAGATTATTTTGATGCACGTGGATCAATTAGTTTCAATGCGTCTAAGTATATAGATATCCAATTGGGATACGACCGCAATTTTATAGGCGATGGTTACCGCAGTTTGTTTTTAAGTGACTTTTCGGCTAATGCACTTTTCCTGAAATTCAGTACAAGAATATGGAAATTCAATTATGAAAACTTATACATGGAATTAGTTCCGGACGGGTTAAAAGCATCGGGAAATTCATTGTTACCAAGAAAATATTTAAGGATGAATTACCTAAGCCTTAATGCCACAAAGTGGTTAAATATTGGAATATTTGACGCTGTTATTTCTGGCCGTAAAGATCATTTCGATTTTCAATACCTCATTCCCGTTTTGTTTCTACGTCCGGCCGAAAGCGATATTGGTAGCCGGGACAATGCTTTAGTTGGTTTAAATGTAAAAGCTAATATAAAAAAGAAAGTACAGGTTTATGGTCAACTTCTGTTAGACGAATTTTTGCTTAGAGAAATGTTTAAAAGTACAGGCTATTGGGCCAACAAATTCGGTTATCAGTTAGGGGTAAAGTATCCTGATGCGTTTGGTATTGCAAATCTTGACCTACAGGCAGAAACAAATTTAGTAAGACCATTTACCTATACTCATAACGACTCTGCAGGCATTACATCTTTTGTAGTTTCAAACTATACACATTCAAACATGCCAATGGCTCATCCTTTAGGAGCAGGTTTTAGAGAATACATTTTTATTGCAAAATATCAGCCCCTTAAAAAGTTATATTTTACTGCAAAAGCAATTGCATATAAACAAGGGCTAGATACTGCAAACAAAAATTTTGGTACAAATATTACCGAAAACTACAGAACCCGTAGTCTGGGCAATTATGGCTATTATATAGGTACGGGAGATGCAGTAAAGTCTATGAATCTGTCGCTGTTCACCTCCTACGAGCTTCTCGAAAACCTCTTTATAGATGCAGATGTTCAGTACAGAACTTTTAACCGTGCCAGTTTGGGCAATTCAAATACCACAATTGTATCGGTTGGGGTCAGATGGAATATGGCCCGACGTGTATTTGATTTCTAATAATCATCAGTCTAAGATATTATAAAAGGGTAGCCAAAAAGCTGCCCTTTTTTATTTGCTGAAAGAATACTAATCTTCAAGAATTATTGAAAATACCAGCATTCTGGAGTTAAGCCGATCAAGCACATTACTAAACTTAAGATTAGCGTCGCGGCTGTGTACGTTACCTAATCCGTTACTGATTTTTAATTCAGGAGAAAAGGTTACAAAGCGCATAAAAAAGTTGAACCCAATACCCGCTTCTATACCAAAGTCACTTTTATTCAGTTTAACCAAATCTTCTGCATTTCGTGCCTGCGAATTGCTTGCAAGGTCTAAGTCATACTTTATGCCGGCCATCATAAATACCCTAAAATTATTTATGCGGTCGCTATTGAACTTAAGTTGAAACGGGAAACTGACAATTGTAGAAGGAAGCGTCTTTTTTTCTATAAAATTTTCCCCCAACAAAGGATATTTGAGGCTGTAGGTAAAATATTTAGCCCCACCGATAATCAACTGCGGATTGGCCCTAAGCGATATACGGGGCGAAAGTTGTAATGTACCGACTAAACCTAATGCTATGCCACCACTGCTACCCGGTTCAACTGATAAAACACTGTCGTTTTGTAAAAATGTCGGGTGCTTTTCTGGATGAAGTGTAGAAACGTTGTAACTAATAGACATGCCAAAGTAATACGGCCAATTGTCATGTTCGGGCCTGTATTCTTCTATCTGTGCATAAGCTGAAAAAGAAAATATTGTTGCAACAACAATTGCAACTTGCTTTTTTGATGAATAAAAACAGCGTACCAATCCCATTATATCTGAAATTTCCATTGTTGATTCCTTACAAATAGTAAGTAAAGCTTTGCTATATTTTGCTGTTTTTGTTTAGAAGAAGCAATTTACTTGCCTTTTTTGAACAGGCCTAACTGTTTTTTAAAATATCTGTTAAGTATCAACGATTGAAACTAAAATTAATTGTTGAAATTTTCTAATTAACTAATCATTTTGAACCCCAATATAAGCTACAGATACCAAAAGTTAATGCTTTGTTGCCCGTTTTAGCATACCCACTTTTTTCCAGAATATTAATAAAATCCTGTCCTTCGGGAAATTTTTGAACCGAATCGTTTAGATATTGATAGGCACAACGGTTTTTTGCAAACATTTTTCCAAAGCCCGGCGCTATATAATTCATGTAAAAATTATAGAACCCTTTGAATACAACATTTTTGGGTTTTGAAAATTCCAAAACAACCAATTTCCCTCCCGGTTTTAATACCCGATACATTTCCTGTAGTCCTTTTTCCAGATTTTGATAGTTTCTTACCCCGAATGCCACCGTGATTGCATCAAAATTATTATCAGGAAAACTTATTTTCTCACTATCACCGCTAACAAGTTTAATTGTTTCAGTAAGGCCTAAATCTGCAATCTTCTTCCTCCCAACGTCAAGCATTCCTTCCGAAATATCAATGCCTGTTATTTTAGCAGGATTCAGCATTTTAGCAGTTAAAATAGCAACATCACCTGTTCCTGTGGCTACGTCCAATATGTTTTGTGGATTAATATCTTTTAGCTTGTTGATTGCTTTTTTTCTCCAGCTAACATCTATTCCGGCTGATAAGAAACGGTTCAGAAAATCGTACCTGAAGGCTATATTATCAAACATTTCAGCTACCTGTTCTTTTTTACTTTCGCTGCTTTGTTTGTAAGGTACTATTGTATCGTGGGCATATTTTGACATAATCGGGGCAAATGTACTGTATATGATTTTGAGCAATTAAACGATGCTTTTATCTTTAACAGAAAAGGGGAGAAATAGTTATTTAAACTTCTTGAATAAAGAAATTCCTTTTTTTACAAAGGAAAAAATTCCCCTGTTTTTTACAGTATGGGTAAGCAGGTTTTGAGGATGGGCATTTTCAGGTACAAACAATGCATTAATCAGTTTTTTTCCCCCATTAAGCACTGTATTAGAAACTTTTCCACGTAAAAAGGAGGGTATAAACTTATTGACACCTGCGGCAGCCAGTTCTGCCGGTATCTCGTACATTTTTAGCCTGATGTCTTCTTCACGGTTTTTGATTCTGCTCTTTATAACCTGCTGCTCTTTGCGCAAAGACTCAATAGAATCTACGTGAGATAATGTGTATTTTGTTTTATACTGCATGAGAAAAGTTGTCTTGATTATCAAAAGAAAATTTCACCACTTTATCAGCTACAATTTTACCCGTATATTTTTTATGTATGTAAATGACCAACAAAATGAGCAAAAGATATATTCCCCCCAAAATAGCAAAACCGCCGGGATAGCTGTTTACAGCCATAGAAAGATAATAACCTGCTATAAAACTTGCAATCATAAAAACAACCAATCCCAATGCACCCACCACTACTCCTAAAAAAAGTGAAGACGAAACTCTTGCCGCTTTCTCTGTAGCTTGTAGCTTCAATAATAAAATCCTGTCCTCGGCATATTCTTCTACCATTTCTTTCATTTCTACGAAAAAATTTTCCTTTTCCATACGTTGTTGTTTGTTACTTAAATATACAAATCAATAATTAAACCAGCTATACAAAATCTGCCACACCCCGGTTGTGATTAAATACATTGTCCTTTTCTTATCTTCGGGCAACGCAAAATAAATGTTGGCATAATTGCAAATGCTAATCAAGGGTTGAAAGTGCAGTTAGGCACGAAATGTCGATAGAGAACCAAATTTTTATTTTGTTTTAAAGTCCCACCAAGGCGGGACGAAATGCCCCCTGACCGGACGGACAGGTTTGCCAAATGGTTTTCCAAACACATATCGTCCCTACAGGACTTTTAATTGGTGATTGGTTTTGCCTGTTACCGACATCCTGTGCCTAACGGCACAAAAAAATACATAATGAACCCTTGATTAGCATTGCTAATTATAAAACAAAGCATCTGACAACAATGAAGGTTATAGAAGTAAATAATACATCTACAGAAAAGGATTTTATTAAGGTAAATGTGCTGCTGAACAAGCAGAACCCTAAATACATTCAACCACTTGACAATGAAGTGAATGATGTTTTTAACCCGGAAAAAAACAAAGCTTTCAAATACGGTACCGCCAAACGTTGGATCATGAAAGATGATAAAAATCAACTGATTGGTCGCATTGCAGCATTTGTAAGTTCAAAATACATAAATCATGGAGATACAATGCCGGTAGGTTGCTGTGGCTTTTTTGATTGTATAAATGACAAAAAGGCAGCAACATTGTTGTTTGATACCGCAAAAAGCTGGCTACAAGAAAGAGGTATGGAGGCAATGGACGGCCCTATAAATTTTGGAGAACGCGATAAATGGTGGGGATTAATGGTAGAAGGATTTAATGAAGAACCGCTGTACGGCATTTCGTTCAATCCGCCCTATTATGAACAGTTGTTTGAGGCGTATGGATTTGAGAATTTTTACAATCAGTATTACTATACCTTACAGGCACATGGCACACTCGGCGACAAATACCCTGAACGTCATGCAAGGTTTGCATCTAAACCTGACTACAAAGCCATTCATGTAGAAAAAAACAACCTGCCCAGGTTTGCAAAAGACTTCTCAACAGTATATAACATGGCATGGGCACAGCACAACGAAGGCAAAGAAATCAGCTACGAAGCGGCACTGAAACTCTTCAACAAAATGAAGCCAGTGATGGACGAAAGCCTTGTGTGGTTTGCCTATTACAAGGATGAACCAATAGGTATGTGGGTAAACATCCCCGACCTGAACCAATACTTTAAATATTTTAACGGCAAGTTTGGTTGGTGGCAAAAGCTACGCCTGTTGTGGTTGCAAAAGTATCGGCATAGCCGAAAAATAAATGGATTGGCGTTTGGTATTGTACCCAAATTTCAGGCACTCGGCATAGATGCTTTTATGATTTACGAAGGCGCATTACTCATAAGAAAAGAAAATAAATACGACCTGATAGAAATGGGATGGGCCGGCGATTGGAACCCCAAAATGGTCGGTATCTACAAAGCCATTGGCGGCACCCAAAGCCGCAGAATGGTTACTTATCGGTATAATTTTGACAGGAGTAAGGTTGTGGAGAGGCATCCGGTGATGTGAGGAGGGATAGGATGTTGAGAATTATAATTATCAGGCAATACAATTAAAGACAACCTGAACTAAGAATAGCTATTAATCTTATAAAATTACAAGTAGTATCAATATCATTTAAAGTTTTAATTATAAATCTATAAGGATTTACAACTCTTCTATAAAATCAATATGCACAATTGAATAACAAATCATTAAATAATTGAAAGTTTTCGTCTTTCAAATATTCTACTCAAAACAATACTAAGAATTTGCTTAATATCGTTTTATATCCTAAATTACATCGTGTTTTAAAATTCATGAACAATTTTATGCGCCATATAAGAAAAGTACTTAACTTTGCCCACCAAAATAAAAAAAGCATCTCCATGTCACTAACTACAAATAACCATTTTGTTGAAGTTGAATCTTTTGATTCTCTTTTCAAAGAAGGCTATACCTTCAAGGTAGAGGTTTATGACTTTGATTCCCCTGAGATTAAAAATGAAATTGAAGTGGCCCACAAAGAGCAGCAAGCCATCTTAGACCGGAAGGTTGTAGATGTAGACTCTTTAAACAGAGTTTGCGTCCTATAAACCTATGTCATCATATACTCTGCTTCCATATGATAAAGATAATCTTGCCGATGTACTTTCTGGAAAATTTCCTAATTCATCAGGTTCAACATTTACAACCCCAGAAGAGGTTAAGGACAAGAATCATTTCGCCTATTTAGCGGAATACCTCAGTATTGATAAAGGTTTAGGTGCTAAAACAATTATTGCAGAGCATAACTATATTAGCAAAGACTACCTTGTTGATTATGCATCCTACTATGCATCTTGTTTTGATGACTATCCAAAAAAGTGTAATCGTATTCATTTCTTCTCCGAAGAATTTTCAGTAGAAAATTTTGAAGATATAATTATCCAAGAGAAAGAGAAAAACGAAAACTTTTGGAATTCCTACCTTGGTTATGTAATCGCAAAGCCGATTCCATTAAAAGTGATTGGTAAAACTGTTCTAAAAACTTATCCGAGAAAAGATTCTGATTCTTCTGATTCAGACAGAATTTATTTTGGTAACAGGATTTACGATGTGAATATATTTGGCAATAAAATTGCACTAGAATCTCTTGCGTTTATGGAACAGGATGGAGTTGTAAGTGTATGCGCAACTGCTGCAATATGGATGATGTTGCAAAAAGCATCTTGTAATAGTTATGCATTACTAAAAACACCAAGTGAAATAACTGATGAAGCTGACATAGTCGGAACGCATGGCGAAAGATTGTTCCCAAACAAAGGATTATCAATAAAGCAGATTTCAAAGGCAATATTTCACTCTGGTTTGGTTAGTGAAATTAGAACGGAGAAAAAGGAAGAACATTTAAATCTACTTAGCAACTCATACTTAAAACGTGTTGTAAATGCTTATGCACCAATTGGTATTCCGTTAGTTTTAGTATTAAAAGTTCCATATAATAATAGTGAAGATAACCCTTCTTATGGCTACCATGCTATTACTGTTACGGGATATAAAACAATTAAGTATCAAGAAGAAAAAGCCTCTGAGATAATAAGTTGGAGAAGCGATTGTTTAACGAAGTTATTCGTTCATGATGACGGGTGGGGGCCATTTGCAAGAGTAGATTTTGGTGCTGGTGAATTTCAATTAATAAATAACTGGTCAAAAAAATATGCAACTCCTCTTCCGTCAAAACTAACTGATATAGTTATTCCAGTTTACCATAAGATCCGTATATCTTATGATGATGTAGAAATAATTGTCAAAGCAATTGATAAGATACTTTGGCGTATGTACAAGGATAATACTTCAAGTAACATTAGTTGGGATATCAAATTGATGTATAGCGAATCTTTTAAATCGAAATCGAAAAGCTATGAGCAAAATTTATCAAGGAATATTCATTTGAAGTTAATGCCTAAATATATTTGGGTGGCCGATTGTTATATAGGTAATATATTGATATTTCAAATTCTCTTTGATGCAACAGACGTAGCTATTGGGATGTTCGGCCTGTCAATTTATTTTCATAGCCAAGAGATAAAGCATCAAATTAATGATGTGTTAGAAGCTTACCCAAATTTTGCTGATTATTTTTATCACCCAAGTAAAACTCAATTTTATGAGTTTTTAAAGAATGAAAGTAAGTATGTGAAACTGAAGAAAGGCAAGTCGTTTGATTTGTAATTTTCACAATTTCAGCAAATAACTATTTTTCCCATTATCAATATATTTCATAGTGTAACCCCAATCATTTTCCGGATAATCTTTTAGTGCTTTTTTCGTTGAAGGAGTTTCGTTTGTAACAACAATTTCAATTTCTCTTCCTTGTTCATTGGCAGCTTCAATTATCCAGGTTAATGTAGCATAGTCTGGATTACTATATTTTCCATTCGCAGATATAACATAAGTATCTGCTGTGATATTTTCAAAAAACTCACGATTGATATTTCTGTCGCTTCCATGATGTGGAACCTTAAATACATCTAAATGCAATTTCCCATTTTTCAATAACTTCCTTTTTTTTAACCCCTCATAAATAAAATCACCTCTACTGTCACCAGTAAATAGAATTGTCTTATTATCACCTTTTACCAAAAAAACTATACTACTAAGATTAGGTACACTTTTATCAGACATTGAGGCAATGTTAAATTGTCCATTAGCTATATCTTCTTCTTGTTTCGCAAGCCACTCTTCCCACTTTTCTTTTAAAGCATCTAAATTATCCTTTGTAGGACCAATAATTAAAAATTCAAGATTATCAAATTGAATTGGAGCAGTAGACTTTTCCAATGAAAAGAAACCATTTTCGGCCTGCGCATTTACCGTAATACCTAAGTCAGTTGCAAGCACGGCAGCTCTTTCTCCATCCTTTATTCCGTCAAGGATTATTCCTGAATTAGCGGCACCAACTCCATTTTGGCCTAATATCGTAAATATTGAATTTAACCTGTTTGTAATTGTACCTGCATTGTCAACAGTTTCTGAAAATGAATTATGCCATAAGTCTTTAACTTTCACAAGTAAATCTTTGTTAGTATCATTTAATTTTTTTAATTCTACAAAGAAGTCGACGATTCCTTTAATATGGTCATCGTCAACATGACTTATAACCACAGCTTCCAAATCGCCACCCTCCCCAATTATATTCACTAACTCTCCTCTTAAATAATTATCATAAACTTTACTTGGTCCCCCATCAATAAGTATAAATTTACCTTTTGTTTTACCGTACTCAATTAATAATGAGTCGCCAAATTCTGCTTGAATAATGTGTAAGTTAAACATGAATTATAGGTTTAAATTGGTTGAATTGTTGCTGTTTTACAATTAGTCGTAACTACCAATGCAAAATCCTGAGGTGCTTTTAAAAGATTAGTAGCAACTACTTTTATTGTATAATCCCCTGCACTTGCTTTATCTATTCGTATTATTTCAACATTGTTAGTTTTATCAGGGAATCTATCATATGGCACTTTTGAACCTTCATTTCCGAGCCACTTTTTTCGAGTACTTACCTCATCCATCATTAGGTTTAAATCATTTTGTATGGCTCTTGCTGGAATATCCGTATATGCTAAACAAACCCTTATCCATGAATCTCCAGCACAATCTAATTTAATAAGAAACCTTTTAGCTTCTCCAGTACCCTTCAATTGGAGGGCAGGCACATCTAAAGCATCAAAAAAGAAAATATTGAAGTCATTAACAGTATTAGGTAGGGTAAGACTTGCATCGACTATTCCAAAACCTTGATGGTTATTTGGCAAAATAGGTTCATTAAAATTAGAATCTGCACTTGTAAGCTGTCTTGCTCCATTTATTATTGTTGCTTTTAAAAGTGCAGCACTCGGGTTTTTATGATTGCAAATAGTAATATAGTATTGCCTAACGATTGCAGCAAGCCCAGTTACAATCGGTGCAGCCATGCTGGTTCCACACATTAATGCATAGTTGGGATTCGGAGGAAATGTACCACAAAATTCTGCTAAAGAAGCTGATCCTGACATAGTAGATGCTATATCCGTTCCCGGCGCAACAACATCTGGCTTAAAACGGTTATCATCGCAAGGGCCCCGGCTACTAAAAGCTGCCATTGCATCAGCATTTCCAGAGACGTTTTCATTTGCAATTGGAGGTCGTGGAAAAGAGGTTTTCCAGGCTTGCCCATAGGTTAATTTAGCGTGGCCTCCGGCACTTCGTGAACTTCTACTTGCGCCTACTGTAATAACATTTTTAGAAGTAGCGGGCGAACCAACTGAAAAAAGGTCAACAAAGCCGTTATTGGATGGTGCTTTTGAGTTTCCGCTATTGCCAGCAGAAAATACTAATAACATATCTTTGTGATTATAAACAAAATCGTCTACTTCAATTGAGTTGACTGTGTACATTGCTTCTGTACTTGCACCCCAACTATTATTGTGGACTCTAACTCCCTCATCGTAGGCTTCAAGAAACAAATCACTCAAATCAACCGGTAAGTTTAGTTTATTGTCTACTGTTAAAATAGACTGGAAAAAAAGTTTTGATTTATATGCTATTCCTTTAACCTTATCCGGAAAAGCATTGCTTAAAGCTCCGTTACCAGCGATAATTCCTGCAACATGAGTACCATGTCCTAATGGGTCTGAATGATTGCCAACTCGTCCTCTTGCTACTATTTTATGAATATTGCCAACAAAATCTGCGTGGCTGTCATCAATTCCTGTATCAGCAACTCCAATAATCTCTCCTTCACCGGCTATCCCTAGGATATCAGCGGGTAAATTTGTAGCTACATTATTTGTATCAATCCGTATAATATTTCTCACTAAAGAGTCATGTAAACTAGGTGGTACATATTCAGTTACTGATTGAACCATGTTATTTTTAGATATTTCGTATTTATCTAAACTATCTTGGCTGGTTAAAATCCTCACCTTAAATTTTGAAGAACCAACAATTTCAATTTGTTTTTCAGTGAGCCATTTGACAAGGTTGTCCTTATCAGCAGGATTGTGAAGATTAATATCATATGATTTAGCACTTACTTCAATCTCCTTAACATTACCATGCGAATCAGTTGTGGACTTACTAATAGTGTATTCCTCCTGTAGATTACCTTTAGTAATAACGTCATTAATATTTTTAAGTTTCACTTCCCTTATTCCTGATTCAAATGCCCCGAAATATTTAATATTAGTTATAAAAGTTAACTCCAATAATTTTTTGTAATCTGCCTCTTTTAATAACGCAGTATAAGTATTTTCCGGAAAATACTGTAACAGTTCAATTCCCTTTTCAATGATCGCTTTTTTATAGTCTTCTAAGAGAGGCCCATCAATTGTTAATAAATAGTAAGCGGGGAATTTAGGAATTTCATCTATTATTTTATTCTTTTCCTCAGCTGACGAAAGGATATTATCAAAATTTGCATTATCCCAATTGATGTTTAATTTCTGGGTTTTAATTTCTTTTTTAATTGACCCTGGTGTCTCAATTTGAAGTTTATCTTCTAAAAAAGAAAAAATAATATTATTCTTCTTTAAATCATCTATTTCTTTTTCGCTTACTTCTCCTTTAACAAATCCTTCAGTTACAAAAGGATTTTTTATAAACTCTAAAGCCTTTGCAAGCTCATACTCATGCATATAATAGGCGATGATTCTTTTCATGATAATTAAGGTTACTGATGTTGGTTTGTACTCTAAAGATAATTTACAAATTCAAAATTTTACATTTTTTTCGATTTTATCTTCTATTAAGAAAAGTAAATTGATAAATTTTTCTACATTATGCAATGTGTAGCTATACAACAACTCAATTAAAAAATCAATTAAATGTTTACAACCAAAATACATATTCTACTCGCTCCTACCTCAAATACTCCCTCACTTTACCCGAAATAAACTCCTTCACACTTTCCCATGTTTGGTCTTTTAGGCTGATGGGTTCTTCACTTTCGTCAGCGTCTAAAAAATAGGTGATAGCCTGTGGTACCGTTATCAACAGATTTTGTGTCGCATACTTTTCTTTATGCAATTGTATAAAATCAGCAATAGAAAAATGTTCTAACAGGGTTGCTATATCCCAAAAGTCTTTTTTCTTTCCCCTGCCTAATATAGCCTGCACTTTCATGGCTATAATATCTTCTGTAGAAATCATTCTGATACCATCAAACAACTGTTGCGACCTTATAATGGGATGTGGGTGCTTTACAATGTCAACCTTTACTTCATCAATAAAACAAAAGATACCAAACCTTGGGTTGGTTGACCTGTTGACAAGTGAACTGCTAAATTTTTTTTCTAAGGCTGTAATGATAATTTCATTTTCAAATGGCTGATAAGAAAATAAATCAAGATCAACAGATATTCGGTGACCGTATAATAACGATAATGCCGTGCCACCTACCAATGAAAATTGTAGGAGCTCAGGCATTTTCATTAGTTCATTTAGTACGGAAAGAGTGTTGGGTTCAACTGTCTCAAAGTGTAACATCTAAAATCTTTTAACGGTCGGTTTATAACAGCGCTTGCAAGGTACATAGTGTGTTCAGGTAAAAATTTAGCATTCAATAAGGCCTCTGTTACTTTTTCATCACCATAATATCTTCGGCAGTTTCGGATATCGTCAACATCTCCACGTTCAAAAACTCTTTCTATTACAAAGTTGGCCTTTGCATCGTAGTCTATGTTTTCAAAGACTACATCCCAAAAGATTCGTTTGTTGAATATGGGTTTGGGCTTATCGCTCATATTATAAAGGTATTGCAAAACAACGATTGTTAGATTTCCTTCTTACTGAAAAAATAGTCAAATAGTGCTTCAATCATTCAAAACAAAAACGCCACACTCTTCAGCGTGGCGTTCTAATATCTATCATCTAAAATCTAACTTCTACTTGTACTGTGCCATCAATCCCTTCGCCATATCTACCATTTTCTTCAATCCTTCTTCAGGCAGGTTTCCTTTTTTGAAGTCAGCAAGTAATTCAGGCATTTTGTTGTCCATTTCTGTAAGGAAATGTTCTTCAAACTCCTTCACTCTTTTTACCGGTACAGCAGTTAGCAAACCTTGTGTTCCAAGATAAATAATAGCAACCTGCTTTTCTACCGACATTGGTG
>JANMMU010000055.1:0-17540 GCA_031373555.1 Segetibacter sp. | reverse complement strand
GCATTAAAAAGGGTCGTCAGAAGGCTCGCATCCATAACAGAACCCATCAGACCCGGAAGAAAATTTAAACGAAACCATCAGAAAAAAAGGAAATATTATATGTGCTATAAGCCGATTTGAGCCTTAAGTTAATGACATTGGCCTTTTACGTTAAATTAAAATCAAAAACATTTTAGTTTTTCTGAATGATATAAACATTCATGAAAATAAGCTCCAAACGTATTTTTCGCTTAATAAGTATAGAATTATTCAACTAATAGAAATAAAGCTTGTATTGAGAGTTGTCTATTTGCTATTTCCTGCCTAAAAAATTACTTCAATTTCATTTGAAAGCCAAGTCCAATCAGGCTTTTTAATTGTAAACCTGCGCTTGTGCCTTCTTTACCAAATAACCTGACATCATCATCATAAATAAGATCGAGTCCATAACTTGCCGTAAAGGACTTGCTTATTTTAAACATGAAATAATTTGTAATAAAAACATCAACATTTTCCGGATGGTTTTTATAGTTACTAAATAAATCCATACGACCTCTATACGAAATGTTTTTATTGATTGTTTTTACCCAATTCATAGTAGAAAAGGCACCTATTTCGTTTACATATTTTTTGCCGGGCGGCACCCCATAAAGGCCTAATGCAGCTAATTTTTTATTTGCAACAATTATATAACGCGTTGAAATGGGCGATATGAAAAGACTAAGGTTTTCTGAAGGTTTAAAATCGATTCCTGCTGACACCAGGAGATATGCAGGTGATAAAAAGGTAGAGGTTATTGAACTTTGTTCTTCTTCATAAGAATAACCGTCAAACAACTGTGACCGCAAATTTGTGAGCCCCGTTAAATACCATTTACCATTAAAATTATAGCCGTACTTGCTCAAAAAATCAAAACGGTCATCATTTTTGCGGCTCCCAATGCTGCTGCTTTGAAGATAGCCAAAATTAAAATCGAATGTGTTATCCCAATTTGATCTTCCTTTTTTATAAAATAGAAAGTAATTTAGATAAACATTAAGTGCCATGGAGAATTTATCACCACCTGAAGCCCAATTTTTTAATGTTCCCTGTGTTCCATTTAGATTTACATTACCCCCTTTGAACCATGATTGTTTTAGTGTATCAGGTACATCTTTTTGAATAGTTCTTCTGGCTTCAGACTGTATGTTTTTTATGGTTGCATCCTGTCCATATAGCACTGAAACGTTCAGTACTAAACATAATAAAAATAATTTTTTCATAAATGTAGGGATGAAATACCTGAGCAAAATACACAATGATATTCTTTTTTACAAACTCTTTTCAAATTTATATATAAAATTATTAAAAACTATTACACATCTAATTTGCAATATGCCTCCTAACCAGTATTTTTGCACCGCTTTAAAAAATATTAGTTTAATTACATTAATCAGATAAACTAAATTGGAAATTTAATAGGATGTTTAATCCCTTAAATAACCCATTAAAATAATCAATCATTATAATAAAATATATGGCTTACGACGTAATTGTATTAGGCAGTGGTCCGGGTGGATATCCTGCTTCTATCAGAGCATCTCAACTGGGTTTAAAAGTTGCAATAGTAGAGAAAGAAAGCCTTGGGGGCGTTTGTCTCAATTGGGGCTGTATCCCAACAAAGGCATTACTAAAAAGTGCACAGGTATATGAGTATGCCAAACATGCATCTGCATACGGAATTAACGTAAGTGGCGCACAGCATGATTTTGATGCTGTTATTAAGCGTAGCCGCGGTGTAGCTGACAAAATGAGTAAGGGTATTCAATTCCTTATGAAAAAAAATAAGATAGATGTAATTATGGGTTTTGGTAAACTTCTATCTCCCGGCAAATTAGAAGTATCTGCACAGGATGGAACCAAACAAATAGTTGAAGCAAAGCATATTATTATAGCAACGGGCAGCCGGGCAAGACAATTACCAAACCTGCCCATTGATGGTAAAAATGTAATTGGCTACAGAGAAGCAATGTCTTTGGCAACTCAACCAAAAAGTATGATTGTAGTTGGTAGCGGAGCTATAGGTGTTGAGTTTGCATACTTTTATAACAGTATGGGTACTAAAGTTACCATAGTAGAATTTTTACCAAGAATAGTACCTGTAGAAGATGAAGAAATAAGCAAAGAATTAGAGAAGCAGTATAGAAAACAGGGCATTACAATTATGACCAATGCTACTGTTGAATCAGTAGAATCAACAGGCACAGGAGTTAAGGCAAAAGTAAAAACTGAAGCAGGCGAACAAATACTGGAGGCTGATATTGTGTTAAGTGCTGTGGGTATTGCGCCCAATATAGAAAACATAGGGCTTGAAGCATTGGGTATTACAACCGACAAAGGGAAAATAGTTGTAAACAAATATGGCCAAACGAATGTACCGGGAGTTTATGCAATTGGAGACTGTTCACCGGGTCAGGCTTTGGCTCACGTAGCAGGCAAAGAAGGAATTAATGCTGCCGAGTTTATAGCATACAACGAAAAGAAGCATCATCATTTACCAGAAGGTATTGACTATAACAATGTGCCGGGTTGCACTTATTGTACTCCTGAAATAGCAAGTATAGGCTATACAGAAAAGGCAGCGAAAGAAGCTGGTTATGAAGTAAAAATTGGAAAATTTCCTTTTATGGCAAGCGGCAAAGCAAGTGCAGCCGGAGCTACAGAAGGATTTGTAAAAGTAATTTTTGACGCAAAATATGGTGAATTTTTAGGTGCCCACATGATTGGTACCAATGTTACAGAAATGATTGCAGAAGTTTCTGTGGCCCGTAAATTAGAAACTACAGCCCACGAAATATTAAATGCCATACACCCACACCCAACTATGAGTGAAGCCTTGAAAGAAGCTACAGCAATGGCTTATGGGGAAGCGACGGATATTTAATTTGGGGTTACATACTTTTAAAAGAGCAGGTCAACAAAGGCCTGCTCTTTTTTTATTAAGGAAAATTAGATGGAATTGAAATCGCATTCAACCTTCCTCACACCAACAAATCCACAATCAGCAACACAGCAAACACCACACTGGCAATTCCATTGGCTGTCATAAAGGCCAAATTAACCCTGCGGAGGTCATTGGGCTTAACTATGGCGTGTTGGTAAAAAAGCATACCGCAAAATACAACTACACCTATCCAATAAAACAAACCAAATGATGCTGTATATCCTGCTGCTATTACTAGTATAGCTGCCACAACATGAAGGGCTTCAGAAACACGCAAAGCTTTCTTTTTGCCCAATACAGCAGGTATAGAATAAAGATTTTCAGATCGGTCAAAGTCAACATCCTGCAAGGCATAGATAATATCAAACCCACTTACCCAAAACAAAACAACAAACGAAAACATGACTGGCAAAATATCAAACCGGCCTGTGACAGCAAGATACGCCCCTATTGGTGCCAAGGAAAGGCCTAAGCCAAGTACCAAATGACACAATGGGGTAAATCTTTTAGTGTAGCTGTAAAAGAGTATTACAAAAATTGCCACAGGACTCAGGAAAAAACAAATAGGGTTGATAAACCAGGTAAGTGTGATAAAAATCAGGCAGTTAACAATCACAAACCTTAGTGCATGGTTTGCTGCTATAATTCCAGAAGGTATTTCTCTTATGGCAGTTCGTGGGTTTTTTGCATCAAAATTTTTATCTAGCCATCTATTGAAGGCCATTGCAGCACTACGGGCCGTTATCATACAAAGTATCACTAACAAAAATCGTTTCCACAATTCAGGGTTTTGGAGTAACATATCTTTTCCCCAGCCTATTGCATAATTTAGCTTTGTTTGGCCAAAAATGGTTGCCGAAGTTGTGACAGCTAAAAAAAAACCTATCATGGCAAAAGGCATTGCAAAAATGGTATGCGAAAACTTTACTAATGAAAGGTAATTTTTGATTGGTGTCATTATTAGTCAAACTATTTTATTTGCAAAGCTACCAATGTTTTAATATGCATAGGTTGATAAAAGATAAGATGGTGGTTTTGCAATATGCCTAAGCTTTTTATTTAAAAATATCTTCAAACGAAATATTGGTACGTAATAAAATAACAAATAACACCCCAAAAAGTTTCCCAAATCAGGAATACTGAAACCAAAATGGGAATAAAAAACAAGATTGGTTATAGGTAAATTTAATTTTGTCTGAATTATGACTTATTTGATATTTTTTTTGGGAAATATACACTAACAACATCTTTGTTTCGTTTTTATTCTAACGGTTTATACTTTCAAAAAGATTTAGCAATAAAGCAATCGTTCTGAAAGTTAAACCAATCTTAATCAGATTACCATTTCGTTCTGCGAAATTGATAATTTAGTTAAGACGGTTTTTAAAATAAATATCCAAATATCCATTCTATGAAATTCCGTCTTCAAGCAAGACTGTTAGCACTATTTGCTATTTTGGTCTTATCTATTCATCCATCGTTTGCCCAAACAAAATTTATTATTAATGGTGCAAAGGTTAATATGGACACTTCAGTTATTTTAAGTGTAAATGATTTAGTAGTTAATAGAGGTCTACTTACCGTAGTACCCGAATGCCTTTTAAAAGTTGCAGGGTATATTAACAGTGCATCTGGTGTAGATGCAGTTAATGGCACTGTAGAAATGAATGGCGGTGGGAACCAGCAAATTTCTGCAAATGCATTTAGTACCGACCTGATCAAAAACATGAAAATTAACACCGATGCAGAGGTTTCTGTTTTAGGTGCATTGGGCCTTACAGATGTACTCACATTAACCAAAGGCAACCTGGCAGGGGGTGGATATTTTGCATTAAAATCTACCGTATCAAAGACAGCCCGTGTAGCACCTGTGCATGATACCGCTGTTGTTGCAACCACAGATGTGGTTGTAGAAAGGTACGTACCTGCCAAAAGGTGTTACCGCTTTTTGACTGCTCCGGTAAACACACCCGGCGACATAAGAGCAAACTGGCAGGAGAATGCAAATAATACCAATCCATATATCAACATTAACCCCAACCCTGGTTATGGTACGCAAATTACGGGTCAGGGTAGCAGTATTAACGGATTTGATGCAACCAATACTAATAACCCATCAATTTACAGTTACAACACTACAACACAAACCTGGGTTCGTGTTCCAAATACTTTTGGGCAATTGCATGCAGGAGAACCATTTAGATTAATGGTAAGAGGCGACAGGAATACAGACCTTGGAAATAATGCTCCACCTCCTTCAATAACAACACTTAGAGCTACAGGTGCATTAAAAACAGGAACCGTTATTTTTGCAAAAAATGGTGGCGGCGGCACACCCGATATGCCTGAACTTGCAGCATCAAACACAGGATATACTTTTATTGGTAACCCTTACGCATCTGCAATAGACTGGACAGCAGTTGACAGAACAGATGTTACAGCTACCATGTATGTTTTTGACCCAACACTTAGTGGTTCAAACGGCCGAGGGGCTTATGTAACCTACAATGCCTTAACAGGTATTAACAATCCTTCTTCAGCAATTGATAATAATATTCAATCGGGTCAGGCATTTTTTATACAGAACAGTGGGCCAAATGCAAGGTTAACTGTTAGAGAAACACATAAGTGTGGCCAATTTAGAGCTGTATTCAGAACCACCGGCACATTACCACATGTTGCCTTGCAATTATTGCTTCCGGGGCAAGACACTACCAACCAGTCTGCAGATGGGGTATCGGTATTTTTTGCAGATAATTTTGATAATTCATTGGGTGATGAGGATTCCTATAAATATTTCAACCCTGATGAAAATCTGTCAATAATAAGCCAGGATTCATTACTTAGTATTGAAGGCCGCAAATCAGTTAACCTGGCAGATACGGTTAATTTGAAAATTTGGAACATGAGCCCTAAGAATTATTTCTTTAGAAGTAACATTTCCAACTTTGACCCGTTGGTAACACCATATCTTGAAGATGCTTATTTACAAAATGTTACTGTTTTAAATAACAATGGCATTTCTTTAGTTCCATTTACTGTAAACAGTGATACGGCTTCCTATTCTGCAAGACGTTTTAGAATTGTATTTAGAAATGCAGGAACACTTCCTTTAACATTTACCGGTATAAATGCTTATGAAAAAAATAAAGGAGTTCAGGTAGATTGGACCATTTCTACAGAATCAAATATAAAAAAGTATGAAGTAGAGAGAAGTGGCAATGCCCGTCAGTTTACCAAAATTGGTGAAACAATGGCCAAAAACAGACAATTCTCACAATATGGATACTTTGATGAAAATCCAATTAACGGAGATAATTACTACCGTATAAAATCTATAAGCAACTCTGGCGAAGTGAAATATAGTCAGGTGGTAAAGGTTTACATAAATACCAAAGGTGGTGACATCTCAATTGTTGGAAACGCTACTTCAAATAGTATAATAAATGTACAGTTAAAGAATGTCCCTAATGGAACTTATGGAGTGAACATTGTAAACAATGCAGGACAGATTGTGTACAAAGGAAACCTTGCCCACATTGCCGGAGATGTAGAAACAATCACTTTAAAAACACAGTTGGCTACAGGAATTTATCACTTACAAGCAATAATAGACGGGAATATATATAGCACGGCAATATTGATTAAATAGAATGGATCGCAGTTTAAAACAATAACAATCAAAAAAAACAGGGTAAAGTTTTCTTTACCCTGTTTCCATTTATGAATAAACCAAATAAAGGCGTTATTACATTTCTGCTATCAGTTTTGTAAATATTGCTGTCAGTTTAGGTTCTGCAGCATTTGCCGCTTCTAAAACTTCTTCGTGTGTTATAGTGTTTAACTCTTCACGAATACCAATGTCTGTTATAACGCTCATTGCAAAAACCTTCATACCGCAATGAACTGCAGCAATAACCTCCTGAACAGTACTCATGCCCACAGCTTCGGCACCCATTAATTTTACCAGATGATATTCTGCACGGGTTTCAAAAGTTGGACCTGTCGCCGCCAGGTAAACACCTGTGTGTACCGGTATTTCCAGGCTTTCTGCAATGCGCTTAGCCTTCGTTATTAATTCGTTTGAATAAGGTTCGCTCATATCAGGAAAACGGGGTCCAAGTTCCTCTTCATTTTTTCCCAACAATGGATTTACCGAAAAGAAACTGATGTGGTCTTTAATAATCATCAGGTCTCCTACCGACCATTGTGAATTAGTACCACCCGCCGCATTACTTAAAAACAAAGTTTCTACCCCCAACATTTTCATAACTCTCACCGGGTAAATCAATTGCTGCGGGGTGTAACCTTCATAAAAGTGAAATCGTCCTGCCATTGCTATTACCTTCTTTCCTCCCAGTTCGCCAAAAATCAATTTGCCCTTATGCCCCTTAACGGTACTTACAGGAAAATGAGGAATATCACCATAAGGAATTTCGCTTTCTATTTTCATGCCGTCAGTAAAGTTGCCTAGCCCGCTACCAAGTACAACACCTACTGTTGGTGTAACCTTAGTGTGTTGTTTTATAAAAGCCGCGGTCTCATTTAATTGCTCCATTAGGGTTGCCATATCGTTATATTATTTTAGAATTAAGCTGACAAATATAGTTGTAACTATGGTTCAAAAAGCCATTTGATTGTTTTGACAATTGTGTATTGAAGAAAAAGAATTAACTTAATAGTTCAAAACTACTATTATGAAACTTCTGCTTCTTGTTATTGCAATTTTACTTTGTAATGAAATATTTGCTCAAAACTGTAATGGGCCCAATGCATTACTAAGTGTAAGAAAGAGAAAAGCCGGACACACAGAGTATGTAATCTTTACGCTACAAAATCCCGTAACAGCTACTCACACAGTTACTACTGCGGCACCACCTTTTACTCAAGACCCAAGTGGGCAAACGGTTCATGTGAGTGGGTGCCGGTACAAAAAAGTATCATTCAGAGATATTGTTTGGACGTGTAAGGTGAAAGAAATTATGGGCAATACCTATCTTGTAAGACAAGCAAAAAACATTGGCCAATTTGAAGGGCATATTGATTATGTTATTGGATATAGATGTTCAGCCAAATCAGTTGTTCATTACCAATATACTGTAGGCAACTTAACTAAGTTGGTAGTAAGATTAAGGTATTAACTACTGATGATTATTTTCCATAACAGACCCATTATTTTCTCCCCATCACTTTCTTAACTGCTGCAACAATATGTTTCGCATCCAATCCATATTTTTCCATTAGTTGGGCGGGTGTACCGCTTTCGCCAAATGAGTTATTAACACCTATCATTTCTACATGTGTAGGAAGGTTGCGACTAAGTACCTGACATACTGCATCACCCAAACCACCATTCAATTGATGCTCTTCGGCAGTAACAACACAGCGGGTCTTTGTGGCTGATTTCAATATAGCTTCTTCGTCCAGAGGTTTAATAGTGTGTATGTTGATGATTTCTGCATCAATACCTTCAGCTTCCAGCATTTCTCCTGCAAGTATAGCTTCCCAAACCAAATGACCAGTAGCAAATATGCTCACATCTTTTCCTTCATTTACCATCCATGCTTTACCAATTTCAAACTTTTGATCAGCATCAGTAAACACAGGCATTACAGGGCGGCCAAAACGAAGATAAACAGGCCCATGATAATCTGCTATTACCAATGTTGCAGCTTTTGTTTGATTATAATCGCAAGGATTAATAACCGTCATTTCGGGCATAGAGCGCATCATGGCAATGTCTTCCAAAATCTGATGGGTAGCACCATCTTCTCCTAAAGTAAGTCCGGCATGTGATACACAGATTTTAACATTAGTACCCGAATAAGCTACACTCTGCCTGATCTGATCATACACACGACCGCTACCAAAGTTGGCAAACGTACTTGGGAATGGAATAAAACCACTTAACGCCAAACCGGCCGAAATGCCTATCATATTGGCTTCAGCAATACCACACTGAATAAAGCGATCAGGATTTTCTTTGATGAAAGTATCCAGCTTTAATGATGCTACAAGATCAGCACAAAGCGAAACTACTTTGGGATTAGTTCTGCCTAATTCTGCCATACCTGCACCAAAACCAGAACGTGTATCTTTTTTATCTGTAACTGTGTATTTTTTCATTGGAATATAATTTAGCGTTTAATGTTTAGTTTAACGTTTAGGGTTTAGGGTTTAGGGTTTAACCCATGAAACTCCATGATTTTGGTTGACAGAATTTACTTTTTGTATGAGTTTAATCATTTTATTTTCAGGATAAAAAGATGCTTTTATGTTGTCATTATTTAAAACTGTTTCAATGCTCAATGGTTGCAAACCTGATATTTCTAGGCAATCATTGCGCATGTAAAATGCATTGAAACCTTCGCTGTTTGTCGCTACCAAAGTATATGCTTTTTCCTCTGCCAATTTTGTTATGCTAACAATTGATGCACCCCATTCATTATTATCAAAAGACTTTGTGGCAGGTACAACAATATCATATTTACCGTACTCAATTTTGTTTTCTACCACAACAATTTTAGGTTTTACACAATCCAATGCCTTCCATATTGCATAATCATTGCCATCTATATCAATACTTGCAAAATCAACTTCTTTTGAACCAACATTAGCAGTTACCACATTGTTGATGTTTTCAGGATAAAGAAAACTATGAACAAATTTCAGGTTCTTTTCTTTTCCAAACCTTTTGTAATTGCGTTTACCAATTTCTAGAAGCTGTTCATTTGCATCTATGAACACCCCTTCCCAATCAAAATTAAAAGCCAGGTTTGCACAATTACTGTTAATACAATCGTTGGAACCTATGTCTAGAAAAAAGCCTTTTTCAACCTCAATAGAAGCCAGCAATTTTAATATAATTCCATCTTCTTCCATATTGCTAAAAAGCTTCAATCCTTTACCACCTTCAGTCAAATCAGGCTTCTTAGCCCGATACAATTGAAACAACTCATGCAGCTTTTTCTTTGTGCCTTTTGTTGTTCGTGGGTAAATGTACAGCGGATAAACAAGCCTTTTTATCCAGGAAGTGGTCCGCATTCTTTTTAGTTATGAGTTTAGAGTTATGAATCATGAGCCAATTGCTTTATCTGAAATTTTAAATGACTTATTGACTTTATGACCAATGACTTACTTAATAGTCTCCAAGTGTTTCAGGTAATTGATCAAGAGCAACTTTCAGTTGTTCATCGTTTGGTGCAGCACCATGCCATTTGTGTGTGCCCATCATATAATCAACTCCATATCCCATTCCTGTTTTCATCATTATTACTACAGGCTTGCCCTCACCTGACCTTGCTTTTGCTTTTGTAAGTGCTTCAAGCACCTGTTCCATGTTGTTGCCGTCTTCAAGGTCAATAGTTAGCCAACCAAATGCTTCATACTTAGCTTTCAGATCGCGGTTGTCGTTTACCTGTACTGTTGTGCCATCTATTTGCTGACCATTCCAATCTACGATTGCTATCAAATGATCAAGTTGGTGATTAGGGGCGAACTGTACTGCTTCCCATATTTGACCTTCCTGTTGTTCACCATCCCCCATGAGTACAAAAATATAACGATCATCTTTGTGCAAACGCTTTGCAATTGCAGCACCTGCAGCTACCGATAGGCCCTGCCCAAGAGAACCTGATGCTACTCTTATACCGGGTAATTTTTCGTGTGTAGCAGGGTGACCTTGCAATCTTGAGTTGATCTTTCGGAAAGTTGACATTTCGCTAACAGCAAAATAACCCCTGCGACTTAATACCGAATAAAAAAGCGGAGATATATGGCCATTGGATAGAAAGAAAAGGTCTTCTCCTACCCCATCTTTATTGAACTCAAGAAATCCGTCAGCCTTTTTAGTCTGGTTTATTTTCATGTGGTCAAAATAAAGGGCTACCAAAAGGTCGGTGCAACCTAATGAACCTCCCGGATGGCCGGATTGACTACCATGAACCATCCGCACTATATCTCTACGTACCTGTGCGGCAATGTCTTTTAATTGTTGTATTTCCATGGAGAGAGTTATGAATTATGAGTTGAGAATTATGAGTTATGAGTTATGGGTTGAGAATTATGAGTTATAAATTATGAGTTGAGAATTATGAGTTGTAGGTTATGTGGCAAAAAATTGAAAAAGTTTAATAGTATTACAGATCTTGAATGGAGCGTCGCCACAGTTGATTAATCAGGGAACTAATGCTTGTCAAAAAATAAAAATAAAATCTCTAATTCGACAAAGCAATTGCCTCCTACCTTACACTTTACACCTAACACCTAACACCTAACTCCTACATTTTCTTTGCGTCTTCCAAAAATTTGGCTAGACCAATATCAGTTAACGGATGTTTCAGCAGTCCTAAAATAGATTCTAACGGACAAGTACATACATGAGCACCCATTTCAGCAGCACGAATAATGTGGTTTGGATTGCGGATAGATGCAGCTAAAATTTCGGTTTTAAAACCTTGTATTGCAAAAATATTGGCTATTTGCTCTATCAAAATCATACCGTCCCAGCCACTGTCATCTATACGTCCAATAAACGGCGAAACGTATGCTGCGCCTGCCTTTGCTGCTAAAATTGCCTGACCTGCCGAAAAAACCAATGTGCAGTTTGTTCTTATACCATTATCAGTAAACCACTTAATAGCTTTAATGCCCTCTTTTATCATGGGCACTTTTACCACAATATTTGGATGTATGGCTGCAAGTTTTTTTCCTTCTTCAACTATTGTAGCAAACTCTGTTGTTAATACTTCGGCACTTATATCACCATCTACCATTTCGCAAATTGCCTTATAATGTGCGTTAATAGCATCTTCGCCCCTTATTCCTTCTTTTGCCATTAGAGAGGGATTGGTGGTAACTCCATCAAGAATTCCCAATTCGTTGGCTTCTTTAATTTGTGCAAGATTGGCCGTGTCAATAAAAAACTTCATAATTAAGCAATTTCTGATTTTGAATGTAAAGTGCGGCAAAGGTAGGGAGATAGATATTTAAACAAAGAAGGAAAATAAAAAACAATTTACCAGCAGTGAAGGATGATAAAATGTTGAAAAATGAGTAAATTATTTGTCTAAAATCTTAAATACGAAATCTGATAAAAAATCATGTACAAAATCCTTGTTGCTATCTGTTTGTGTTACATCAGTTAACCGGGGAAGATAATTGCTAAAATACTGTTGATTGTGTGAAGTTTCGATCAGGGTACTACTTAAAGACCTTGGATATTTGTATGTTGGATTATAGTCAGAAATAACAGCAGCTATGGTAGCACACAAATCTTTGTAGGGCTTAAATACCTCATTTTTGTTTATTTCGCTTACCTCTTTTACCAGGTAAACTTTACTGCTTTCTGCTATTGCTATCCGGTTAAGAAATTTTTTGTTGTATTCAAGCCCACCTGAACTTTGTGGCAGTTCGTGGGTTAGTAAATCAATGATTAATTGCAATTTTATGACGGGATTTTCCAGATTCTGTAATTTAAAACCCATCAAAAATTCAATATAACTCCAGTACCAATTAAGGATGTACAACAATAACCTATGTTTGTTCTCAAAATACCGATAAATGGATGCCTCGGTCGTATTAACCTGGATGGCCAGCTTTTTGAATGTAAAATGCTCAAAACCAAGTTCATAAATCAAATCAATTGCCTGTTTTACTATCTGCTTACCCAATTCACTAGCTTCCGGGTCGCGGAGGTAAATGCTGCTATTTACTTTGAAAGTAACCTGAAAATCCATATAACAATTTTTACAAAAATAGTAAAACAATACAAAATAATAGTAAATAAATTTTTAAAATAATTTAACTATATTAAATAATAGCTTTACTATCATTTTCGTTTTAATTCTTATTTTTGCATTTATACAAATGATTTAAATGGATACAATTACACCTGTAAAGCGACTTTGGCTATTAATAGCATCAGAAAAAAAAGAAATTGCTTCTATCTATTTCTATGCAATTATGAGTGGCTTAGTGCAATTATCAGTCCCTTTGGGAATACAGGCAATAATAAGTTTTGTTTTAGGCGCCTCTATGGTAACATCCATTTTCGTATTAATAGTATTGGTTGTAACAGGGGTATTTTTGGTGGGGGTTTTTCAAATGAATCAAATGAAAATAATAGAAAAAATTCAGCAACGGATTTTTGCAAATTACTCATTTGCATTAGCAGAAAATATTCCAAGATTTGATCTTAAAAAAACTGATAAATATTATTTACCCGAAAAAACCAACCGTTTTTTTGATATAATGAATATTCAAAAAGGATTTTCAAAATTATTGCTTGACATACCTGTAGCATTAATTCAAATAATTTTTGGGCTTCTATTACTATCATTTTACCATCCTCTTTTTATAGGGTTCGCTATCATTCTAATAATTATTCTTTGGATTACCGGTGTACTATATAGCAGAAAAGGTATCATTACTGCAGTACAGGAAAGCAACTACAAATATGCTGTTGCCTCATGGTTAGAAGAAATGGCAAGAGTAATAAAGTCATTTAAGTTTAGTCAGGGCAGTCATTTAAACTTAAAAAAAGCAGATAAAGAAATTAGTGGTTATTTGCTTTCCAGAACATCGCATTTTAAAGTATTAGTGTTTCAATATAAAACGCTGATATTTTTTAAAGTCATAATTACTGCTGCATTACTTTCAATAGGTAGTTATCTGCTATTAAATCAACAACTGAATGTAGGTGAGTTTATAGCAGCAGAAATAGTAATCCTAATGGTGATAAACGCAGTAGAAAAATTAATAGTCAATCTTGATAGTGTTTATGATGTTATAACAGGATTAGAAAAATTAAGTTCTGTAATTGAGCTGCCTTTAGAACCTTCAGGTCACTTAGCTTTAAACACAGATACAAATGGGCTTCAGATAGAAATGATAGATGTATCGTTTGAATTTGAAAAAAATGAAACTATTCTGCATAAAATAAACCTGAACATTGCACCATTAAGTACCGTATGTATTTCAGGGCCTGATAATTCAGGCAAATCAACCTTGCTTAAATTACTTAGCGGAAGCTACAATGATTTTTCAGGTTCTATTCTCATCAATAAAATTCCGATTGGCAATTACAGCCTTGAAAAATTCAGAGAAAATACTGGTATGTTTCTGAACAACCAGGACTTGTTTAGCGGAACTCTTTGGGAAAATATAAGTATGGGTATAGACACTGTAAAGATTGAAGAAATTACATCTCTTGCCTATGAATTGGGCATAGAAGATACTTTTACTCAAATGAGTGAAGGATTTGAAACAAGAATAGAACCAATAGGCCATAAACTATCTTCAACCCTGGTAAAAAAGATATTGTTATTAAGGGCATTTGCAAATGAACCATTGTTGTTATTGCTCGAAAGTCCCTGGCAGGGTTTGGACAAAATCACTACAGAAAAAATTAAACAATACATTTTGAAAAAGAAATCAAAAGCTACAATATTTATGGTTTGCGATGACCCGTTATTTGCAGGGCAATGTGATATAAAAATTGAATTGGAAAACGGTAGAATTAATAATTTACAAATGAACAAATAATGGATTCATATACACATAAAATTCCTTTAAAATCATTTGACCTTATTTACAGAAACGACAAGGTAAGTAGGGTTAAGAATTGGTTTGTTGGTACTATGCTTCTGCTGGTAGTTGTTATGTTTTTACCCTGGACACAGAACATAAAATCAAAAGGAAATATTACTACCCTAAGACAAGAACAAAGGCCACAGGATATAGTTTCGCCTATACCGGGTAAAATTGTAAAGTGGTGGGTTAAAGAGGGCGATTTTGTTAAAAAGGGCGACACCATCTTGCAATTATCAGAAATAAAAGAAGATTATCTTGATCCTAATCTTGTAGGCCGTACAGAGGAACAATTGGAAGCAAAGAAAGGTACAATACAATTTTATGAGGGTAAGGCAGGTACAGCAAATGTACAAATAGAAGCCCTCAACAATTCAAGAAAATTAAAAATTGAACAGCTCAAAAACAAACTTCAGCAACTGGATAATAAACTCGCCGGCGAAAAGGCAGAATTGCTGGCTGCTGCAAATGATTATGAGCTATCTAAAGATCAATTTACCCGTCAGCAAAAAATGTTTAATGATGGATTGGTTTCTCAAACACAATTGCAACAAAGAAATGTAGCTACTCAAAATGCTTTGGCAAAAAAAGTAAGTGCAGAGAATAAAATTGCACAAACCCGACAAGAAATACTTAATGTGCAGATAGAGCAAAACAGTGTACAACAAGAGTACGCAGAAAAAATAAGCAAAGCTGAAGGAGATAAATTTCAAAGCTTAAGTATGGCTGCAACCGGTAAAGGTGAAGTTGCAAAACTGGAAAATCAGGTAGTAAATTATACCATTAGAAATGGAATGTACATTTTGCTTGCTCCCCAAAGCGGTCAATTTGTTCAGGCTAAAAAATCGGGCTTGGGTGAGATTGTAAAAGAGGGTGAAATAATCAGTACCATAGTTCCTGAAAAGACTGATTATGCGGTTGAAATGTTTGTAAGACCAATCGATTTACCCTTAATCAGTAAAGGACAAAAAGTACGCTTTACTTTTGATGGTTTTCCAGCAATTATTTTTAGTGGATGGCCCAACAACTCTTACGGAACCTTTGGTGGAAAAATTGTTGCTTATGAAAATGCAATTAGTCCCAATGGTCTTTTCCGGGTATTGGTAGCACCTGATAGCAGTGATAAAAAATGGCCTGAACAAATAAGAATTGGAGGTGGTGCCCAAGCCATAGCATTACTAAAAGATGTGCCAATATGGTATGAAGTCTGGAGAAATATTAATGGATTTCCGCCGGATTATTATCAGCTACAAAAGCCTGAATCAAAAGATGGATATAAGCAATAAGAAACACTCTTATTAGCAAAAAACAACAGTAATGAACAGATTTTTATTTCTATTTTTCCTTTTGATTGTTTCGTACCCTATCTGTGCACAGGATTCTTTAAAAACCCTTTCTTCCAAAGAGGTGATTAAGATCGTTCAGCAATACCATCCTGTGGCAAAACAGGCCAATATCAACATAAAAAAATCAGAAGCAGATATCTTAATTTCCCGTGGAGCCTTTGATCCGTTTGTTACTACCTCTACCGGCAGCAAAACATTTAACGGCCTTGATTACTACAATTATGTATCGCCCAATATAACCGTACCCACATGGTATGGCATAGAAGTATATAGCGGATTAGAAAGTTTATCAGGCAACCGCTTAGACCCTACAGAAACAGCAGGACAAACAAACTACATTGGCATTAGTGTACCACTACTCAAAGATCTGGTTATAGACAAAAGAAGGTCTGCTTTGCAACAGGCAAAAATTTTTAAATTACTAGCCGAAGCTGAACAAAAGTCTGTTGTTAATAGCCTGATTAAAGATGCTATGGATGCTTATTGGCAATGGGTGAAAGCATACGAAGTTTACGGTATCATCCGCAATACTGTTTTGGTAAATGAACAGCGATTAGACTTTGTAAAAAAGATAGTTGCAAATGGAGAAAGGCCCGCCATAGATACGGTAGAAGCATTGGCTCAATTGCAGTCATTTCAATATGAACTCAACAATAGTTTGCTGGCTTTTCAAAATGCTGCGCTACAATTATCAGCCTATTTATGGACATCAAACAATGAACCTTATTTTCTACCTGAATATATAAAACCCAATCCTGAATGGGAGTTGGAAAGTAAAGGATACATTACAAACGTATCATTGCCTGACTTAGAAAATGCAGCGGCAAAAAGTCATCCAGACCTATTGATGTACAACCTTAAGTTGAGCACATTAGACATAGAAAAGAAATTGAAATTTCAGGAACTCTTACCCAAACTTGATTTCAACTACAACATGCTTGGTAAAGGATATGATGTTATAAAAACCACCCGAAAAGCACCGTTGTTTGAGAACAATTATTTGTATGGTTTTAAATTTGAAATGCCTTTAAGATTATCAAAAGGCCGTGGAGAATATAAAAAAGCCAAACTTAAAATAGAAGAAACACGATTAGACCAAAACCAAAAAGCAGTAGAAATAAAAATAAAAATCCGAAGCTATTACAATGAGATTTTGACGCTTCAAAAACAGGTTGCTTTACAGAAAAGCAATTACAACAATTACCAGCGCCTGGTTACTGCGGAACAAACCCGTCTCGAAAATGGTGAAAGCTCATTATTCCTCATCAACAGCCGTGAGACTAAGGCACTTGAAGCTTATGAAAAATTAATAGAACTTAAAACCAAATACCTGAAAACCATGGTTGCATTACAATGGAGTGCAGGGTTTCCGTAATAGTCAATCCACAAGAAAAACCGGATTGAAAGATGATTACTCTTTATTACGGCTCAATTCCACCCTATTATAATTTGAAAGCGTTGCACCTTTCGAATTCTATTTAACCCATTTAGGCTTGTTCCGATAATAATTTATTTCTCCGTGGGTAAAACCCACGGCTATTCAAATGAAAGCCTTGCAGGCTTTTGCATAAATCAAAATGAAATTTATTTTCTTAAACCCCGAAGGGGTTACATATGCGTAACCACAGGTGCAACCTGTGGTA
>JANMMU010000083.1:0-1858 GCA_031373555.1 Segetibacter sp. | reverse complement strand
TATCGGCAGGAATATTACTGATTTTAAATGGGATGGTACTGATCAATATGGTCAAAAACTTGCAAATGGTATTTATCTGTACCGTGTCATTACAAACCATAATGGCAAAGCACTTGAAAAATACCGGAGCACAGAAATCGATAATGAAGACAATACGGATAAGTATTTCAACAAAGGGTACGGGAAAATGTACCTGATGCGATAAAATACATAGTCGTCCCTTAAAAACTCCGTAATCCACAATAGTAAAGAATTTGGGTAAAACTTCTAGTGAATAAATATGCAAGAAAATGGCAACTTGCCTTTAAAACCTTGCAAATTTAAATCATGCTAAACAAGTCATCCCACAAAACACAATTAGGATTTTACAGCACCTTTGAGGAGCAGTTAAACCATCAACATCCGTTGTATGTTTTAGCAGGTAAGATCAACTGGGAATTATTTGATAAAGCTTTTTCCCCGCTCTACCATAGCGAAATGGGTCGGCCAGCCAAACCAATCCGGCTGATGGTATCATTGCTTATATTAAAGCATATCCGTAATCTTAGTGACGAAAGTGTAGTGGAGCAATGGAGTGAGAACAGCTACTATCAATACATCAGTGGAGAAAAAATGTTTGCTGGTGGTGCACCGTGCGAAGCATCTGAACTGGTGCATTTTCGTCATCGCGTAGGAGAAAAAGGCATTGAGTTAATTTTTCAGGAAAGCATCCGGATAAATGGGGATGACAGCAATGACCCACATGTAAGTGTGGATACCACGGTACAGGAAAAAAACATTACCTATCCAACAGACGACAAGTTGTATAAAAAGATAATAGAGAAATGTCATCAGATAACCGAACAGGAACAATTACCACTAAGGCAGAGCTACACCCGTACCTTGAAGAAGGTAAGCATGCAGCAACGCTTTCGCAACCATCCTAAAAACAAATCCAAAGTACGCAAGGCCGACAGGAAAGTAAAAACGATTGCAGGCAGGCTAGTCCGGGAGCTGGAGAGAAATCTACCTGCTAACAGTCCGTATCAAGACGATATCGTGTTGTTTAAAAAAGTATTGGCACAGAAAAAAACAGACAGCAACAAAATTTATTCCCTTCACGAACCTGATGTACAATGTATCTCCAAAGGCAAGGAACATAAAAAATATGAATTTGGTAATAAAGTATCTATTGTCCATACACAAAATACCGGGGTAATTGTTGGAGCTCTGGGATTCAGGAATGAATATGACGGCAACACCCTGGAGGAAGCATTACAACAAACAACAGAGCTTATAGGTCAGGCACCACAAACAGCCACCGTTGACCGGGGCTACAGAGGAAGAAGTCAAATAGGAGAAACAATCATTCAAATACCCAAACCATTTAACGACAAATCAATCAGTAAGTATCAACAAAGAAAACTCAAGAAAAGTTTTGGCCGCCGGGCAGCTATTGAGCCGGTTATTAGTCACCTCAAATCCGATTACAGATTAAAACGCAACTATTACAAAGGAATATTTGGAGATAACATCAATGTGATGCTCAGCGCAACTGCATTCAACTTCAAAAGAATGATGAATAAGTGGAAAGCAGCCTTTTTGGCTTTTTTACAAAAACTAATTTTTACAACCCAATACTTTATTTATAAATTTCTCAATCCTGATAGAAGCCCAAAATGGACTTTTTAAGGGACGACTAATTACCCAACTTCAATTTTGCCTTTCAAATAATTTTTCGTGAACTTTATATTCATTTTTAATAGATACCTGTAATTAAAACTTGCAATATGAGATGTATTTTATCACTTACCGGCTGCTTCCTTTCAACTATTATCTTTATGCTTATTGCCTGCAATAACAACAGCACTGAAACAAA
>JANMMU010000036.1:0-10533 GCA_031373555.1 Segetibacter sp. | reverse complement strand
AGACTTTTTAAATGAATAATATACCACCAATAATTTGACATATTAAAGAAAAATTACCAAATAATAGTAACGAACTATTGCTAACGAGATTTTTCCTTGACTGGCTGAAGTACAATAGCGCCTCAATTGGGCGTTGACCTAATGTTAAGGTACAATTCCAGACTTGTACCCTCTAAAATTAGTGCGTTTTCAAAGTATTGAATATCAGCGTTTTAGTGTATTATTTTTGTAAATTTACCGCACTAAGGCAAGTTTTTTAATGAAAATAAGGGTCGTTAAAACTGCATCAAATGCTAATGCAGTTCAGGTGGTTCGGTACCAAAACAACAAAAGGGTCATTTTGCAACATATTGGCTCGGCGCATAATGATGAAGTATTGAATGAGTTGATCTTAATTGCAGAGGAATGGATAAAAGATTTCTCCAGTCAGCTGTCGATTTTTCCTAGTGAGCATCCCAATAGTTTGCTACATCTGAACCATTGCACTTTTGTTGGGGTTAAATACCATTTTTTCTATGAGTTAATCAATTCTCTTCAGGATAAAATTGGGTTTGACGATTTGCCAGTATTGCTAAATGATTTGGTGGCGATGAGGATTTTTGAACTTGCATCTAAACTTCGTTCTCTGGAACTTATGGAACAGTTTTTTGGCATTACACATAGCCGTAAGACTTACTACAAAATAGCACCAAATTGTATTGAATTGAAGCAATTGGTGGAACAGCAAGTAATCGCTTTTGCCAAAAATAATTATGCTTTCCAATTCGATATTGTGTTTTACGATGTAACTACACTTTACTTCGAAACTTTTGAAGAAGACGAGCTACGAAAGAACGGTTTTTCCAAAGACAATAAATCTCAACAACCACAAATACTGATTGCACTGATGGTAAGCAAAGAAGGCTTCCCTATTGCTTATGAAGTATTTTCTGGCAACACATTTGAAGGACACACAATAATCCCTGTGGTGAAGCAATTTATTGAAGCCAATAAGGTAAAAAAATTTACTGTAGTTGCTGATGCTGCTATGATTAGTACAGAGAATGTAAAGCAATTAATCCAAAACAATATCAACTATATCGTTGGGGCAAGGCTTGGCAATATTCCCTTCAGCCTGCTTGAGAACATTGATAAAAACATCAGCAGAGAAGATGGTAAAAGCATCCGGATAAAAACAGATAACGGGTATCTAATCTGTAGTTATTCTTCGGTGCGGTATCGCAAGGATTTGTATGATATGAATAAACAAATTGAGAAGGCAAAGCAGGTGGTTGAAAAACCATCTAAGGACAAAAAACTAAAGTTTACCAAAACCAATAATCATCAATTAGAAATCAACGAAGAGCTGGTTGAGAAAACAAAGAAGCTACTTGGCATCAAAGGCTATTATACCAATTTGGAAGCATCTGTTGCAGACAATAAAATGATCATAGAACGTTACCACGAACTCTATAAAATAGAACAAGCGTTCAGAATATCGAAAAGCGATCTACAAACCAGGCCCGTTTTTCACTACAAAGAGCAACCCATAAAACTACACATTTTGATATGTTTTATGGCATTGGTTATATCAAAACATATTGAGTTAAGGGCAGGTGTCTCCATAAGAAAGTTCTTAGATGAGTCAAAGAAGATTGTCGATGGGCAAATCTTAAATGAAATGACCAATAAAATCGTAACTGTAAAGGCAGAACCAACCCGCAAAATGAAGGATATTATCCAAAAATTAATGCCACCGCACTAAAAGGAACAAGTCGGGAGAATTCAGCTCCGATGAAACAACGAAGCCCGGCGGCTTGAGCCTTGAAATTGTGATTGAATATGTTTTGCAAAGTTTGTAACTATTCCTATCTTTTTTTAATCTGTGGTATCCATGAACCAACTTAATTTTATCAATCCAAAATATCCCCCAATCCCGCATCTTCCATTCCTGGCTTTCTCAATTGCACCGGAGCTTTTATAGATTTTTTCATGCGCATATTCAGCATTTCTACAATAAATGAAAATGCCATAGCGAAATAAACATAGTTTTTCAGATGCAGAGTTTCTGCTTCTTCACCTGCCCATCCTTCTACTAAAAGTACAAGACCCACCATTACCAGAAATGACAAGGCAAGCATTTTTAAAGTAGGGTGTTTTCCTATAAAATCTGCAATTCTCTGGCTAAACACAAACATGATGAACATTGCAATGATAACGGCAACAATCATTACCTCAACATGCTTGGCAATCCCTACAGCAGTAATAATACTATCGAACGAAAAAATCATATCTACCAAAATAATCTGGCCGATAGCGGCTGCAAAAGAAGCCGGAACTTTATTGCCGGCGTTGAATTCTTCTTCCTCTCCTTCCAGTTTGTGGTGTATTTCTTTTACTGTTTTGTAAATGAGAAAAAGTCCACCTGCAAGCATAACTAAACTAGCTATATCAAATCCTTTGTCTAAAATTGTAAAAACAGGTTTCCCTTTTTGCTTTATCAGCCATCCTAATGCTATTAGTAATAATATTCTTACAGCAATGCCTGCAAACATCCATACTTTCCGGGCTTTCAATTGCTGATCTTTGGGCATACGGCCCATAATAATTGAAACAAATATTACATTGTCAATGCCCAATACTATCTCTAAAAGTGTAAGAGACAGTAAACTTATCAACGCATCCCAACTCAATAAATAATCCATGCTATTTTTTTTTGAAAGTGCAAATATATAACCCCCAAAACCAAATGACTTTATGACTCACTGACAAGTGACTGATTTATCTTCTTCACAATACCCGGACCTTCATAAATAAACCCGGTCCAAATCTGCACCAAAGATGCACCGGCATCCAGTTTCTCTTTTGCATCATTTCCGGTAAATATTCCTCCACTTGCTATTATCGGAATATTGCCGCCGGTCTGTTTGTGCAGGTATTTGACTATTTGGGTAGATTTATCCTTCAGCGGTCGGCCGCTTAATCCACCTGCGCCTATTTTGTCTATTTCGGCAATATCTGTAAGCAGGCTACTCCTGTCAATGGTTGTGTTGGTAGCCACCAATCCACTAAGCATCACCTCTTTAGCCAGTTCGGCAATGTCATCCAATTGCCCAACGGTAAGGTCGGGGGCAATTTTTAGCAAGATTGGCTTCGGGTTCATCCGCCCTTGATTAATATCGTGCAAATGGCTCAATATTTTACGCAATGATTCCTTTTCCTGCAGTTCCCGCAACCCAGGTGTGTTGGGCGAACTCACATTCACAACAAAATAATCCACACAGTCAAACAGCCCGGTAAAGCAGATTTCATAATCCTTCCAGGCCATTTCATTAGGTGTTACTTTGTTTTTGCCAATATTTCCACCAACAATTATTTTTCGATAACTCTTTCGAAGCCTTTTTGCCACTTCGCTTACACCATCATTATTAAAACCCATCCGGTTAATAATTGCTTCATCTTTTGGCAGCCGAAACAACCTCGGCTTATCGTTGCCAGCTTGTGGCAGCGGGGTCACGGTACCAATTTCCACAAAGCCAAAACCCAGTGTTTCCAACTCCCTTAAGTACAACCCGTTTTTATCAAAACCCGCACCCAGTCCCACCGGGTTTTCAAACGGTAAGCCAAACACCTGCCTGTTGAGCGAATCATGTTTCAACTGAAACTGTTTAGCCAACAACTGCCGCATCATCTCGTTGCCACAAAACATTTTCAGTGCATTCATGCTAAAATGATGAACCGCTTCCGCATCAAAGTTGAAAAGAATATTGCGCAGCAATTTGTACATGCCGCGAAGATAATTGTTTGGGAAAATATCCTGTTTTTCTTACGACTTTCTATTATAAGAGTTTATACTTAGAATGTTGTTAAAGGCTTTTTATATGGTTGCTATTTTAATTTTTGGGGAAATTTCAATTGTTTTCTCAAAGATTTAAATGAAGGCAATTCTCACCTTTGTGCTCCTTTGTGACTCTGTGCCTTGTGCCCGCCCCGTCAGCAATGCGGGGGTTCAAAACAACAAAGGGTAGGAAAAGCCGCCATGAAAAATTACAGTAAAGTGAGTGACCCCGCAAAGCAAAATTGACGGGGCAGGCAACAACCAAAGCTCCACAATGCCTTTATGCCGGATGAAAAAAATTCCAATAGCTTGTTATTAACAATCTTCCATTCAACAAAACTTCCTTAGTTAATATTCGAACCGTAAATTTGTGTACTCAAACAATCTCATCAATCATGCAGGAAGCATACATCATAGCAGGGTTTCGCACAGCAGTTACCAAAAGCAAAAAAGGCGGGTTCCGGTTCACAAGGCCCGACGATCTGGCAATAGAAGTCATTAAAGGTTTGCTGGCATCGGTGCCGCAGGTGGAGGCCAAAATGATAGATGATGTGATAGTAGGCAATGCTGTTCCCGAGGCGGAACAGGGGCTGCAGGTAGGCCGCATCATTGCTGCCCGTGCATTGGGCATTGGCGTGCCGGGCATGACGGTAAACCGCTATTGCGCCAGTGGATTAGAAACAATTGCTATTGCCACTGCCAAAATCAGGACGGGCATGGCTGACTGCATCATAGCAGGCGGCGTGGAAAGTATGAGTATGGTGCCAACCGCCGGTTGGAAAACATCTCCAGCTTACTCTATAGCACTGGACGAACCGGATTATTACCTGAACATGGGATTAACCGCCGAAGCGGTAGCCAAAGAATACAACATCAGCCGCCAGGATCAGGATGAATTCAGTTTTCATTCGCACCAAAAGGCCATGAATGCTATTCAAAACGGCTACTTCACAAGCGGCATTTTGCCCATAAATGTGGAGCAGGTTTATCTGAATGCTAAAGGAAAAAAGGAAAAGAAATCTTACACTGTTGACACAGACGAAGGCCCCCGTGCCGACACCAGCATGGATGCATTGGCAAAGTTGAAACCGGCCTTTGCTGCAGGCGGAGTTATTACCGCAGGAAACTCGTCACAAACCAGCGATGGTGCCAGTTTTGTAATAGTGATGGGCGAAAAAATGATGAACGAACTCGGCCTGAAACCCATGGGCAGGTTGGTAAGTTGTGTAAGTGCCGGGGTGCATCCACGCATTATGGGTATTGGCCCGGTGGCCGCCGTACCAAAAGTGCTCAAGGCTGCCAACATGAACCAATCCCAGATAGATTTGGTAGAGCTGAACGAAGCATTTGCGTCGCAGGCATTGGCCGTCATTCGCCAATTGGAGTTAAATTCGGAAATCGTAAACATAAACGGGGGTGCTATAGCCCTTGGTCATCCGTTGGGTTGCACAGGCAGCAAGCTGACCGTTCAAATTTTGCACGATATGAAACGCCTCAACAAAAAATACGGCATGGTAACAGCCTGTGTCGGCGGCGGACAGGGCATTGCGGGGATTATTGAAAACCTTTGAGAATTTTAGGAGGGAGTAATTTTTACTCTGAATCAACATTGTTCAATTATGTGATTTTTTACCAAGCATTTATTCCTGATGATCATTGTTGTGTTATCATAATCCCGATTTTTGTTCGGGACACCTCTTATTTTTCACTGTTCATTGTTCATTGTTCATTGTTCACTGTTAATTGTTCATTGTTCATTATTCATTATTTTGTATCCCCATGGATATCACCATCAACACCCCTGCACTTTTCTTTCCTGCCATTAGCCTTGTTATGTTGGCATATACCAATCGTTTTCTTGGTCTTGCGAGTGTCATTCGCAACTGGCACACCCAATATTTACATAACGGAAAGAAGGAAGCCATTCACGGGCAAATCAAAACGCTGAAATACAGGCTCAAGCTGATAAAGAACATGCAGGCTTTTGGTGTACTTAGCTTTTTGAGTTGTATTGCCAGCATGTATTTTATTTATATTAATAGTATGACCTGGGCTAATTTTTTGTTTGGTGCAGCCATGATTGCTTTTACAATTTCGCTCTTAATTTCCCTGGTAGAGATTCAGCAAAGTACAAAAGCACTCGAACTGGAAGTTAGTGATATGGACAATATGGAAGACCCTACAATTGTAGAGTATATTAAAAAGAAATTTGAACGGGAATAGAGATTCTCCTTAAGCAGAATAAACTATATGAATATGTTAAGTTTAAATTCTGCACTAATTGTTTCGTACAAAATAGCGTACGAGCAAATAATTACTTTATTTTTGATTTATGAGGTGTAGAATTTTTGTTTTTATACTTGTGTTAGCAACAACTAATGTTTCAGCACAAAATAAATGGACACTACAACAATGTGTCGAATATGCTTTACAAAATAACATATCTGTTAAACAATCAGACGTGTTGTCGAGGTTGTCAAAACTAACAGCTACTCAAAGTCAAATGACTTTATACCCAACTCTTTCAGGGTCGGCCAGCGGTAGTTATCAACATGGATTAAGCGAAAACCCAACCACAGGTACGCTGTCAAGTGCCAGCTTTATTGGAGGAAATATAGGGGTTCAGTCCACCTATAATCTATTTGATTGGTATGCCAGACGAAACACAATTAACGCAAGCAATACCAATTACAAAGCTGATTTGGTAGGTATTGACAAAGCAAGAAACGATGTAGCTTTAGTAGTTGCAAATGCATATCTACAGGTTATGCTTCGCCGCGAACAAGCCAGAATCAGCGAATTGCAGATGAATCAATCAAGATTTCAATTGGTTAATACCAGAAAACTTGTAGATGCAGGAAGCCAGCCGGAGTTAAACGCTCTACAATTAGAAGCACAATTTGCTAAGGATAGTTCTTCATTGTTACAGGCACAGGCCCTGATAAATCAAGCGTTAATTAATTTAAAAGCTAGTTTGAATTACGATTTTTCACTACCATTTGACATTGCTTCTCCGGATATAGCAAGCATCAAAGTAGAAAATATTACAGACTTGCTCCCTGAAGTTGTGTACAAAATAGCTTTGGATAGTCAACCGGTACAAAAACAGTACAAACTAAAAATTCAGGCAGCTCAATATGAGATAAAAGCGGCAAGAGGGTTTATGTATCCTTCATTAACAGCATTTAGTCAGTTAAATACCAGAGCAATAGATGCTAAAACCATTCCTGTTATTACCCAATTGCCAGATGAGCAAGTAGGTTACGCAACTGTAAATGGCTCTAAATATCCTGTATTTACACCTTCGTTTGGTGTTTCAGGTTTCAAGGGAACCCCTTTATTCAAACAGTTTAATAATAACTTTGGGCAATCGGTTGGTTTAAGTTTAAACTTTTCAATTTTTAATGCTTATACAAGTAGAACACAATGGGAAAGAGCAAAAGTTAATGTGCAACAACTTCAATTGCAGCAGGAACAGGAAAATCTGAATTTAAAAACAAACATTTACAATGCCTATCAGGATGCATTTTCTTCATTTCAAAAATACAATGCATCTCATCGTACAGTTGAATATTCCCAAAAAGCATTTGACATTGCTAAAAAAAGGTATGACATCGGCTTATTGGGTACATTGGATTTTATCATCACCCAGAATAATTTATATCTTTCGCAGATAGAAGAAATTAGCAACAGGTATGATTATATTTTCAAAATGAAAGTATTGGAATTTTACAAAGGGAAAGGAATTAAACTATAAAAAAAACAACCAAAATAATTTATCAAAAAAGAAAGATTCTGCTATGAATAAAAAACTCAAATGGATAATCATAATACTGGTAGTACTGGTTGTATTGTTGATTGCATTAAAAAAGGCAGGTGTTTTTGGAAAAGAAGAGGGTACAAAAGTGACTTCCGAAAAACTGATTAAAAGGACAATTATAGAAACTGTAAATGCAAGCGGTAAAGTTTATCCTGAAATTGAAGTAAAAGTTAGTCCGGACATTAGTGGAGAAATAGTTGAACTAAATGTTGTGGAAGGTGATAGTGTAAAAAAAGGACAGGTTTTAGCAAGAATTTACGCCGATATATATAGTAGTCAAAGAGATCAGGCCGCAGCTTTTGTTACACAGTCAGAAGCACAGGTACTAAATTCAAAAGCACAATTAGGGTCATTGAAAGCAACCCTTGATCAGGCTGAACTAACCTATAACAGGCAAAAAAAATTATTACAGGATAAGGTTATTTCACGTGCAGAATTTGAGCAGGCCGAACAAAATATAAAATCAGCACGGGCACAATATGATGCTGCCGTACAAGGTATAAGAGGCGGTCAGGCTTCTGTTACAAGTGCCCGGGCACAATTAACACGGGCCAACAAAGATGTTCAAAGAGCCACGTTGATAGCGCCAATGGATGGAGTGGTTAGTCTTTTAGGTGTAAAAAAGGGAGAACGAGTAGTAGGAACCGCTCAAATGGCCGGAACTGAAATGCTTCGTGTTGCAGATATGAATATAATGGAAGTAAGGGTAAATGTAGGCGAAAACGATATTCCCAAAGTGCATCTGGACGATAGTGCTATTATAACTGTTGATGCTTACACCAACCGAAAATTCAAAGGAATTGTTACCAAGATTGCAAGTAGTAATACAACTGCTTCAATATCCACACAAGTCAGCACTACAGACGTAACAAACTACGAGGTACACATACGTCTTTTGCCAGATAGCTATAAGGATTTGGTAAATGAAAAAAATCGAAGATCATTTCCTTTTAGACCAGGTATGAATGCAAGTGCAGATATACAGACCAAAACGCATAGGGATAAATTAGCTGTTCCTATTAATGCAGTCACTACACGAGAAAAAAATAGCGACAAACAGGTAGGTCATAAAGAAGTAAAGGTTGATGAAAAAGAAGAGGACAATGGAGAAAAAGATGCAATGCCGGTAAATGAGGCGGATATAGAAGAAGTGGTGTTTGTTCTTCAGCCAGATAAAATAACTGTTAAGAAAGTAAAAGTGAAAACAGATATACAAGACATCAATTATATTGAAATTGTTGAAGGGCTTAAAGGAGGTGAAGAAGTAATTACCGGGCCTTATAATGTAGTGAGTAAAACGCTTAAGGATGGACAAAAGGTAAAAATTGTTACCAAAGAGCAATTATTTGAAACAAAACCAGAAAAATAAGTTGATAATATCTTTCGATGTACCCAATACATTTTTTTTCAGATCCAGGACAATGAATTCAAAATCTTCAATTTTTTTCAAATGAGATTTGGCATTATAGGAAGTGGCAGTTGGGCTACAGCATTGGCTAAAATATTAACTGATCATGGGCAGCATATCCATTGGTGGATCCGCAATCCTGGTACTATTAACCATATGCAGCAGAGAAGGCATAATCCGCATTACTTGAGTTCTGCTTATTTCAATACTTCACTGCTATCACTCAATAATAGTATAGAAGATGTAATAAACCAGTCAGATACTATTATAATTGCTGTTCCTTCTGCTTATGTAGAAAATGCCCTGAAAGATCTTCCACAATCAATATTCGAAGGGAAAAAAGTTGTTTCCGCTATTAAAGGCATTCTTCCGGGGTGCAATTTGCTTTTAAATGAATTTTTGTCTGAAAACTTCAAAGTAAATATCCAAAATTATTTCACGGTTTTAGGACCTTGTCATGCCGAAGAGGTTGCCTCTGAAAAATTATCCTACCTCACTTTTTCTGGGATGGATGAACCATTAACCCAACAGATTTCAAAGTATTTTCAGACCGAATATCTAAATGTACTTGTCAATCCTGATATATTAGGTGTACAATATGCCGCAGTCCTAAAAAATATTTATGCACTTGGTGCCGGAATTGCCCATGGCCTCGAATACGGGGATAATTTCCTAAGTGTTTACATAGCCAACAGTGCAGACGAAATGGTGGGGTTCTTAAAAAAAGTAGTCATAGATCATGATTTGGAACCCGTCAACTATGCCGCTTCGGTTTATCTTGGTGATTTGCTGGTTACCTGTTACAGCCTTTTCAGCCGTAACCGTATGTTTGGTAACATGTTAGGAAAAGGGTATTCTGTAAAAGCAGCCCAATTAGAACTTAACATGGTGGCAGAAGGATACAATGCAAGCAAATGCATTTTCAAAACCAATCAGGTTGTCAATGCAAATATGCCAATAGCAAAAATAGTCTATCAAATTTTATGGGAGCATCTCCCACCAGAAGAGGGTTTCCGCCAGATTGAAAAGTTTTTAATGTAAAACATTCTTCTATTTTTTGTAACTTAATAGGAGGCCCGTTTTTTTACCATATTTGGATCTTTTACGGTCTGGTTATTATTTGCAGTCGGTATAATCAACACTATTCGTTGGATCAATTAAGTATTCAAACATCAATAGGTGCCTTGTATACTGTTATTACATCAACTTCCAGGTGTAATTTTGTGAGTATGTCAATAGGACAATTTTCTCCCGGAAGCTAGTTCTATTCTGCCTTTCGAAGATTCCTTTTCCAAATGAGGTCTTTTTTTCCTTCTTTATTTTGTCTTTATGGTTTAGGGTGTTACCTTTGCATCCCGTTACGATTTTTTGGTAATGGGAAAAGGTCTTTCTGTTTGAGTTTTTTAGAGTGTTTCCGGGATTTATTTTTAAAATATTCATAGAAAATTAAAAATAAATTTTGCGGGTATAAAAAAGCTCTTATCTTTG
>JANMMU010000034.1:0-20765 GCA_031373555.1 Segetibacter sp. | reverse complement strand
GCTTGTTTTCATCTTGTCGGATGTTTTATTTACAAGTAGCTATTCTTTTCTGTTCTAACAACCCCTGCTGAATATCTTTTTCAATACATCAAAGGTTTTCAACAACTTGTAACGCAATAATAAGTTGACGCCAATGCGATTGAATCGGGACGGGCATCATAATAACAAAGCTCCTCTCTTGTGCCGATCCATAATTTCCCGGTCCTGTCCTCCATGAAAGTGTTAATGCCATTTCCAGGAAGCCCGTCCTTCGTTGTGAAGTGCCGAAGCGATTTCCCCTGCCCGACTCCGTCATTCAGGCGGGCATCGTAACGGCTTGCTCCTTTGCCGGTGCTGAACCAGATATTTCCGGCTTTATCTTCAAATAGATGAAGACACGCATAATTACTGGCAAGCCCTTGCTTAGTTGTAAAATGTTGAAAGGATTTACCATTAAATCGATAGACACCTGAATCCCGGGTACCAAACCAAAGATTTCCTTTCCTGTCTTCCAGCACATCCCAAAAACTGGGCGAAGGTATTCTACTCGTTATGTTGGTAAACGATTTTCCATCGTATCTAAACACCCCATTGTAGGCAGCAATTAAAATGTCTCCATTTTTAGCTTGCTTTACATTCCGAACCATCCTGCCGGGTCCGTGGGAAGTGACTGTGTCTTTGAGTTCAGACTTGATATAGGCTTCAGGTACATCTGTTTTGTTTTGTCCACAGGAAGTGTAAAAAACAAGCACCAGGAATAAAGTATATACTTGTACGTATTTCATAATTTATTTACTTAGCAACCGCCTTTGCGTGGGGCACGTTTATAAATCATTTTACTATCCCGTTCTACATAGTCGCCCGATACTATTGGATATGAATACTTTGGTGCGTAGGATACAAAATGGCTTTTTATAACTATTTTGTCGTTAACTTTCAGGCTATGCAATTGCTGAAATTCATCAGACTTTTCCGGCCCAAAACTTAGAATATAATCCTCATCATTAATACTGATCATCACTCCGAAACCTAATCGTGAGCCTGGCGGAAGAGAAAGAGAGGTTACAACAGCCTCCATACTGGTAGAATCGCTAATGGACTTGCTTATTTTAGCAGCACTGGCATACACTTTTTTACCCGCAGGAGACGCTTCCCATTTCTTGAACTTTATACCTTCAGGGGTAGCCTCCCATTCTTTCAATGCAGCAGTCCTTTCAGCAGCAGAGAGTGGCTTTGGGGTTGATTTTTTAGAAGTTTCATTTTTAAATCCGCGATTAGCAAGTACTAGTCCGCTTACCACAACCAGCAGTAAGATCAGCGCATAAATAACCTTTTTCATATTTTTTGAAGTTTTAATTAGCATATATCTATCTCCTGATAAATCAGATCCGATTAAGGCATTTCATTTGTGCCATGGTGCGTGCCCACACGTACCACAAACGCATCTGAATGTTCAACATCCTTCGCTCTTGGGTATGGCATACAACACGTTGCCTGAAACCGATAAATTGTAGACCTTTCCATCTACAGAAAAACGTATACATTTCCATGTTTTTCCCTTGTCTGATGATTGATAAAGGCCGGCAGGATGACCACAAAATAAGTTTTCACCCACTTGCACAATGGAGGAAATGGAGGAACTTGCCGGAAGGCCGGCATCAATGAGTTGCCAGGTTTTTCCGCCGTCGTAGGATGATCGAACTCTTCTGGTTCTTGACGCTGTATTGTAAGTAATAGCCGCAAATCCACCTTTGATGGGTGCTACATCAATGCCCACGCCGCCCTCGCTGATCACCACCGCCCAGTTTTCACCATCATCAGTTGACCTGATAATGCCGCTCATACTGGTGGCCACCAGCACACTATTCTGCTCTGCCAATTTTATAACCCAGCCGCCGGCATGGACATGTTTCCAGGTCTTTCCGCTGTTGGTAGATTTAAAAAGGCCGTTGTCGGAGCCAATGAAAACTGTGCCTCCTGAAGTTTCAAAAACGGTATGTACACTCCCTTGAAAACTTGTAAAAACGGGCAACCAATCACCAGTGCCTTTGGCTTTTTGTACAATTTGCCCTCCATAATTGTATGCATACATCCCGGCCTTGCCTGGAGCTATGCTGCTCATTTTGCCAGGAAGCTGCTCTTTCTTCCAGGAAAAACCTGTGGAATTTCGGTCATTGAAATATAGGCTATTCCCGGCAGGTACATACAACCCGCTGCTATTGGCAAAGGCCTCGTCTCCAATGCCACGATTCCCCTGGACATCTTTCTTCAGATTTTTTGGCAGCCCGTTGCTAATGTTTTCCAGGGTCTTTCCGCCATCAGTAGATTTAAAAACAATGTTTGAAATAAAAGGATCGCTTGGTTGTATTCGCTGATTATCCGGTTGAGAGAGCCACTGTGGAGAATTAAACCCCTGACCAATGGCAAATGAAGATGAAAACAAAAACAAAAAAGCGATGTAACTGAAGATGTTCATGACTTTAAATTGATGGGTGAAATGATAAAGTAAAGGTATCGGGGTTCAACAATCCCGAAGCTTTTTAGCAGTAAAAAGTTGTAAAAGATGTGTAAAACGTTGTAAAACCCCGGTCAAAAGATGTGTAATAGATTATTTTGCATTCATGAAGTCATTTATTCTGTTCGCATCTTCAATCATAATAATTCTTATTTTGGTCTCCGCTGTTTCATTTATCAATAAGAAAAATGAAACTCCTGAAAATCATTTAGAAGTAGTGTTGCGTGATATAGGTCATCAGTTGTTGCTTTCAGCAAAAGATTCTTCATCAAGGGTGCTCCCTGTTAAGAAATTAAATGAAAATACCTACCAGATATCCTTTCAAAATGACTTTGGTTTTGTTGCAGATACACTCATCAATTTAGTTCAAAGAACATTGCAAAAAAATGGTCTGGCAAACAATTATATAGTGAGTTTGAGGAATTGTAAACAGAATGAAACTGTACTGGCATTTGAAATAAATAGCGAAAAAGGCAACTTAACACCTTGCCGGGGTCGCAAGCTGGAGGTCGGTTGCTATGTGATTGAGATTAATTTTTTGAAGACAAATCAATTTAATTTTCTTTGGTTGTTGCTATTGATCATTCCTTTGAGTATTGTTGGTTTTTATGTGAAAGAAAAGTTTTGGAAAAAAGAAGAGAAAGAAGAAAAAGTAGAGAAAGAATCAACATCCGAAAATAATTATCATATACAATTAGGGAACTTTAGATTTTATGTGGGTGATCAGGTTCTTAAAATTGAGGATAGAAGTATTGAGCTTTCGGAAAAAGAAACCAAGGCACTAAAAATATTCGCAGAAAATATAAATCAAATAGTAGAGAGGGAAAAGCTAATGAAAGAACTTTGGGAAGATGAAGGTATAGTTGTGATCAGTAGAAATGTTGATGTCCTAGTGTCTAAGTTACGTAAGAAATTAAGCGACGATAATTCCATTAAATTTATTAACGTACATGGTAGGGGTTACAAATTTATTATTGAGTAGATGCCAATTATAAACAAGGTAAAGTATAAAACAAATCAGACGTGTGATTAGTAGTCAACCCGTTTCAGGACGTGACAATTTTCAGCTGATTGAGCTTCCGTCCAGACCCACTATTGGCAAACCCACCCTATGTTAGCTGCCGTTAATTTCCATAAATCATAAGTAGCTTAATTATATTTGAGCAACAATTGATTGAAGATTATTTCTGTACATTTCACCAATTAAAAGCGATTCAATTTGGATACTTTTATACCTTCTATAAAATTGATTTATATCAAAAATTGAAATAGAAACACGCTTTATCTGAATTTTCCTTTTATCCTGAATTAAGCTAACATTTTCTATTGTAACCGATTTGCTTATTTTGATTTTTCTTGCTAAAGTTGAATAAGAAGGTAAATTTTTTCCATTTAAGTTTGAATGAGCTTTTTTAAGATTAGAAAAATAGCCAAATATTATTTGAGAACTTAAACCACTTGAAGAATCAATTTGTTTAAGATCATATTGAATTGCTGACAAAGCGTATATACTTTTCATCGAATTTGTTTTAAGAAATTATAGGTTCATTAAGTTATTCACATTAAGCGAGAATATACCACTTATATTCTTACTCACTACGGTATTTATCTTTTATTAATAATACTATTCAATATTAATTTGCGAATATAATAAGCATATTACTATTTTTAGTGGATAACCATTTTAATTTCTGGGATGGACATCTTTTATTTTTGTATTCAAATAATTAAAGAAGATAATGAAATTGACAGAACAAAAAGAAACTAGAACATTTAAAGAAATTTCCAAACTTATGTTGGATGATAACAAAGTAATTTATTTGGATTTCGAGAATGTAAAAAATTCCAGTGAATTATTGGACTATTTGAAATCGAAAGCCAAGAGATTAAAATTCCTGAAATTTACAAAATCCCAAATTTTTAAAATATTAATTGTAGGTGACAATCTTGAAGAAAACATACTTACCGGGGAGCATTTTAAATTAATCAAAAGATATCTTGTAGAGAACCTTGAATTAATTCTTATTGATACAAAAGCCCAATAATCAACTCACTTTAATGTTTTCGAGTGACGCAATAGTAGCTAACGAAAATGGCTTGGTGTTGTTTTTTGCCGCTGTTGGTGTTCTTCACCAACAGCATCCACCATATGTTGTATTTGCAGGTGAAGCAATCAAGTGCATAAACACCTATTTTTTCTTAATCGAAGTATCGAAAAATTCGGGATCTTTTTTACTGACCCATTTAATGAATTTAGCCATTTCTTCATGCTCCTGCAGGCGATCAACTGTATTGTAATAATTTTTGAGTTCCGTTTCCGTGAAAACGGCATGCACTTTGGCCTGGCAAATTTTGTGCATCGGCACAGTAGGTGAATCTTTGCCGCCCTTGCTTGGTGGTATCAAATGATGGCGCACAATTGGTTCAGCCAATTCGCGGTTGCAGAGCGGACATTTGTTGGTATTGGACATAGTTTCTTATAGTTGTGTGGCAAATATATTGATGGGCACTTTAAAAAACTGTTTTGTACAGTTCAAAAAAATATCCTTCCTGATTTTCACAAACTAAATTGTGTTGCATTTGCAGGTAAAGAACACGTGGAGAATGATAAATTTTTTTAAGTCCTAAACGTGGGGTCCATTGCAGGAGACCCCACGTGGACACAACTTTGTCCTGCTGGGGTCTTCTTTCCTAGCCTTGTGTCTTAGCTAAGAGACCCCGGCTCGGGTAACTGCCATCAAGAAAGTTCTTCAAAATGAATTGGGACAAATCCATCTAATTTGTTTTTCACCTAAAATCTGGCGCTACTGTACTCATAATCTTCCCAATGCTCCACTAACTTCCATTTACCTCTAACAGCATTTAGATGTATGTAATTTATTTTTTGTAACAAAAAATCCCTGTGATAAATTTGTTTAGTATCAAAACTATCTTCAAAAACTTTGTGTCTTTTCCCTTTTTTTACATCACGTTCCCTAAGCCCTTCTTTTAAGCGTAATAATGTTTGAGAATCATTTTTAGCTTCAAGTCTTTTAATGATTTCATAAGCCATAAACCGTTTGCCATTGCCAACAATTTTATTAAGGTCAAAGGGCTCTGTTGGAAAGAACAAGATGCAATGCACATGATTGGGCATAATAGTATAAGCAGTTGTTTTTATACCATACTTTTCTTTAATGACGTCAAACCAATTATAAACCAAATCATAGCTATTTGTCGTCTCAAAAAGGGGCAGCCATTGGTGACAGGTGAAGGTGATGTAATAAAGTGCTGCATTATTGCTATGGGTTGTTCGGGTGGACATAAGGCAAATGTAAATTTTGCCGTCGACCAATTAAAGGCCTTAATTTAGCGATAGGTTGCAATTTTTGTAAACAGCGCAGGGTCCCTTGCAGGAGACCCCACGCGGACAAAAATGAACACATACGCTGGCTGGGGATCTTTTAGCTCCATTTTTAGGTCGTTTTGTAGACAACCTATTTCAGGACAAGACAAACTACAGCCGAAGATAACAACGTCCATACACACTTGAAGTAATACCCATGTTGGCTGTAGTTTATTCGTTAAAATTTATTCTGCTTAAGCGCATTTCTACCATCGCTTTTTCAATAACACTTAAAACAGAAGAGTCGAAGGCAAGCATTTTAAATTCGTTAGTCATCTCAAGCAATCTTGATAATGTCTTTCGTTCATGGTAATAGTATTTTTTAAATCTAAAAGTTTGTCTTACAATACTGAAGATATAAAATAGACTTGCAATCAGCGAGAGTATTAATATTGTAAATTTTATATTATCAGTCTTGAAATTATAATCATTAGCAATTAATATTAAAAAGAAAAAATTACCGAAAGAAACTACAGTCAAAACTAGTATCAGCAACCTAGCATTAAATAGTTTATTTTTATAGAATTCTGTTTTATCTGCAACTTTTTCAGCTAGTTCTATCAGTTCAATCAGTTCATTATAATTTTCAGTTTTCATTTATTTTTGCTTTGACATTTTCGCTATATTCGAAATGAAGTTTAAAGATAACCCGAATTCTATATCTTTTCCCCCAAGATTAGTCTTTTGTAGGTTGCCATTCCATTCAAAATCTTTTTGCCAAACACACATTGGTATTGTTAGGCACTTAAGATTTAAAGCACCTATACTATTAATCAATTTATTAATTTCATCAGTAAATTGACTTTGATAATTTGTACTATAATATTTTTGAGCATCATTAACCCTGTCATAAAAAAGGTCAACTTTATTTACAGCTATAATTATCCATTTAGGTGCCTTCCCATTTGAATAAGCAACCTTTATTTGCTCGCAAACACTTTTAATGTCTTCAAGTTCATTCTTCAAATTATAGTCACGAATTTTTTGAATTGTATCTAACCCTTTATCAAAAATTAATGAATTTTTAAGGGTCAAATCTCGTGGTTCGGAATAGCCCCAATCAACAACATAAATTACTCCTTCTAGAGTTTCACTTTTATGAAAAGCTTCTTCTAAACCAATATCTCTTTGCTTGTTATCGGTTTGTCCAGGAATTACTCTTACAAGTTTTGTCCAATCTCCAAAATTTAACGCTTCTGTTTCGATAGACTGCGAAGTATCAGGTGTTTTGTAATTGAATTTTGGAGCTTGTCCGTGAAGACATTCGCTTAAAATAGTTTTCCCCACACTTGGTCTGCCTAATATTACTATATCAGTATCACCGTAATCGATCTGGGCAAGCAATTTAATCCACCAATGTTGTATAAATTTTCGATTTTTATAAACTGTAATTGGTGTTTTTACAATTGTTGGTATAAGTTCACTCCAGTCCATATATTTAGGTTTTAGGTTTAGAATGTCAAATTACATCTAACGAAAAAATATTGCTGCAGGTGTGGAATTCATAGCTTGTCCTGCCCGGAACCACTGCTCATTAAAGATTTAAAAGTACAAGTTAAAAACTAAGAGCTAACACTTAACTCATTTACCGGTCAAAAACCTGCTTTTCAAATTTTATTGAAGTTACGCTTATCTAAACTTTAACAAACGGAAGGAACACTTACGCTAACAGGGGCTAATTGTCCTTTTCCATTTGCTCATGAAAATAATTATTAGTACCTATTTCCCACCAATCGTGCTTACCATAATCGGACAAATTTGCATGAACATTTAAGCCTAGAGAGTTGAACCTCTCTATCATTTCCATTACTACTGTTTCTTTTTCGTCAACAAAATCTTGTGCGTTAGAATATTCGAATAAATCATCAATGTCTTGTTCAATCCTTTCATTAAGCATGTCACTAAACTCTTTGCTGAAGTCATAGAAATCATCTTCCGCAAAAAGTTTCACAAGATCAACTTCAAATTTTGTAGAAAGAATGTCTAGTAAATGCATCAAATCTTCCAAGTTATTCTCATATATAATTAGCCTTGGAAACATATTTGAACCATGCACTTGAATTAGGTGAATCACCTGCTCTGAAGTCACTTCCTCTAAAAAAACTTGCAGGCTATTTCTTTCTGTGTAGCTATCCGCTAAAAAAGACCAATCCCAAATTTCCGAAAGAAGCTTAACTATTGTCTTTTCAATTTGATCAAATTGAAAATTTTGCGTCAAGAGAATAATTAAAACAAGTCTATCCGAATCTTGGCTTTCCAGCTTTATGAAATAGTCGCACTGATTTATAAGCCGCTCTTTTAGAGGAGTAGAAATATGGGGGCTATTAGCTTTATGCAAAGGGAAAAGGCGTGCCGTCAATTGCGAAAGGAAAAATGCCGATTCGCTTATACGCATAACTTCATCATAATTGCCCCGTAAATAGTTTAGTAAGAAGTCTACAAGGGAAGGATTAATAAACCTAAGTTTATTCGGATTGTTGCTTTCTTGGACAATAAACCCTCCTTCCAGCCTCTTAAAAGAACTCCGAAAGGCATCAAGAGGTCTGACATAGTTATTAAATTTGACCTCATAATCGATTCTGGAATTATACGCAATTTCCAAATCAGCGACATAAATGGAGTCACCGAAGCTTATCATTGTATTTAGTAAAATTCTATCAAGAACATTTATTTGTTGTTCGTAAGCGTGCCTCCAAATTTCATCAGGTTTGTTGAAGTTTTCACGAATAAATTTTTCATATTCTAATGGCGATAAAGTTTCGATATTTTCTTTTGTAGTGATGAATTCAACTGACCTTGGTGAAAAGCTTGAGTGAGTAATTATGAAATCCTGTAGGGTTGGCTTTCGAAGAACTTGCTTCCAATCTTCGGGTATATCAGACTCCTCTGCATGATTTATCAACAATTGACGGCGAATTGAACTGCAGTATATGTCAAGCTTAATAGTACTTTCCTTTGCTCGAATGTTAAAGCGTCTCAAATTTTCAGACTCCTCGACTGCCGCTTTAAGAATAAAGGTTCGAGTAGTAAAAATGAATTTCTTGTTCTCGGAAAATGAGATGCGTCTAAGAACTTTCAATAATGCAGTTTCCGAACCTTTGGCTTTTTGTATTTCAACGGAGTTGTGCCCTAAAAAGTCGTCAAAATAAAATATCTGCTTTGCTGTAGCCTTACTTATCGCATCCTTATCATCCTCACCTTGATTCTTCTTTTCGCCTGCATCTAATATTTTCTCTGCCTCTTTTATGTCATCATAAATATAAATTAGCTCGTAACCTTCTTTTAGATATTCATATAAAAGCAGTTCAGCCGTTGAAGTCTTTCCAACTCCCGGTTCCCCCGTAATAATAATGAAATTATTTTTCGCCAAAATCTCAACTGCATTTGCTAAAGCCGGTGTCTCGACATATAGGCGAAGTCTTTTTTTAAGTTGGTTTTCTCGAAATTCATTGGAGCGACCTACAGTTTCATAATTTAGTATCCGCCTTAGTATTTCAGTTGTAGAATACCATAATTTAAATTGTTCGTTTACTATGCTCGGAAAGAGGTCGAGATATTTATTTAATTCCTTTTTACCGTAGACATCTGTGAGGCTTTTTAGGTAAGGCTGAAAAATGTTTCTTATCTCTTTCGAATTTTCAACACTTAAATCAACAGATGTAGCTAGGAGATAACGCTTCGGCTTCAGTTTGTTTACTTTTTCTTTTTCAGAGTTTCGTAGATGTGTTAACAAAGCATTGTACCCAGAACGGTAATAGTGCTTAACCTGACCTACAATTTCATAATCTTCAAGGTCTGTAGAATAAAGAATGTCTACTCCCTTGTCCTTACCTTCTTTGAAGGTCTTAAAAAATGTAGTGCTTTCTGCATCTCTTTCCTTCGCATTTAATATGCTACAAACAAGCTCTTCAAGATCCGAACTGCTTAAGGTAGAGAAATCAAAGTTTGCCATGCTATTAAATTAGCTAAGATAAAATTTCTTTCATCATTTTCTGAAAGCACAAAAATAGTAGTAAAAACTGCGCTGATTGGTTGCCGCCAACCCATATATTGATACCATTAAGCGGCTCTTTCATGAAAAAACTAACATTGATTTTTCAATTAGCTAAACCTTCGTTTTTTAAAATGTCGCAGCGTGAATTCAACATTTTATTGTTTATAATAATATTCCCTTTGCTAAAGTACAATATTTTATCATAATAAACATTTTCTCTAATTATTATTTTGATCGCATTTAATTGCACTGCTTTAAACCTGTTGTTGAGTCAATAGGCAACAATGTTGAATAGATAGAATAGATAATACCCTTTTATTGTGCCGGCCTCTTTTATGCCGCTACAATTCATTTTACCTTTAACTTTCCACCATATGTTGAATTTGCAGGTGAAGAACACCTGGCGAAGTAAGATTTTTTGTAGTACTTCATAATATTTGTTGCAAATTCGATTTGGTGGCTATCATTGTTTTTAAATCCAAATTTAAAGGACTTAACTGTCATTCAATCTTTCCTTAGTTTACCGGTCACAACTTGTCCAGGCACTTCAGTCGGTAGATCTACGTATCATGCTGTATTGAAGTTATGCTTCGCTCAAATTAAACAAGCCAAAGTAACACTTAAGCTAGATGGCAATTTTTTCTGTCTTATATCCGCTATACGGATTTTAGGAGGTGGTTTTTATAAAATCAGGTTGCGCAACAGTGACACATGCTAGCGGCTATATTCCTTCTTATTTGAGCTTATAAATTATAACGTAAACAATTAAAAAAATCAGCAAAAGAAAAATTACAAATGAGATTATTAAACTAAAAAGGGTCTTCCAAAACCTATTAAAGTAATTTATTTGGTTGAAGAGTTGAAAAATAGTCCAAAAGGCAAAAGCATACCCGATAACGTCAATTGCCTGATCTACGAGTCTTGAAAAAGAAGTTTTATTAAACCAATAGTAAATGGGGAAAGTTACTATATGCAATATCAACTTTTGTCCGGCTATAAAAGAATTTATTACTAAATGCTCAATAAAATTATACCCTGTCTTCTTGAAAAAAATATATGTCCCGATAGAAAATACGGGAATTTGCATCAATGCCAAAATGGAATAATGTTGAGAAACCCATTCACTCACATTGTCAACCGCTGCCTTCAGTTTGTCAAAGCCCACGCCGCTACCTTTTAACTCGTAATAGTTAGATAGCAGGTTGAGCCCAAAGTAATGTGAAAGCAAGCTATATATTCCTGCAAGAATTAGAACTAACGATATTGGTTTAAAATGATTTACTCTTTTCCCTTGTAAAAACTCCCTGATTGAATTGCCTGGTCTTGTAAATAGTTCTTTTGTGGTAAATAAAATTCCTTTGTCAACATGAAGAAGACCATGCTGTATGTCATGCCACAAATAATGAAGATTAATTTTATGCGTATCAGAACTTTGCCCGCAATTAGAACAATATTGTCTGTCTAATGTAGCGTTACAGTTTAAGCATTTTTTTGACATTCGTTCTTTTGAATTTAAAGAGGCGGTTTCAAGGATTTAGTGCAGCGATTTTAGTAAAAGTAATTATTTTTCAAATTCATCATATTGTTTTAAAGATATTGCCGGTATTATCCACGGTCTGAACTAAACATATAGATTCATTCCTTTCAGGTATCAAAAGCACTGCTCCACAACTTACTGCATGCCACATTGTTGCTTTACTTTTTAGGTTGAAGTCAGGGTTTACTAACCTTAAATCAATGGCTGAATCGTGGGGTATCTTGCAGAAGACCACACGAGGGCAAAAGTTAAATACTTACAATCTAGCACACTAACTTTTTACCGTACACAACTTGTCCCGCCATTTCAGGCGGGAGACCTGCTTTTCATGTTGTATTAAAGTTACGCTTTACTAAACTTCAAGCAGAATGAACACTTACACTAGCTGGGACGATTTATATTCATTGCTCTGCATTCAGAAGTTACAGTATTCGTGATGATGCGATTTTAATGTCAGCATACTTCCATGCTTCCTCAAAACGTGTTTTGGATTCATCGTATTTTTTTGTGTCGCCAAGTTTTTCGTAAGCATTCATTAGTCCTTTTAATGCCCAACCATTTTCACGATAGGTTTTTAAATCCTCATCATAAATTTTAATTGCTTCCTGAAATTTTCCTGCCTCAATTAACACTGCACCCAAGTGATGGCGAATAGAAAAAAACCAGTCAGGTGGTTCGTTATAATTCAAAGCATCTTCCTTAGCAACCGCTTCTTGCAAAAGAGCAATAGCTTTTGAATAATTTTTTTCTTTCGCATTTATTTCTCCATCCAGTGTTTTAGATGCAATCATGCATATATCAAACACACTGTTTATCCCCCAAATGGTCAAATCTTTTATTGTAGTATCAGTCATTATAGATTCCATTTCTGCAAGATGCTTCTTTGCATCTTTAATTTTATTTTGTGATAACATTGCCATGCCTTGAGCATAATGCCAAATCACTGATGGATATTTCAAATTTTTTTCGGGTGCTGCCGAATGTTGAATATCGTTCCATAAACCAAGCTTGACTTCCACAAACCAGGGGATAGCATAATAATGTTGCAGCGTTGCCCAGGCAGGGTCAAGCATTAATTTTTTATGGGAGTGGCTTGAAGTTGCGTTTGCTCCAATCATAGCAATTTTACTTTCACCACTAAGTGTGGCACATGCCGAAATGAAATGATAGTTGTGAGGATAATATGCCAATGGATACACACCTTGAGCATGACATGCTTCTACATATAAACTGTCAACCAAGACTGCTTTTTGATTAGCTACAACACCATCGTGATATTTTCCTATGCGTATGTATGTATGCGAAGGCATATGAACAAGATGCCCTGCACCCGGAACCAAATCGCGAAGCAGGTTGGCACTTACCAAAGCTTTTTCGGCATGTTGCGACATTTCTGTTGCATGTATGTAAAAATGATTAGCTCCCGCATGTCTTGGTTCTATCTGTAAACATCTTTCCAGCACCGATAAGATCTCCGGTGTCCAGGGTTGAATTGTTCCATCTTTTTTATAAAGATTCCAGGGATGTAAATCCATCAGTGCTTCAGCGAAAAGAGTAGCCACAGTAACATCGGCAGCATATTTTATGGAAACTTTACGCATGGCTGCGGCATAAGATGAATCTAGGACCGGGCGGGCAATTGCTGTGTCATTTGAATAGCGATACGCTAATGCTTCAATCAAATCTTTTTCTTTTTGTGTGCCTGATGCGGCATATAATTTTGCTTTTTGCAATGCATCGTAAGCCCGTTGTAAATTATCTTTCTCCATGCCTGCGTTGTAATTTGGTCCTAACACATAAGCGAAACCCCACCAACACATAGCGCAGGTGGAATCCTGTCTTGCGGCCTCAAAAAAAGAACGACCTGCTTCGGCATGATTGAATGCGAAAGACAACATCAACCCCTGATCAAAGTATTTTTGTGCTTCCGGATTTTTTGTTGATACAGGAAAATGAATTCCATCTATACCGCTAAACAGCGGTGCTTTTTTGCCTGACGAATACCATGTCTTATCCAATAATTCAGGAACACAACAACCGTATTCTGTTGAGGTTTTATTTGATGCTGCTTTATTTTCTGACTGTTGATTGCATGAGCAGAAAATAATGCTAATACAAAGTAAGTAGTGAAAATGTCGCATGATGTAAGTTTTTAGTTGTCTTGAACCAAGGTAAATCAAATTAGAATTCCGAAAGTTTGAGTTCGCATGGTGTCCCAAGGCAGTTTCAATGATTTATCGCAACGATCTTAGTAAAAGTAATTATTTTTAAATTCATCATATTGTTTTAAAGATATTACCGGTATTATCCACTGCCTGAACTACCACTTATGATTTATTCCGTTCAGGCGGATAAAGCGCAGCAACGTTAATTACTGCGGTGACATTGTTTTCACCCTTGTCGGTGTTCCTAAAAGAAACAAGCAGACAACGCCGTGGCAGGTGTTCTTCACTACCGGCAAGCGGAGAAAAGAAGCCGTAATATTTAGGCAAATCATTAATTGGTATGTCTAAATTTTTGCCAAGCTTCAAATCTTTAGCTACCAAAGTTTTGAAGTCTGTAACTATTGCAAACCTCGGTTTATGTTTTATTACGCTTTCATCTTTAGCAATGCTATCAATACTACTTAACAAAGAGCCTGTTGCTTCTTCTTTAAAAAAAATCCTTTTCTTGTAAATATTTCACCCTTTGTTTTAGAAAGGTTAAAGTCGCCTTTCTTTAGCCGGGTAATGGAAGTTTTAGAAATGCCATAGACCAGCAGCAAATCAAAAGGAAATTCTTCTTTTTGAAAAATTTTCAAAAATGCGTTTTACGTTGCTTTCTATTTCGTTACTGTTCATTGCAATTTCAATTTCTTTAAGTGTCTTTGTACTTCTCTTTCTACCTGTTCAAAATCAGGCAAATCTTTTATCTGTTCATTCATTGAGTTTTTCCAGCGTCCTTTATATTGCAGCAGGCGTTCAGCTAATTTTTTTGGAAAGTCAACATGATTTAGGTTTTTACTGGCACATTTCTTTTCAAATTCCTTCATGTGAAATGCGGCGTCCATTCCATGTTGCTCTAATAAAAACCAGATGTCGTAGAAATCCCTTGCCTGCATTCGTTGCATCACTGTCCGCATTTTTTCAACCAATATTTCTTCCAATGGATAACACAAAAGTTGGTGTTCTTCTATATCAGAATAGCCAACAATAACATCTTTCATAACAGGAGCATATTCCAGTTGCTCACTTCTTGAAATATCTACTTTTACTTTTTTGTTGCTACCCATGCCACCCAGTGGGCCTGTGTAACTAATGTAAAAATTAATGCCGCCATCTTCATGTTCGGGCCTGTCCCGATGACTATCGGGATCAATAATAGCCAATGGAATATTCGCCTCTTCCTTCACATATTCAAATACCTCATTGAACCATGCAAATAGTTGCTCATTAGTTATTTCACTATTGAGCAATGTAAAATCAAGGTCTTCGGAAAAGCGATAATCTTCGAAATAGATTTTCTTTAAAACAGTACCTCCTTTAAAAACAATAGCTTTTGAAAGCTGCTCATGCCGGGCAATACCTTTTAATATCCACGAAAGAATATAGTCTTTTTCAATCTGCTGGTCACGAACACCAACTTCTCTGGCTTTTTGTTGTATCTCTCCAGGTTTAATCATGTGTACATAGCGGATTTAATAGTTTCCGTTTCTACATTCTGCTGAATGCTCCATTTGCTGATTAATTTTCCGGTCTTTGGTAATTCTGTATCGAGCACCACATAAGAAGCGGTTTTCAGGTTTTGGAGTTGCTCAACAATTTCATTATTTATATCGAGAACATCTAAAAGAAAACCAAGCCTTTTAATTACTGCTTGCGAATTGAATTTCTTTGCATAATCAAGCAGTTGATTGAATTTTATTTTATCTTTTGAAATATAGATTGCCTTCGCTATTTCAACAACACCACCTGCATAATCTGGTTTAAAAAGGCAATCAATAATTGTTTTCTCTAAATCAGAACAAAGCACTTTATTGAAACTATCTACCCAAATTTTTTTAGAACCAAAAAAATGTTTTTCATTGTGATAAATAAATTGAAAAGCAATATTCTTGATTTTGATTTCTGATGGCCTTAGTTGTTTGGAAACAACAATTTGTTCTTTTAAAGAAGGCTGGGTAATGAGGCTATGAATTTGCAACGCTGAATAGTAACCAATATAATGTTCTGCATCTTTTACAATGTGTTCAGCAATCAGATGCCAGTCGGGCATAAAAGTCTCAGCATTTTGCTCATAAGGAATGATATAATAAATAGCTTCTTTTAACCGCATTAAAAGTCCACGTCTGGTCATATCGCTTAGCAATTCTCTTACAGTATTTTCTTTTGAATCCGGCAATGCCTCCAATGCTTCTGTATAGCCAAAACAAACTTTGTTCTGTCCGTTGAAATGAGACAGCAATTTATTTGACTGTGTAGAAATATATTTATGCTTCATAGTTAGCCTGTCAGGTTTATCCTGACTAATGCGATACGAAAGATATGTAATAATATTGAAAAGTTGACTAAAATTATGCTTTATAGTGTAATTGTCAGGATAAACCTGACTATTGCGATATGAAACATATTCGCAGCTGATGTAAGTGTTCCTTTTGTTGGTTTAAGTTTTGCGCAGCGAACTTAAATCTAAAAATGAAACCCAGGTCTTCGACCGGTATATATAAACCACTTTCAAATCTATTGGAAACTTTATAGCTATAGAAGATTTTTTTTAGTACTTCACAATATCTGTTGCAAACTCGATTTGCTGGTAATCATAGTTTATAAAACCCAATATAAAGTACCTGATTATCATTCAATCTTTCCTTAGTTTACAGGTCGTAGACCTACGTTTCAAATCTGATTTAAGTTACGCTTCGCTTAAACTTAAACCAGCAACAACACTACCGTTAGCTGGGAGAGAAACCCCACTATTGGCACTACTCTTTTTAAATTCAGTACCCTTCTCTGTCATTAAGCAACTCTACAAAGGCTGAATACTCTTCAACCATCAATTCTTCAAATGATTTGTATCGAGCAGCGCCTGGGTACCAATTTGCAAACATCCAAGCTTCCCACTCATTTCCAAATTTAACTTCTGGATTTAACAACAGAATACTTGAGTCGCCCCACCTTGAAATTGCAAGGCAGTTCGTCAAATACTTACTGCGAAAATTGGTAGTTTCTTGTTCTTCACCATAGATAAAATATTCTTCATCGGTTGTATTAAAAGTTTCATGTGCATTTTTGTAAACATCTACAAAATGACTATCAAAATCCCTTAACCATTTAATGCTTTTAACTGGAAAAATATTCCAAACAAAGCAACTAAGCTGTTTAAATCCATTAGATACCCTAAGAAACTCTTTGTAGGAAGGTGGAAGTGTAATATTGAGTCTTTCTTCTGTCTCTATTATTTCTTTTTCCGTAGCAGGTTCAAAACCTAACCAATTTTGGTTTGTCGGCTTATACTCCTCATTGAGGTCTTCGCTCTCAATCAGTGTTGTTGATACCTTATTTAAAAACATTTTCCAATCCATGAGGTTTAAAAGATATTGCCACTAACAAGCAGTTATGGCCGATAATAGGAAATTTTATATTCGTCCGTTTGGAACTGCTCCATGGCTTTTTGATAAAGTTAAATATTAGTGGCATTACAAATTTTATGGAATTGTCGCAAAACCGCTAAACTTATATTTACCATTCACCTTCACAAAAGCAAAACTCCATTGAGAGCCTTCAAATTTGGGTGATGGATCTATATACGTTAATAATACTTCTCTAAAGTCACATTGAGCTGTCTCTAACCTACCCATAATACAAGCTTGACTATATGCTTTTGAATTATGGCTATTGCCAGCGTAATTAACTTTTGTACTGTCTATAAGTCTAGACTTTACCTTTTCATCAAAAATTAAGTTTAGGTCTTCCGCTAAAAACTTGTCTATGCTGACATAGCAGAACTCATTATATAATTTGTCATACCACCGGTCTGGATTTTTTTCTTGAAATTCTTTAAAAGTGCTGTCTTCTTAGGGTGTGTTTACAACGCAGTCGGGGCACAATATGCAGTCGGAAGATAAAGCCTTTATTGATTTTAGGTCTTGATTTAAAATAGCTTTTGAGAATTCAAGCCAAGCTTGATGAAATTCGTGGTCCGCAATAGTGTCTACAATACTTATTGTCTTTTTTAAAGTTGTAAAGCTTCCTTTTACAAAACTTAAATTTAATAACACTGCCAAGATGAATATTAAAATAATATGTGTTTTCATATTTTTCGCCTTTCAAAATAAGCCTACGCTTTCATTTTGGCTGTTTTGTTTTTTACGCCGCTATTGGTGTTTCCAAAAAACGGGATAGACATTTACAAACAGCTTGTATGTTGCGTTGTTTGTTGCAGGTGAAGAACCACCATGCAACGTCGGTGCTAATGATGTTTCTTTCAGCTAACACCGGCAAGGGCAAAAAAATGCCAAAAAAGGCATCAAATATTTTCCACAATATAATGGCTGCATCGGTAAAGGGGAATCCAAAACCAAAAGAAAATAAGAAGGATAAGTTAAAATAAGATTATTCTATTGTAGATCTTTTTTATGCAATTCAGAAGCGGTAAAATCTGCATATTCCTCTAATTGGTCTTCCGTATATATTCTTTTTGGGGATTTAGATTTTTGTATTATGTCAATAGCATTTTTATAATATTTCAGAAGACTTTCATCTTGTGGTTTCCATAACAACAAGTCAAATTGAAAATTATTTAATTTTGCGTAATTTTCTAATAAATTAAAGTACCCATAATATTGAACAGACTTAGTTTGTATATCTCTTTCTTCTGTCAAATCAAAACTTATTGGCTTAATTAAATGCGTTGTTCCATTTTTCCATGCAAATTCAAAATTTAAATTTACTTCCCCGGTTTGAACTAATTTATTTCTGATAAATTTATGTTCAATTATAATGTTATTTTTTATTATTTGCTCTGTAAATTGTTTTAAAATAAAATTCTCATTATGCTTGTTGCTCTTCTTTGTTTCTAAAGAAGGTAGAAAAATTCTGCAATATTCATCAATAGTCTTCTGCTGGTCTTCAAATACGTTTAATGCAGCATTGGGCTCCGAAAATTGCAATGAAGATGAATCCTCAAGTAGGATGTTGTTTTTAATATAATCTCTTAAAGAATCTTCGCTGGTTGCAGTATAAACAGGGGTATTTGAAAATAAATTATTGTCAATTTTTTGCAGATTAGCTATCTTATTTTGTATACTTATATTTATCTTTAAAGGCAAATTAATGTCAAAGTCATTGTACAGTGTTTTTATTCTTCTCAAATTACCACTCACGTACGTTACCTCTTTTTTTTCTGGGAAAGAAAATAATATCCCCACATTGAGGATTTCTCCAGCAATGATTGAATGCTTGTATTGTAATATACTGTAAAAAATATGGTTCCTCATATTATAGTCCCTCGAATAACATCTACAAATTTAGACGAATTGTTTTTCATTTCTGTTAAATAATTTCGTATTAACGAATGATTTTTACCACTAAAGCCGCAAGTTAAAAGCTGATTAAAATAAGGTGCCAACGTACCAATGTTTAAATACTTTAGATACTCTTCAAATTCATTAAAATATTCATTCTTAATTTTATATGGGCTCTCCTTTAAGTGTTTTTCAAAAATATGGTAGTTGCAAAATTTTCTGTCCCAATTCCATTCTTTCATCCCATTTATAGCTTCTTCCCCTATTCGCTCAAACCCTAATTCATGGTCAATTAAAAACGCTTTATCACTCCTTATTAATATGTTTGGCTTTAGTTTAAATTTCCTGTCCGCATTTCTAATTAAATTATCAAAAGCATAAACAGAATCAATATCTATAATTTTTCTTACATCATTTAATGAAAATGCGCTAGGATCGAAATTTATATATCCTTCAAGTAATTCACTCCCAAATTTTAATCTGCTATCTCTTTGATCTAACAAATCGAGCAGAGATAAATTTCTTATAGTTGATATGAAATTCTCATCAAACTCAATTAAAGCGGCATTTGGAACTGGCAAATTAAACTCTTTGGCTAAAATATTCCCCAATACTTCATTTGTAACAGAATCTCTTGTTTCTATTAGGTCGCTTTCAAAAATCTTAACCACATATGGCCTAATGCTTTCGTCTGCTTTTACTAACATTACCCAAGGTTCTGTTCGACCTCCCTTTTTAATAATACTACTGAATGATATGGCTTTATAGACTGGAAGCAATGTTATTTGGTATTCCTTTTATTAAAAAAGAACACCAAATAACGCAAAACTTATCAATTTTAAAAATAAAAAATTTTTTTACATAGTTACCTGTTCAACACCTGCAAATCTTCGCTTTGGAAATAAGCCTACGCTTTCATGTTGGCTGTTTTGATTTTTTACGCCGCTATTGGTGTTTCCAAAAAACGGGATAGACATTCACCAACAGCTTTTATGTTGCGTTGTTTATAGCAGGCGATAATCCCACAATATACGGGACAACGGCGCTGCTAATTATGCTTCTTTCAGCTAACACCCACAAGGGCAAAAAATTTGAACATTTTATTATGTCAGTAACTACTTAATTGGTTGTAAGTAACAGTTGACGCTATCTGATTGTACGAAATAAATTTTATCGCCGTCAAAAGAACTGATTTGTTTTTTAAGGTCGCTAATGAAAGTGTATCTGGCACTTTCACAAACAAGCATAAACTTTGTATCTGTAATTAGGTCTCCATTTTGGTCATTGTATACAGCAATCCTTGCCATATTTCTATGATTGTTTATGTACTTTAAATAATACCAATTTCCACCGTCAACACCACCAACCCAAAATGAACTGTCTGGTACATTTTTCGGTTTCACATTTTCAACTTGCTTGGTTTCCTTGGAAGCACAACCATATAATAAACAAGATAAAACTAAAGCTTTTATAGAAATAACATAGAAACGTAAACTGTCCATTTGAAGCTACTTGGGTTAGATTTAAGTTTTGAATTTTCGCCTTTACAGATATTCTTCACCTGCAAATCTTCGCTTTGGAAATAAGCCTACGCTTTCATTTTGGCTGTTTTGTTTTTTACGCCGCTATTGGTGTTTCCAAAAAACGGGATAGACATTCACCAACAGCTTTTATGTTGCGTTGTTTATAGCAGGCGATAATCCCGCAATATGCCATTGGCGTCAACTTAACTTTTACATTTCTTAATAGTTTGGATCATATTTTCTCTTTTCTTTCGTTTTTCATAGAGGCATTTTTCAAATACTATTTCGTGCAATTGCACCTCTGTCATTGAAAAGGCATCCATTATATTTT
>JANMMU010000033.1:0-46824 GCA_031373555.1 Segetibacter sp. | reverse complement strand
GCTTGTTTTCATCTTGTCGGATGTTTTATTTACAAGTAGCTATTCTTTTCTGTTCTAACAACCCCTGCTGAATATCTTTTTCAATACATCAAAGGTTTTCAACAACTTGTAACGCAATAATAAGTTGACGCCAATGCGATTTCATTTCGGGACACTCTTGTACTTTTAGGTAATGCTACTCAACTTTTCCAATCTTTTGTTAATCTGACAAGCGTAGAAAAAGAAATGACTTATTGACCACTGACTTAATGACTTTATTAATGCGAGTGAACTAACTTCGCCATTCATTGTTATATAATATATGCAGCCTGTTATTCTAGTCAAAAATTTATCAAAAAACTTCAAAGATTTTAAAGCAGTCAGTGATTTATCCTTCACCGTAAACCAAGGTGATATTTATGGTTTTTTAGGGCAAAACGGTGCAGGAAAATCTACTACCATTCGAATGCTACTGTCACTCATTACACCCACTGAAGGTAGCATCGAAATATTCGGAATGAAGTTGTCTTCGCACAGATCTGAAATACTGAAACAAACAGGTGCTGTAATAGAAAAACCTGATGTTTACAAATATTTAACTGCATACGAAAACCTGCAACTCTTCAGCAAAATAAGCGGAGGAAAAGAAGCCGACCGCACTCAAATATTTGCTCAACTGGAAACTGTGGGCCTTGCAGAACGTGCCGAAAGCAAAGTAAAAACATTCAGCCAGGGAATGAAGCAAAGACTTGGTATTGCTATAGCGCTTATACACAATCCCAAGCTGATTGTATTAGATGAACCGGTTAACGGCCTTGACCCACAGGGTATTGCTGACATGCGCAACCTCATTTTGCATTTAAGCAAAGAGTTGGGGAAAACAGTTATGGTTTCCTCACACTTGCTTACTGAAATACAATTGATAGCAAATCGCCTGCTTATTATTGACCGTGGAAAAAAAATTATTGAAGGAAATGCTGCCGATTTATTTGACCCTGCACAGACTATTGTAGAATTGGAAACCCCCGATAACAAACAATCGCTGGCAATATTGCAACAAAGTATTTTAGCATCTTTATTACAACCTATAAGGGAAAATACCATTGTTTTTAAAACACACCGTGATAATATTCCCGCATTAAACCGTTCATTGGTAGAGTTAAATATTCCTGTACTCTCACTTCAGCCAAGACATTCATTAGAAGACTATTTTTTACAAGTAACAACCGGAAACCAGCATGTGGAAGCTTTTACAAATTGAGTTGTATAAAATTTTTAAACGTCCCCGTACCTATATCAGCTTTGCTGCAATAACAGCATTGGTGGGTGTTATACAGTTTGGGTTAAAGGTAGATGGCAATACTTATGTAGAGTTCATGCTTAGAGATCTGTCTTCAACATTGGATATTGAGGGGAAGGTACTGAACGGATATTTGGTTTGTTACATTATACTGCAACTGTTGTTGGTACATGTGCCGTTACTTATAACGATAGTAGCAGCCGACCTAATCTCCGGTGAAGCCAATATGGGCACACTTAGATTGTTGCTCACAAAGCCTGTAAGCCGAACAGAAGTTGTAGTGGCAAAGTTTCTAGCAGCTACAATATATACCTTTATGTTGTTGGTTTGGATGGCAGTATTGGCTTTGTTTCTGTCGCTGTTAGTGTTTGGCCCGGGTGATATGCTAAACCTGAAAAGTGGCTACATTGTTCAGCTAAAAGGAAGTGATATAATGTGGCGATATGCATGTGCATTTGGCTTTGCCGCATTGGCAATGCTTACAGTAGCTGCACTTGGGTTTTTCCTTTCAATTTTTGCAGAAAATTCAATTGGTCCAATTGTGGCTACCATGAGTGTAATTGTAGTATTTACGATTCTTAGCACTTTAGATATTCCGGTTTTTGACGCCATTAAGCCTTACCTGTTTACCACACACATGATTGGGTGGAAAGGCTTTTTTGATGTGAAAGTAACAGAAAACAATGAAGCTATTACAGGGTCGGTGCAAAACATGGGTAAGGTTTTGCAAGCCGCCGGTATATTGGTTTTGCACATTGTTGGGTTGGTGGCTGCATCTATTTTTGTATTTAAGAGGAAGGATATTTTGAGTTAACTAAAATTTCATAATTAGCCGAAGCAAATTTTTAAGAAGAAATATAAAAGCGAATGAAAAAAGTTATTATTTTAATTGGATTGATGATGTCGATTTGCATCAATGCATTTTGCCAGGATGTGACGGCACTTGTAAAAAAAGTAAAAGCAAAACTGGACAAGGTAAATGACTACACAGCAGATGGGAAAATGAAGACTGATATAGCATTCATAAAAGCTCCTGCCGGCAAAGTAAAAGTGCTGTACAGAAAGCCTAACAGCTTTAAATTAAAACGCGAAAACGGCATTTCAATTTTACCAAAAGGCGGTGTATCAGTTAACATGAGTTCAGTTTTAGCAGGTGATAACTATTCGGTGATTCCGAGTGGCGAAAGTATTGTAGATGGGAAACCTGTTAAAGTAGTAAAACTATTACCAACAGACGAAAGCGGAGATGTTGTGTTGACGACTTTGTATATTGATGAGGTCGAGTTGCTAATAAAAAAATCAATAACAAATACCAAAGAAAATGGCACTTTTGAAATGGAAATGAAATATAGTACTTATGCCTCTTATGGCCTCCCCGACAAAGTTATTTTTTCGTTCAGTACCAAAGATTACAAGCTGCCAAAAGGTGTTACACTGGAGTTTGAAACCGGTGATGCACCAAAGCAAACTTTGAAAAACAAAAAAGGCAAAGTAGAGATTGTTTATACTTCTTACGCTATTAACAAAGGGATTGCTGATTCAGAATTTAAGTAGAATGTTTGTTAACTTTTAAAACAATTCAATTTTGTAGGCAGCTTCAAATATTTGGTTTGATGGTAACTTAATTATTCCTTCTTTGTCAGTTAATTTACCATTTGAATTTACATTGTCGGCAATGCCGTACCAAGGTTCAATGCACACAAAATCTGCATCTTTAGCAGCCCAAATACCCATGTAGGGGAAGCCATCAAAGCTCACCTTTATACCTTTAGCAGATTTGTCGCTTACAATAGAAATGCTATCGGTGTTCAGATGCTTAAGCACTATAGCATCATTATAAAATAATTCCTTATTCAGTGGTAGTTTGGTTTCATTTTGCAACAGTGGAATTGAATTAGCTTCTATTAGTCCATCTGCTGAAAGCGGCCAACGCCCAGCATTTTCAGTCTTATTAAATTGAAGATAATAATCCTCGTACTGAAGATTTTTATCTATCGGTACTGCAAAAGCAGGATGTGCCCCAACAGAAAATAACAGTTCATAATCACCGGTATTTTCGACTATAAAAGCAACAGTAAGTTGGGAATCCCTCAGCGAATATTTTACTTTAAATAAAAAATCGAAAGGGTAAACGATTTTGGTTTGTTTATTGCTTCGCAAAGAAAAAGTGATAGAGTCGGGGGTTCTTTCCAAAACATTAAACTCATTATCTCTGGCAAAACCATGCCGACCAAGTTGGTAAGCATTACCGTTGTAATTGTATTGATTGTTCTTCAAACCTCCAACTAATGGGAATAGTACAGGACTTTTTTTACCCCAATATTTTGCATCACCACTCCACAGGTATTCAAGTTTGTTTTGTAAATGATAAATGCTTTGCAACTCTGCACCTTTAGCAGCTATTTCTATAGACAATACCTCGTTTGATAAAAAGTGCATCCCACTAAATTTTCAATAATCAATTAATCCTTCAAACATCTTGAACCTTTGAACCTCTTAAACCTTCCAAACCTTTTGAACCTTTTAAACCTTTTAAACCCCTTAACCCTTCACCACCTACTCCTCCAAAATCTTTTCATCTACCACATTGGCAAACACTCTTGCACTCATTCTTCTTAAAGGGTTTTTGTTATTCTCCTGATAAACATTGCGGCGATGTAGAATATCTATACACTCAAATATTGCCGCCAAAAATGAGGCTTCGTCAGCAACACCTTTTCCGGCAATATCAAAGGCAGTTCCGTGATCGGGGCTTGTTCTTACTATTGGCAATCCGGCGGTGTAGTTAACTCCTTCTCCTATTGCAAGAGATTTAAAAGGGATTAAACCCTGATCGTGGTACATAGCAAGTACCGCATCAAATTTTTCATATTGCCCACGGGCAAAAAATGCATCGGCACTATAAGGCCCAAAAACCAACAGTTTATTTTTCTTGGCTTCGGCAATTGCGGGTTTTATGATTGTTTCTTCTTCCTTTCCAATAAGTCCTTCATCGCCTGCATGAGGATTAAGTCCAAGTACAGCAATTTTAGGTTTTATGACTCCAAAGTCTTCTATCAGGCAACCGTTCATTATTCTAAGCTTACTCATAATAGCAGCAGAAGTTATGTGGCTTGCTAATTCAGTAACAGGCACATGTTCAGTGAGTAGTCCTACTTTTAAGTTAGTTGCTGTAAGTAGCATCAACACATCGTTTGCACCAAATGCATCTTTAAGAAATGGTGTATGTCCACTGTATTTAAAATCATCTGACTGTATGTTTTTCTTATGGATAGGTGCAGTTACCAAACCCTGTATCAGGTTTTGTTGCAGGGCTTCTATAGCAGCTATAAGAGAAAGATAAGCATACTTTCCACCTGTTTCATTCAGTTCCCCAGGAGTTACATTTACATCTTCTTCCCAACAGTTTAGCACATTGGCCTGCTTAGGATTTAAACGGGTTAAATCTTTTACAATAGTGAATGAAAAATTGATATCAGGCAACGTTTTCCTATAAAAATTGATGCATTTATTATTCGCAAAAATTACCGGGGTACAAAATTCAAGTATCCTGCTATCAGCTAATGATTTGATAATTAACTCTAATCCAATACCATTTAAATCGCCACAGCTAAATCCGATAACAGGTTTTTGCAATTCGCTACTCATATTCTTTGTTCAATTTTTTTAGAAAGGTAAAAGTAAGTACTGTAATTGGTTTAGAGTAGAATGTTTATGTCTTATGCTTAATATGTTGTATATTTTTAACTTTCTTATTCCTTCAACTTTACTTTAAAAAAATACTAAGTAGCAAATACTTACTACTATTTTCTACTTTTGAACGCAATGGACTATACACTCAAGAAATCGCTTGGACAACATTTTCTCAAGGATGAAAACGTATGCCTCAAAATTGTTGATGCTATAAAAGAACATTCATTTACTCAATTATTGGAAGTTGGACCCGGCGGTGGTGCTATAACCAAATACCTTTTAAAAATACCTGGCATTAGTTTTAAGGCCGTAGAACTTGATAATGAAAAAGTCACTTTTCTGGAAAAGGCTTTTCCGCTTTTAAGAGGCAATATTATCAACGAAAATTTTTTAGAAATAAATCCGCCTTTTGAAAATGAATTTATGGTGGTTGGAAATTTCCCTTATAACATTTCTACACAAATACTTTTTAAAGTAATTGAATGGAAAGATAAAGTGCCTGCGGTTGTAGGAATGTTTCAAAAAGAAGTAGCCGATAGAGCGGCAAGCAAAGAAGGAAACAAAGTGTATGGTGTATTAAGTGTATTGGTACAGGCATTTTACAATGTTGAATATTTGTTTGATGTTGACCCTACCTGCTTTAATCCTCCACCAAAGGTAATGAGCGGTGTAATAAGGCTTGTAAGACGAAATGACGTACCTGCAATGACTAGCGAAAAAGCATTTTTCAACCTGGTCAAAACGGCTTTTAACCAAAGAAGAAAAACACTGCGTAATGCAGTAAAAGCCTTGTTTACTGCCGAGGAATTAAAAGACGAGCTGTTCAACAAACGTGCAGAGGCGCTAAGTGTAGAAGAATTTGCAGCGCTGACTTTTAGAATGTACGGGTTGTGAGTTAGGAGTTTTGAGTGTAGAATTATGAGTGTGATGTGTAAAGTGTTAAGTTATTTGTGGCTTGTTAAGTAATAATAACTTTTAAAAGGGTTTGGTGAGAAGAATTATTATTTAGCAAACTTTTGAACCCGAATTTTACATCGTTGCACTTGCCCCGTCAGTTTTGCGGAGTCGCACTTATAAAAGTTACTGCTACAATTTAGCTTTTGACACCATTTGCAGCCAAAAAAAATGTTTTTGATTTATGTCTTTTCCATTATTTAATGCAAAAAATTTGACAACAAAGTGAAACCGATTGCACTTATTTCTGCTCCTACACATGCTTATCTCAAGGCAACTTTAACTAAAAACGGATATGAGATAATTGATCTCCCCTCTATTACTTACAAAGAACTTATAAAGGAAATACCAACAATAACCGGGTTAGTTGTAACAACAAGGCTAAAAATTGACAAGGCTATTATAGATGCTGCAACAAACCTGAAATGGATTGCCCGCCTTGGCAGCGGTATGGAACTGATAGATGTTGATTATGCTGTAACCAAAGGCATAAAATGCGTCAGCAGCCCCGAAGGAAACAGAAATGCAGTAGCTGAACACTCCCTTGGCTTGTTGCTAAGCCTCATGAACAACATCAGCAAAAGCTATGAAGAACTAAAGCAAAACCATTATCTGCGAAATGAAAACCGTGGAGTTGAATTAAGTGGCAAAACTGTTGGTATAGTAGGTTATGGTAATACCGGCAGCTCATTTGCAAAACTGCTTGAACCCTTTGGGGTAACAGTGCTTGCAAATGACAAGTATAATTATGGCTTTGGGGGCGGATATATAAAAGAGGCAAGCCTGGAACAGATTGGAAGGTATGCAGATGTCATAAGTTTCAATGTTCCGCTCACAGACGAAACATTTCATTTAGCCAATGAAAGTTTTTTCCAATCACTTAAAATGAAACCCTATTTTATTACCTGTTGCAGGGGCAAAGTGACAGATACCACAGCCCTGATAAACGCCTTAGACCTTGGATTAATAAAAGCGGCGGGCCTCGACGTACTGGAAAATGAGAAGCTGGAAACATATTCAACTGAAGAAAAAAATCAGCTTAATAATTTACTTTCAAGAAATAATGTAATTATCACGCCCCACATTGCAGGATATTCAGAAGAGGCTTATTTTAAAATGGCAAAAGTTGCGTTGGACAAACTAAATATCAATGGTTAGCAAATAAAAAGCCATTAATGTAGCAACTGAATAACGTTTTTTTATATTTTAAGCCATTAAATTATTGCTGAAAGCATTATTTTTGCAGATGCAACGCTGCAAGCAACTGTGGCGTTGTATTTTTTTGTCCCATTTTAAACAGAAAGTATAATGAGCGAAATAAACTATGTAACACAAGAAACTTTTGAGAACATGAAGCAGGAACTTCATCAGTTGAAGTCTGTGGAAAGACCTGCGGCATCCCGGGCTATAGCCGAGGCCCGTGAAAAAGGCGACCTTAAAGAAAATGCAGAATACGATGCCGCCAAAGAAGCACAAGGCATGCTCGAAGCTAAAATAAAGCAGTTGGAAGGTATTATAGCCAATGCAAAAATTGTTGACACCAATTCTATTGATACCAGCAAAGTAACCATTCTTACTAAAGTAACTATTACAAATGTTGCAACAAAGAAGACAGTAACTTACCAAATAGTTGGCGAAAAAGAAGCCGATCTTAAAGCAGGGAAAATTTCTGCTTCATCCCCTATTGGTAAAGGTTTAATAGGAAAAGTGATTGGCGAAATTGCTGAAGTGCAGGCACCCAATGGAATAATGAAGTTTAAAGTAGAGGATATTACAATTTAGGTGTAAAGTGTTAGGTGTAAAGTCTAAAGTTTTGAGCCGCCATTTTTTTTGGGCGGCTTTTTTTATTTGTAAGGAAAAATAGAATTCCGATTCATTTTGCATTATTTTCAATGTAGGATTTCAAATTCAAAATTTCTAATCATAAAACCATGAGCATTTTTTCTAAAATCATAGCAGGAGAAATACCTTGTTATAAAATTGCCGAAAACGATAAATTTCTGGCATTCCTTGATATTTTTCCTATAAAAAAAGGGCATACATTAGTAATACCAAAAATAGAAGTAGATAAGATTTTTGATGTGCCGGATGAATATCTTTCTGAAATATTGGTATTTGCAAAACCAATTGCAAAAGCTATTGAAAAAATAACAGGCTGCAACCGGGTCAATATTATTACAGTAGGATTAGAAGTACCACATGCACACATTCACCTGATACCTACCAACGGCACCCGTGATATGCATCTGGAAAATGATAAATTGAAACTATCGAAGGAAGATTTTGAGGAAATACAAAAAAAGATTTTGGCTCTGTTATCTGTGGCAGAAAAATGAACTTTATAGCAATATATAATTCTAAAAAAAATAACCAAAAGCTAATACAATAATATTTACACTACCACTCTGTAAGTCACCCCTTCTATAGCCAAATCTGTAACGGGAAATACTTCACGGGTTTCATCAAGAAAAAGGTGGAGGTCTTCGTATTTGCTGCTAAAATGCCCAATCAGAAGCCGTTGGGCTTTTGCCAGTATTGCAATATTGGCTGCCTGTATAGTTGTGGAGTGAAACCTTGCAAGTGCCCTTTCTTCCAACTCTTTCAGGTAAGTTGTTTCATGATAAATCATAGTAACATCCTTCACCTTATCTGCCACCGCTTTGTTGAATAAAGTATCCCCGCAAAATGCATAACTAAGTGCCGGTGGGTTTGCAGTGGTAACTGTATCATTCAAAATAACTTCACCGGTATCGGTGATTATATCTTCACCCATCTTTAACAGTTCAAAGGCATTGGTTGAAAAATTATATTTACTTATTACTTCTTTATTAATTTTTCTTGGCTTTTTCTTTTCCCTGAAAATAAAACCCCAACAATCTATACGGTGAAAGACCTTGAATGTTTCTACTGAATACTTTTCATCCTCTATCAATAACCCCTCTCCTTCCAACGGATGAAAATGTAATGTGTAGTTAAAAGAAGTATTTGCAGCCTTTAGCATAAGGTCTATTATATCCTTAAGCATAGGTGGTGCGTACAGGTGCAGGTCAGTATCTCTACCCAACAAAGCCATACTTGTAATAAGCCCCGGCAAACCAAAATAATGATCGCCGTGCAGATGCGAAATAAAAATATGGTTGATGCGGCTGCGTCGTATTTTATAACGGGCCAATTGCATTTGTGTACCCTCACCACAGTCTATCAAAAATTGAAACTGATCTAGTGTAACCACCTGCGAGGTCGGATGCCTGTCGTAAGCAGGCAGTGCAGAGTTATTCCCTAAAATGGTTACACCAAACATGAAAAATGGATTACAATTTAATTTTTATAAAGATATAGGAAAAGTAAACAGAGAGCTACTGTTTTGGAAATGTTCTAAAAAATGAGAGGAAAAAAGACTTACTCCAATAATTAATTGTAAAAAATACAGATAATGGGGGAAATATTTTTTAGAAGTGATTCTTGGCTTATGTAAATGCACGGAAGAAATGATATTAGAGAAGTTCAAAAAATTAAGAACAGATGTAAATTGTTTGATGAGGAACTATTAAATAAGTTAATATTTTCTACTGCCCTTCCATTTTCTTCACATCTTCCAATGTCAAAACCTTATAGTCAATACCGAGGTTTTGTTTTGCATAATCTTCAACTGTAGATGTAAAACCGGCTTTTTTTCTTCTCTGATTTACAGTTGAATTATTCTGAATTGGCCAAATCAAATATTTGAATTCTTTTTTGCCGGTTTCAGTATTTAAAACCTGTAAGCCTTTTGCCTGTGTTCCATACATCTGTTCTTTGCCGTTGTACATTAGCGAACGGTCAAGCATCATAGCATATAGGGTAAAGGCCAACTCTTTTTTGTCAACAGCTTTTTTAATTAAAGGGAGATATTGGTCAATTTTTTTTGAGTGCTGAATTACAAAATAAGCAGCTTCATTTGTTCCTTTCCCCACAAGCGATTTACCCGGATAGCCATATTGCTTTATTATTTGCTCAACCCTTTCAAGGTTTAAAGAGTCTGTCAGCGGAATCATTTTTACAATATAATTCGTCAACTCATTAATCGGTATTTTAAAAGAAGCAGCAATAGAATCAGCTTTTGTTTGCAACAGTTCAGAAGAAATTAATTCTCTGAATTTTTGATCTTCAATTAAAATACTATCCAATTCCTTTTTTAAAGTTTGATTGATTTTTGATTGCCCATTAATAGAAATGGATAGGATGGAAATTGCAAATGAGAATAGTATTTTTTGCATAAGCGAATGTTTGAGTTTATTGGGGGAATGAGAAGTGCAAGAACTGTGGAAATATAGCTTTTAGTACCAAGCTTTTATTTTTGGCTTTTTTTATTCCTAAGTGCAAGTAATTCTGTAGTATTTACGATTTTCTTAAAATTGAGTCTTTTAAGTCCATTATAAAGCACTTTGTCACCTGTCCATAAAGTAGCTTTTAGAAATTTTGTAAGTGCAACAAAATCGATATCGTCTATGTCAATTATTTTTGTAATTTCTTCTGAAGCCAACCATACTTTCATTGGGATGATTTCTTCGTTAATAAATTTGAGTTTTGAAAGTACTAAGGTGTAAGAAATTTGTAACTCCTCGTCGGATAATTTTGAAATCTTTTTCAGCCGTTCCCAATGTTTCTGTATTTCAAAACGCATATAACTACAACTATAAAATTCGAATTGTTTTTCAGAGTTAAAAAGAATGTCTCCGATGTTACCGTTAGAATTTAATAGAGTACTAAAAATAATATTAGTGTCAACAACAATTTTCATTTAACGAAACGGCTTCTATTTTGTTTCCACCAACCTTGCTTAACTTCCGTGGCTAAGGCATCAACATCAGTTTGTTTGGCTTTCGATTTTGCAGTAGCTTCTTTATATGTTAAATAGTCAACCAAACGCTGTAGCCCGTCAGTGTTGACATATGATGGCAGTCTGATTATTACTTCTTTGCTTGTTCTTTCAATTAACATATATTCTGAATTTTACAGGTTGAAGTTATGAAATTATTTTTTGTTTTAGTTTCAAGAAACCTGCAATAATCCTCCGTAAGGAAAAATTGTTATTCTTTATAACCGAACGAATTACCTAAAAGCCAACTCACTATTAAGGGTTTTGCATGTATTTTTCTGATTGCTCTTTAATATGGTCTAGAACTCTTTTGTGAATTTTGTGTACAATAAAATCACTCCAGATTGTCCAATAAATAGCAGGCCTAATTTTGTTTACATACCATGTTGTTCCCTCTAACAATGTGTGACCATTTGAAAGTTTGGTCAATTTGAATTGACCTTTCTGCGATACCCAATATCCGTGTAAGTGAGTAGGGTGAATGTTGTAAAAACTAATTTCTTTCATGGGTTCAGGCTGCTCTTCAACATTGAATTGTAAAATGCTAGGTTTCTCCCAAATTGTTATTGGCTCAACAAAACAACCTGTTGTAAAGTTACAATGCCGAACTGCTCCTGCTCCTTCACCATTTATTGTTGCACTTATAGGATAAGCAATTCCTGTCTTAAAAATAAATTCTTTCGGCTCTTTCAATTGTGGAAATTCAATAACGTTTTTCCAGACTTCTTCCTGAGTTGCATTTATTTCAATTGAAGTTTTTACAAACCTTATTTCATCTTTCCATTTGTAATTGTTTTCAAAAGACATTAATGCAGGAACTGAAACAGAAAGTAAAATAACCAATGTGGGTGTTTTAGTTTTCCACTTATTATTTGTCAAAAGATGTCCAATTAAAAAACCCAAATAAGTAAATAGGATTCCAATTGGAAAAGCCATTATTAAACAAATAATCCCTTCCCAGGCAAAAAATAGTAATCCAATTGAAAAAAATATTAAGGCCAAATATGAATTGTACTTCAAAGAAGCTCTACCAACATCATTATGATAACAATAGATTAAAGTTGAAGTGATTCCTAAAACAAAAGGAAGCCAAACAAATAGCCCAAATGCATAATTCCTGTAAATATTTGTAGCCAAATACAAAAATATCCACCCTAACAAGCAGGGTAGAAGTATTGATAATAATTTTTGTTTGTTTAGTTTCAAATTTATAGTTTCCTATTTTTTAGGGTGTTTTATGTTGTTAAGTAATCAATTACATAGTTATTGTTTTCCCCTAGCTTTTTTAAGTGTTACGAACACGGAAATATTAAATTGTTGTAGGTCTGTAACCGGTAAATTTTTAGCCTGTATAAAGATAGCAAACACCCAACTTTATACAAGACACAATCCTTGGTTTCATGTTGTATTTAAGTTCGCTTCGCAAAACTATAAACAAGCGCAAGGAACACTTACGCTAGCTGGGGGTTCTTGTTTGGACATGAAACAGTTACTGCTTGCAAATTTTGAAGATATTATTGCTTGTTTTTACAAAATAGATACCTGGCTTCTCCGTATTCATACTATTATAACCTATGGTTAAACGACGCAGATATTGCCCGGCTGAATTATAAAGTCTAAAAACTTCATTATTGGCAGACTGAATCGTAATACCATTTGTAGTTATATTCGGATAAATTTGTGTGACAATGGCTTGATTGTTAACAGAAACTATGGGGCTATATTTATAAGTCCCGTCTTTGTCATCCATCTTTAATCTATAAAATGAGATTTTTGATTCAATATTGTCTTGAAACGAGTAATTCCCCTTTAAGGAACTATTCTGTGCATTTCTTTTACCAACTTCTTTAAAAGCTAACCTGGTTTGACCTTTTTCTACAATAAAATAATCCAGATTCAATTGATTAGCGGTAACCCATTTTAATACAACCTTATTGTTGCTTTTTTTTGCAGTGAACTCCAAAAGTTCCAAGGGCAAAATGCTACCGGTTTCGCCACCTTTAAGGCGAGCAAAGGCAAGCTGATTAGTCACAGTGCTGGATGTTAATCCATATAATAATATCTTTGCATCAGGCTGTATGATTACTGATGAAATATTGCTATATTGAGTTAGCCATTTTATATAGAGATTAGGTTTTGAATGATTAAATGAGGTGTCCAGGGTTCCATCAGTTAATAAACGAACTACCATAGCTTCATACTTTGAAGTAGTATCATTGTAATAATATCCTCCCAATACAATTTTACCATTTGGCTGAACCGCCATCGTACTAAAACTATTATCAGTTCCAGGTGTATTATAAAACACCATTCCATTATTTCCAAAGCCTGAAGAAAGATTACCTGAAGCTGTTAGCTTTAACACTACTCCACCCTCTTTATAATTATTAAGTGCATTGTAAGAACCACCTGAAGCTAATATTTCTCCCCCTGGTAATATTTGAAGGGCATAAAGATAATCCCAGTCAAAAAACAGGTCTTTTACAAAAATACCTGAATTTCCAAAACCGTTGAATAATGCTCCTGTGCTATCTAACTTAATTATAAGAGCATCTTCCGATGCTGTTTTTCCTGCACAAATTATAGATTGGTCAGGCAATACTGCAAGCGCATAAAACTTAGTTTCAGAGAAATTATATTGGTATAAAAAAATTCCATTGATGGCAAAGCTGCTATCAACGGTTCCATTGGATTTTATTTTAAATACAAAAGCATATCCGGTCACATCCGTTACATAAACCCCCGAAATAACAAAACTGCCATTATTTGCATTTTTAATTTCTGATACCTGATTTTGCCAAAAAGGGGAAACATTTACTAAAGTAAACCCATTTGTACCAAAAGTGCTATCTATTGTCCCATTATTTTTTAATCGAAGCACAAATGAAGCATTACCCTCATTACCGATAACTACAATTTTTCCATTATTTTGTAATTGAAGAGAAACTGCCTCACTATTAACTGCAGTTGTAGGATAATAAAATATGCCATGGTTTGCAAAACTGGTATCGGGCAAACCATTTGCATTTAATCTGCCTATCATAGCCTGAAAATTTCCAGCTACATACTTTGTTGCACAATAAACAATTTTACCGTCTGGCTGTAGCTGTAGTAAGTGATAATTATACACCAATCCCCAAGTTGGTGTCGGATAGACCACTTTGCCGTTTCCATTAAAAGAAGAATCAAAATCGGCAGAAGATTGAGCTTTCAATGTAAAAGTTGAAAAAACAAATAAAAAGAAGGGGTAAAAACATTTCATTTTAAATAATAGTTTGTTTGCAATACTACGGCGGTTGCCCAGTAATTGGAAAAAATTGTTTTGATGACAAATATAATTTTAAAGATCTCAAAAAAATAAAATCATATAAGAAATACCCCTGCTCTTCATCGCAGCTAGAGTAAGTGTTGCTGCTAGTTTAAGTTTAAGCGCAGCGTAACTTGAATTTACATAGAAAACTTAGGTATTCCCACATCTAGAGTAAGTGTTCGTTATGTTGGTTTAAGTTTAAGTGTAGCGAAACTTAAATACAACATGAAAAGCGTGTATTCGACCGGTTAACCTAACGACAGCCAAAATATCAGTCACCCTAGCTGGCAAGCAGGGTAAAACTTGCAAGAACTACCCCCCTACAAATCATCCTCCTCATCATCCAGCAATTCCCGTTCTATTTCTTCCATTTGTACTATGTCCCAGGCTTCGCTTTCGGTGGGAGTTACGTTCATGACTTCGAGCAATTCCATGGTTTCTAATTGGGCTTCCACCCAGGGTTGGAGGTTGCAAATAACAAAGGAGGCACTGTTTTCATAAAATTTCTGTTGTAACTGTGCCAATTGGTCAGCAGCTATTTCATTCTCTATAGTGTCTGTATCCGAAAGATTTAGAACAATATTCTTAATCTTTTGTTTCAGATAATCCGTACTTAGATTGCTTAGTTCTGCTGCTATATTGACAGTCAACATTGGTTCTATCAGCGTTATAACATGAAATTTCTCTTTGGTATCAATTTTGACCTTCATAACTTATAGTTTGATTAACAACTGTGAATAACGGCACGTACTCAAGCTCAAAAATATTCGTTATTATTGTATCATCGCAATTTAAACTTTATGGATAATAATTTTTCAGCCCAGGTTAAAGAAATCATTTCGTTCAGCAGAGAAGAAGCGCTCCGCCTTGGAAATGATTTTATTGGTACTGAACACTTGCTGCTTGGATTAATACGGGAGGGGGAAAATACCGCCATCCGCATTTTAAAAACCCTGCACGTAGATCTGTACGAACTTAGGAAAGAAGTAGAACTGGCAGTTAAGGATAAGACAGGAAAAAACATTGCTAACATTAACAGTTTGCCGTTGACAAAGCAGGCCGAAAAAGTTATCCGTGTAACAGTTTTAGAAGCCAAAGCCCTCAAAAGCCCATTGGTAGAAACAGAACACCTGATGTTGTCTATTCTTAAAAACAAAGAAAATATTGCCACCCAGATTCTTAGCCAGTTCGATGTGGACTACGATATATTCAGAAATGAATTAGGCATGGTTCGTAGCAGCGATACACGTTCAGAATACACCGAAGACGATGACGACTTTGATGAAGACAAAAAAAGTTTTTCCGGTCAGCAACGTACTAAACAACAAAGCAACCCAAAAAGCAAAACCCCTGTTTTAGACAACTTTGGCCGCGACATTACCAAACTGGCAGAGAGTGGCACACTTGACCCGATTGTTGGTCGTGAAAAAGAAATTGAAAGGGTGAGTCAGATTCTTAGCCGCCGTAAAAAGAATAACCCAATACTTATAGGTGAGCCGGGTGTGGGTAAAACGGCTATCGTAGAAGGTTTGGCACTTCGTATTGTACAGCGCAAGGTGAGCCGTGTGTTGTTTGATAAAAGAGTGATAAGCCTTGACCTTGCTGCATTGGTGGCCGGTACCAAATACCGTGGTCAGTTTGAAGAAAGAATGAAAGCTATCATGAATGAATTGGAGAAAAACAGAGATGTTATACTTTTCATTGATGAAATACATACTATAGTAGGTGCAGGTGGCGCAAGTGGTTCACTGGATGCAAGCAATATATTTAAGCCTGCTCTTGCAAGGGGCGAACTGCAATGCATTGGTGCTTCTACATTAGACGAGTACCGCATGTATATTGAGAAAGATGGTGCATTAGACCGTCGTTTTCAAAAAGTAATGGTGAACCCGCCAACGGTGGAAGAAACCATTCAGATTTTAACCAACATACAAAGCAAATACGAAGATTTTCACAGTGTTGCCTACAATGAAGAAGCTATTGAAGCCTGTGTAAAACTAAGCGACCGCTACATGACTGATCGTTTACTTCCTGACAAGGCGATAGATGTTTTGGATGAAGTAGGTGCAAGGGTTCACCTGAAAAACATAAATGTTCCTGAAGAAATTCTGGAGTTGGAGAAAAAGATTGAAGATATAAAGCTGGAGAAAAATAAGGTAGTAAAGAGTCAGCGTTTTGAAGAAGCGGCTGCACTTAGAGATACCGAAAAAAGATTGGGTGAAGCTTTGGAAAAAGCAAAAACCAATTGGGAAGAAGAAAGCAAAAACAAACGCTACCCTATAGATGAAGAGGCCATAGCCGAAGTGGTAAGCATGATGACCGGCATACCTGTAAAACGGATGGTAGAAGCTGAAACACAGAAGCTTCGCCGTATGGGTGATGATATGAAGGAAATGGTAGTGGGTCAGCAGGAAGCTATCAGCAAGGTTACAAAGGCTATTCAGCGTAACAGGGTTGGTTTAAAAGACCCTAAAAAACCGATAGGTACATTTATTTTCCTTGGACCAACAGGTGTTGGTAAGACAGAGTTAGCCCGTGCATTGGCTCGTTATATGTTCGACAGCGAAGATGCGCTGATACGCATAGACATGAGTGAGTACATGGAGAAATTCACTGTAAGCCGCCTTGTTGGTGCGCCTCCGGGATATGTGGGTTATGAAGATGGCGGTCAACTGACAGAGAAAGTTCGTCGCAAACCATACAGCGTTATCCTGTTGGATGAAATAGAAAAAGCACACCCGGATATTTATAATATACTGTTACAGGTTTTGGACGATGGGCAGTTGACTGACGGCATGGGTAGAAAGATTGATTTCAAAAACACGTTGATTATCATGACTTCAAACATTGGCGTTCGCCAATTGAAAGATTTTGGTGATGGAGTTGGATTTGCAACCGCCAACCGTGCCATGAATGCAGAAGAAAACAACAAAGCAGTTATAGAAAAAGCACTTAAGCGTACATTCTCACCAGAGTTCCTTAACAGGATTGATGATGTAGTTATTTTCAATTCATTGAGTAAGGAAAATATCTTTGAAATCATTGACATTCTTATGAAAGGTGTAATGAAGCGTTTGTCTAACCTTGGTTTTAACCTTGAGCTCACACCTGATGCAAAAGATTTTATTGCCGAAAAAGGATATGATGTGCAGTTTGGTGCAAGGCCGCTACACCGGGCAATTCAGAAATATTTGGAAGATGAGTTAGCAGAAGAAATATTAAGTATGAATATTAAAAATGGTGACACAATGATTGCCGGTTTTGATAAAGAAAATCAGAAAATTACTTTCAGCCTCAAAGAAAAAGAGGAAGAAAAAGCGGAATCAAAAGCCTAATTCATTAATTTTGACTTTTTAGCCATCCAACCGCAAGGTTGGGTGGCTTTTTTGTGTAAATAATAAACTTGCATTATCCAATATATTGTACAACATACCCTAATGTGTGGAAGGTAATGCAACTTTAAAGGACTGTTTTCAACAAATTATTTTTATTGTTTCATTTATTTAACCTGCTTTGTCAGCTATTTGTTTCATTTTTGCAGAAGCAATTTCTACCGTTATGCAAAATATAATTATTACTATAGACGGTTACTCTTCCTGCGGAAAAAGCACTTTGGCTAAAGCCCTGGCTGCCGAGTTAAATTATATGTTTATTGATAGTGGAGCCATGTACCGGGCCATTACATTATACTTTTTGCGAAACCATGTAAACTGGACCAATACCACCGAAGTGGTGGAAGCTCTAGAGAACATATCCCTGGAATTTATCTACAGCCCCGAAACCGATATAAGTGAAATATGGCTAAATGATGAAAATGTAGAATGGTTGATACGGGATATGGTTGTGGCAGAAAATGTAAGTGAGGTATCAGCAGTACGTGAAGTAAGAGAATTTGCAGTAGCACAACAACAAAAAATGGGTCTGGATAAAGGTATTGTAATGGATGGCCGCGATATTGGCACCACTGTTTTTCCTGATGCCGAATTGAAAATATTTTTAACTGCTGATCCTGCGGTTAGGGTAGAAAGAAGATTCAAGGAATTGATTTTAAAAAACCCACACACCACTATAGATGAGGTTAAAAATAACCTGGAAATGCGGGATTATATTGATAGCAACCGTGAGGTTAGCCCGCTAAGAAAAGCTGATGATGCTATAGTTTTGGACAACTCAAACCTATCCATAAAAGATCAGTTGAAAATTGCTTTAAAGCTTGTGAAAGAGAGATCTAAGCTACAGGAAGAAAAAGTATAACCCTAATGAGAGAACATTATTCTTTTCAAATAGGCTGAAGCATTTACTCCAAATTAAATAATTGAACCCACTACTGTGACATGGAGAAATTGGAGAAACACATCAAGCATCTAGAGAATAATATACTTCACCATCTACAAGTTAACAGTTCTGTTTCTAAGGGGTCTGTTGGCTGGCATATAGAACATACATTGCTCACTATTGACCGGGTAATTGATGCATTAAAAACTTCTGTAGCCAAAGATTATAAATGGAAATTCAACCTTATTCGTATAATAATTCTAACGACAAAGAAAATTCCGAGAGGCAGGGCACAATCTCCTGAAGTTGTAGTGCCTAAGGGTAGTATTACTGAAGAAACTTTAAAAGCTCACATTGATAAATCAAAAGAGAAAATAAAAGAACTAAAATTAATAGACCCTAAACAATATTTCAGACATCCCTTTTTTGGAAACCTGCGATTAAAGCAAACTGTGAAATTTCTTGAAATCCACACTAATCATCACCTGAAAATTGTGAATGATATACTTAAATCCAATTAATTCTTTGTTCTTTTTATAACGAGGCTATCCGCAGGATATTTAGATCTGATAATGCTCCTTAAAGAATCTGCCCAGTTGATCAGGATACTTTTTTGCTGCTCATTCAATTTAGCATTGTTATGAATTAGCGTGTAAGATGTCAGAGGCATTTCATTTTCTTCAACTTGTTCCTTTATCTCCAATAATTTTCTATACTGTTTTGCAATTCTATAACTTCCAAACTCATTGAAGTTTACTTCCCTTTTTCCCTCTTCTACATGGTCATTTAACCACCATGCTACAGGTTGTATATTATTGTACCATGGGTATTTTGTATTATTACTATGACAATCATTGCACGATGCTTTAAGAATATTATTCACTTCAGCAGGTACGGGATAAACTGTAGATATATCAGCGGCAAAAGGGCCATTTGCAAGATTCTTTTCAGGATGAAAAAATTGAATAACAATTAAAGCTATCAATAAGAAAACGAGTATCTTTTTTATAATTTTCATTAAATTGACATTTTAACTTATCAAAATATTTCCCGTCATTTCTTTGGGTATTTCCAGGCCCATTACGTTTAAGATTGTAGGGGCTAAATCACCCAGCTTGCCCGGTTTTATAGTTCCCGTCCAATCCTTATCCACTATAAAGAATGGTACAAGGTTCATGGAGTGTTGTGTATTTGGTGAGCCATCTTCATTAATCATATAATCTGCATTGCCATGGTCTGCAATAATAAATGTGGTATAATCATTTTTTAATGCCGCCTCCACTATTTTTTTGACACAGGCATCTACCGCTTCTACAGCTTTTACTACAGCATCAAAAACCCCTGTATGCCCTACCATATCAGCATTCGCAAAATTCAGGCATATAAAATCTGCTGATTTATTTTCTATTTCAGGGATTATAGCATGGGTAATATCATAAGCACTCATTTCCGGTTGCAAATCATAGGTAGCAACCTTAGCCGAAGGAATCATTATGCGGCTTTCACCTTCGAACGGGGTTTCTCTGCCGCCGCTGAAAAAGAAAGTCACATGTGGATATTTTTCTGTTTCGGCTATGCGTATTTGTTTTTTATGGTTTTTGGCTAAAATTTCTCCCAATGTATTATTCAGGTTATCGGTAGCAAAAATGACATGTACGTTATTGAAATTTTTATCATACTCGGCCATTGTTGTGTAAAACAAGTCCAGCTTTTTCATTCCAAAGTCAGGATAGTCCTGTTGGGTAAGCACTTCGGTAATTTCACGGCACCGGTCGGTACGGTAATTAAAACACAATGCTACATCCCCCTCATTAATAGTTGCAACCGGTTGACCTTTTTCATCCAATATCATGGTTGGAAGTATAAACTCATCCGTCACGTCTTTGGCATATGAACACTCTATAGCTTCCTGTGCAGACTGTGCTTTTCCCCCAATACCATTTACAAGACAATCATAGGCCTTTTTCACACGTTCCCACCTTTTATCTCTGTCCATAGCATAGTATCTTCCGGATACACTAGCTATTTTTCCCGCTGTTTCCTGTAAGTGTTCGTCAAGTTCAGATATGAAATGTATTCCACTTTTGGGGTCGCAATCGCGGCCATCAGTAAAAGCATGTATAAATACCCGGGAAAGTTTTTCTTCCTTACATAGTTTTGTAATTGCTTTCAGGTGGTCAATATGGCTATGCACTCCACCATTACTTACCAGGCCGAGCAAATGCAATGGCTTATTATTGTCTCTTGCAAAACAGATTGTTTGCAACAAAACTTCATTTTTGAAAAAATCACCATCTCTAACTGCAACATTTATGCGCTGCAATTCCTGATAAACAACACGGCCTGCGCCAATATTCAGGTGCCCCACCTCACTATTGCCCATTTGGCCTTCGGGTAATCCTACTGCCTCGCCGCAAGTGACTAAGGTAGTATTTGGATACTTGTCATAAAGGGAGGCCACAAACGGAACATTAGCATTTTGAATGGCATCTGCATTTTTTATCTTACCAAGGCCCCACCCATCCATAATAATTAATATAACCTTGTCTTCCATGTGTTAAAACTAACTGTTTTTAATCTAAAATTAATTTTAAGCACTAAATTTCAATATTATTTTCAGTTATCGTAGTTTTTGGCATATTTTTAGCCTATAAAACTGCGTTGTAAAGACAAATTAGACTCCATGAAAAAGCTATTAATCATATTATGGGTTGTTTTTTCGGCTTTTGCCGTAAAAGCACAAGATGCATCGGGGGTTGTGAATGCTTTAAAATTGGGCAACGCTAATCAGGTTTCAGAATATTTTGACAAAATACTTGATTTAAAATTTCCGGATAAAGAAGAAATAAAGAGTATTGGGAAAAATCAGGCAGGAATTGCACTTAAATCTTTTTTTGAAAACAACAATTTAAAAGGGTTTGAACTTTCGTCTCAAAGAGAAATGGGTGGCACCATGTATATGGCCGGCAAACTTATTAACGGTGGCGAAGGTTATAAAATATCTATTATACTTAAAAACAGAGACGGAAAACTGGAAATAATTAGTATTAGAATTAGCAGCTAATCAACATTTGTAGGCTACTTTTCAAGAACTCTGCTGTTTTACACAGTGGGGTTTTTTTTTGTTTATATTTTTTAAAAATGTCAACCTCTATCTTTGACTTATGAAAACATTTTCAGAAAACCTACATCACCTGATTATAGAAGCGTTGCACGAAGATATTGGTGATGGCGACCATAGCACACTAAGCTGTATACCTCATGAGGCAATGGGCAAGGCTGTATTGAAAATTAAGCAAGACGGAATTTTAGCCGGAATGGCGGTTGCCGAAACCATTTTTAAAACCGTACAGCCTACTGCTTTATTTACAGCATATAAAAATGACGGCGACATTATGAAGTATGGCGAACAGGCATTTACTATTGAAGCAAGCATACATACCATATTAAGTTGCGAAAGATTAGTACTGAACAGTATGCAACGAATGAGCGGAATTGCAACATTAACAAGCAAATATGTACAGAAATTAAAAGGTTATAATACTAAAATCCTCGATACAAGAAAAACTACTCCCAATTTCAGGCTATTGGAGAAAGAAGCTGTAAGAATAGGTGGCGGAGTGAATCATCGCTATGCTTTGTATGACATGATAATGTTGAAAGACAATCATATAGATTTTGCCGGAGGCATAGAAAAAGCAATTGAAAAAGCATGGCAATATGTTCAAACAAAAAAGCCTGGTTTGAAAATAGAAGTTGAAACACGCAATATAGAGGATGTAAAAAAAGTATTGGCAATAGGCCAAAACAAGGTTTTTAGAATAATGTTAGATAATTTTTCTCCTGAACAAATCAGCGAAGCGGTACAACTAATCAGCAATAAATTTGAAACAGAAGCAAGTGGTGGCATAAACCTTGAAAACATTGTAGAATATGCCAAGGCAGGGGTTGACTACATAAGTGTTGGTGCACTTACGCATCAGGCAAAAAGCTTGGATTTGAGTCTTAAAGCGGTCTAGTGTTTAGTAAGTTTTTATCCTGAAAAGAATTATGGAAACCTATTAATCAAAGCTTCGCATCAACCTTTCATTAAATCCTTTTATTAGTTTAAACAAATCCTCATACTCATTCATGGGCAGTGTTTCGGCTTTGTCAAATACATCATGGTAAGCTTTTATGCCGCCAAGGGTGTACCAAAAAAATGCAGGAACACCTTTTTCTGTAAACCAATAATGATCGCTGTTTGCGGCCTTGCCACGGGCATTTATTTTGGTTAAATATTTGCCTGCATCGTTGACTTCATTCAATAGTTTAAACTCATTGGGGAACTCTGTAGCGTTTACAACAGTAATGCCTTCTTCGCCTGTACCCTGTAAGTCAAGGTTGAGTAAGAATCTTATGTTGGACAAAGGGAAAATCGGATGTTCTGTAAAATATTTTGATCCCACCAAGCCTGCCTCTTCGCCGGCAAAGCTTATGAATGCAATGGTGTATGGTTGAGGGTTTGCAGCATAATGCCTTGCCAACGAAAGCAGCAATGAAGTACCACTTGCATTGTCATTTGCACCAGGGAAATATACTTCTTTACCCATGCCGCCCAAATGATCGTAGTGAGCTGTAAGTACAATAATTGAATCAGGATATTTGGTACCCTTTACCAATGCACAAATATTTGCCGCTTCAAAGTCTTCAATAACTTTGTTTTCAATTTCTACCTGAAATGAAACCGGGATTGCATTCAAGCTTTTTTTGTCAATCTGTACCTGTGCAAAATCAGCTTCATTTGCTGCAACCGACCATGTCAGTTTATCTTCTAATGATATAATAAAACGGTAATTTTTATTGATAAAATGGGTGCTGTCAACCTGTTCTAACCGACCTCTTGCATGAATTTTTCTGCTATCGGGCAAAACAATAAAATCCTTTCCGGCAGAAAGATTTTTACCGTTGACAGATAATTCCATCCTGCCGGGAAATGTATTGGCCGAATAGGTAAAAAGTTGTTTAAAACTACTGCCATCTATAGGTTGTAAACCATAAGCTTTGTATTGATCAGCAATAAAATCGCCTGCTTTTTTCATGCCGTTTTTGGTATAACCCCTTCCCCAAAAATGTGGTGATGTAAGGGTGTCAACCATCTTTCTGGCAAAAGCAATATCCTGTGACTGTACAGAAAGGCTAAGTAAAATTAAAAGGGAGAAGGGCAATACTTTTCGCATAATAATATGTACCGATTAATGTAATAGAAATTCAATAAATCCCGGCAATTCATTTCTCCAGGCTGCCTCGTTATGTTTGCCCATTGGGTTCATAACCCGTCTTGTTTTATAGTTACCTTTTGTCTCAACTATTTTGAGCATTTTATCAGCATCGGGTACCATTTCAAAGCTTTCTTTGCCACCGGCATAAAAATAAAAACGACGCATACCATTCCACTTAACTTTTACAACATCATCAAATATTGCAGGGCTTACCATGAAAGCTGGAGAAAAAATACCTACCCCGCCAAATATTGATGGATACTGCATCATAGCATACAAACTGATTAAGCCGCCCATGCTGCTGCCTGCTATAAAAGTATGGGTTGAGTCGCTAAGGGTACGGTACTTTTTGTCAATGAATGGCTTCAGGTTTAGTGCTAAAAAATCAATGTATTGCTTGCCTTCAGCTTTTCCAAACTTATTATTGTCATATGGGGTGTACTCGGTAAGCCGCTTGTCACCACCATGGTCTATTCCCACAACAATAGTTTCTAAGCCTTTGCGTGAAAGTGAGTCTAATGCTTCATCTACACCCCACTCGCCAAAAGGAGCCGTTTGTTCATTAAATAAATTCTGTCCATCGTGCATGTAAAGAACAGGATAACTTTTCTTGCTGTAGTTGTATGATTTTGGAAGATAAATCCATATTCTTCTCTTACGGTTTAGTTGAGGTATTATGAATGCTGTATCCATAATTCTCACCTGTGCTGTAGCCGTATTGAGTTTTGGTTTATCGGGGAAATAGTCTTTCCAACCTGCAACTTTATAATCTTGTGCTATATCGTCTGCCAGGTTTATTTCATGGTTGGGAATGTCTTCGCCTTTTGCGGTAGTTTCCCATTTGTCTATGCCCCGGGTAAATTTGAATTCATACTTGCCGGCTGGCAAATCTTTCAACACTATGCCCCGGCGTGTAGTGCCTAAGGGTTTTAATTTATACTTAGGGTCTTGTGGGTTCCAATTGTTGAATGAACCTGCCACATATACATCATCCTGTGCTTTGGTAGCTACACTTGTAACCCCTAATCTAAGCGTAAATTGGGCAGATGTATTATTTGCGAAAAACAAAAAAATAATTACCCTGAATACATTTTTCATACAATGAAAATAATGCTTTGAATTGTATTAAAATGTTAGAGTTTGAAAATATCCGTTAACAAATGCAGAAACAAAATGCGGAAAATGATCCTATGGAATGCTGCTGATGAACGGATTGTGACCCCGCCTTTGCGGGGCAGGCAACAACAATGCCTGATTATAATTACAAATGCCGGTAACAAAAAACAAGTAAAAAATATTATGCCCCAAATTCTTCAATAAAGGCTTTTACCTTTTGATGAACAGGTTGGCTTAATGGTAATAAAGGAAGGCGCAAATGGTTCTGAATTACCCCCATTTCTGCTAAAAATGCTTTAACACCTGCTGGATTATTTTCTTCAAATAAAAGATCGAAACCAGTGAGTAATTTATACAGCAACCCTTTTGCATTGGCAACCTCACTATTGAGACAATACCTTACCATTGTAGAAAAATCTTTTGGAAAACAATTGGCGGCAACACTGATAACGCCATCCATTCCGGCTGCTATAAGTGGCATGGCAAGGTGGTCATCGCCACTTGTTACAAAAAACTCAATTGGCCGGTTTTTTAAAATGTGAAGGCACTGTACCATATTGCCACTTGCTTCTTTTATGCCTGCTATGTTATCTGATTCGTTGGCTAATCTGATGGTAGTTTCGGCAGTAATATTGCTTCCGGTACGGCTGGGTACGTTATATAAAATAACCGGCTTGGGAGATGCTTCTGCCACTAACTTATAATGCTGAAAAATGCCTTCCTGTGTTGGTCGGTTGTACCACGGACTTGTACTTAGAATTGCTGTTGCTTTATCAAGCGGATACTTTTGCAGGTCGCTTAATACCTCTTTGGTGTTATTGCTTGCTACACCTACAACTACAGGCACAGATGATGGAACAATATCAAAAGTAAAGTTGATAATTTCAATCTTTTCCTGTTCTGAAATTGTTGCAGCCTCACCGGTAGAACCTAAAACAACAAGGTACTCAACCCCACCATGTAACACAAACTCAATTAATTTTTGATAAGCTTTGAAATCAACGCCGTGTTTTTCATTGAATGGTGTTACCAATGCGACTCCTGTACCCCGTAATGTATCTTTTAATGACATGGTTTTTTGTTTGTAGATCTAAATAATAATGTGGGGAATCCCTTGATGATGATTCAAAATTTATACCCACCATTTTAAAATTTTAGACAGGTAGTTCTTCCCAAAAGCCCATTTTGCCAAATTTTTCAATCCGGTTATTGGTTCTTTGTTCGGGTGTAAACTGTTTTAATTCCTTTATTACCGGTATCAGATGTGCTTTCATAATATTTGCAGCTTCATCATAATCCCAATGTGCACCACCAAGTGGCTCGGGTATAATACCATCTACCAATCCAAATTTGTGCATATTGTCAGAAGTAAGTTTCAACTGTTCAGCAGCTTTTTCTTTCATATCCCAACTACGCCAAAGTATTGAACTACAGTTTTCGGGAGAAATAACTGTGTACCATGAATTTTCAAGCATAAAAACTTTGTCACCAACACCAATGCCCAATGCACCGCCACTGGCACCTTCGCCAATTATGATGCAGATTACAGGCACTTTGAGGCGAATCATCTCATATATGTTTCGGGCTATTGCCTCTCCCTGACCACGCTCTTCCGCTTCCATACCGGGATAGGCACCGGGAGTATCAATAAAAGTAATTACGGGTTTGTTGAATTTCTCGGCCAATCGCATCAACCTCAATGCTTTACGATAGCCTTCGGGATTAGCCATACCAAAGTTTCTTAATTGCCTCATTTTGGTATTGGTCCCTTTTTGTTGACCTATTACCATCACAGTTTCACCATCTAGCTGTGCAAAACCACCTACCATAGCTTTGTCATCTTTTACATTGCGGTCGCCATGTAATTCTACAAAGTTGGTGAATACTTTTTGAATGTATTTTAAGGTATATGGTCTGTCAGGGTGGCGGCTAAGTTGTACCCGTTGCCAGGGTGTAAGATGTTCGGTTATTTCCTTTCTTTTCTCAATAATAGAATCCTGCAATTGAACAAGTGTTGTAGAGTAATCTACCTTTGAATTTTTATCAGCCAGTTTTTTTGTTTGGTCAATTTGCTCGTATAAATCTTTAATCGGCTGTTCAAAATTCAGAAATTGTCTGTTTGGATATTCGGGCATAAACTTAAATTGTTTGGTAAAATTAAGTGTTGAAATATTTTAAAGAAAGTTTTGTTTGCAAATTTCATTTACCCTTATCTTTGCAATTCCGAAAAAAATATGAAAGTAAATTTTGGGAAATATTTTAACCTTTTTGGATCGGTAGTTCAGTTGGTTAGAATGCCGCCCTGTCACGGCGGAGGTCGCGGGTTCGAGTCCCGTCCGGTCCGCAAGAATCCTCACCCTTTGGTGGGGATTTTTTGTTTATGGCATATTATGTTTATATTCTGCAAAGCGAAGTTGATCAAATTTTTTATAAAGGGTACGCCGGGCAGCCATTAAATCGTCTGATACAACACAATCCCACAACAGTTTGAATTATTATTTTAGGAAAGATCCTGGAACAACCTTGAAAACATTTTCAATTAACTTTCACAGGCAAACCAAAACTCCTTCTGTCCTACTCCTTAAAAATTATAGTGCAATAAATTTAAAAAATATTTATTCAAAATATGATCAGGCATCTTAGTTCACTGTTCAACATATTATAAGCCACTTAATGCGATAAAAAGTATTTGTTGTATATTATCAACATAAAATCTATTTTTGTGGAAAATAACCAACATAAATAAATGAACCGGAAAAAGCAGGTGGTCTTTCCCAAATACCAGAAAATACTGGAGCGGGTAGGCGAAAATATAAAGCTGGCCCGGAAGCGGAGGAAATTAACTACGCTGCAGGTGGCTGAAAGAGCTGGTATTGACCGCACCACACTATACCATATAGAGAAAGGGAATAGCAGTGTTTCCATGGCTGCATGGTTCAATACATTAAGGGTCTTGGGCCTACAGGATGATTTTTTAAAACTGGCAGCAGATGATGATTATGGTAGGAAATTGCAGGATCTGGATTTAATTGGAAATAAATAGCCATGGCTAATAAAAAAAAAGATATTTATGTTTATGCCCATTGGTTAGGAATGCCCGAGCCCAAATGTATTGGTGTGTTGGGTTCCCAACAGGCAAAGGGTAAAAAGGCATTTAGTTTTGAGTATGATGCTGACTGGATACGATCTAAAGAACAGCAGTTACTGGATCCTGATATTGCATGGTTTACCGGCCCGCAATACCCGAATAGCAAAGAGAATTTTGGCGTATTTATGGATTCGATGCCGGATACATGGGGACAGACTTTGATGAAACGTCGTGCCGCACAACTGGCAAAAGAAGCCGGTCGCCCTGCGTCGGTTTTGTATGATATTGATTTTTTACTCGGCGTAAACGATGAAACAAGGATGGGTGCTTTAAGGTTTAAGCTGCATAAGAATGGGTCATTTCTGGATGATAACCATGATATGCCTACTCCGCCATGGACAAGCACCAGAGAGCTGCAACATGGCGTAGCGGTATTAGAAATTGACGAAGACAGAGAGCAAGTAAAAAAATGGCTGGCTATTTTGATGGCACCTGGTTCTTCATTGGGTGGTGCAAGGCCAAAAGCAAATGTCACTGATCACCAGGGACAATTGTGGATTGCGAAGTTTCCATCTAAAGCGGATTCGATAGATAAAGGCCTATGGGAATATTTGGCGTATAAACTTGCTTTACAGTGTGGAGTTATAATGCCGGAATCAAAAATTGAGAAAGTAGCCGGGAAGTTTCATACATTTTTTACCAAACGTTTTGACCGGCAACTGCATGAACGCATCCACTTTGCATCGGCAATGATCATGACCGGGCAAAATGAAGATACCATAAAAGAGAATCCTGCCAGCTATTTGGATATGGCGGAATTCATCCAGTACCGCGGTGCTCAAAATAAGCAAGACCTACAACAACTCTGGCGAAGAATTGTTTTTCATATTGCTATTTCCAACACCGATGATCACCTGCGGAATCATGGTTTTTTATTGACAGTTAAAGGCTGGATTTTATCACCAGCTTATGATATCAATCCTTCTGTTGATAAAGATGGGCTGGCATTAAATATTGACACGCACAACAACGCCCTTGACTTTGAACTGGCAAAGAGTGTAGGCGAATATTTTCAGTTGAGTGATCCTGAAATGAATAATATCATAACCGAAGTGAAACGGGCTGTGAGTAGCTGGAAAAATGTAGCCCGGGAAATTGGTATTTCAAGAAACGAACAGGAGTTAATGAGTGGAGCATTCCGATATTAATATCAGATTGCCTGTACTTTAAACAATGATTCCACCATTTCCACCCCTAATATTATTAATATCCTGTATTTTGTACTACAAATCATTTTATCATGAACAGAATTCATGGCGTTGTGCTGGTATTGCTTATTTCACTGACAGCTTTTTCGCAGCAAGGCGATACTGTCTATAACAAATATTGGCTCGATATTGACACAATCTTGTTCAACCAATCGCTGAACCGCACGGCACTGGCTAAAATAGAAAAACTCTATGAACTTGCTAAAAAAGGCAACCAACCGGTGCAGGTGATTAAGACGCTGCTTTACCGCATGTACCTGGAGAAAGACATTTATGAAGACAATGTAAAAAGAGATGTCGATTTGTTGAAAAAGGAGATTGCCGTCACAAACAACCCGGCCATCAAAAGCCTGCTGATGAGCCTTTTGGCAGAAAAATACAAAAACTATTATCAGCAGCAACAATACCGGATTTACAACAGAACCAAAACAGCCGATTATAAGGAAGCAGATTTTGAAACATGGACAGTAAGCGACTTTCACCAAACCATCACTTATTGGTACCAACAATCATTGGTAGAGAAAAATGCTTTGCAAAATCAGCCCATCGGCACTTACAATGCTATTCTGAATGACTACACCAAAAACGGCTACCGGCCTACTTTGTACGACTTGCTATCGCACCGTTCTTTGAGTTATTTTAAGAATGACAACACTTACCTTACCCAACCGGCTTATGCTTTTGTCATTGATCAGCCGGAAGCCATCGGCAATATTGAAACATTTATCAACTTCCATTTTACCAGTCGCGACAGTGCCTCTAACAAGTGGAAAGCACTCCTGCTGTACCAGGATTTGATACGGTTTCATGCGGCTAAGCATGATACCGCCGCACTCATGGATGTGAACCTGGAAAGGATTCAATATGCTAAGCAGTATGGCATTTTTAATAATGCGGACAGCCTGTATTATGCTACTTTACAAACAACTGCGGAGCAATTTAAAAACAGTCGTTACGCCGCCGCTGCTTTTTATTTGCTGGCGCAATATCATGCTAATAAAGCTGCCAACTATTCCAGTTATCAAAAGGATACAACAGCCAGATTCGAGTATGTAAATGCATTGTCCATCATTCAACCTTTTCTGCCAATCATTGACAGCACTCCTGGGCACAACCAACTCTACAACCTGTATCAAACCATTATTTCAAAGTCAATTAACCTGCAGGTAGAGGAAGTGAATGTACCTGCATTGCCTTTTAAAATGCTTGTGAGTTTTAAGAATTTTGACACTTTGTACTACCGTGTCATCCGCTCAACCAAAGCTTTAGAAGATACATTGCTACACTATCCAACTTACAAACAATGGAATAGAAAATCATTGTTCGAGATTGCTTCCGGTCTTCCCTACCTTACACAAAATAGTGTGGCTTTGCCTGTTATAAAAGACTACCAGCAACACAACACAGAGTTGAAAATGGAAGGGTTGCCCATTGGCGAATATTACATACTCGCTTCCGTTTCACCAATCTTTTCTGACAGCGCAAACCTGGCCTGGCAGCACCTGTATGTATCAAACATCAGCTATGTAAACAATGGCCGGAACTATTTTGTACTCAACAGAACCACGGGTAAACCTTTACCAAAAGCCAATGTGAAGTTGTGGCAGCAAAATACAAGCTATGTCTATAAACAGCGGGAAAGCTACACTACTGATAACAACGGTTTTTTCAAAATCAAAGAAGAAAGTAAGCAAGATAATTACCGAAACATAAGACTGGAAATCAACTACAATGACGATCATTTGTTTTTGCGAAATGCCCAATACTTTAATTCAAATTCTTACAGCAACAGCGATGACGACACAGCAGATGATGATGCGGAATACGAAGAAGACCATGCAAGCATTTTCTACTTTACCGACAGAAGCATTTACAGGCCGGGGCAGAAAGTTTTTTTTAAAATGCTCATGCTAAGCAAAGATCGCAAGACTGGTAACACCAAAATTTTTAAGCCTTCCGCAAAAGATTCTTTGTTTGTTTTTCTGCATGATGCAAACAATGATGAAATTGATTCGCTGCTGGTGAAAGTGAATGAGTACGGCAGTTTTGCCGGTTCATTTAATTTGCCAACCAACCTATTGACCGGTGAGTTTTCCTTACAATTGAGTGATGATTTTAATGGTGAAAATGGAGGCAGGTTTTCTGTGGAAGAATACAAACGCCCCACTTTTGAAGTGTCATTGGAAAAGCCAAAAGGCGAATATAAACTGGGTGATTCACTCACTGTAACCGGAACTGCCAAAGCCTATGCAGGTAATGCGGCCGATGGGGCAACCGTGAAATATACCGTGACAAGACGTGGCAGGTTTTTATACTCATGGTTGTGGAGCCGGGGCATTCAACCTAACAGCAGGCAAACAACCCTCACTTTTGGCGAAGTCAAAACAGATGCTGCGGGAAAGTTCACCATTGGCTTTACTGCCAAACCTGATGAAGAAATATCCAGGAAATCTTTGCCTGTGTTTGACTATGAAGTGAAGGTGGATGTGACCAACAATGCCGGCGAAACCCGTAGCCGCACAACCACCGTTTCCGTAGGTTATCATTCGCTGAATGTGCAACTGAATGCAAAAAGCCCTGAAGATGCGGACAGCCTGAAAAATATCTTTATCACCACCACTAATATTGCCGGGGACAAACAACCATCTGATGTGAAGGTGAGCATTATTCCATTGCAGGAACCGGCGGGTTTGCTGCGCAAAAAATATTGGTCGCAGCCAGACACTTTCATTTACACCAAAGCCCGATACAAACAATGGTTCCCCAACGATGAGTACAGCAATGAATCGGATAAAACAACCTGGCCTAGACAACAACCTGCATTTACAACAACCATCAATACAAAAGATGCCAACAAAGCTATAGTGCCAAAAAGCTTGCTGAAAGCAGGCTGGTACATGGTACAGGCAACTGCAACAGATAAACAGGGCAATGAAATAAAAGACGAACGATATGTGCACTTGTACAGCAAAAAAGCAGGACAATTCAGTGGGAATGAATACCTGTTTACAACCATTGTAAACAACCTGGTGCAAACCGGTGAAGCCGCCAAATTTATTGTAGGCAGCAATGCAGCAGATGCCTTTGTAATTCAGGAAATTCAACACAAACCTTCGATAAAGCAAACTGAAATACAAAGAGAGTTCAGCTATCATACTGTGAAAAGAAATGTACAAACCATATCTGTATTGCCAGGGAGGATTGAGAAAGGTGGCATGGGTGTAAACTTTATCATGGTAAAAAACAATCGGGTGTATACGTGGTATCAAACAGTTCAGGTACAAAAGAAGAGCAGCGAACTAAACATAGAAGTACTTACCTACCGCGACAAACTGGAACCCGGAAGTAATGAAAAATGGACAGTGAAGATAAATGGACAGGGTAAAGATGAAGCGGCAGCCGAAGTCTTGACAAGTATATACGATGCCTCATTGGATCAGTTTAAACCGCATCAATGGACGAAACCTTTTTTGACTGAAAAGCGATTCTATGGTAGTCAATGGAATAATCATACTGGCTTTGCGATAGCTTCTTCAGAAGAAAATGAAATTGAAACACTTGAAAAACATATTGAAGATACTTACCCGGAGATTATATCTGATTTAGCTGATTTCAAGGGAAAATATTTAGCAGCAATGGTAGATTCAGTTTTAAAATATGATCTCAATGGATCGATTCAATCCTACTCTATTGGAACAATCAATCAAAGCGGTACCAAAGATGATGCCTTGCCAACACCACCTACGGCTTTATTTGGGAAAGCTTCTGGGGTAAACATTCAAAGTAGCAGGCTTTCAGAAGTCGTAGTTACCACTGGTCTGGGAATTAAAAGGGATAAAAAGGAAGAAATTGTTGCTAATCAGCCTGAACAAGAAACCCCCGTTAAAGTCCGTACCAATTTCAACGAAACCGCTTTCTTCTTTCCGCAACTGCATACAGATACTGCGGGTAATTTGTCTTTCACCTTTACTTTGCCGGAGGCGCTTACACAGTGGAAATGGCAGGTGTTGGCGCATGACAAGGCTGCCCGGTTTGGTCTGTTACAAAGAACCATTGTCAGCCAGAAAACACTAATGGTGCAGATGAATGCACCACGGTTCCTGCGCCAGGGCGACCAGGTAGAATTGAGTGCCAAAATCAGCAACCTAAGTGATGCCGAACTGAAAGGAAAAGCCTCCCTGCAACTCATAGATGCTGTTACAGGAGAACCGACTGACAAGGCATTTCTAAACATTACTCCTACGCAATCATTTACCGCTGGTACTAAACAAAGCACAGCGGTTAAGTTTGCTATCACCGTTCCGGCAGATGCCATCAACCCGCTTACATGGCGCATCGTAGCCCGTGCAGGTAGCTACAGTGATGGCGAAGAGAATACCGTTCCGGTGTTGAGCAAAAGAATATTGGTGACCGAAAGCCTACCCCTATTGGTGCGGGGCGATGGCAAAAAGACTTTCCAATTAAGCAAGTTGGTCAACAATACCAGCACCACATTGCAGCACCAGTCACTCACGGTGGAATATACATCAGAGCCGGTTTGGTATGCCATACAATCGTTGCCTTATCTTATTGAGTTTCCTTACGAATGTGCGGAGCAGACCTTCAACCGTTTGTTTGCAAATGTGTTGGCGGCCCGCATTGTCAACAGCCACCCGGCCATTAAAGCGGTCATGTACAAATGGCTGAACCAGGACACTGCCAACGGAAATAAACCCACTGCCCTGCTTAGCAACCTGCAAAAGAACGAGGAACTAAAAGCAGTTTTGCTACAAGAAACTCCGTGGGTGTTGCAGGCCAAAACAGAAGCCCAACAGCAAAAGAATTTGGCGGTTTTATTTGACGTAGTCAAAATGAGTAAATCACTCACCACCTGCCTCGAAAAGGTGAAGCAAGCCCAGTCAGAAAGCGGCGGCTTCTCCTGGTTCAAGGGCGGCTACGATGATCCTTACATTACCCAATACATTCTGACTGGTATTGGTCGCCTCCGGCAAATGAACGCCATTCCTCTTGCCATCAGCAATGACCTGGAAACCATTTCCACCAAGGCATTGCAATATTTGGATGCAAAGAAATTGAAGGATTATGAAGACCTCATGAAATACAACAGCACAAAGAATTTCACTGCCAGCAATTTGGACATCCAGTACCTGTACATGCGCAGTTTATTTCCCCAAAAAGAATATCCGCTCAAAGACCGCCGTGCTTTGGACTTTTACACAAGCGCCGCCAAGCAAGGCTGGAACACCCAAAGTAATTATTTCAAAGCCATGACTGGTGCAGCATTGTACAATGCCGGTGACAAAGATTTCGTGACCAAAAATATACTGCCTGCATTGCTGGAAAATGCGGTGATAGACAAAGACAGCGCCATTTACTGGAAAGACATGCAGCGGGGCTACTATTGGTACCAGGCACCCGTGGAGCAGCAGGTGATGGTGATGGAACTGGTGAATGACATTTATACAAATAACAAAACCGCTGCACTGCAAGCCACCCTGAACGATATGAAAACATGGCTGCTGAAGCAAAAGCAAACTAACCATTGGGGCAATACCAAATCCACTGCCGATGCTTGTTTTGCTTTGGTATTAACCGGCGACAACCCCGCCAACAACGACCGCAAAGTGACCATCAGCGCAGGTAATCATGTGGTCAATATGGCTTCCACAGTGGAAGGCACAGGCTACGTAAAGGAGCGCATTGAGGGCAAGGACGTAACCGCTTCAATGGGCAACATTACCATTAATACTGTGTCAAACAATCCTACTCATTCCACGCCATCGTGGGGTGCGGTCTATTGGCAATATTTTGAGGACATGGATAAGATAACCACCGCAGCCACGCCATTGAGCATTGACAAAAAAATATTCAAAGCAGTCAACACCGCAACCGGCACCGAACTGCAACAAATAAAAGACGGCGATGCCCTGAAAGTAGGCGACAAATTGACCATCCGCATTGTCCTCCGTAGCGATCGGGATATGGAATACATCCACCTGAAAGACATGCGGGCTGCCGGCAGCGAACCCGTGAACATGCTAAGCAGCTACAAATGGCAGGATGGCCTTGGCTATTACGAAAGCACCAAAGATGCCTCCACGAACTTTTTCATCAGCAATTTATCAAAGGGAACTTATGTGTTTGAGTATCCGCTGTTCATGACCCACACGGGTGACTTTAGCATGGGCGTCGCCACTGCACAGTGTATGTATGCGCCGGAGTTCAGCAGCCATAGCGAGGGGATAAGGGTGAAGTGCAGGTAGGGTTGGAGTTTAGGGTTTCATGTTTAGGGTTTAATCTTTATTGTTTAGGGTTTATTCTTGCCCTTCTCCATTGGAGAAGGGTTGGGATGAGGCTGTATAATTTGCCAGATTATTATCCAATTAAATCTTGCTAAACTTTCACTCTTTCACTTCAAAATCAATAAAAGGTTTTCCGTCAAAAGGAGCATTGGCTTGGTGTAAGGCTTTTTCATCTGCATGCCTTATGGTTACCCTGTTGGTTTTTATGTTTGGTAAAATTTTGTTTCTGTCACCCACAAAAAATACGTTGCCTTTTGTTTTTCGAATCAGTTCGGCACCTATTAAATCATTGGGCATAGTATTAAGCCAACCTGATTGTATTTTATTAAAATCAAGTGAAACCATTGCGGCAAAGTCTGCACTTTTCATCATTTCAAGTCCCTTAGCTTTGGCTGTTCCATTTTGGCTAAGGTGGTGCCCTACTTTGTACAAGACAGTTTTATTTAGAAAATATTCGGCATTTTTATTTTCAGTTTTACCGTTAATTATTACAGGCCATTCTAAACCTTTGTGCCAGCTTTCCCAGTTGTCAAGTTCTGAATCACCGGGAAATAATAGCACCTTCTCACTTTCTTCAAATTGTATAGCAAGTGCAAGACTTGTGTTGTTGATGTTTTTTTCCAGTTTTAATGCAATGTTTCCGGCACCTAAAAGCCAATCGCTATCAATTTTACGCCAATCATTTCCATTGTTATAAAGCTGCTGAATCGGATCATTTTTATCTATGCTTTCATATTCATTTTCAAAAGGCAAACGAGATGCTTCGCTTTCCATACTATCTTCCGCCAATGCTGATAGAAATGCAAATTCGGTTGTGCTTTTCTTTTCACGTTTTGTGTAATTATCTGCTTCATTACTCAAGTGCTTCATTTCTTTTGGGGGACCCAAAGCAAAAAACTTAATTCCTTTTGCATCGGCAATATCTCCACGCACATCTCCCGGCTCTAAAAACTCAACTACAGTACCAGGTTTAATAATGTTGTATTCTATCAACAGGTCTTCCATAGTGGGCATTGGGCTGCCGGGAATGTTTGTTTTAACAACATTAAGAGCATTAAGTCCTGCTAATGATTGAATGAAATGTTTTTTCCCATCCAGCATGAACTCACCCTTGAGTTCATTTTTAAACTGCTTGTCAAAATGACCTGTATCTAAGTAGGCACCCAATTTTTGCGTTGCAGTATTAAGTGCCATTGCCATTTTGCTATTATTGGCCCTTATGCTATTGGCAAAGCGGTTTTCTTTATCTTCTGTCCATGCAAACCAAACTTTTTTGAATTTAAACTTGTCAAAAAGGTCTTTGCATTTTTCAAATCCATTCATGTGATCCGCATGCTCATGAGATACAACAAGCAGGTCTATAGTGCCGCCGGTTATTTTTTTTAAATCTTTTACCAGTGGTTCAAAATCATCTTTGCCACCGTTTATACAACCACAGTCAATCATCATGTTAAAGCTGACCGTTCTACCTTTTTTAAATTGAAGTAAAAAGAAGTCTCCTGTTCCTGCCCTATACATACGAACACTAATTGAGGAAACTTTTGCTGTATTTGTTGTTGATTTTGCCATTGCTAATTATTAATGAGTATGTAAAAAATTAAAAGGTTCGTTAAACGAATTGCCCTTATTCATTCCGAAGTAAGCCTGAAAACGATTTTGCTCTGAAGAAGGTCCATTAATGTAGTTGTATATAGCCATACAACGGTTTTTATCTAACTGATGTATTTTATTTTTCAATGCTTCTACATCCAGCAAAGGTTTGCTGATGGCATACTTTAATTTAAGGCTATCCAGATCAAAAATAAGGGTACAGCCACCGCATATTTCTGTAGCGTCTTTTGAACTGTCTTTTACCAGATTTTGAATTCCTTTTCTGTCTTTTTTTAATTTTACTTTTGTCCGTTGAACCAACGTAACTATAATTTGGTTGCTGTTATTACCCGTTGGTCCTACCCGTGAGGCCAGATGCAGGGAGTGTACCGAAAAAGAAGGCCAGTTGCCACCATAAGCATTTGAAGAGGAAATTCCCAGAGCTTCCCAGTTAGCGCTGTACATTAATCCGGTAAGCTTCTCAAACCCAATGATGTTTTCAAATTTTGCACTTAATCTTCTGTGCAAACCATAAACTTTTTGGTCGTCATTATAATTGCCGGCTATGTATTTTTTATTGGTTTCGTAAATATCTTTTCGGGTAATTTTATAAGCCATTTCACTGCTATATTCCCTAAAAAATTTCACCAATATTTCTACTACTCCACTTATCTCAGTGGTTTTTGCCAAAGGATAGCTTAAGCTTTCTACAGATAGATGTTTTATTCCCGTAGGGTAAATACCTCTTTTGCGAAATGCGTCAATAAATGCCAAACGGTAATCTCTGTTATCATCAGAAACCAGATCTGTGTCGGCAGTAATTATTCCTCTTAAAAAATCACCGAAATTAATATCAACCGGTGGGCAATAATCTATAGCCCTGATGCACATATTTAATACATGCTTTGATGTTTTTGCCGCTTCAGCCGCAAGTCTGTTTACCAGATCGGGATGTAATTCGCCTTTGGGCAATACTCCGGAACCACCGGTTGCAATACGCAGCAGATCAGCTATCCGGCTTTTGTAAAGAGTTATAAACGCTTCAAATATTGCAGATACCAGAATAGCCCCTCTTTCATGCGGTTCAAATATTGTTTGGTACTCGTCTCCGTTGGGTATTTTAGGTGACCATTGTCCGGTTTCATTATCAAAAGTACCAATGGCATCACGAAGTGAACCATAGCTTCCAATAGCAATTCCAAATTCCTGCGCCAGTTTGCCTAAAAGGTTTTGTGAAGCAAGGTCGCCTCGGGTGGCAGCAATCTGACTTTTTAATACCTCCGGAAAAGTGAAATGTTGAAAAAGCGCAACAATATCTGCAAACGCTTCATGAAAAGCAAGTACATCAGGATTGGTATCCTCTGTGTACTTACGATGAAGACCATCAAGTATTGCATGTGTGGTTTCATGTGCAATAATATCGTGACTTAAACAGGTAAAAGTTAGATTTTCAGGCATCTGCAAGGTTACATCTGCAGGTTGTGCCGCAAAATAGCCAAACAGCAGTGCTTTTTTTTGAGGACTGTAATATGCATTGGCATCCCGTAAAGCATGTGGGTAAATACGTAATGCGGGTACATATTCTTCCTGATCCTTGGGTTTTGATTCACCTTTATTTTGATTCTTTTTATTATCTCCTTTTGCATCAGATTTTAACCGGTGTGGGCTCCATAATACCAGTCTGCCAAGTCCGCTTTCAAAATTTTTTATGGTAGTCATTGCAACTGCATATACCATTTGCTGATGAAATTGCGGGTTGCTGCCCGATGGTTCTAAACCATCCTGTGCCAATATATACGGGTGATTTAAATTTACCGGTGAATAAAATTTATTGACAGTAGGGTCATAATCTATAACCTCAAGATATTCACCACAAGGGCCGGGTTTAATTCCTCCTTCAACATTTTCTTCCCAGGGTACTTTATAGGTGATATCATTGATAAGGGCCGTATCAATCTTTAATGAAAAAGAGGGATCAAAAGCGTAGCCTCTTAGCTTTCTGAAAGGAGGTTTTTTTATCATGAAATTTTTATTAATGAGGGACAATATAATTTCACCTGTAATTCGGTCAGGGAGCCGGCTTGCAACATCAGGCTATCTGTTTGTTCCTTAGTAAGAGCTGTTAGGTTAGTACCTACTTTGCGGGCTATTTCTCTTTGTTCCAGAGTAGGTATTTTTATATCGGCATATCCTGTTTTATTGATAAGATAGTCCGTAATATCTTTTTCATATTGCCGCGGATTCGCTATCCATTCTGTTTTTAATTGATGGGCATCTATTACAGATTGGGTTATCTGTTTAGAAGCAAGATTGTCAATAAAGCCGGGGATGCAGTTTTCTATATCCCATGCCAATGAAAAGTAGGCAATTTGCTTTTTTGTAGTTGCTGCATTTTCATAAACATCCTGCACCATCTGCGCTTTTTTTATACGGGACATAAAGGTGTCAACGGTGGAGATTAACAATGAAATTGTATTGTTTAGAATTTGCTCACCCTGGCTTCCTCCTCCTGCATCGCTTGTTATAATGTAGTCACACTGGTATTGTCCATGTTGCATAATTTTATGAATACCCTGATTATCATATACACCACCATCTACCAATAGCGGGTGATATTTTTTTGAATCTTCTTCATTTTCAAAAAATGTTTTATCAATTTTTACGGGGGTAAATGCAAAAGGAACGCAGGAAGAAGCCATTACTGCACGGGCAACAGGAAAATTTGCCGCTTTAAATTTAATCGGTGGCTTCATGTATTGATAGGTAGAATCCTGCATCCATCTTTTTGAAAAAGTAAACGGCCTGGATGTTTGCAGATTAGTAGAACCAATTACTAAAACCGGATGATCAGGTAAATCACTTAGCTTCTTTTGAGAAAAAAAGAAATCATTGTAAATAGTTTCAATTCTATTGCTTACAGGAAAAATAAAAAACTGAAATTTTAATAGCAGGTAAATAAAAAAAGCAAGCAATACCGGAAACAACCATGCATTGGGAGTAAACAAAAAATAAAATGCCGGCGCTAAAAAAAGTACAAAGAAGAACAACAATTTTAAAAAAGTAAACGAGAATAATACCCTTTTAACCACATCTTTATTTTGTAAGGCATAATAAAGGCTTTCTTTAAAATTATCATAGTTATCTTTTTCAAGGCAATAAAAGGCTCCCGTAATTGAGCCTCCTGAAATTGTGGAAATAACATCTGACGCCTGAAGAATATTCATCTCCTGCAGCTTATTTAGGGTGCCCAAATGAAATGCTGCTGCCCTATAGCCTCCCCCTGAAAGGGATAAACCTATTTTATTTGGAAGGGTTGTCATAAATAATTGGTTTTGGCATATCGAATATACTTATTTTTAAAATAAAATATGTTTTTTGCAGAAATTTAATAGTCTATTTCATACAAGAGTGTCGACCCTTTCCTTTTGATACAGTCATTCATTTTTGTGATAAGAACATTGGAGACGTTTTAAAAATGAAACGTATTACGCTCTGTAATACATTAAAATTCTATAGAATAAATAATTTGTATTTTAAAATCCATTAAATATGCAATACTGAAAAAATAGATATTCTAATCCTCGAACCATTCACGAATAACATCGTTTGTTTTCGTTTCTTTGCAGCGCAAAAAACAAATATTTCCATGCTCCCAAAGTATAAACGGGTTTTAGTAAAACTAAGCGGTGAGTCGCTGATGGGCGACAAAGCCTTTGGATTAGATTCGAAAGTTATTTCTCAATATGCACAGGACATTAAAGATTTAATTGAACTTGGTGTACAGGTAGCAATCGTAATAGGCGGCGGTAACATTTACCGTGGTATGAACGAAGGCGAAACCGGTATAGAAAGGGCACAAGGCGATTATATGGGCATGTTGGCAACCGTAATCAACGGTATGGCATTACAAGCAGGTTTAGAAAAAATTGGAGTATATACAAGATTGCAGAGTGCCATAAAAATGGAACAGATTGCAGAACCCTATATACGCCGCCGTGCAATAAGACACCTGGAAAAAGGCCGGGTGGTTATATTTGGCGCAGGTACCGGTAACCCTTATTTTACCACAGACACTGCAGGTTCTCTAAGAGCAATAGAAATAAAAGCAGATGTTATTTTAAAAGGTACACGTGTAGACGGTATTTATACTGCCGACCCTGAAAAAGACCCCACTGCCACCCGCTACGAAAAAATTTCATTCGCAGAAGTAATTAATAAAAACCTGCAGGTAATGGATATGACGGCATTCACTCTTTGCCAGGAAAACAATTTACCGATTATTGTATTTGATATGAATACTCCTGGAACCCTGCTGCAGGTAGTGCAAGGCATGGATGTAGGAACTTATGTAAGCTAAAAAGTAACTGATAAAAGCGGGTTTATTTAACCCGCTTTTTATTGTTTCTAAATTTTGTTTTCATTTAAAAATTAATGATAAAATGCTTCTTCATTTTTCGGTAATAAGGTAATGGCAGTTTTTCAAAAATACCTATTTACCAATTGTTTCAGCAACATTTCTATTTCACTTTTATTTGTTTTTATATGGGAAATTGCTGTATGAATGAACAACGTTTAAGGTCAAATACTCCACTTTTTTCAATGGGCAATTAATTCCCCGCTTTACGATTCCATTTGTATTAATTCAATTTTAGGCTTACAATGTATCAGGGCACTTATTTTGATTGCCGGTAGTAAGATATATGGAAAAGTTTTTTTACATGAAACCAAATAAAAATTTTGGTAAAATATCTGAAATTTTAAAGGAGAAAATCAACGCATCTACAATACATAATTAATTATGAAAAATACCGAACATACTACTATCGCAGAACCTGTTAATGAGAATCTGTCTTCCGGTGAAAATTTATCTTTTTGGTTTGAAGAGGTGAACCAACCTCTTGCATATGAAGTTTTAAGCAGCGATATTGATACGGACATATTAGTTATTGGCGGAGGTATTGCCGGACTTACAACAGCCTTTTGTCTTGCAAAAGAAGGACGTAAAGTAGTTTTAGTGGAAGATGGTTATCTGGGCAGTGGAGAATCAGGAAGAACTACAGCTCAACTTACCTATGCCCTTGATGACCGCTATTTTGAACTGGAAAAAATATATGATGAGGTTACAGCACAATTGGCAGCCAATAGCCACATGAAAGCAATTGAATGGGTTGCAAATACCGTTAAACAACATACCATAGACTGCCGGTTTAAAAGAGTAGATGGATATTTGTTTTTACATTCTACAGACACAAAAGAAACTTTAGAGAAAGAATATGCAGCTACCAAAAGAGCTGGCCTTGATACAGCAATGTTAAATGAGGTGCCCGGTATCAGCGGCGAACATGGTAAGTGGTGCATTAAATTTGCCAATCAGGCGCAGTTTCATATATTACTGTATTTAAAAGGATTGGCAGATGCTTTTGTTAGTTTGGGTGGAAAAATTTACACCCAAACCAAAGCAGAAAATATTACGAAACATGGCGCAACTGCAAATGGATTTACCATAACTGCCCAACACATTGTAGTAGCCACTAATACCCCGGTCAATGACTGGGTTACTATGCATACAAAGCAATGGCCTTACCGCACATATGTTATAGCAGCTAAAATTCCAAAAGGCAAATTACCATATGCCATGTGGTGGGATACCGGCAACCATGATTCCAAATGGATTTCTCAACCTTACCACTATGTTCGTTTGGCTGAATTGGATGAGCAGTATGATTTACTTATAGCAGGTGGCGAAGACCATCGTACAGGTCAGGCAGATGATGAGGGTATTAAAGAAGAAGATCGTTACACCAAACTGGAGGAATGGACAAAAAAACGTTTTCCTGCAATTGAAGAAATTGAATATAGGTGGTCAGGGCAGGTAATGGAACCCATAGACTCATTAGCATACATTGGCAAAAACCCCGGCGATGATAATATTTATATTATTACAGGCGATTCGGGCAATGGTATGACACATGGCACATTGGGCGGTTTAATTATTACTGACATTATTATGGAACGGGATAATCCCTGGACTGATATCTACAGCCCTTCCCGCATTACACTAAAAACTACCGGCGATTATTTAAAGGAGGTCGGTAACATGGTAGTACAATATGGCGATTGGTTGGGCGAAGCTGATGTTAAAAAACTGGAAGACCTAAAGCCGGGTGAAGGCGGAATCATGTCTTCGGGATTTAAAAAGATAGCCGCATATTGTGACGAAGAAAATACTTTGCATACATGTACAGCTGTTTGTCCACATCTGGGAGCAATACTGCAGTGGAATGCAGATGAAAAAACATTTGATTGTCCCATGCACGGCTCCCGATTTACAACAGAAGGTAAAGTAATCAATGGCCCTGCAACATCCGATCTGAAAAAAGTTAAAGTAAAAGATAAGCATTCCGCTACCTGATGAGCAAATAATGTAAACCTGGTTTACCTGTACTAAAAACATTGATGCAATCGAAAGTATGTTTATTAAGTTTCATTGAAGATGAAATTTTTATATCAAAGTCATTTATATCAATCAGGCGTTTTTATACTCCTATGTCAACATTCTCAAAGTGTACATTGAGTATGTGAGAATTTTTTCTGTTTGTTCAACATTCTCAAATAATCCATGTTAAAAACCTCTCTTACATTTTCTACAGCAATGATTGGGTTCTATGTAGTAAGGTAGGATTTGTACTAAACGTAGAAAATTTATTTTACTATCACCTAAGCAAAAAAATCAATTGTCTTTGCACCTTAACAAATCCTTCGTTCCCTGAAATATGGGCACCGCTTGATGGAAGGGTAATTAATTTGAGTATGACGTTTAAGTTGCGGCAATAGGTTTGATATTAATCAACCCAACAAATTTTATACAACTTTATTTTATGTTTAAAATTTTATTTCTCTACAATTAGCTTCCTGTTTTCCACGGCTTCATTTGTGGTTATTTGCATAGTATATACCCCTGCCGGTAAATGACCCATAGCGATTGTTTGTGTAGTAATGTTTTTGGCCTGTTTGGATAATACAATCTGTCCGTTTGCAGTTAAGAGATCAAACTTTACAACTCCGTTCATTAACTTTCCAAAGCTGACTATTACCTTATCACTCGCCGGGTTGGGAGTTATAGTGAGTGGTGAGTTGGCAGTGGTGAGTAAAACCACATTGCTGTAATTTTCTTTGCCATCCTTACTTCTTTGCAGCAACCTGTAAAATGCTTTGCCATTGTTGGCATTTGTAAATGTTTCAAATGCTTCATCTGTGTAGCTATATTCTTGTTGGTTGGGTTTTGATTTGGTAGTGTTTATTGCTGCGAAACTCCTGCCCCCGCCAACGGCGGGGCTGCGTTGCAGGGTGTATGTGTCCACATCTTTAGCTGTAGGATTTGTCCATTGCAAAAAGGCGGCCTTCCCCTGACCCCCTCCTGCAGAGTGGGAAATGACTTTGCCGGTAAAGGCCAACCCAAGTGGGGTTACTATATCTACTTTCAGGTAAAACCTTTTGGTTGTGCTGTCGCCGCATTCGTTTACAAGTGTGCAGGTGTACCACCCCTGATCGGTGAGGTGGGTGCTGTCAAAATGCAGGATGCTATCGGTTTGCAGTGGAAGCGATGTTGTCACATCTTTTACCCAATGAAAGGTGTCTGTATTGGGTGTGCTGATGGTAAAGCTAAATGGTTGGTGTTGAAAGACATGAATAGTGTCGGGGATAGTGGAGAGGTAGTAAGGTGGGGTGCAGATTTCTATGAGACGGCCATTATTTACAGAAAACCCAAGGCTACCCGAAAACTGCGTGGAACCTGCAGAAAGAGAATTAAGGCTTTGAAAGTGGCTATCTACCGGATTGTATGAGAACATAGACCCGCCGGTTAGCGCATATAATTTGTTATCATAGGAAGCTAATAAATCAGTACCCCAACCGAATTGATTATAATAATATTCCTGGCGTAAGCTATCATAAGGGAAAGTACTCCAATTAACAGTAGCAAAATTAATTAAAGTATCAAGAGAATTCGTTACTGGATCGTAGCTGTAAATGAAACCAAAGTCGTTATTCCCACCGTAAAGGGTTGCCCCATATAATTTATTTCCAAACCGGGTGAGTCCTCCAAAAGCAATAGAATTTCTTTTTATTCCCAGGTTATAGAAAAGCGACTTTATTTCGTATAGCCCCGTGATCAAATCATACCGAAAAATGCCTCCTCCATCTATGGTAGAGTCATTTCCCGTTCCACTGGCAAATGTACCATACAATACATCCGGAGCCCACTCCACAAGGCTTCCATAAGATCCTGTGCCAGTTTGGTCAAAAAACTGGTGGCGCAAAACAAGCGTTTTACCGGCAATATCCAATTCAAATAAGCCACCACGCTGGCCTACCAAAAAATTGGTGTTGGTAGTTACAAAATATACTTTGCCATTGCTTGCCTGCATAAAATAATTCTCTCCACTGGCAGTACTTATGCCATCTGCAATGACAGTATTAATACCCGTATTCAAATCTGTTTCTACCAAGGTATTACTGGCCAACGAGTAAAGTTTACCATTGTTAGCCTGAAAGGGTGCTCCCCTCCTGTAGGATCTGCCTCCCCTTAATGTGTCGGCTTTCATTAAAACTTTGTACATTCTTGTGATAGGATCAAATTCAAATAAACAGGTAAACATGGTGGAAGAAACACTACCCGTAATACCATACAATTTCCCATTGGTGGCCTGAATGAGTGAGCCATAAGGTTCTATACCTGTAGCAGAATCAAAATTGTAAACAACCTGATAATTTTTACCGATTTTATTGGTTTTAAAAATAACACCCCCACCACTTATAAAATTGATACGGTCAAAATATTTGCCTCCTGCAGTGGTCATTCCCCAATATTCGAGTTGGGCGAAAGAGTAAAAAACGAAGAGTGAGAGGCTTATAAATAAAGAAAGCTTTTTCATATTGTGTATAACCTCACCCCCACCCCCCCTCTCTTTTGGAGAGGGGTAGGAAGCGAGTTTTATTTAAGAAATTAGTGATTTTGAATTACCAGTTTTTTTGCTGTTGTTCTCCCATTGGGTTCACGGATGATGACAGTATATTCACCATTTGCCCAGGTGGAGGTATTTATGTTTTGCCTTTGCGACATAGCTGTTCTCTTGAAAAGCAAATTGCCCTTTGTGTCTATGACGCTAATGCCGGTATTGGCTTTCCAATCGGGCAGGGTAACGGTGACACTGTTTCGGGCAGGGTTCGGTTGCAAACTGATATTGTCAGGCTGTGCAGGATTGGCTGCTTTATTTTGTTTGACTGGTATTTTTGTCTTTACCCCATGGCCATTTTTGTTGCCATAGGTGGTGCCAATAATGGCATACACATTTTTACAACCATCACTGTAAGTAGCCTCAACGCCATAATCACCGGCGGTAGAAGAGCTGCTGAGAGTTATGGAATTTTGATTGTTACCACTGATGTTGCTGCGCGGGGGTGTCCATCTAAACCATTGGTAACTGGAAATAGCAGGATCAACAACACCAGCTTTTACCAAATCCAGCAACTGCGTGGTAGTAGTGGTACTGTTGAGGACATCGTTTCTCAGATCAACACTTACCGAAACGGTGGAGGTGGAGACACAACCCCCTGATGATGTGACCGCTACCGAAATAACATAAGGCGTGGCAGATGCTATCCCATTGGAAGTGAAAGATATAGAATTTCCGTAACTATTCAGTACCCAATTTAGCAATAAGCAGTAGTTGGTTCAAAATATTTTGACCTGCTTTTCTTGCAGTATCGATCACAGATCTTAGTATGGCAAAGCCATCGGCACCTTCATCAGATTTGAACTGGCCCGAGTT
>JANMMU010000124.1:0-47283 GCA_031373555.1 Segetibacter sp. | reverse complement strand
CGTACAAACTTTGTCCGGCTTGTACTTTAAATTGTTGTCCTGCGATTTTTACTATTGCAAACATAACTTTCCAAAATTAGGAGTGCAAAAGTAGGATTTTCAAAATAAAAAATGGCTTTTTTTTTAAAAAATATGGCTAATTAATTAAATCATTTTTATTTAGATAATGATATTCAATCATTAAACTACTATAATTAATCTCAATTTTACTAAAAAAATCTCCTCAAAACGGAAATAAAGGGCTTTAGCATTAATTAGTTGCAGTATTTACATTCAGATTTCCCCAACCCAGATTATTGTTTTTTGTAGGGTAATTACTGCTGTTTTGAATCATTTTTGTAACCACCTGATTACGGGTCATTGTGGGGAAACGGCTCCAGATAAGTGCGGCCATACCTGCAGTTGTAGCAGTTGCAACCGACGAACCCCCTACCGTTGATGGTACATCGCCACTCATAGCAAGGGTAAGCGGGCTGCGGCCATTTGCTGATTTCTCCATTACTACAGTAAAATCTGTTTCTGCCCCTTGATGGCAATCGCTACAGTTGTTGTTGAAATTATTGTCTTTTACTCCTGTTACAGCATTTACCTCTGCCATATAGCCGGGAAAAATTACACCAAACCAACCTGCAGACCAACCAAATGAAGTTCCTGCCGCACAAAACATAAGTTTTCCTTTGCCATAAGCGTATTTAACGGCATCGCTCAACTGTGAGCTACTTGTTATTTTACCCATACTCATACTGATTATTTTAACATCGGCCCGGTTAGCGGCATTGGTATAGGCATCGGCTGCACCTTTCACTTCACGGCTTTCATCCAGATAGACATCTGCTGCGGCACGGCAAGTCACCAAATTGCAGTTGTAAGCCACCCCGCAAGCAGCACCATCAGTGCCCCGTGGCGCTGCACATGCACCAGCCATAGAAGTGCCGTGTCCACAACCATCATCAGGTGTTTCAACAGAACCGGTGGGTATGCCTAAAAAGGTAGAACGGGGAAGTGTTACAATTTTCTCAACCGTTCTGCCCGATGAACTCCCCTGATTGAAACTGCCTCCCAAATTTTCCTGATCGAGTTCACTTCCTGTATCTATAATAAATACTTTTACCCCGCTGCCGGTAGTTTTGGTCCATGCACCGGAAATACCGTGATACAGGTAATTCCAGGATTGCTTAGTATTAGGTAAGATGGTAGTATAATCAACTTCGTTTACCAAATCTGTAGCAGCCACATTACTTCCACAACCACTGCTGCCAGCCGTTTTGTTGCCCATACTTGCTTTGGGTTCATAACCCATAGGCTCTGCATAGCGTACTAATCCACTTGCCCGCAAAGCTTTTACCGTGGCAAGGTTATCTACCCTAACATCTACTACAGGTAGTATATTTTCTTTCCATTGTTCCAGGTTGCTTAGCGTTAATTCAGGATGGGTGGCTTGCTCGTAACCCATTATTATATTCAACACCTTTTCACGGGCATCTACCCATTTATCTTCTTTAATATCAATACCGGCAAGTTTTTCAGCCACATTTACTTCTCCTTCGGGTTGGTATCCTACTGACATTATATTATCACTCTGTTGTAAAGCACTCCATACCATTTCATCAGACGCAGTACTCCATTCAAATTTATGGTTAAGCTCTATTTGCTGCCTTATAAATGCATCTATAACATCAGTAGAAAGTACGGTTGGGGTAATGGGCTGTTCCGGCGATTTTGTTTCTTGCTTCTTACAAGCAAACATCAATAGTATTGCAGCCAAAACATAGTGCTGGAGTAATTTTTTCATAAACAATTTGGTTTTATTTAAGAAAATAAATGTAAGAATATTTAGTGGTTTGTTTGGTGTATAAATTTGAAAAAAAACTGATTCTTTGAAAGTCCTTTCATAATTATATTAATCGTAAATAAGAAAATAAGAAATAAAGACAACCCTTCTCACCCACTCATTGCTGCCTCCCTATAATCAATTACTTTTGCGCCTCGTAAAAAAAGATAAGATTATTATGCTTCTTGGTCTGCAAAATGTAACATTTGAATTTGGTGCCCGTGTGATAGTGAGTGAAGCAACATGGCATATACAACCGGGTGAAAGAATTGGCCTTATAGGATATAACGGAACAGGAAAGTCCACTCTGCTTAAAGTATTAGTTGGGCAATACACTCCTTCTGCCGGTACTGTTGAAAAAGGGCGTGATACCACTATTGGTTACCTGCACCAGGATTTGCTAAGTTTTGATACAAATGACACCATTACCGGTGTTACCCTTGGTGCATTTGAGCGGGTAGTGCAACTGGAAAAAGACATAGAAAGGCTGGGCAAAGAACTGGAAGCCAATCCCGAAAGCGAAGAAATTCTACTTAAATATACGGATGCACTCCATGACATGGATGTGCTGGACGGTTATAATGTACACTACAAAGCCGAAGAAGTATTGCATGGTCTGGGATTTAGCAATGAAGACCTTAATAAACCTTACAAACAATTCAGCGGAGGATGGCGGATGCGGGTTTTGCTTGCTAAAATGATACTACAGGCACCTGATGTACTTTTATTGGATGAGCCTACCAACCACCTTGACCTGCCAAGTATAGAGTGGCTGGAGAAATACCTGATAGGCTACAAAGGCAGTGTAGTAATAGTGAGCCACGATAAGTTCTTCCTGAACAGGATGGTGAATAAAATAGTAGAGTTGTATCAAAAGCAATTGCACATATACAGTGGCAATTACGAATATTACGAAAGGGAAAAAGTGCTGCGCATAGATATGCAGCAAAAAGCCTACGAAAATCAACAGGATTACATAAGACAGAACGAGCGGCTGATTGAACGTTTCCGGGCAAAGGCAAGCAAAGCAGCTATGGCGCAGAGCCTTATAAAAAAGCTCGACAGGCTTGACCTGATTGAAGATTCGCAGATAGAGCGCCCCGACATCCGCATCAACTTTCAGGTGGACAAGACCCCGGGAAGAGTATTGGTTTCGCTAAAACACATCAACAAAAAATTTGGCGACAATGTAATTTTAGAAGATGCAGTTGGCGAAATAGACCGCGGTGATAAGATTGCACTGATTGGAGCAAATGGTAAAGGAAAATCAACCCTGTTGCGCATTGTAGCAGAGACAGAAAGTTTTGAAGGTGAAAGAATATGGGGGCATAATGTTGAAGAAAGTTTCTACGCACAGCACCAATTAGAAGCGCTGAACGTAAACAACAACCTGTTGGATGAAATGAAAGATGCAGGCAGCAACAAAACGGAACCCGAACTAAGGGCCTTGCTTGGTGGCTTTCTTTTTGGCGGCGATGATGTTGATAAGAAAATTAAAGTATTGAGCGGTGGAGAAAAGGCCCGTGTTGCATTGGCTAAAACCATTGTAAGCAAAGCCAACTTTCTTATGTTGGATGAACCTACCAACCACCTCGACATGCACTCGGTTGAGCTATTGGCAGATGCATTGAATAAATATCCCGGTAGTTTTATTTTGGTTAGTCACGATCGTTTTTTCATTTCAAAAACTGCCAATAAAATATGGGAAATAGTTGACCACAAAATCAAGGAGTTTAAGGGCACTTATCAGGAATGGGTAGAGTGGAATGAAAGAATGGCAAAACAAAAAAATGCCAATCAGGACAATGAGGTTAAGCCTGCCGCATCAGACAATTCGGCTTTGCAAAATACCCCGCAGACAACTACTAAACAAGTTACCCCACAAAAGGGGGAAGTAAAAAATCAACCGGTAAATAAAGAGCAGCAAAAAGAGTTACAAAAGCAACAAAAAAGACTTGCAAATCTTGAAGCCGAAATCAATAGTGCAACAACACTTAAAAACAGGCTAGAGTTAGCACTTGCAGCACCAGAAAATTATTCTGATAAAAATAAATTTGCAGCAGCCGAAGCTGAATATAAAAATGCAGTGCAAGGATTAAAAACGCTCAATCAGGAATATGAGTTGGTTTTTGAAAAAGTTATGGAATTGGAAATGCAGATGAGTTAATGGAAATGATTTATCGATAATTTAATCTTCAATTTTCAGTAACCTGAAAAATTCTTTTTCTTCAATTTTTTTTACTTCACCGGGTTGCAAATCGCCGAGTGTAAGATCTTCAATACTTACCCTTATAAGCCTTTTGCAACGGTGGCCCACAGCATCTACCATTTTTCTAACCTGATGAAATTTTCCTTCGGTTAGAGAAATCAGTAGCCATGATGATGGTTCATATTCAGTAACATTGTCCGGCAATGTTATATAGCTTTCAGGATTACTAATTAATGAAACATCGCAGGAAGTAGTAGTATAATAAACGCCCCCTTTTATTAAAATAGAAATGCCATCACGTAAGGATTGTAAGGTTTCTTCAGTAATGGTTTTTCGCACCTGCACCAGGTATGTTCTGCTATGGGGCACCTTACCCTGAAATAGTTTTTTTGTAACTGATTTATCTGTTGTTAAAATAAGCAAACCTTCTGAATGATTGTCTAACCTACCTATAGCATGTATCCCTTCGGGAAAGGTAAAATCTAAATCTCCCAGCAACACTACATTGTGACTGCTAACAAACTGTGACACCATGTTTGCAGGTTTATTAATGATGTAATATGCTTTTGGAACAGCATTCATAATTAAGTTGTCTTTACTAAAAATAAAAAGGCATTTCTTTTATCATTAAAGAAATGCCTCATCAAGATATATTCATTCCCCTAAAGGGAAAAATAAAAACGCTGACTTGAAAATTGGCGTGTAGTTTATTCCTTAGCTTTAATAAAATCACTAACCAAATAAGAGATTAATTTACCAATAGTTTCACTGCTTCTACCATCGCTAAGTTTGCTTGCGCCTTCGCAAATATGCAGATAGGCTGTTTTGGTATCTGCGGATGCATAAGATACAAACTGCCTTGCATGAACAGGTTGTACGCCACAGGGTGTAAAAGCGCTGCTTAATGTATCTTCAATACAATCAAGGTCTAACTCTATACCGGTATGTGTATCTTCTGTAAATGTAGTTGCATGAGCAACAGATGAAAGAAAATCTCTTTTTTCATGAATGAAAATATCCTCGTAAGTAATGAAATCTATAAATGGATTATTGACAACATCCATCCATATATTTTGTGTCAGATAATTTTCATGCAACCCAATAATGCAGTACTTCTGTAAGTAACCATCCTCTTCAGCATAAGTAAATCCATTGCCGCTGTGTCTGCCTTCTAAAGGTCTGAAATCAGCATGTGCATCAAGATTTATGCAATTGATTGATGCCAGAGGAATCTGTCCGTTTTTGTACAAACCCTTTGCAGCACCTTTTATTAAAGGATAAGAATTGTTATGCCCCCCTCCTATTACAATTGGTATTTTATTGTTTTCAACAATCAGTTTTATCAGGGGTTCTACAGCTTCGTCTACCTGGTTAACTGCATGGCGGTAAGCGGCTGTTTTTTCTTCGTAATCATGTGCATTTGCTTCTATCAGCCTTGCTATTTCTGAAAAATCAAAATGACCCAATAACAGTATATTGCTACCTTCAAGAAAATCGTTGCTTTGTATGTTGACAAATGAGGTAAGGAAAGGATGCCATGCTGTGTCCGTACCACCTACGCCATAATTTGCTTTTACGCCAATATCTTCGGGAATACCAAGCAGCACAAATTTTGCATCTGAAGATTTAATGCAGTCCTCAAGGCTTTTATTATCGCCTATAACCTGAACACGTTCACCTACTTTGGTTTCAAACCGGCGTATTCGTGTAATAGATAATACGTCTTTTTTGGTATAGAATTTGAAATATCTAACAACTTCAGAATGAGTTTGAGTATTTTTTTTTGTTGCAGTTTCTAACATTGGACTAAAGGTTTTTTAATATCAGGTAAATGTAAAGGTTTTACAATAAAACTTAAACCTCACATTATGAAAACTCAATCTTTTGCATAAAAATATTCGTATCTATTAAAATGTAAAATGATGTTTAAATTGTAGATTGATGTTAATACAATTATATTCTAATAAGAGTTTTAAGTCCAAAAATAAAATGTGGATAACTATAAATAATGTAGGTAAAAAATTGCAGTTTGTTAATAATTGGGTAACTTTAAAAATATAGCTTTGCCGAATAAATATTTGGTAATCTCACACAAATTTTAAATACTTCTTTTATGAAGAAATTTTCCTCAATCCCCTTTTACTTTTTGTTTTTTCTTTTAAGCTTTTCACTTGCAGGCTACAGTCAGCAGGTGATTGGTTCATTCCCCACTATTGATGGTGGGTTTGAAGGCCATGCGTCTGTCGCAACGCAAAGCTCAATAGCTAATACAACACAGCTTGCAACATGGACTATTAACTCAACCACTAGTACAGGAGGTGCAGCATCACTTACTTTAAATAGTTCAGGAGGCCGCTCGGGTTCTAAGTATATTACCGCTACCAATACGGGAAGTAGTGCAATAAGGCTACAGTCTGCTACCGCAAGTCCAAGTGGTGCTATAGTTAATGCTACTGCATATACAGTCCAGTTTTTTTATCGTACACCTGGTGCAACTGCAGTTACAAATTTTCAAAGAAATATATCTCCTGATGGAACGGGTTTTCCGGGAACTTATACTGCCCTAACTATGGCAGCAACAAGTGGTGCATGGTCAGCTGTCCAACAAGTGAGCCAAACATCAGGAAGCTCTGCAAATGCAACCAAATATGGTATAGGCATATTAAGAATGAATGGACTCTCTGCTACAGCATTTGATATAGATGATTATGTTATCTATGCTGGTGCTGCAGACAATACAGCCCCTAGTTCTCCAGGCTCGGTAACTGTAAATGGTGCTACAACCACATCATTAAATGTGAGTTGGGGTGCTGCAAGTGGCGGTGTAGATGGTGGCGGTTATATAGTAGTTCGGTATGCGGTATCGCCTAACGCTGATAACGACCCCAATCAAAATGGTATTTACGCAGTAAATAATACAACCACTAACGGTACAGGAAGCCTTACAGGTACTGTGGTTTATATTGGTACAGGAACCAGTTTCACTAATACTGGCCTTTCACCTGCTACTACTTATTATTACAAGGTTTATACTGTTGATAAAGCATTCAATTATTCAGCAGAAATGTCTGGGAACGCTGCTACTTCTATCGCTAATCCAACAACAACTTCACTTTCACCCTCTTCTGCAACCGCTGCAGGGGCAGGTTTTACATTGACAGTAAATGGAACTAATTTTTTCAGTGGGTCAGTAGTTACATGGGGTGGTTCAAACCGTACTACAACTTTTGTATCTACAACACAAGTGACTGCATCCATTTCTGCTGGTGATATTGCCTCTGCAGGTTCAGTTCTGGTAGGGGTAACTAATGCCGGTGCAGCTTCGCCTAATTCCAATACACAAACCTTTACTATAAATGGAGGTGCAAGTCAAACCATAACGTTTGGGGCATTACCTACAAAAACATATGGAGATGCATCGTTTGATCCCGGAGCTACAGCTTCTTCAGGGTTGACTGTGTACTATATTAGCTCTAATGCAGCTGTAGCTACAGTAACAGGTGGGAATACTATAAATATTACTGGTCCTGGTACTTGCACAATAACTGCTAAACAAGATGGTGATGGTACTTATGGTGCTGCGGCTGATGTTCCACAAACGTTGACTGTTGACCCAAAAACACTCACTGTAACTGGTGCAGTTGCTCAAAATAAACTATACGATGGTGGTACTGCTGCAACCATAACAGGTTATTCCATAGTTGAAACCTTAGTTGGTTCAGATGTAGTAACTGTAAGCGGGGGCGGCACATTTGCAAGTGCAAGTGTTGGTACCGGTATTAGTGTAACAGCAACTCTTACGCTTGGGGGTGCCCAGGCTGCTAAATATACTTTGACACAACCAACAGGTCTTAGTGCAGACATTATAGCTCCTATTCTTGCATGGGATTTTAATACAAAAGCCGGTAATGAAGTTAGTGTAACAGCAACAACTATTGATGCCGGTGTAAGTACAAGTTCAATTACAAGAGGCGCAGGTATTGCCGTTGCTGCATTACCAAATGGATTTAGCTCAACCACTTATACAGTTGGTGCAAATCTTGCGACTGCAATCACAAATAATCAATATTTTCAATTTACTGTAAAAGCAGTTGGGGGAAAGCAAGTTTCACTTTTGTCGTTAGATGCAAACTTCCGCAGATCTGCTACCGGCCCGAATACATTTCAATGGCAATATAGTTTAGATGGGTTTGCTACTGCGGGTGTCAATATAGGTTCACCCATATCTTATACTTTAAGCACTACTACCGGAGATGCTCAAGCTCAAATTGACTTATCCTCAATTATAGCACTTCAAAATGTTCCAACAGTAACTACAATAACAATCAGACTTTATCCGTATGGAGCAACCAATGTTGGTGGTACATTTGCATTAGGCCTTCCTACAACACCGGTGAATGATCTTGCAATTGGTGGAACAATTTCCAATGCACCTACGCCGGATATTGCTATAGCAGACGCACATCCTGCGGCTGGTACAGCTGACCAAGGCTCTACAGATAAACCAATTGGAACGATTTACGTAGACATCTCAACTGCAACAGCCTATCTAACAGGAGTATCAATTAACACTGTGGGTACATACCAATCAACAGACATAACTAATCTGAAATTCTGGATTAATGGAATCAACAGTATGACTGGTGCAACACAAATAGGTACCACACAGGCATCAGTTGCAAGTGGAGCTGCAGTAAGTGTATCAGGTTTAACTACCTCAATTCCATCTGGTTCTAACAGGTATATTTTTGTAACTGCAAGTATTGCCAGCAATGCTGTGGTTGGCCGTACAATTAGTATTGGCAGTACAAGTTTTGCCAACATTCAATTTGCCAGTGGCAATAAAACCGGCACAGATCCATTGCCAGCAAGTAATGCTCAAACAATTACACAACTTGATCCTACTATTGCAATTTCAGACGCTAGTCTGCCAGCAAGCAATATCAATCAAAATAGCACTAATCAAATTTTGAATAGCATAAAACTGGATATTACTGTCACTTCTGCAACACTAACTGGTATCACAATGACTATCTCAGGAACTTACCAAACTTCGGATCTTTCGCCAAACAGTTTTAAATTCTGGGTTAATAGCAGTAATAATTTAACCGGTGCTACACAGTTAGGTGCATCACAACCAATAGTAGGTCCAGGTAATACCATATCAGTTTCAGGACTTTCACAAAGTTTGAATAATAATAGTTCTTATTATCTATTAATTACAGCAGACCTTGTTTACAATGCAGTTGCAGGCAGAACCGTTATAATAAGTTCCACAGATTTTTCAAATATAGTTTTTGCATCCGCAAACAAAACCGGTACAGACCCCGTTCCAAGCGGAAACACAAGAACAATAACTGCTGTACCACCATCTATTACTATAGCGGGAACCGCTACAACGTCAACGACTATTGGTGCACCATCAAATAACAATATTATTTATCAATTTACTGTTGCCCCAACTGTCAACTCAGCACAACTTAGTCAGGTGAGTTTGCCAATGACCGGAACATACTTAACAGGGGATATTGTAACATCTGGAATGAAATTATGGTATAACAGTACCAACTCTTTTGGTACTGCTACACAAATTGGTGCAGTTAGTGCAGTTTCATCTGGCAGCAACCTTATTATAGGTAGTTTAAGTCAGGCAATAACAATGAGTACTACAGGTTTCTTTTGGCTTACTGCTGATATAAAATCATCGGCATTAGCTGGCAGAACTATAAAAGTAAATACAGTTACTATTTCTGCTTTCACCTTTACACAAGGAACAGTTTCTGGTACACCTCCAGGTAGTGGCACCTTTACTTTTACCCCACAGCCAATACTTACAGAGGTTCTTGTTCCTCAATATATGCAAGGCAATACTGCTACCAATTCTACCAGGATACCATATGTATACAGAGTCAAAATCAGCAATCTTACCCCTACTACAACCTACAGGTATTTTAATAGCGTAGTAAATGCAAGTGATGGTACCACCGGAACTGGTGCAGGTGCTATAATTTATCCGGCTGCAGGTGGATACACCCAATCTTCTACCCAAAGCCTTTCAACTGCTGGTGCTTATGGCACTTTTACCACCAACGCTTCTGGTGAATACACAGGTTGGTTTATTTCGGAGCCTACCGGCAATGCAAGGTTTACACCGGGTGCTTCTGTTAATATGCGCATATTCTTAAATGATGGTGCTTCAGGTACAACTGTGGTTAACCGAGTTACAACTACCAGTTCAACAACTGTTATCAACTTTGTGGCTTCTGCAGGTGCTGCCAATGGAACGGGGATAAGAGGAAATTCATCAGCCACTGCAAAAAATATTGTAGTGCTATATGACAATGTTAATGGAACCGGCAGACCAATTACAGCGGCCGCTGTAGAGTCTGATGGTTATGCACAATCTGGTAATTATCCTTCTTTCTATACAAGTCCTACTGTTGACGGACAAACGGGGGCATGGGGAACAATTATTCCCAATACCCTACCAAATGGTATTAGAAGAATAGAACAAAGAGATCTTGCTACAGGTAATTTATTAAACTGTCCTGCTGCAAGTTACAACGGCACATGGCCAAGTGGAGTGAATACTGTTAATCCGACAGGTGGCAATACAACTATACTTGTAATTGCCTCAACAGATGCTCCGCTTAATACTTCTGCTTCAACATGGCTAGGAGTTAGCAGTGATTGGAATAGTCCGCTGAACTGGATATGTGGGGTACCAAATAGTGCAACTGCTGACGTGGTGATCCCTTCCAATTCGCCCATTATGCCGGTGGTATTGTCTAATATTACTGTACGAAACATCAGTCTTTTAGGTTCATCTACTATTAATATAGGTACAAGAACTTTAACTGTTACAGGAGCAATAACAGGAACAGGAACATTAAAGGGTTCACAAAATTCCGGACTTGCAATATCAGGCGCTGCTGGAACACTAAATTTCACTTCAGGTTTCAGAGAATTAAAGACTTTGACACTTAATACAGGTGCCAGTGCTACACTTGGAACATCACTTGATATTACCTCGGCAAATTCAGGTGGTTCTGTTACTGTAGCCTCAGGAGCAACTTTGACTACTGGCGGCAATTTAACTTTAAAATCAAGTGTAAATGGAACAGCAGGTGTAGGAACATCTGCAGGCACAATTACCGGGAATGTAGTAGTTGAAAGATATATACCACAAAATGCATTCAGAGCGTGGAGATTATTATCGGTGCCTGTTCAGGGTGCACAAACATTTAAACAGGCATGGCAGGAAGGGCAAACTGGTCTAACCAATACAGTTCCGGGTTTTGGTACCCTGTTAACAAATACAACGGGTACTAATGGTTATGATGCCGCTTCAACCGGAAATTCACTTTTATCATTTACTTCAGGAGCCCCTGGTAGTTTTACAGCCGTAACCAATACAAATAATGCGATGGCTACCAACTCGGGTTATTTTGTTTATATCAGAGGAAATAGAAGTAGTACTGTGTCGGGTGGCGTATTTAGTCCAACTGCAACTACTCTTCGCACTACTGGCTCCCTTTATCAGGGCACTCAAACTGCTATTACGCTTCCGGCAAATCAAAACGTAATGGTTGGTAACGTATATGCTTCCGCTATTGATTTTGACCTTCTTACAAGATCCGGGATTACTAGCTTTAAAGTATGGGATCCTAAAATAGCAGGTACGGGTAACACAGGTGCTTATGTGTCATTCAGCGCATCAAACGGATATGATCCTACTCCTGCAGGAGGAAGCTATACCCTTGCAAACAGCAGAATAGAAAGCGGACAAGCCTTTATCGTTAATTCAACCAGCGGAGGATCTATTCAACTTACTGAGGTTTCAAAAGCTACCAGTAGCAGAAATGTTTTCAGAAATGCTACTTTGTACAAACAATTTAAAACAAATCTCTATGCCTATACAGGTGGCGGATTATCACTGGCTGATGGAAATACTACCGTTTACGATAGTACTTTCTCCAACAACATAGACAATGATGATGTAACTAAAATAAACAACTTTGGTGAAAATTTTGGAATACAAAGAAACGGGGTAGCACTGGCACTTGAGGCTCGACGTCCAATTGTTAATGCTGATACCATTTTTTATAAGGGTTGGAACCTAAAACAGCAGCAATACAGGTTGCAATTTGTACCAAAAAACCTGACAATACCGGGTCTTACTGCTATGTTGCAGGATAACTTCCTAGCCACTTCTACACCGTTGAGCATTACCGATACAACTGTAGTAGACTTTACAGTTACTTCCAACACAGCGTCATCTGCTACAGACCGTTTCAGAGTAGTATTTAAAGTCAATTCTATATTACCTGTAACATTTACCAGCATTAAAGCATCAGAAAAAAATAAGAAAGTAAATGTAGAATGGAAAGTAGCTGTTGAGAAAAGTATTGCTCATTATGAAATAGAGCGTTCAACTAACGGAATTAACTTTGAAAAGATTGGCATTGTTAAAGCGCTTGGAAATGTATCAGAAAATACATATAGTTTTCTCGATCAACAGCCTTCTATCGGAAATAATTTCTACAGGATAAAAAGCATAGACCTGTCTGGCAAAGGGCTTTACAGTACAATCGTTAAAGTATCTGTAGAAACCCAGGTTAACAGTTTCACAGTTAATCCAAATCCCATTGTCAATAATTTGCTTAATGTAGAATTTAAAAATCAACCTCCCGGAAAATACACTCTTAGATTGGTAAATGGCAGTGGTCAAATTTTATTTACAAAAAATATTGTCCATGATGGTGATAATAATGTAAAATCATTTAACTTGCCTTCACAAATATCAGAAGGTATTTACCAATTAGAGTTTTCTTTGCCTACTAACAATGGAAAAGTTACTCAAAAGGTAATATTACTTAATAATTAAAAAAATATCAAATTGAAAACTCAAACATCTTCATTTGCAAAAAATATGAAAAAAAGTAAATTACTAGGCATTTTGAGTCTGATGATTTTAGTATCCTTAAATGCTTACAGTCAAGACCCGGGAGGAAGCCCAGATGGCCCACCACCTGCTGTACCGTTCAACGATTATTATAACTGGATTTTATTTGCAGTTGGTGCCATTTTTGCGCTTTTTGCAATCAGAAAAATGCAAAAACGTAGAACTGCACTTAAATAAGTGCTCAAAATAAATTTTATTAAACCTACTACCTGCTTTAATTATTTTTGCAGGTAGTAGGTTTTTTATTGTATATTGTATATTAATTTATATTAACTTGATTATTTTGCTATGAATAAATTAATAGTTTTACGAAGAGTTTAAGTAAATCGGACAGAAAATTTAGTTTAGCAGTTATTCAATTAAAGTTTTAACAGAGAAGTTTAGCTTTTGACATTAAATGATTCTTACAACCACTATTGAATTATTTATAACTATCATTTGCAAATAAATTTATTCCCTTTTAGATAGTATTTAATCATGTTTAAATTAGGTAATCTATTCTCAAGATTAAACAGAGAAATGAAGGTTTTTTTATTAAAACTTATAATCTTCATTATTTCATGGCAATCTTTATATATTTTTTTATTAAAGCCTAAGAGGATACCAGATAGTTTACTTACAGAATGGCTTACTACAGCAGTAACGGGCACACTAAATTTTTTTTTTCGTATCACTCCTTCGGCCACATGGATTAAAGATCCCATTAATGATGCATGCTTAATTCAACATTCGGGGCATACAATGTTGGTAATTTTTGATGATTGTAACGGGCTTGATTTATTTATTATATACCTGGCTTTTATAATTTTGTTACCCTACCCTGTAAAAAGGAAAATAATTTTCAGCGTTGGAGGGCTTGTAGCTATTTTCATTGGAAATATTATTCGCTGTGTTTCTTTATATTGGATATATGTTCATTTCAGAAACATGTTTGATTTTAATCACCATTATCTTTTCACAATCATCATGTACCTGATTATATTTTACGGATGGGTTTTATTTACTAAAAAACCAAGAAACGATGAAATCAGCTAAAATGTTTCTTTTGTGCATGTTAATCCTTTACATTGGATTATTCTTTTTTGATTACTTGAAAGCAGTAGTATTTCCAGATAAAAATCACGCCCTTGTAATTTGGTTAAAAACATTTTTTTTAGTTTCCGCCGGAGTGATAATTATGAAAATGACTTTAGAAAAAAAAGTTTTCAAAAATTTTATCGCAATTTATTTATCACTGTGGCTAATATATTATGCCATTAAAATAATAGCAAAATTACCAATAGACCATTCTAAAGAAACCACTTTTTCAGCAAATAAAGTAATGTTATTCTATCTCAATATTACCCAACTACTCACCCCATTCCCATTCTTTTTTTTCTGGGTATTGAATAGGGTGTTTACAGATGGGATTATTAAAAAAAAATAATTATTAACGTTGTTAAATGGTATGCTTTCCCATCGAAACAAAATAATTAACATCTCAAATAAATGATGGTTTATAGTATTAATTCATTTGGATAAGTTAGTAACTAAATAAGTTTATTGCTTATGAAAATTTCCAGGTTATATTTTATTATCCTATTATCTGCATTTTCATTTAATGAAATAAATGCACAACTTACCTATCAGGAATTACAGGTAATGTATGATAGTGCCTGGACATTTAGAAACCTGCAAATGGTACCAATAAAATTTAAGCCTAAAAGTGATAACGGATTAGGGTCACCTGCCCCTACTTCCCGTCCAATCAGCTTTTCGGAAGCCTTACAAAAACACAAAATAAAGCTGCAGGAAATGCAGTATGAAAACGGTGCTGATGTAAACTTGCTACAAGTTACCAACAACAGTAAACAAAGTGTAGTAGTTCAGGGAGGTGATGTGTTAGAAGGGGGTAAGCAAGACCGAATGGTAGGGGAAACAAAATATATAGCCCCGGGAACAACTGATTATATTCAGGTGTATTGTGTTGAAAAGCGAAGGTGGTCGCCAAAAGCAAAGGAATTTAAACACCGTGGTGTTGCAAACAGAGAAGTACAAAAAGCAATGAACCTAAGTAAACGACAGTCAGAAGTTTGGAAAGAGATAGATAAAGAGTTTAAAGCAGCAAAGAAAACAAGCGAAACCTGGTCTTACCTTGAATTGTATAATAACCGTGTACCGGTAGATACCAGTTATATTAATTTCTTTACCAGAAAATATTTAGAAAGTGATAGTACTATTGCCGGCTTTATATTTATAACAGATAACAAGATAATGAGTGCTGAAATCTTTGCAAGCAATAGTTTGCTCGATATTACATTTGCAAACATGCTAAGTAGCTATGTACAGTCAGTAGTAGCAAAAGGTTCGAGACCTGTGGTACCTACAGCAATTCAAAAAAAATTTATGGATAAATTTCTCATAAATGAAGAAATTCAACGCCAATATTTAACAGCTAACGGCAAAATAAACAGAGGTGGCGATGGTAAGGTTATTCATCTTATTGCATATCCTGAATAAGTGTCCCGGTCATTTTTAAAACGTTTGTTTTTGGTTCTTCTTTTTAAACTTCGAAACAAATCTTTGACTGTATTTATTATTATTGGGTATTATTTACAGAAACCCACTCTGCATATTTCTTTTGTAAAAAACTATAACCTGCCTTATTATACTCCGGATGATGAACGGTAAAATGGTCTCCCGGATAATAAGCAAAAACAAAATTTGCATTTAACTTTTTGGTCTCGGCTTCCAATAATTCAACTGCATGGTTGAGAAAGTAGTTGTCATGATAACCTACGGACACCCTTACTTTATTATCCAGATTTGGTTTTAGTTCTTGCCAATGATTGCGTATGAGTAAAGAGATATCATAAGCCTTCCAATGATTGACCACCTCATTGTCAATTACTCCCGTTTTCATATTGCATATCTTTTCCGGAGTGCCATCATTTGATATTTTGCCAAACACAGCATTCCACGAAGCATATTGCTCACCCCGATAAATTACATTTTCAATTCTATAATCATCCCTAAGATATATCCAGGGAATTCTGCCTGCTACAGAGGCGTCTATATGCAAATTTTTATCCGCATCATAAAACAAATTTTTGTCTGCATATAAGTTTACTTGTTGAAAATTTCGAAAATCAACCGGGTCAGGTGAACTGGACCAACAACCTGCAAATTTTTCAGGATAATTTACCTGAAGCCATAATACAGACCACCCGCCACTACTATGACCTGACAATAATCTTGCTCCATTGCATCTGTATTTACTTTCCAGCAATGCTATGAACTCATTTACCAAGGCATCGCCCCCAAGGACCATTATTTGTACTATTAGCGTATGTACTATGTCCTGTTGGGCAATTGCCATCAAGAAACACAGTGATACATGGTGTAGTATCTATTGGCATACTTTTAATCTCACTGCCCGAAAAGTTGTGATAATCGCCGCCATAACCTGAAACTAAATAATGAACAGGAAATTTACGGTTCGGCTCCAGATAATATTCTTTAGGAAGAATAACTGCGGCATCAACAGTAACAGGTCTTTTATAAAAAGTTGAAAGTAAAACCGAAGGAGCTTTCAATTCTTTTAAATAATCTGTTTGTATAAATGTTGGTGCTGAAACAACTCTATTACAGACAATCGAAAATGTCTTTCCTGTATTTTTTGAAAGGTTTATTTTAATTGGATCGCTATACATATTATCTGCACAGTTACCAATATTTCTTCCGCCGGTATTTCGGTCCCAAACGGCTTGGACATAATACTCACCACGCTCTATATCTGAGAGCTTAACAGGATACGACAGAGCGTTATCATCAAACAAAATGGTTTTATTAGGCTTAATACGAGTTACGTTTATAGCAAAACAGCATAGGTTGGGAATTCCAGCTCCAAGGTCTTTGGGTGATTTACTATCCTTAGAAAGATACAATATTACTTTACCACTAAAAACACCCATAAATGATGTAGGGGTATAAGAGACTTTTATTTGCTGTGCAGGCAATGATGATATCAGAAATAAAAAGCAAAGACTACATACAAACTTATTTATCATTGTAATTTTTTAGGGTGTAATGTTTATTAAAATTTGAATGCTGCATTACATTGCAAGTTTGATTCTTAAGAAGAATTAAAGAAAAAGAAGCTTACTGATGTTAAATTTATAGATTTTATTTTAATAAGATTGAGGTACTTAAATTTTTATCTTTCTAAAATTCAGAAGAGACTCTATTGTGTCATAGTATATCATAGTTACCCACAAAAAGAATTGGGTCTAAGAATGAAATGATTAAACTCATTTTTGATTTGCCTCTTTGTAATCAAGGTAAATATAAATTAGAGGGTCAAGATTAAGTACAAAGTAGATAAAGAATAGACCTAAAGATAATAGCTGAATAGATGGTGTTTCTATTGGTCCAATTGCAAACCAACTCGTATTAATTTCTGGTGTCATTGCCAAGGCATTAAATGTACCCAGCAAAAGAAAAATTCCAGTTACAATAGTTGCGATATTTATATTTCTAAAAAACAGAAATCCGATTCCAATAAATAAAATAAATCCAACATAATGTCTCCAGGTAGCAAGAATATCTGATATTAAAATAATAGTCCAGCAATAAACCAAAAAAACCCTACAATAGTTATTGGTATGAGTATCCGAAGCTTTCCCATCTCATTTTACAAATTAAAACCTATAAAAAATGTAGTCGTTCATTACTTACTCCTTCTTGTAAATATTTTTTCAATTTCCACCGCAAAAAATATCAAAGATGAAGATGCACCAACTAATAAAAACTCATAAAGAGTTAATGACTCCGTTTTAAATATGGGTTGAAGTAATGGAACATAGGTAACAAGAAACTGCAATAGTAAAGCAATTGTAACAGCTGCAATAAGAGGCTTGTTTGAGAAGATGCCTATAGTAAACAAAGAATATTTTTCTGAACGAATAGCCAATACGTGTCCCATTTGGCTTAAACATAAAACATTAAAAACAATAGTTTGCCAATGTAATCCATGACTAATAGCCCATGATTGAGCAGCCAATGCAATTCCTGCCATAAGCATACCTACCCATATCATATGCAAGCCTCTGCCATTTGCAAAAACACTTTCTTGCGGTGGGCGTGGTGGCCGGTTCATAATATCCTTTTCTGCTTTTTCAAATGACAAAGAAATCGCCGGCAGGCCATCTGAAACTAAGTTTATCCATAAGATATGAATTGGCAACAGCGCAACCGGCAAACCAAACATTGGTCCTAATAGTAAAGTCCACAACTCACCCGAGTTGGTAGTCATTAGGTATTTTATAAACTTTAGGATGTTATCATAAATTCTTCTCCCCTCCCTTACTGCTTTTATTATTGTAGAAAAATTGTCATCCAGCAAAATCATGTGGGCAGCTTCTTTAGATACATCAGTTCCGGTAATGCCCATTGCAATGCCGATATTTGCTCTTTTTAAAGATGGGGCATCGTTAACACCATCTCCCGTCATTGCTACATAATGACCTTTATGCTGTAATGTTTTTACAATCTGCAATTTCTGTTCGGGTGAAACACGTGCATATACTTTTATCTTTTCTACTTTGGCTAAAAATATATCATTTTCTAAAACAGCCAATTGTTGACCGGTTATTACCAAATCGTTTTCATTGCTAATTATACCAATGCGCTGTGCAATGGTTTTTGCAGTTAGTGGATGATCGCCAGTAATCATTACGGGTACAATGCCTGCAGTCTTACATTGAGCTACAGCATCAAAGACTTCTTCACGTGGGGGGTCAATTATGCCTGTTAATCCTAAAAACTGCAAACCGGTTTCGTGTATTTCACTATTAGGATCATCAGGCAATTCATCCCAATAGCGATAAGCAAAGCCAAGTATACGATGGCCCTTAGTCGCCATTTCATCTACTTGCTTTTGCAATTGATTTACATCAACATTATCACATAAATTCAACAAGATATCCGGTGCCCCTTTAGTAAATGAAATTATTTTATCATTGTGTTTGTGAAAGGTCGTCATCAGTTTGCGTTCGGCATCAAAAGCAATTTCTTTCAATCTTGGCCATATATCAGGTTTAATCTTATTCTCCCTTGATACTTCCATCAACGCTATTTCGGTGCTATCTCCTTTTATAATATTATCAGTTCCTTCCACAGCATCATTATTGAGTGCAAATGCATGCAACAATAACACAACATCATTCTCCTGATTTATTGTTGACAAATCTTTTCGTCCATATAACTTACCGCCAACAAACACCTCTTCCACTTGCATTTTATTTTTGGTAAGAGTACCTGTTTTATCAGTACAGATATAAGCCACCGAGCCTAATGTTTCTACTGCCGGTAATTTTCTGATAAGGCTATTAAAACGAATCAATCTTTTTGCAGCCAATGCAAGTGAAATAGTTATTACAGCAGGTAGTGCCTCGGGAATAGCTGCCACCGCCAGCGAAATACTGGTCATAATCATTTTAAAAATATCCTCCCCTCTTAACCATCCTGCTACAAAAAACAAAACACATAAAAACAAAACCAATAGAGATAATTTTTTGCCAAATGAAGCCATTCGTTGTTGCAATGGTGTAAGCGTTTCATCTTCCTGCAACAGTTTTGCAATTCGCCCTAACTCTGTTTGCATTCCGGTTGCAATCACTATTGCAGTTCCTCTTCCGTAGGTAACAAATGTGCCTTTGAATGCCATATTTTTTTTGTCACCTAAAGGCAAATCATCGGGTTCTAATGAATGACTTATTTTATCAATTGCATGCGATTCGCCTGTTAAAGAAGCTTCTTCAATTTTCAAATTGACGGATTCCACAATACGCACATCTGCAGGTACAGCATTGCCTGCCTCTAATAAGACTACATCACCCGGCACCAATACAGTAGCAGGCAACCATGTTATGCTACCATCTCTGTAAACCCTTGCCTGTGTTACAGCCATTTGCTTCAAGGCCAGCATTGCTTTTTCTGCGCGGTATTCCTGAATAAAACCCACCAATGCATTTAGCAAAACAATAATAAGGATAACGATAGTGTCTGTAAAGTCACCAACAATTCCGGATATAATTGCAGCGGCCAGTAAAATCAATATCATTACATCCTTAAACTGTGACAGCAGAATAAAGAATATACTTTTCTTCTTTCCTTCCTGCAATTCATTTGCACCAAACTGAAGCAGTTTTTCTTCGGCAGCATTTGTACTTAAACCCTCAATCCTTGTACCCAACAATTCCAAAACTTCCGGTATGTTTAATCTGTGCCAGTTCATATTCATTAAAGTACTTTTAGAGATTTACTGAATTTTAAAATTAACGGATGTAGTAAACGTGCAACCAAAATTATACCGGGGCAAATAATACAACCCTTTTAATATCACAGCACTTGCATTTGTATAAAGTTAGATTTTTTATAATGAAGTAGCTCGGTATGAATATTTATACCAACAAAACCTATTTATCTTTAACCCATGCAAACAAGTTTTACAACCAACAGGCTTCAGTTGGGCATAGTTAAAATAGAAGATTATGCATTTGTTTCTGCACTTGTTAATACCCGTGGTTGGTTGGAGTTTATTGGAGATAGAAATGTGAATAACAAAGAAGATGCTATTGCTTACATCAACAAGATATTAGCTGCTCCTAACATTTACTATTGGGTAATAAGGGTTAAGGAGTCAGGCACACCCGTGGGTATCATCTCTTTTATTAAACGTGACTATCTTACTTTTTATGACATTGGTTTTGCATTACTACCGGAGTATTCAGGTTTCGGTTATGCATATGAAGCAGCTAAAGAGGTATTGTTGTTTGCAAATAATGTTGCTAAACATCATCCCATAGTAGCTACTACCCTATCTAACAATATCAGTTCTATCAAGCTACTTACCAAACTTGGTTTACACTTTGAAAAAGAAATATTAGTTGAGGATGAAACGTTGCAATTGTATAGTAATTATTGATTTTCAAAAGAAAGTCATAACTGAAAATGGCACTGATTTTAGAAAAAATAGCAAGGAAGAAAGCAACACAGAAAAACAGAAAATTGAAAATCACAAAGCTTAGTCATTCGGGATTTTATAAGCAATTCCGTTATTTTTATTTAGGTCTTATCAAATTGCAATCCCCAGATTGCTTCACTTCGTTCGCAATGACGAAAGGCTTTAAAGCGAATAGTTGTTCATGGATATTTAGAAACTAAAATTTATCGTAACAATATCTTTTCTGCAACTACTATCCCTTCTTTATTTTGAATCTTTACCACATACAAACCACGGGCAAATGTGGCAACATCCAAATGTACAATACTTTCATTTCCACATATATTTTTTTGCATTGCAAGCTTAGAAGAGCCATCAAATAGCTGTATGCTTCTAATTCCCTTGCCACTTATGGTTATTTTATTGCTTGCAGGGTTGGGCGTTATCTGTATTTTTTCCTTTTTACTTATATCTACTATTACTGTTGGGGACATTTTACTGGTGCCGTCTTTATCAAACTGTTGTAAGCGATAAAATAACTTGCCTACCTCTGCTGGTGCAACATCATCGGTATAATTGTAGGTATTATTTATTTGGTTGAGGTTGCAAGGTATTGTTGCAATACTTGTAAAAGAGGATCCGTTTACACTGCGCATTATATTAAAATGACTGCTGTTTATCTCGTTGGCGGTAGTCCATCGCAGGTTTACTTTTGTATCATTTGCTTTAGCGGTAAATGAAGTAATATACAGTGGCAGCGTACAATCCAGAACATTCAATCTTTGCCAAATTTGGTTGCACAACTGAAAGGGCACTTCTGACCCAGGAGATGTTGGTGCCAAACCCATACGCACAAATAGTAGGCCTTTACTTTTTGCAATACTTATAAACTGTCCGTTCTTACCCAATGCGGCAATCATGTCTGCAGGTGCATCAGGTGCGTAAGAACCTGGGAATACAAACTGTGAAGTTGGTACCATGAAGGAACTTTTTCCGTTAAGCCACCACAGGTAACCATAAGACTTGTTCAGATTTTGTGAGGTATTCACCATTTGGTGTTTATAAGCTGTATCGTGTAGCAGTGTATCAGTGTTCCAAATACAATCGTTTTGTATCAGCAGTCCAAACCGGGCCATACTTCTGGGTTTACTAAAAAATACATTGTCATAATCAAGTTTTATCCAGGTACCAGTCATGCCTGTTTTTAACTTTAACTTCTGCGTTGTGTAATTGTTTAATGTTTGTCCTGTGGAGGTTCTGATTACAGAATCGAGCAAGGTATATGGTCCGTTGTGATATGCCCAACGGTTTCCGGCATCTGCCAGGTAGTTCAGGCAAGTATCAATTGTGCAGTGGTTGTCAACCACACCATCGTCTAAGCCGGTGGTCATTGTTAGTTGGTTTCTAATTTTTATTTTAGCTTCCTGTGCAGGTGTACAATTCGTCCACCCTTGCCCAAGGTATTTAGAAGAAGTATCGTTTATAGACAAATATCCTTCCTCCTGCGCTTTGCCGGTTAAAAAAGAGGTGATTGTTTTGCCTGCTGAAGCCCAATACCAAAGGCTGTCTTGAGTAAAAGTGCCGAAGTATTTCTCCAATACTATTTTTCCATCTTTTAGCAGAATAAATGCTTTGGTATTTTCTCTACCGAGAAAGTTATACAGAGAGTCCACCTTAAACCCACACCAACCAAGAGAAGCAGGTGATACCGTATCCCATGTAGCAGTATTGCTTAATGGCGGAAAGTAAAGTGGTTGAGCAAAAGTGTCACCTACAATTAATAATAAAACGGCTAATAGATATTTCCTCATGTTGTATAGTTGAAGTTTTATTGACAAATAAAAATATCTAAAGTTTAACGAGAGTTATGATTTTCAAATTCCTTCAAATGTAATGTACTGTGTGAAGTAAATTGTTACTGATTCCCTGCAACTTCATTATATAAATCAACAAACTGTTGAGCAATAAGTTTTTTGTTATACAACTTTGCTGAATTGGCTGCAATTACTTCACGGTTGTACTTATGTAGATTTGAAATCATTGAATGTAGGGCATCTGCTAATGCTTCATTATCACCTGCAGGCACCAATAAACCATTGCTTTCATTTACTGCCTCGGCTATTCCACCTGCCACAGAAGATACAATAGGCAGGCCACTGCACAATGCCTCTACCACTACGCAAGGGAAATTTTCATGGTTGCTAAATAACAGAAAAACATCTGACTCATTCATATAATGGGCTACATTTTTATAAGGTATTTCTCCGGTAAATTTTATGTACCCAGATAAATCATATTCCTGTACCAGACTTTTCAGTTGTGCATTGGCCGGGCCACAAATTGTACATTCCCAATTTTGATTTTTGCCTTGCAAAAGCGCCAATGCTTTAATTATTCCGTTTGGGTTTTTTTGTTCACCCAATGCGGAGACATGTATCAATCGTACTTTCCCACCTGATTCAACTTCCTTGTAATGAAACAGTTCAGTATCAACAAGGTTATGAATGGTTCTGTAGTTTTTGATGGTGAATATTTCGTGTAATTTTTTTCCTATTGTGGCAGATACATTTGTAACTGCAACAGCATTGTTAAATATACGCCTGCAATTGTTTTGATAATATTTACTTCGCTTAAAAAAATAAAAGGGCGAACTAGTTTCATAATGAGATGACTGCTCTGAAACTAAATAGGGTAACTTGTATTTCTTCAGCAGATACAAAGCCATTAAACCTGCTTTTACGGGTACATGTACGTGTACAATATCTGGCTTTCCATTTGCTTTGATATATGTCTCCAAAACTTTTTTACAATGTTTGTGATAACTAATGTTGTAGCGAATCTTGTCTATTAAGTCTATACCCGTTGGAGTAAAGTTAAAAGCATGAAAATATTCAGTAAGTCCGTTGTGCTTGTTTACAATAGCTTCCCTTTTTGACCTGCCTCCATGCTGCAAAATATGTATAACATCTATAGGTATAATTTCTGAAACAGCCTTTGCATGTCGCTGAACAAAATCCCCATTATAAGGTTCATAAGGATTGGGGTACCAACTTGCTAACCAAAGAATTTTCATGTTGCTATACTTGGTAAAATGAGGATTATGTTTTGCTCGCAAAAAGATCTTTATAAGTTTTGAGCCTGAATGTCTGTATTGATAAAATATCGCTCCAACTGCTGCGGGTCATTTTCATAAATAGGAATAAAGAAACACAAAATGCAGCAATGTATCCTACAGAGCTAACTAATGCAGCACCTATAATACCCATACTTCTTATGAGCAATAAATCGCCGGCAAGTACAATTACAAGACCAGTTCCTGTACTTAGTACATTGTAAAAAGGTTTGTTCTTTCCGCCAAAATAAGCTGAAATTATGATGTGGATACTTAGAAATAGAATACCGGGCAGAAGTATTAAAAAGGGGATATACATTTCATTGAAAGTACCCCCAAAAAGCCAGGTAAACATTTGGTCGCTTATGAAATACGACACAATAAAAATACCTATGTACAATATTATAAAAACACTGACAAGTCTCAATATCATCTTTACCACTTTCGGATTGTCTTCCATAGCAGCTTGTGGATAAACAGTGCTTGAAATAATAGATGGAATAATTAAAAACAACTGCCCCATTTTAGCTACCTGTACATAGTTGCCCAATGATTTTGAAGAACACCATGCTTCAACAAATAGATAGTCTATTCGGCTGATAAGATAATAAGCAATATTAGCAGATAAGGCCACGAAGGTAAATCTGAACAACAACTTAAACTCATGCCGGTTGGGCAATTGCAACAGTTTTATGTCAGAATATTTTCCCACATAGAGGATGCATAGCCCAATACCCTGCACAACAAACTGCAGAAAATAAATGTACAAAAACTGTTCGCGATTCCAGCCAAAATAACCTTTGGCAAAGAAAGGCACCAATATTATAACCAAAATATTTACCAAACTCATGTATATGTTAGGCATCACAAAATCATGTCGGGCATAAAAGAGGGAAGCAAAAAAGTTTGTCAACGCAATGCCGAAAGTATAGGCAGCACCTGCAACCAAAAGAAACAAATAATCTGTAGAAATGTAATGATTGTAAATAAGCACCCCTGTACAAACTGCACTTAACAGACTTACCAAAAAGGGCCATAACATAGAAAAATAAGCCAACTTATGATTAGACACCTGATTGCTTGCAGAAAAATAAGTCATACTGCTGTCCAGGCTTAATCCACCGAGTAAAATGACCAAATAAAAGTTGTTGGAAATAAAGTATATCCACCCACTTTGGGTGGCTTCATATATACGTGCAATACATACATTAAGCACAAGCGTGGTGAGAAAATAAACACCTCTCCATATAAAGCTATCTAACAAAGCCTTTCGCATAGCGACAAATGTAACAGAAGAATTGATAATTGTAAATTATACCTGAATAAAGTTCTATAATTATGGATTTACAGCACTCCAGATGTGTTTAAATATTACAATGACAATAATACCTAAATGTATTCCCATTTGATTTTTAAAACCCCTTACTATTGAGTCATTCCGCTTTTTATCAATCTTAGAGAAAAGAAATTTAGCCGGAAAATCTAAAACCGCAGTTTTAAAATTAATTTGCACAATTAATTTTAATCAGTTTGCCATGAGTCGAGTTGTGTTGAGTGCTGTGTTGTGCATTGGTTGTTATTTTATATTGCCTTGTAAAACCTTTTCCCAAAATCCTAATATCAAATGTTATTTTAATTATCCGGTCAATACCTCCATATCCAGCGGAACTAATGCGGTTTACCTTTATGGAACTTTTCCTGATACCATAGCTGCGTATATCAACAGAGCTAAATTTACAATTGATGTGGCATTGTACAACTACACTTCGGGTTCTACAAGCAGTGTTGCAAAAATTGCAACCGCAATAAACAATGCGGCACAAAGAGGTGTTATTGTCCGGTGGATTCACAATGGTAGTTCAACCAACTCCGGCCTTACCTTAATTAGTCCAATAATTAATAAACTGGCAAGTCCTACTACCACGGGGTATGGTCTCATGCACAACAAATTTGTTACAATAGATGCAAATTCTACAGACACTGCGGATGCAATTGTAATAACAGGTTCTTACAATTGGAGCACTACTCAAACTTATAGTGATTACAATAACCTTCTCATCATAAATAATAAAGATGTAGCCATTGCATTTTATAACGAGTTTAATAAAATGTGGGGAGGCACCGGCATTGCTCCTAACATTGCAACTTCTAGATTTGGGCCTTATAAATCTATATCATCGCAAACAATGTTTAATGTAAACGGAACGCCTGTAGAAGTATATTTTAGCCCAAAAGACAATAGTGATACACGTCTTGAAAATGCTATCAATACTGCAAATAGCGACTTATTTTTTGGCATTTATACTTTTACCGATAACTCGGTGGCAACAGTTATAAAAAATAAGAAAAACAGTGGCATAGTTACAAAAGGTATTATTGACCAGTTTAGCCAAAGCTATTCACCTTACTCAACTCTTAGCCCGGTTATGGGTAACAATTTGATTCTGTACAACGGAAGTGATTTATACCACAACAAAACAATGGTGGTAGATGCACAATCACCTGCATCTGACCCACAGGTTTGTACAGGTTCTTACAACTGGTCAAATGCTGGTGCGCATACCAACGATGAAAATATGATCATCATTCACGATGCAAGTATTGCCAATCAATACCTGCAATCACTTTGTCAGAATTTTGCAGGTCTGGGTGGTGCTGCATGTATGCCTTTATTGCCTTTAAAAATGGTATCTTTTACTGCAATATTAAATGAGAAAAAGCCATTGCTGCAATGGTCTGTCGCCAGCCAGGAAAACATAGAATATTATATAGTTGAAAAAAGCACCGATGGTGAAAACTTTAGAGAACTGGCAAATGTAGTAGCAAAGCCGGGTAACAATGCTGCTTATCAATACAAAGATGCTAATGGTACAACAAATAGTAATTGGTATAGGTTACGTATTTTAGCAAAAGATGGCAGCATTTCGTATAGCAAAATACTTTCCATAAAAATAGATGGACAACCAAACTTGCAACTGTATCCTAATCCTGCAAGTGATCAGTTATTTGTACAAATGAATTTACCACAATTTGGTATTCAATCCCTGAAAATAACTGACATGACAGGCAAGACTATACTAGAACAAAAAATCAGATTAAACTCAAACACCGAAAGAGTAATTATTAATATTGCACATTTTGCCCCCGGCTCCTATTTATTGATATCAACAGGCAACCTAACCCCCATAAAGTTTGTGAAGCAATAAAAAGGCAGGTACAATAGAATACAATGGCTTTAATAATAGGCTTATAGAAATTGTGGAAATAACAAGATTAGCGTTTGGGAAAAATATTCGCCACGCTTGTTGAAATAAATAACGTTGGCAAAAAATATTTTCATAAGCCTGCAACCTTCCAAAAATTTATCCAGTCTATATAAAAGGTTACAAAGAATTATAGCTCAAAAAAATCTCTTTTAAAAAAAATAGCAAGAGAGAAAAGTTCTTTAAATATTTTAGAAAAATGTTAGTACCAGGGTGCAACTTTTATAAATCCTCTTTCGTCTGTTATTGTATGGTGCTACTAATGATGATTAAAACGAAATACTTGTAAACAAAAATGCCATCCTTAAATAGGATGGCAAGTGAAAATATAAGTTCTTAAAAAAATTAGAAAGAAAATTTTTGACTTTTTAACATAGCAAGAGATGGGTCTTTAGCTATTGCTTCTTCGCACAAAGCTATACCTTTTTGTTTGTCACCCTTTTTCTGAAAAGCAACACCTGTCATGTATAATGCACGTATGTTAGATGGGTCAGCAGAATAAATTTGAAAATATGTAGTAGCTGCATCCTGAAATTTTTCTGCCTTATAGTAAGCCTGACCAATCTGGAATAGAATATCTGAATTTCCCGGCTTTTTTTCCAGTACTTTTTCAAGTATTTGTACTCCTTTTTTAATGTCCTGTCCCAAATAAGCCATTCCTAAATTTTCAAGGAAATCAAGATCAGTTTTGAAACCTTTGTCCGCAGCCAATTCAAAATATTTAACCGCAGATTTTTCATCATTCAATGAATAGTATAGCAACCCTAACTCGTATAGCAACTGATTATTATTGGGATCCAACTCAAGTGTTTGATTGTAAACATTGATAGCTTGCTTATAGTTGCTCATTTCAATAAGTACCTTTCCAAGCAAAGTTACGGCATCAATATTTTTTGGATTTTCAGCTCTGGCAGCATACAAATACTTTTGTGCCTGACCGTAGTTTTCCAATTCATAATAGCTTTTTCCCAACATATACTTCACTTCTTTGCCAGAATTGTTTTCGGCTAGTTTGCTACCATATAATACCACATCATTCCAGCGGTGAAGTTGAAAATTTACTTCAGTCATTTTTTGCAATGCAACCTGATGGTTGATATTGCTCTCTAATACTTTAATATATTGTGCAACTGCAGGGAAAAATTTTCTTTGGCTAACCAGGTGGTTACCATACTCTATACGAATTTCCAAATTGGCCGGATCAAATTCGATTGCTTTCTGAAAACTTTTTTCTGCTTCCCAGGCTTTGCGGTTTTGATTTTGCTCAATAGCTTGTTTAACATAAAAAGTTGCACTGTCAGCATTAGTGCAATAACCATTTGTTACTGCTGCAATAAGGAGGGTGAGGATGGTAATTTTTTTCATATCGATTTGGGATTTTCTGGTTTTCAGTCTTCTTTTTCTGAAACCGCCCCGATATTTTTGCTCAAAATGAGGTTTTTTCCTGTTATTTCAAAATTATTCCGGCTAATGGGGGTAAGTTTAGAATAAGTTTATACAGTTTTTCTTCTTTGTGCAAAAGTTCGGATCGGACTTCATTATTAAAAACGTCACCAGCTCCCCAATATTTCACAGAATCACTATTAAATACCTCCTGCCACCTTTTTTTGCCCTTTACGGTTATCTCAAAGTCCAGATGGGGCTGTGGAAGCATGTTTAATATAACTAAAATATCATCTTTCTCCTTTTTTCCCTTTCTTTTGTACACCATAATGCAATCTTGCCTATGGTTAAGGTCTACCCATTCAAAACCGCTTTGTTTAAATTGCTTTTCATACAATGCAGGCTCATCTTTGTACAAATGGTTGAGGTCTCTAACGCAATGCTGCAATAATTTATGCGCATCGTAGTGTAAAAGTTCCCATTGCAGTTCGCTTTTATAATTCCACTCATTGGTTTGTCCAAACTCATTACCCATAAAAAGCAATTTTGCACCAGGATGAGTGAACATGTATGTATATAACAACCGAAGACTTGCAAATTTCTGCCATTCATCACCCGGCATTTTATAAATCATACTTGCTTTGCCATGCACAACCTCATCGTGACTAAGCGGAAGCATAAAGTTTTCATCGTAGAAATACATCATGCTAAATGTAAATTTATCCTGATGATAAGGCCGGCCAAACTGCGTCAGTTTGAAATAGTCAAGCGTATCATGCATCCATCCCATCATCCATTTCATGCCAAAACCCATTCCACCCTCAAAAGTGGGTTTGCATATACCCGGCCAATCAGTTGATTCTTCTGCAATTGTTTGTACATCAGGAAAGTCGCGGTAAATGGTTTCGTTGAGATCTTTGATAAAAGCAATAGCTTCAAGATTGCCGTTACCTCCGTATTCATTAGGTTCCCACTCCCCTTCTTTGCGGCTATAATCAAGACGAAGTATAGATGAAACTGCATCTACCCTAATGCCGTCTATGTGAAACTTATCGAACCAAAACCTTGCATTACTTATTAGAAAAGACTTCACCTCCCCCATTTTATAATTAAAAATGTAAGAGTTCCAGTCTGGATGAAAACCTTTTCGCATATCAGCATATTCGTAAGTATGTGCACCATCAAACATAAACAAACCATGTGCATCATAAGGAAAATGTGAAGGCACCCAATCCAGTATAACCCCTATTCCTTCGTGATGAAATGCATCTATCATTGCTGCAAATTCTTCAGGGGTGCCGAAACGACTTGTAGGCGCAAAATAACCAGTTCCCTGATAGCCCCAGCTACCGTCAAACGGATGTTCCATAACGGGCATCAGTTCTATATGTGTAAAACCCATTTCTTTTACATAAGGAACCAACCGTTCTGTTATTTGCTCATAGGTGTTGTAAGATTCTTCATCGTATTTACTGGGCCGCATCCAACTTGCCAAATGCACTTCATATACTGACCATGGTGCATTGATTGCATTATGCTTCTCCCTTTTTTTCATCCATTTCTGGTCTTTCCACTCATATTCAACGCCACAGGTTACCGATGCTGTATTAGGTCTTTTTTCCCAAAAGTGAGCGTAAGGATCACCTTTATCCAACTTTAATCCGTTAAAGCCATGAATATGATATTTGTATGCCTCCCCTTCTACAACATCAGGTATAAACCCCTCCCAAATGCCCGATTTATCTAACTTTACAAACAGCGGATGAGCTTCAGTATCCCATTTATTAAAATGTCCGATTACCGAGATATATGTTGCATTAGGAGCCCAAACCGCAAAGTAAGTACCCCTCCTGCCAAGTACCTCAAATTGTTTGTTCCCAAACACTTTGTATGCTGCATAGTGTGTACCACGTTGAAAGTTTATGATATCGTCTTCTGTAAATAAGGAATAATTCCAAACCGGTTTTTCGGTATCCACAAAATGGGTTTCTTCATATCTTAAAACTTCTTCCTTTTCTGTTTTTGTATTTACAGAAAGTATTGTATCCAGTTTATCTGTTTGAGGTTTTGCTTTGTCTCCCATATCCATGAGTTTTATTTCAATAAAGATAGTATTTAGTTTGTTTTAAGTATCAGCATTCATTCTGGGGTTAGCTCCGGTTGCTGCCTGCCCGGTCGCTTTTGCTGGGTCATACGCATAGAGTGTTGTGCTGCTATTTGAATAATTCTACTGTTTGCTCTTTTAACCACAGAGGAAGAAGGAGTTTTTCACAGAGGACACGGAGAAACATAAGGCTATCCGCCATTGCGAGGAGGTACGACGAAGCAATCTGCTGATTCATCAGGGCTTTCTACATCACAATCAGCAGATTGCTTCACTTCGTTCGCAATGACGGGCTGCTTTCAAAGTCCCCCTTGGGGGATTTAGGGGGCTTTCTCAAACTTCACCACACTTTGTTCATAGGCCTCCCTTCCCTCCAAAGGAGGGTTAAAAGATGTAACCCGCAAAATGTATGTACCACTTTGCAAAGCGGTAATATTGATGCTGTGCAGATTAGAACCTACTGTTGCGGCCATGTTGCTGTTCAAAACAATCTTTCCATCTTGTGTTATGATGTCAATTTTGAGGGTGGTTTTCTTGTCGCTATCAATTTGTATTTGCAATTTGTTATGTGTAGGGTTGGGGAAGATATTAATTGTAAATTGTGAATTATTAATTGTTAGCTGGCGGATGGGGCTGTATTCAAACTTACCGTCTTTGTCAAGCATTTTTAACCTGTAAAAGATTGTTTGGGGTTTGGAGTTTGGGGTTGTTGTTGGATTGTTGTCGGTGTAGGAATATTGCCCGTTCATGCCGTTGGCTTTCACAACCCCTATCTTGTTAAACTCCCTACCGTTGTAACTTCTTTCTATTTCAAAAAGGTCGGTGTTTACCTCTTGTGCGGTTGTCCAGTTGAGGAGGTTGGTGTTGTTGGCTTTTTTGGCAGTGAAGGTGAGGAGGTGGAGAGGGAGGGTAGTTTGTCCAAGTTTTACTACAAAGACATCATTCCCACCTAAAGAAGTAAGATTGTATGTTAACGCAGAAGCATCAAAATCTGCAGTACCAGAAAAATATCCTGTTACACAAATATTTCCTAGAAGATCAACAAATATGCCTTGTCCCCCATCTGGATTTACACTTCCAATATTTTGGGCCCAAATAAAATTGCCTGATACATCTAACTTAGAGATAAAAATATCTGAATTACCATTGGACGATATATTATGTGTTCCTATTCCTGGATCAAAGTCAGTTGTACCTTGAAAATATCCTGTCGTGTAAACGTTACTTAATTGATCAAAGGCTAGGGAGATACCTTGGTCAGTACCGGAGCCTCCTATTCTCTTTGCCCAAACGAAATTGCCTGATGCATCTAGTTTTGAAATAAAAATATCATCATCCCCTGCAGAAGTTAGATTATATACTCCAACTCCTGGATCAAAATCAGTTGTACCTTGAAATTTTCCAGTTATATAAACATTTCCATTTGCATCTGCTTTGACACAATAACCTTTATCATATTCAACATAATTTATTCCACCCATTTTTCTTGCCCACACAAAGTTGCCCGAGGCGTCTAGTTTACAAATAAAAATGTCTTGTACACCAGTGGTACTTTCAAGTGTATAGGTACCTGCCCCCGGATCAAAGTCGTTTGTGCCAGAAAAAAGTCCTGTTGTTAATACGTTGCCCAAAGCATCCAAAGCAATAGAAAAGCAATAGGTATTATCGCTGCTATGAGTAATCTTTGCCCAAACAAAATTGCCAGAAGCACTTAGTTTGGAAATAAACATATCAAAACCAGGGCCTGATGTAAGGTTATATACACCTGCTCCGGGATTAAAATCCGTTGTGCCTGAAAAGTGTCCAGATGTAAAAACGTCCCCTGAAGAATTAACAGCAATTGACCAAGCGTTATCATATAAAATCCCACCAATATGTTCTGCCCAGACAAAATTGCCTGATGCATCTAATTTAGAAATAAATACATCTGGAAATCCATAGTTAGTAGATACGAGGTTAAAACTTCCGGGGCCTGGATTGAAATCTGCTGTTTCGTCAAACCATCCTGTAGTGTAAATATTTCCAGAACCGTCTATGGCAATTGACACTGCCCAGTCATCAGAAGTGCCTCCCATTTGCTTTGCCCAAATAAAGTTTCCTGAAGCATCTAATTTTGAAATAAAAATATCCGCATTTCCCACAGACGTCAGACTATAATTTCCTGCACTTGGGTCGAAATCTGTAGTTCCGTAAAACCTTCCGGTTGTGTATACATTGCCAGCAGCATCTGTCGATATAGAATATCCACGTTCATCATTAGTGCCACCTACACTCTTTGCCCATGAAAATGTTGGCTGCTGTCCCATCCCCACTTTACCAACCATCAGCAAAATCAAAAAAGCTATCCCTTTTAGCGAAGCGTACAATTTATTCATGGTATAAATATTATAGATGCAATATTAAACTAAACCTTCATTGCACCTGCCCTTTGTCAAATTATTTTTCTCCACTTTAAGGAAATGAACCTGCAATTTCATCTTTAATAACTAGTATGGGGAATGAAAAGTGAACAACGAACAATGAAAAATGAATTGTGCCGTCAGGCACGATAGGTCGGTAGCAAGAAATGGGTAAGTTATTTTTACAAGCCGCATGGGGGCGATATGTTTTTCCGCAATGGATACCACAAGGAATGGACATATCGTCCCTAAAGGGACTTGTATTATTTGGTGGCCTCTTGTTGCTACCGACATTTTATGCCTACGGCATATGGCTCAAACTGATTAAATTATCTTTAACTCTGTGCCTTTCTCTGTGTGGCTTTCCTCTGTGTACTCAGTGCCTGCCCCGTCAGAACTGCGGGGGTTAAAATGCAAAAATTGCAATATGCCGCTTTGGAAAGATGCAGATGAACCGCCCCGCCGCGGCGGGGAATAAAGCCTCCACAAAGCAATAAATGCCGGGGCAAAAAAATAGCACAAAACGACCTACTGGCTGTTTGTCTAAAATCTAAATACTAACATCTAAATACTAACTCTAAATTATTCTTTACCTTGACGGCGAAAACTAAACGACCATGCCTTCCATCTCTATACCTGCCGGCTATCAACAGGTAATGCCTTACCTGATAGTAAGCAGTGCTGAAAAATTTCTGGATTTTATGCTTTCAGTATTTGGTGCCACAGAAAAAATGAAAAGCCTGAAACCCGACAATACAATAGCACATGCCGAAGTGCAGGTAGGTGAAAGTACCATAATGTTTTCCAGCAGCACAGACCAATGTGGAGAACAACCTGCCGGGTTGTTTATATATGTAGTTGATGCTGACAAAACCTATCAAAAAGCATTGGATGCAGGAGCCAAGCCCGTTATGCCGATGAGCGACCAACCTTATGGTCGTACAGGAGGTGTGAAAGATCCATTTGGAAATACATGGTGGGTGACGGGTAACAATGAACAGTGAGCAGTGAACAATGAACAGTCAGAATACCCTAAACATTAAACCCTAAACATTAAACATTAGATGCGTAAACCCCACCTATCTTTCTGGAGTATCATTAACATGAATGTCGGTTTTTTTGGTATTCAATACAGTTTTGGTTTACAGCAAAGTGCCGTGAATCCCATCTATGATTTTCTGGGGGCAAAACCCGATGAAATTCCATGGCTGAACCTTGCGGGGCCGCTTACCGGATTGATCATTCAACCCATAATTGGTGCATTGAGTGATAAGACGTGGCATCCTAAGTTTGGAAGAAGAACACCTTACTTTTTTATTGGCGCAATGATATGCAGTATAGCACTCTTCCTGTTTCCCTTTAGCAGCGCATTGTGGATGGCTGCGGGTTTGTTGTGGATTTTAGATGCCGGCAACAATACTGCAATGGAACCTTATCGGGCATTCATAGCGGACAAGTTAAACCCGGAACAACAACCTACCGGCTTTCAGGCACAAAGCTTTTTTACAGGTTTTGGTCAAACCCTTGCTAATTTTTCGCTTTTTATTTTTCCACTGATTTTTGTTGGCAAAACAGGCAAACTACCTACATGGGTTTTCGCATCATTTTTTCTGGGTGCCATTTGTTCTATCGGTTCTATTTTGTGGAGCATTAAAACCACTCCCGAAATTCCTCCTGCTACTGATGAATTGGCTTTGCTGAATGAAAGAAACAAAGGCATGCCACATCCTTTGATTCAGTTTTTTCTTTCTATCCTTACCACAATAGTTGCCTATATCGTAATGATAGTTCTGATAATTCCAGCAATATTTTCTAAAGGAATATACAGACGTGTATTGACTTATGCCGAACATCACCCAACGATTAAAGTACTATTTGCACAGAACATTGAAATAATTGATGCCATTATAAACATGCCTAAAATTATGTGGCAATTGGCATTGGTTTATTTATTCCAGTGGTATGCACTTTTTTGCTATTGGCAAAATTCATCTAAAAGCATTGCATTGTCTGTATGGAAAACAACACCACAAGAAAATGAAAAGTTGTATGGAGAGGCAGTTAGCTGGACAGGTTTGGTAAATGGTTGGTACAACATAGTAACCTTTTTGTGTGCCTTTGGATTGGTATGGTTTGCAAAAAAATATTCCCCCAAGTTGGTGCATTTTGGTTGTCTTGTCCTTGCTGGCATTGGCTTGTTTGCATTTCCATTTATTGAAAATAAATACATGCTGTTTCCTGCTATCACCGGGTTTGGTATTGGTTGGGCAAGTATGATGGGCATTCCATACTTAATGGTTGTGAGCAAAATACCAAAAGAAAGATATGGCGTTTATATGGGTGTAATCAACATGATGATTGTAATACCCATGTTTATTCAAACAACAACGTTTGGATTTATCCTCAAGCATTTTTTAAACAACAATCCTTCTAATGCAATTTTATTTGCAGGTGCCTTTTTATTAATTGCTGCTGGATTAACGCTTTTAATCAAGAGTGAAAAGCCGGAAGGGGAAATTAGTTTAGCAGGTGGTGGCGGACATTGATCCGCCACTTTATCCTTATACAAATAATTATCTCACACTCCATGTATCCTGATGTGTAACACCGCCATTTGTATAGGTCCAGCTGATAGTGTGAAACACAAAAGTTACTTCTTCTAAAGGAGGAAGGTTTGCTGATGATGGAGTTAGTGTATCGGGCACATAATTGCGCATAGATGCAATGCGGCCATTTTTAATTTCAATGGTATAATATTGTTCAGTAGTGCCATCACCCATCGGATTTGGCCTGTAAAATTTAAATACTGCATCCACCAATTGATTATCTACCAATGCTTTGAATAGTAATGGCGAACATTTATCAATCAGCTTTCTTACCAGAATGGGATTGTATTGTCTTCTACCGGTAGTCATGCCCGAAGCTGTGTCACGTGCAGTAGTTACACTTTGGTCAAAAAAAACACACTCTATTGAGTCTTTTGAACCCGGCTTATTACTAACTGTTTCGCCATGAACCTCAACCCCGTTTATTTTCAAAAAAAGATGAACTGTTTCTGCCATTGTGTATTTTATTTGCCCCTAAAAGTAACCTATTCCTTTTTCTTTGTGCTTTTCAATTTCTCCCACATTTAAAATAAGCTGGTTTGGGGATCTGAATCTGACTTTGCCTCCCACTCTATTTCTACCTTTTTACTGTTAGCTGCCAGTTTATTGCCAATAGCTTTCCAACCCATTACTTCTATAAATCCATTGATGGTAATCTTTTGGGTTCCTTCTTTGGTTTTTAAAACAAGAATTGGCTCTTCGTCTGTAGTTACGGTTTCAAGTCGGTTTCCTTTTCCTTCTTTAATAAAAAAGAATTTAGACTTAAGGGTAGTTGTTTCTATTTTAAACCGCTTTATGTTGAACTGATCTTTTTCTGCATCAAGGTAAACTGCGGTGATTACTTTTTCCGGATTGAATTTTTCAATCAGTAAAATTTTATCGGCATCGAACCTTTGCGTTAGTTCGGTATCTGTGATTTCGTAATTACCGTCGTCTGTAATTACCAATAATTTTTCTTCTTCAAAAGTGCCGAGGTATTCTCCTTTTTCTTCGTTATTGAGCCGGCCAAATTTGCTGTCGAACCATAGTTTACGACCTGTGAGTGTGCTTCGTCCTGCTTCTTTGAATTTCACCGTTTTTACAGGATGCTTTGTAACCTGATTGCCCATGCTGCTGCGGCCTTTTATATCCATTTCTTCAAAGAAGAAATCAAACTCTTTTTTCTTAGCTGAACTGTTTGGACTTAATATCACTTTGACTACTTCAGCTTCACCGTTATGGTTGGCTGTGAAATAATGTAAGCGACTTTTGTCGGCTCCTTTTGTAAGGTCATATTCTTTGTCACGTGTTATGCCTGTAACATTGAACCGCTTTGCATAAGTGATGCCTGAAGCACCATCAACATACATTACGTTGTATGTTGTCCGCTCATCATTCTTTTGAAAAACCGCTGCATGGATGATGTCTTTACCAATAAATACTTTATCAGCAACACGAACCACTTTCATTTTACCTGACTTGGTAAATACAATGATATCATCGAGGTTGCTGCACTCTGCTATCAGTTCATCTTTCTTGAGACAAAGGCCAATAAATCCTTCGGTCCTGTTCATAAACACTTTGGTATTGGCAACTGCTACAGTTCTTGCTGTAATGATATCAAACTGTTTTAATTCGGTTCGTCGCTCTCTTCCTTTGCCGTATTTTTTCAATAGTTCCTGATAATAACTAACGGCATAATCGGTGAGGTGATCAAGGTTGTGTTGCACCTCCTTCATTTCATCTTCCAAACCTTTTATCTGTGCTATTAATTGATCAATATCCAACCGATAAATTCGACGGACGGGCTTTTCGGTTAGCTTCAATACATCTTCACGTGTTACAGGGCGGCGAAGATTTTTGGTAAATGGTACAAATGCTTTTTCAATTCCTACCAACACCTTTTCCCATGTTTCGTGCTTCTTCTCTAACTCCTTGTATATTTTTTCTTCAAAGAAAATTTTCTCTAATGAGGTGTAATGCCATTTCTCATTTAGTTCACCCAGCTTTATTTCAAGTTCACGTTTTAGAAGGTTTCGGGTATTTTCAGTAGCTACTTTCAACAGTTCCGTTACCGTTACAAAGTGTGGCTTCTGATCTATGATGACACATGCATTTGGTGAAATACTTACTTCACAATCGGTAAATGCGTATAAGGCGTCTATGGTGATATCAGGCGAAATGCCGGGTGCTAAATCTATTATAATTTCAACCGCAGCAGCCGTAGCGTCTGTTACTTTTTTTATTTTTATTTTTCCCTGATCGTTTGCTTTTACAATGCTATCGCAGAGTGTTGAAACTGTAACACCATAAGGTACGTCTCGAATAACCAATGTCTTTTTATCAACCTCTTCTATTCTTGCTCTCACCCTAACTTTTCCTCCACGTTTTCCTTCGTTATAGTTTGATGCATCTAACATGCCGCCTGTAAGAAAATCAGGAAAAATAACAAATGGTTTGTTTCGCAAACATTTTATGGATGCGTCTATCAGTTCACAAAAATTATGTGGAAGAATTTTGGTAGAAAGTCCTACCGCTATTCCATCTGCGCCGTGTGCAAGCAACAAAGGAAATTTCATTGGCAGGGTTACGGGTTCGTTCTTGCGGCCATCGTAGCTTAATTGCCATTCGGTAGTCTTATTGTTGAAAGCAACTTCCAAAGCAAACTTGCTAAGACGTGCTTCAATGTATCTTGGAGCTGCGGCAGCATCACCGGTTCTTACATCGCCCCAATTGCCCTGCGTTTCTATAAGCAGATCTTTTTGCCCCATGTTTACCAATGCATCTCCAATAGATGCATCACCATGCGGGTGGTACTGCATACTTTGACCAATAATGTTGGCAACCTTATTGAAACGGCCATCATCCATCTCCTTCATAGCATGAAGAATCCGGCGCTGTACGGGTTTCAATCCATCCTCAACCGCAGGAACGGCTCTTTCTAATATTACGTAAGAAGCATAATCAAGAAACCAGTTTCTATACTGTCCGCTTACGCCACTATCTGTGTTGTTCTGATCGTTTAATACTATGCTCAATGTTGTAAATTGATTAATTTTTATACTTTTTGAAGTAAGACCATAAATTCTTCGATAGAAAGATTAACTTCTTTCAATATTGTTCTTAATAATGGGCGGCTTATATCAACCCCCGCATGGTGTGGGATAGTCGTATATCGGCCATCAGGGTGCCTGTAGAAAACATGGCTCCCCTTTTGCCTGATGACTTTGAACCCTAGTAATAATAAAATTTTCTCTAAAACCCGGGCATTAGTTATTGGAAGCCTGCTCATACGTGTACTAAAATATTTTGAAAGCCCACCCATTCAGGGATAGATGCCAATTCATCTGCGGTCATTTCTTCCAGACAAAGTTCAATAACCTCCTTTAAATTAATGTTCAATTCATCTAAACTTTTTGCCTGTGTATGTGCTCCTGGCAGATTTGGTATAGTTCCAATATACAAACCAGTTTCAACATCTTTTTGCACCTGAGCCACAAATTGATAATCTTTCATACTATATTATATTAAAATGCAAAACTACAGTTATTTGATTTTGGAAATGCTATACAGAATGTAGTTCATTCTCAACTTCCACACCACCCATTCTCACTTCAAAATCTTTCATACTACTCATATTTCCCTGCATTTCCAATTTGCCTTCTGTAATCAATTCTTTTAAACGCCAGAGGAGAAATGCATCGCCGGTTGTTTCTTTTGCTTTTCCATAATATTGAGAAAGCAGTTTATTTACTTTCATGAAATCTTTACTTATAAAGTTCAGCAATTCGTTATCGTAGTAATGATATCCTTTTTGCACAAGTTTTTTTCCTCCTTCCAATAACCTGATGCCTTTATTTTCATTTCCAAGTTTGGTCCATTCATCAGGATCTATTTCAAACTCACTTAGAGTAATTGGTCTTGCCAATTTTTTAGCCTTTACAAATTCTTTTGGTTGAATCTGAAACAAACTTGTGGGATAAAAAATGTTTCCTTTTTCATTGATGAATGGCAGGTTGTTGAGATACAGAATAAATATCCTTCCCTGAAAATCTTTGAATTGACTCATTAACCAATAATAACCTGAAACATCGTGTTTATTTTGTGCAGCCCAAATCCATATTATCTCTTCAGGATTGGATGTAAGTTTTTCTTTTAGTTGAATAACCTCTTTGTTGTCATCTACATGGCCATCACCGGCTATGCCGCTGTAGTGGCCGTCTTGCAAAATATCCTTCCACCATTGAAGGCGATTTGCAATGCCTCCTTCTGTATAAATATCTGTAATTGGCCCAACTGCATAATCATCCTGTATGACAACAATTTCACCATCCAGTGTGGGGTCAAGTTCAAAACTTTTTTTAAGTGCTTCTTTATTTGCCTGTTCAAAAACGATGTGTACCATTTTGAGTTTAAGGTTGAGTGTTTTTTTTGTGTATGGTTTTGTCTTACTACTTGCTACTATCATCCTCTTTTCGATATTATTCTATCAGCAGTTCTATTCCTTCACCTTTGCATGGTTCTGCAAAGTCTGAATCGTGTGATGCTAATTTGGTTATGTTGTGAATTTTGCAAGTGGCTAGAATAATGGCATCGTTTGGAAGGAGGTTGTATTTTTTCATCAGATCGGGAACTAGTTTAAATAAACTGTCTTCGGTTGCTAAAAATTCAAACTTTTTAAGTAGCGCAAAACCAGAATTATCTGATAATAATCTTGCAATTTTTTCTGAAGATTGTAAAGAACGTGGAGAAGCTTTACCAAAATGAGCTAAAAAGTAAAGCATAAATTCACTAACGACAGTCTCGTTAATAAAAGTAACCGCCAATTCATCTCCGATAAGTTCAGTTAATAATTCTGTTTTTCTTCCCTTGATGTACTCAACCAACAGAGAAGAATCAATAAAGATATTATTGTTCATAGACATCATACTTATCAAATGGGAAGTCGGGATATGGTGCAATTCCGCGATATTTTTCTAATACCTTTAAACGCTCCTCAACAGGCATTTCGCTGAATTTGCGGTTGTCCTCTTTTTCAGTAAGATTTTCAATCGTCACCTCTACTTCCTTCCCGTTAAACTCTTCCGGCACTGCGACAGTCAACTTGCCCTCTTTTGCAAAGCCCTTTAGTTTAATAGCTCCCATACATTTTAGTTTAAGAATTCAATTCAAATTTACCAATAATATTTCATTGGAAACCTTCTAAATCAATTTGGGTTCCTGAAATTCTGCAAAGTTATTTTCGCATTAAAAATAAAATACAATGCAAAATTTTTGGGTTTAGTCTAACATCTAAATACTACCTACGCTACCAACTCCGCATCATCCACCATATCCAGTTCTACTTTCAAATTGCCGATGATAAATTCCTGTCGCTGCATGGTGTTTTTTCCCATATAGTATTCCAGTATTTTTTGAATGTGGTCCCCATTCTCTACAATAACAGGTTGTAGTTTCATATCATCACCAATAAAACGTGCAAACTCTTCAGGGCTTATTTCACCCAACCCTTTGAAGCGGGTTATTTCGGGTTTGTTGCCCAGTTTTTTTATAGCAGCCTGCTTTTCTGTTTCATCATAGCAATAAATTGTTTCCTTTTTATCTCTTACTCTAAAAAGAGGCGTTTCTAAAATATGCAGGTGGCCATTTTTTACCAAATCAGGAAAAAACTGAAGGAAGAAAGTAAGCAATAACAAACGTATGTGCATACCATCTACATCAGCATCGGTAGCCATTACAATGTTATTAAACCGCAATCCTTCTAAACCATCTTCTATATTTAGCGCATGTTGTAGTAGATTAAACTCCTCATTTTCATACACTATTTTTTTTGTAAGACCATAGCAGTTGAGAGGCTTGCCTCGCAAACTAAAAACTGCCTGTGTGTCCACTCTTCGGCTTTTTGTTATTGATCCACTTGCACTGTCACCTTCGGTAATGAAAATTGTAGTCTGACTTTTCTTTTCCAGAATTTCTTCTTTGTTTTTTCCTTCAGGTTCATCGTTATAATGAAACTTACAATCTCTCAATTTCTTGTTATGCAGATTGGCTTTTTTTGCTCTTTCATTTGCCAGTTTTTTTATACCTGCCAACTCTTTTCTTTCCCTTTCGTTTTGCTCTATCCTTTTGCGAAGCACTTCGGCAGTCTGTGGATTTTTATGAAGAAAATTATCCAACTCTTTGCCTAAAAAATCCTGCATAAAGTTGCGCATGGTTGGGCCGTTTTCATATACATTCAGCGAACCGAGTTTGGTCTTGGTCTGACTTTCAAAAACGGGTTCCTGCACTCTTATAGATATGGCAGCACAAATACTTCCTCTAATATCTGCTGCTTCATAGTCCTTCTTATAAAAATCCCTGATCACTTTTATAAAAGCCTCACGAAAAGCCTGTTGGTGTGTACCGCCTTGCGTAGTGTATTGCCCGTTAACAAAGGAATAGAGGTCTTCACCATAATCATTGTTGTGGGTAATGGCAACTTCTATATCCTCCCCTTTAAGATGTATAATCGGGTAGCGAATTTCATCTGCATTGGTTCGGCGTTGCAACAAATCGAGCAACCCGTTTTTACTTATGTATCGTTTGCCATTGTAGTTGATTACCAATCCTGCATTGAGGTAGCAATAGTTCCACAATTGATTATCTATGTACTCATTTATGTAGTGGTAGTTCTTAAAAATGGTTTCATCAGGCGTAAAGTTTACCAATGTTCCGTTTGATTCAGTTGTAGCTTTTTCTTTGTGTTCTTTTATCAAAATTCCTTGTTGAAACTCGGCAGCCTTTTCCTTGCCTTCGCGGAAGGAAGTTACTTTGAAATAGTTGCTTAAAGCATTTACGGCTTTGGTTCCCACCCCATTTAGTCCAACACTTTTTTGAAAAGCTTTACTATCGTATTTGGCACCAGTATTTATTTTACTTTCCACATCTACCACTTTTCCCAACGGAATTCCTCTTCCAAAGTCACGGATGGTTACAGATTTATCTTGTATGGAGAGTTCTACACTTTTACCATGACCCATAGTATGTTCATCTATGCAATTGTCTATTACTTCTTTTATTAAAACATAAATGCCATCGTCGGGGCTGCTGCCGTCACCCAACTTGCCTATGTACATACCGGGGCGAAGCCTGATATGTTCACGCCAATCCAGGCTTCTTATGCTTTCTTCATTATAATCAGAGTTCGAAATCTTTTCTGCCATTTATTCTTACTTTATTGCTTCGCAAAATGCCAATGTTGGTTTTTTGCACCTGCAAATATATAATCCATGAAATGCGGTAAAATTTTAGTTTTAAACAAATGGGAATATATTGGGGAAAAACAGGTTTTTCATTCTACATATTAAATAGAATTTGTCTATATATGCTGTAAATGGACATTTCGACATTCTAACCACAGAGGACACAGAGAAAAAACAACACAGAGAACACAAAGTAATTTAATACAATCTCTTAGAAACAGGTTTTTAGAATATTTACAACATTGAACAAAACATTTATAAAGCTGAATAGAATTGCCGAACATCAATGGAGCGTTTCCAAAAAAATGACAGGGCAGGCAGCCAATGAAGCCCAATCATTGAACCAATGCCGGTAACAAAAAAATTTAATCTGGCGGGCCAAATCTTCCCCGGCGCCGCTGCGGATTTGACTGCGGAACGCCCTTTCCAAAATTCTTAAGATTGTAGGAAAAAGTGAGCATAAAATATTGCTGTAAAACCTGATTTTGTTGGTCTTCTATGTAGGTTTCGGTTATGTTACGCAAAATGCTGCGGTTTTGTTTCAGCAAATCAAACACCCCTACTTTAAGTTCGCCTTGTTGCTTTTTGAAAAACTTTTTGCCGGCGCTCATGTTCCACAGGTAATAGTTTTGATTGTAGCCTGCCGCCAAACCACTGTACAACAAGTTGCTTAGATCTGTTTGAAAAAACCAACCTTTTTTACACAATAGGTTGAGTTGCAAGACGGCAACTTGTGAAAAATATTGCTGATTGAGCGTAGTGTTAATATTGTTGTTAACCTTGTTGATGTTGGCCGAATACGACACAGTAAAATCAACATACTGGCTGATGTTGCTGCCGATAACCGTACCCAAAGAGTAGGTGATATTGGTTGATTTATTTAACTGGCTGTTGATGATGCCGGGCAACTTATTGAGCGTAACACCTGCATTCATGTTCAGGTTAGATTTTATAAGTTTTATAGGAATGGCAAAGGTGAAAAAAGATCGAAGACTGTTGTATCCGTCCAGATTAACTGGCTTGGTAAGTTGCTGACCGCTTTTCAACGTTACATTGCTGTTGAGTACAGAGTCACGGAGCGGCACAAAAGTGGCCGTAGTAATGTAATTATTAGCCGCCTGGTAAAAGATATTTCCTACAAACAACATTCCCCGTTTGGTATCGGCGAACGTATAACGGCCACTCAACGATTGCATGTATTGCTGCTCCAATTGCGGGTTTCCGGCAGTTACAAGGGCAGTCCCGTAATGTCATACACATCCTGCAATTGGGTGACCGATGGTTGATTGGTATTGGCGCGGTAGAGGATTCGCAAGTTGCATTTCTCCGATAGTTTTAACCGCAAGATGGCATTGGGTAAAAAATTCTGAAAGGTTTTGTTTACCTGCAAAGCTGTTGGGAAAGTACGGTCGCTTTTTAAGTTGGTCTGTTGAAAATCAACACCGGCTGACAACTGATTGTCGCGGGTAAAATAGCGGTAGGTGATGCCCCCTTTTTGCGAAGCAGTTGTATTCTCAAACTTACTGGAAAGGGTTGGATTGAAGATGTCATATTTATCTACGCTGCCATCATATTGATATGCCTGTTGGTCAGCTTTGCTTTTGGTATAGCCGGGGTTGTAGTTGGCTTGTAACTGTGAGTGCAGGCTCAATGGTTCAGTATAAATTAAATTGGATGATAACTGGTAGCCGTTGCTGAACTGATCGGTATATCTCCGGGCCGTTGAATCGCGAAAAGTGGCCGGCAAAAAAGTTGTATCAAACTGTGTAGTGTACACATCGCCAATGCGGTTGTTGTAACTGGTGTTTAGGTTGATAGAATAAGTGCGTCCACGTTTTGGAAAGGCGTGCCGAAACAGGATATTGCTGTTTAGGTTGGTGGCCGTTTTGTCGCTGCTGTTTATGTTGTGTGTGCGGCTTAGCGTAGTGCCTGCAGTTTTAAAAAATGCAGTAGTAGCATCCTTGTCCGAGTTGTTTAACTGCACACTGGCATTGGGTGTTATGATAAGTTGATTGGCTGAATCAAATTTGTATTCTATCCGCAGGTTTACCCGGTGATTGGTATTGGTGCTACTGGCAAGGTTTACTTGTGACAGGTTGGGAATGGTGATGGAGAAATATTGCCGGTTTAGCAGTTCATCGCTGTTGTTGGCTGAACTGTTGAAAAAATAGCTCCCCGAAATGGTGGCTTTCTTACCCCAAATGTCAGCGTAGTTAATGCCAAAGGCATTTGTTTTATTAATGCCGCTTTGTTGCCCTACCAAAAAGTTGCCGTTGTTGTTATTGACTTGATTGTTTCCTCCATTGCCACCTCTGCCGCCTCCTCTTCCACCGCCACCGCGACTGCCTTGCGAACTACTGCTGGTAACACCCAACAAATCCTGAGTAGCAAAATTCTGTTGATTAATGTTGTTGAAGTTGCCAACAAAAGAAAGCTTACGGCTCTCCTTTAGCAATGTGGTGTTGCCCCCTGCCTGATATTTTCCATTGGTGCCATAACCGGCATATACACGACCAAACTGCCCATTGCGCATATTGGCTTTGGTAATAATGTTGATGCCTTTGGTTGTATTACCATCGTCTACGCCGGTAAATTGTGCCTGGTCACTTAACCGGTCAAACACCTGAATCTTATCCACTATTTCCGCAGGAAGATTTTTAACAGCAGCAGTAGCATCGTCGCCAAAAAACTCACGGCCATCTATGGTAACTTTCTGCACCACCTCACCGTTGGCTTTTAGTTGACCGTCTTCAACAGTTATACCAGGCATTTTTTTGGCAAGGTCTTCTACAGTGGCATCGGGATTTACTTTGTATTGGCTTGCATTGTATTGTACCGTGTCGCCCTTCATGGTTACGGGGCTAATAGTGGCTATTACCGTTACAGCTTGCAGTTCCCCGGGCTTTCGGCTGATTAAAATGTTCAGGTCTATATCGGCAGCTTCTAATCGCAACCCCTTACTCACCCGGCTATAACCTACGGTACTAAAAACAATGTTAAACGAATCGGGCAACACATTCATTATCCTAAACCTGCCCGCCGTATCACTGATAGCGCTGCGGTTGTGCGACGTGTCAGTCATACTCTCCAGCAATATGGTAGCCGACTGCACTCCTTTACCTGACTGCTTATCCTGCAAAATACCCTGCACGGTGTAGCCTTGTGCATGCACTGCACTCACAAACAACAAAGCAAACATTGCCAGCAAATAATTTTTAATCATGCAGACCGAATTTGTAACAGATTTGTACACATAGTAGTTTCTCCGAAAAAACAGTGCCACTACGACATCTGCAATATCGCAAAGGTTTAATATTTTCTAGCCATTTCTTTTTTTTATTGAGCCAGCATTTGTTCGCTAATCGGGCTTCATTGGCTGCCTGCCCCTTCATTTTTGCGGGGTCGCACGTCTAGGGGGTTGTGGTGCTATTGGGCTTTTTTTGTGTTTTGTTAGTTTGAACCCCCGCTATACTGACCTATCGTGTGGACACAATTTAAATGCGTTTATTTTGTGTTCATGCAACATAGAGGCTTTACGGATTTAGAGGACATTCGGTTGATATACCGAGGGAACAAGATTTTAACTGATTTGTTTAGCAAAAGCATCCATTCTATTCGCCAGTTAACCGGGGATGATTCGTCTGCCAAAGGGTTTTATCGTTTTCTACAGAACGACCGAGTAAGTGAACAAGACATTGTGAGCAACCTGGTCACTAATTGCCAAATGGCCTGTAAGGGCAGGTTGGTCGTCTGTATCCAGGACACGTCAGAAGTCAATCTTAGTAGCCATAGCAGGCGAATAAATAAGGATGGTTTTATAGGCACAACAAATGTCAATAAGGATTTTGGATTGGGATTTTTTATACATCCCAGCCTGGTAGTAGATGCCGAAACTTGTGTTCCTTATGGCTATGCAGATATCATAGTATGGAACAGGCCATTGGCACTTACATCTAAGTTTGAGAGAAAATACAATAGCTTACCCATAGAAGAAAAAGAGTCTTACAAATGGATCGAAGTATCAAAGAATACCCAATCGGCATTGCGGGATACGGTAGCAGGAATGGTAAGGCGGGTTTCAAAATTTAACGCAACACATCATTAAAATGACTACTGTTGCATTATGCCAAAAAAGTACCAAAGAATCACCCTTGATGAGCGGATTATTATTGAAAAATTGCTTGCTTTAGGACACAATCCTTCCCAA
>JANMMU010000110.1:0-35839 GCA_031373555.1 Segetibacter sp. | reverse complement strand
AACTCGGGCCAGTTCAAATCTGATGAAGGTGCCGATGGCTTTGCCATACTAAGATCTGTGATCGATACTGCAAGAAAAGCAGGTCAAAATATTTTGAACCAACTACTGCTTATTGCTAAATTGGGTACTGAATAGTTACATATAATAAACAAGTGTTAGTTAGGGTTTGGGGACTTTAATTTTGATAACTCAATCACTGTCAACCACTAATGGTGCTTTTACTGTTGAGTGTTTAATCATTTAGTAACATAAGGCAAAGGGAGAGTTTTGGGCTGCATTGAAAAAAATAAGCAATTTGCCTATAAAAATATAGCTCCGCTGGTCGACGATTTTTATAAAAGCAGGTAATAATGGGATATTTATGTAGACCTTGCAGCCTTAGGATTGCATTTGTCATTATAAGAGAATGGATGTATAAAATACCCTAGTTGAACTGCAATGCAGGAAGTCTGTATGTTTGGCCATCATACACAAACAGCTCATCTATTTCAAAAGTCCAATATGAAAACAAGGGAGATTTTTGCAAGTATACTTTCACTTCATCTTTACTCTTTGCAGTCATCATAATCCAACTTCTATAGCTCTCCATACTTACAGCATAAGAGTCAATAATGCCTTTGTTAATGAGGTAATTAATGTATGTACGATGCGGTGGAACAAGATTCATAAAAACCTCATCCATAAAGAAGTTAATGGTAATCAGGTATTTTTTAAGCGTCTCTTCCATGTGGGTGAAGGTTCAAAAGGTTCGAAAGGTTCAAAAGGTTCGAAGGGTTTGGTGGTTAATTGGTTTATTGGTATATCTGGTATCGCCTGAATACTCAATACTGTATACTACGTACTTAATACCAATATCATACATCCGACATCATACATCCGACATCTCCTACACTCTCCAATCTACGATTTCATTTACCCATTCAGTTTTATATGGAGCAGTTATTTTTATATAGTTATCTGTGTAGCCTTCCATCATTCCGCTTTTGGTATTGGCTTCAAATAATACTTTGCGTGTTTGCCCTATGTGAAGGCGGGTATGTTCACTCATCTTCATATAACTAAGGTTGCGTAGTTTTTTGTTGCGTTCGTGACGTACATTTATTGGTACTACATTATTCATTTCCACCGCTAAGGTATTGTCTCTTTCGCTGTAGGTAAATACATGCAGGTAGCTAATGTCTAACCCATGAAGAAATTCAAACGTTTCCTGAAAATGAGCATCAGTTTCGCCGGGAAAACCAACAATAACATCTACACCAATTGCGCAATGTGGCATGAGTGTTTTAATCAATTGCACCCGCTCTGCATACAATTCTCTTTTGTAGCGGCGCCGCATAAGACCCAATACTTCGTTACTACCACTTTGCAATGGAATATGAAAATGGGGCATAAATTTATCGCTGTTGGCCACCATTTCAATAATCTCATTGGTAAGTAGATTGGGCTCAATTGAAGATATGCGGTAACGTTTTATACCGTTAACATTCTCCAATGCTTTTACCAATTCGTAGAAGTTTTCTTCATGCTTTTTGTTGCCATCAGGGCCTTTGCCAAAGTCGCCAAGGTTTACACCTGTAAGCACTATTTCTTTAACACCTGATGCAGCCAACTCTTCTACATTATTAACCACATTATTTATGGTATCGCTGCGGCTTTTGCCACGTGCCATAGGTATGGTACAGAAAGAGCAGTTGTAGTCGCAACCATCCTGCACTTTGAGAAAAGTACGAGTACGGTCATTGATGGAAAAAGAAGAATTGAAGCCACTCACATCAGCAATATCGCAACTGCAAATTTTTGCACTATCATTTTTTGTTAATTCTTTCAGGTGCTGCGCAATGTTAAACTTTTCGGCAGCGCCGAGCACCAAATCAACACCTTGTATAGAGGCTATTTGTTCGGGTTTTAGTTGCGCATAACAGCCTGTGATTACAACAAGACTTTCAGGAGCTTTGCGTTGTATGCGGCGAACGATTTGTCTGCATTCTTTATCTGCATTGTCAGTAACAGAGCAAGTGTTTATTACATATACATCTGCCATGTCGTCAAAGTCTTTCTTTTCAAAACCCTCGTTTTCCAACAACCGGGAAAGTGTAGAGGTTTCCGAAAAATTGAGTTTGCAACCTAATGTATGAAATGCCACCGATCTATTTTCGCCCATAAGGCGGCAAAGATAGGCAGAAGAATGATGAAGAATAATACAAAAAATGTTAGTTTTTTATAAGGTATTTTCTCACTGCTTTCCCTTGAAATGATTTTTTTGGGAAATGGGGTCAAAAATAATTTCCTTAATAAAACCTCATTTTCATTTTCGTTTATTAATTTTCCTATATGAATATGAAAAAATTACTACCAATTATACTATTGGTAATCATGGCAGTTGTTGCTATTAGTGTAAAGCAATGCAAAAAAAATAATTCTACCACTAAGACTACAACGAGGCAAAATAATATACCTCCCATTTCAAGTAACAGAAGTGCACCTTCGTCAAATAATAATGCTACCCGCGATGGTTTAGACAGAAATCCTGACCATTTGTTTTATTCTAAACATGCCCGTTGCAGAATGAAATGCAGGCATATAACACAACAGGAAGTAAAGGAAATTCTGGTAAATGGTACTATCAATTATAACAAAAGTGAACTTCAAGACAAACGTGGACCCAAGTATGCAGTTGAAGGCAATACCAACGACGGGCAACATGTCAGAATTATTTTTGCACCTAACACTCAACACACCAACGTAGTTACGGTCATAGATTTGGAGGAAGATTATGCGTGTAGCTGTAATTAAAACATCTGGGAATTTGGCTTCGTGGTCATTCTTTAAGAAATATCTTTCAATTGCCCAATCACCTCTTTGGGGTTTGCAGCACTAAAAACCGTATTGCCTGCTACCAATACATCTGCACCGGCTTTAACAACTGATGCAGCGTTGTCAAGTGTAATGCCCCCATCTATCTCAATGAATGTTTTCAGTTGTTTCTCACTGATCATTTTGCGCAGCTGAATTATCTTCTCAATGGTATGAGGTATGAACTTTTGACCACCAAATCCGGGGTTAACACTCATGATTAAAACCAGGTCTATGTCATGCAATACATCTGCAAGAAGTGCAACAGGTGTATGAGGATTTAAAGCTACACCCGCCTTCATACCCAGACTTTTTATCTGCTGTATGTTACGGTGCAGGTGGTTGCAAACTTCTATGTGAACAGTAAGAATATCTGCCCCGGCAATCTTAAAAGCTTCTGCATATTTTTCAGGTTCAACAATCATCAGGTGTACATCACATATTTTAGTTGTGGCCTTTCTGATTTGTTCAATAACGGGTAAACCATAGCTGATGTTAGGTACAAACCTGCCATCCATCACATCTAAATGAAACCAATCGGCACGGCTTTCATTTAGCATGGTGCATTCATTTTGTAAATGCAAAAAATTAGCGGCCAATATGGAAGGGGCTATAAGGGGCATGTGTGTTTAGTTATGAGTTTAGAGTTTAGAGTTATGAATTATGAGTTTAGAGTTATGAATTATGAGTTTAGAGTTATGAGTTTAGAGTTATGAGTTAATTATTAGGGGGTGTCATATTTACGATTTATGATATCGCTTATTCAATATGTAACTACTAATATCTATCATCTAATATCTAACATCTAATATCTAATATCTATCATCTAATATCTATTCCAAAGCTATTGCAAAATAAAAAACCACATCATAAAAATGTGGTTTTTTAATTAAGTGCGGAAGAGGAGATTCGAACTCCCATGCCCGGTAAAAGGCGCTACCACCTCAAGGTAGTGCGTCTACCAATTTCGCCACCTCCGCTTAGGGGGCAAAAGTAATAAAATCATTTACTTTAAAAAATCATTTGTTTAATACAATCCTAAATGTAGTCCCCTTGCCGGTTTCAGAGCTTTTTACAAAAATATGTCCGCGGTGATATTGCTCTACAATGCGGCGGGTAAGAGTAAGTCCCAGGCCCCAACCACGTTTTTTGGTGGTGAAACCGGGTTTGAAAACATTCGGTACATTCAATTTACTAATGCCTTTGCCTGTGTCTTTTACATCTATTATAACCGATGCTGCTTCGTCATAAATGTTTATGTCAATTCTTCCTTTTCCTTCCATGGCATCCAATGCATTTTTCAATAAATTTTCGATCACCCAATCAAAAAGAGGTGGCGAAATCATGCAGGGTACATTGGTTTCACCATTGGCATTGAGCGAAAAAGTTACCTTGTCGCTTGCCCTCTTTTTTATATAATCTATCATGCTGCCAATCTGCTCAACCATATTTTTTTCTTCCAGTTTGGGGATGCTGCCAATTTTGCCAAAGCGGTCAGAAATGAGCTTTAACCTGCTTACATCTTTTTCTACTTCGGGTAGTATTTTCTCTGTTCCGGAAATGTCACGCAGCACTTCTATCCATCCTTCAAGGCTGGTAACAGGTGTGCCTAATTGATGTGCTGTTTCTTTTGCAAGCCCCGCCCACACCTGATTCTGTGTATTTTGATAACGGCTGCGTTGTGCTATAATTGCTATAACGATAAACAGAAACAAAATGATCAATTGAATTATTGGGTAGTACCGAACCTGTTTTTGTAAATCGCTTTCACCATAATAATACCTATTGGCTATATAAGGTTTTTCGCTGATAGGTAAAACGATTGGGGAATGTAATTTTTTAAACTCTTCCAATTTGTCAGAAAGATAGTTTTTGTCTGCTTTTACTTCAATTGTATCTATATTTAAGTAGTTGCCGGTAATGCTGTCCTTCTCATTGGTTTCTATTATTGGAACATCATCGTTCTCTGTAGAAATTCTTGTTGCAAGGTTTAGATTGGTGGTTTCATTTGCGGTAAGTATGGTGCGTTGTGCCTCTACCCAGGTTTCAACTTTTTGTTTTTCCTCATGTGCAATTTTTTTAGCGAGGTAATTTGAATAGAAAATAGTACCACTAACAATACCTAAGGCTACCAAAAAAAAGACTGTTCTCCAATTGAACCACTGTTGAATCATTTAACTAAAATAGGGATAAGTTTTAAAATGTTTGAGGATACTGTCTTTTTGTTATCATTTCAATAAGTTGTTTTTCCCCAAATATTGAGCTTTTCAATGATTTTAATAGTAAAATCAGATTTAAAGTGAGGTTAATAGCACATGTTTATAGTGTATCATTTTATAATGGTTGTTTTTATTCTAAAAAACTAATACCCGTTAGTAAAAATGACTCATTTTTAGATACTAATTTGCCGCAATTTTCATTTTCCTATATTTGCTTTTTCACCACAAACTAAAAATCTTTCATGGCAAATCAACAAATCCTGAATCTGTTGGGTAGCAAGGCAGAATCTTTGCTAAATCATACCTGTACAACTATAGACAAATCTTCTATTCATGCACCATCGCCTTCGCATGTAGATGATCAGTGGATCAATAGTAACCGTAACAATCAGGTATTGCGCAGTATGCAATCATTACTTGGTCATGGTCGTTTGGCCAATACGGGGTATTGCAGCATTTTTCCGGTAGATCAGGGTATTGAACACAGCGGAGGAAGTGCTTTTTCTCCAAATCCCATTTATTTTGACCCTGAAAATATAATTAAGCTTGCAATAGAAGGTGGTTGTAATGCAGTTGCTTCTACTTACGGTGTATTGGGAATAATGAGCCGTAAATATGCCCACAAAATACCATTTGTGGTAAAGGTTAATCACAACGAATTTCTAACTTACCCAAATAAGTTTGACCAAAAAATGTTTGGTACTATACGCAGTGCTTGGAACATGGGTGCCGTGGCGGTTGGGGCAACAATTTATTGGGGAAGCGCTGAAAGTGCTGATCAATTGGCGCAGGTTGCTACAGCTTTTGAACAAGCTCATGAACTTGGAATGGCAACAATTTTGTGGTGTTACACACGTAACAATGCTTTTAAAGTTGACGGAATAGATTACCATACTTCTGCAGACCTTACTGGTCAGGCAAATCATTTAGGAGTTACTTTACAAGCAGATATTATTAAGCAGAAGTTACCAACCAACAATGGAGGTTATCTTGCAACCAAACATGGCAAGACTAATAAATTGGTTTATGATAAACTAACAACTGATCATCCAATTGATCTAACCCGCTATCAATTGCTTAATTGTTACAACGGCCGTGTTGGCTTAATTAATAGTGGTGGTGAAAGTCAGGGTGAAAGTGATTTGCAGGAAGCAGTAATGACGGCAGTTATTAATAAAAGAGCAGGAGGTATGGGACTTATTTTGGGGCGCAAAGCTTTCCAAAGACCATTTGCCGAAGGCGTAAATTTATTAAACACCTGTCAGGATGTTTATCTGGACGAAAGTATTACTTTGGCATAATGTAATTTTTCACACAAAGAGAAAAACGGTCACCTGTTGCCTGTTGCCTATCGTTGGTTCTCTTTGTTTGTTTTTTTTGTAGCCGCGGCTTTGGCCGAATTTTTTATTTTTTGTTATCCACAGCATGCTGTGCATGTCACTCACTTGTAAGGCTTATCTTTATTCAGGTTTTTACATCATTTTTTGGCTATGTTTTGTAAATTGCGTTAAATATTTTTTTATGATAACAGAATTGAAAAAAGAGTTAATTGAAAAAATTTCAGCTACAGAAGATGAGAGCCTTTTAATGGTATTAAAAGAGGATTTTGACGAGCTTGCTGCCGATGCTAAAGGAGAAATAACCGACCATTTATCACACGAAGAAAAGGAAGAACTCAAAGAAATGCTTAATGAACCTTTTGGAGACGATACAATTTCATTAAAAGAATTTCAAAAAGTAATGAATAAATGGAGTTCGAAATAAGGTTAAACAAAAGGTTTGTTAACCGCTATGAAAAAGTTATTAGTTATTTGCATGAAGAATGGGGACAAAATATAGTTGATGAATTTAATCATAAACTCGAAAAGAAATTACTAAACCTTGCGCAGCAGCCTTATTTAGGAATTAAGCCAGATTTTGTAAAAGATGTAAGAAGTATTCTAATCACAAAGCACAACAGGATTTATTATAGGATAAAGGGTCAAACGATAGAAATTGTGAACATGTACGATACCCGCATTAATCCTAAAAGAAACCGTTACAAATAAAATTGCTTACCCAATAGAAAAGAATGAAACAGGACGAAGAAGATTTTGATGCCAGGCTGACCGGAGATAAAGAAAAGCAGGAAGAGGGAAAGCCACGTTGGTTCAGGCGAATAAAAAAAGGTATCCTTACTACTACATCAGAGAAAAAAGAAACGCCAGAAGGGCTTTGGACCAAATGTCCCGAGTGCAACCACATTAGTACCTCATCTGATCTTAAGGAAAATCTTTTTGTGTGCCCCAAATGTAGCTACCACCACCGCATTGGCAGCGAGGAGTATTATGAAATCATCTTTGATCAAAACGAATACACAGAGCTTTTTGGCAATATCCGCAGTAAAGATTTTCTAGGCTTTACAGACCTGAAACCTTACCAAAAAAGACTGGAAGATATCTGGGCAAAAACTGACCTTACAGATAGTATGCGGGTGGCTACCGGCAATGTACATGGCAATGGAATAGTTATAGCCTGTATGGATTTTGAATTTATTGGAGGAAGCCTGGGTAGTGTTATGGGCGAAAAATTTAGCCGTGCTGTAGATTATTGCATACAGCACAGATTGCCCTATGTGGTCATTAGCAAAAGCGGTGGTGCAAGAATGATGGAAAGCGCTTTTAGTCTTATGCAACTAGCAAAAACAAGCGGCAAACTATCTCAACTTACTGATGCAGGGCTACCTTATATTAGTTTACTAACCGACCCAACTTTTGGTGGCATTTCAGCCAGTTTTGGAATGTTGGGAGATTTAAATATTGCCGAGCCAGGTGCGCTGATTGGTTTTGCCGGACCACGTGTTATTAAGGAAACGATTAAAAAAGATTTGCCACCCGGTTTTCAGCGTAGCGAATTCTTATTAGAACATGGATTTTTGGATTTCATCTTACCTCGTCATGAACTTAAAGAAAAATTGAGTCAATTGATAACTTTGTTTCAGGGTTAAAATCTTTTATCAATAGCTTTATAGGTATGAAATTTTATTTGCTGGTGATTATTCTTTTGCCCAATATTTTATTTGCACAGGAATGCAGGTATAATCATAGGATTTTCCCGGGAGCCACAAAAACCGCCGATATTACTTATGCTACATCACCGGGTATTCCGGCCGTGTATTTATCAGAAGCTTTTACCACATCCCAATCTCTGAAATTAGATGTGTATCAACCAAATGGTGACACTGCGCAAAGCAGGGCACTCATCATATTTGCGCATCCGGGTGGATTTGTTTCAGGGACAAAGGCAAGTGACGATATGATTTCCCTCTGCGATTCTTTTGCTTCAAGAGGATATGTAACTGCAACTATGGATTACAGAATGAACTTTAATCTGTTTAGCAGTAACAGTGCAGAAAGAGCCGTGTGGCGTGCTACACAGGATGCAAGTGCTGCAGTACGGTATTTTAAAAGCAATGCAGCCATTTATAAAATTGATACTACAAAAATATTTTTCTGGGGTAGCAGTGCAGGTTCGTTTATGGCTTTGCATCTTGCCCATGTAGATGATTCGGAAAGGCCATCCAGTACTTTTGCCGGTTCGTTTCAACCAGACTTAGGATGCAAAAATTGTACAGGTGTTGCAGGTGTTCACACTTCAGATATTGCAGGTATTATTTCGTGTTGGGGCGCTATAAGCGATACCAATTGGATGGATAATAATGCTGTTCCGCTTATTATGTTTCATGGAGATGCAGACGTAATTGTTCCTATTACAGAAGGCTCACCCTTTAATCTTGGTACGCTGCCAAGTGTGCATGGTTCCGCACATATACACGATCATTTGGTTAATAGAAATGTTCAACACGAATATTATGTTGCCCCCGGTGAACCACATGAATATTGGGGTACTACAAACGGTACATTTTTTACAACAGGTCCTACAGCTTATTGGCAGGATATCATAAATAAATCAAGGGATTTCATGTTGACTACATTGGGGTTACCGGTTATTTGCAATGGAACGTTGCCAATAATAAATATTGATTGCAGGGCAAAATTTACAGACCTGAAATCAATTGAAATTTCGTGGCAGGTTTATAAGATTGAAGATGCAAAAAAATATATAGTCGAATACAGTACTGATGCAGTTAATTGGCAAATAGCTGGTGCTATATCTTCTTTACCTCAAAAAGTTAGCTACACTTTTCTTCATAAATTAAATAGTGTAAATGCAAAATTATATTATAGAGTTAAACAGGTTTTAAACAATGGAAATTTCTTCTACAGTAAGATTGATATAGCCATTAACAAAATGGTAAATAATGAATTGGTTATTTATCCAAATCCTGCGACTACAAGTATAAGTTTGTATTCACCCGGATATGATTATGAAAATAAATTAGCAACAATCTATTCTACACAAGGGGTAATTATTAAACAATTCAGGTACAACTCCAACACAGTAATTGATCTTTCATCCATCAGTAATGGCACTTATTTTATAAAGCTTTATGGAATTGAAAAAGTTTTTAGATTGGTGGTAATGAAATAACAGAAAGAAAAAAAGCTTAACAATTATAAGAAAAGAGACACGTTCAAATAACTATAAATGACACCCGGTAACGACCCATTGCACGGAAAAACACTTGAGTTTATCTTGAACGAATTAGTAAAACATTATGGGTGGCCGCAATTAGGGCAACTCATTAGAATTAATTGTTTTAATAACAACCCAACTATCAAATCAAGCTTAACATTTTTAAGAAAAACGCCTTGGGCCAGAAAGAAAGTAGAAGAACTTTATCTTTCAATTTTGTAAAACGGATTATACAACAGTTCTGTTTGAGTTAAGAATGATAAACTCTTGAAGCAATAATTTCTCCATCTTTTATTGTCAATATTTCTCCAACTCTAAGGTCTGCTTCTCCGGGTGTTTGTCGGATGTATTCCATAAAAACACGATCATCTTCTGTGGTGAGTTGTATGACTTCGTAATGCAGGTTGGGCAGTCTGTCAAAAGCATCTGTCCACCAGGTTCTTAAAGCAGGTTTCCCTTTTATAAAACCATTTGTTTCGGGTTGATGAATTTTGAGTTTAGGGCTGTAATGTTCTGCATGTTCATTGTACAATGCCAACAGTTTTTCAATATCATGCTTATTAAAAGCATTGAACCATTGAAGAGCTATTTCTTTATGTGATTGCATGATGCAAAGGTATAGAACAGCAGCTTTGTGGGCAATTTGCTTTATTTAGAAAACACTAAATATCAAAGTTCTTCGGATCTTAAATTATTATTCAAGGATTACTTTATCAATCTCTAATTTAAAAGAACCCGGTTTCTTATTGCCAATCAAAAAAGCAATTTCTTCTATTGATTTACCCGGATAATTGGGTGCATCTAATCGTTGCCCTCTAAAGGCCGGATACATTGTGTTGAAGGGTATTTCAACAATTTCCCAATCAGATGTAGTATTAAATTCAGCAACGTAAGAATAATAATCACTTTTGCTGGTTTTTATTCTAAATTGATAAAGGTTGCCATCTCCTTTTATGCGGAGGGTTACTTTCGTAAAACCTTCTACATTTTTATGATCAATCCTGTATCGTACTGATGAAAACCCGCCATTATTTTCAAGTGAAATATTGCCTACAAAAATACCATGACCTGCGTCATTAATACTAAAATTACCATTAGATTTTCCTCCCATTACTACGTCATCTATTACCATCCAATCAGCAGCTTGTGAGGTCGGGTTAAATTTATATAAAATCATAGGTTGCAAAGGATGAAATAAAAAGAAAAGAGTTGCAGTTAGAAATCTTACCTGTATCATTTGATTATTTAATTCCTGATATCTGAATAAAGGAGGTTAGAGAAGCCTATAAACAGTTTTTAAGAATAAAAGTTTAGGCCAAATAAATAGTCTCATATGTGACCAAAATCTAAGTCCGTTAAAATATACAATCAAACAAAGAAAAAGTTTATAGAAAATTCATAAATCATAGAACTACATGTACATAATTGTACAGGGTTAGAAGTAAAATTATGATGACCAATAACACCCCGGCAATTATCCATGGACGTGAAGGCGAAATGGGCTGCCGAGGTAGGTTAACGTCTAATATTCTAAATCTTGTTTTCATTAAAACGATAAATATGATAATGAAATTAATGATTTTAATTGAAGGTTAAAACAACTGCATATCAATTGATATTTATCTGAAATTAATTTTGAAAGAATAACAAATAAATTTTTAGTTATTCTAAAATGCATAAGTTATACTTATTGTGAAATTTTATTCGTTGAAAAATTTCATTAAAACCATAGCCTTAGTCCTAAACGCAAGAGTCTAATATTCTTGATTACCAATGAGTTTCTTATTTTTTTGAATGATTGATTCTCATGAATGAGGGTAGTTGTTCGTAAAACATTAAATTTGTCAACACCTAAAAATTAGAATATAGCTGTTCATTACATATTATGTTCATTAAATTAAAAACGATCAATAGTGAGGATGGACTTCCTAATGAACAAATTCACGCAATAGATCAGGACAAAAATGGCCGGCTTTGGCTCGCAAGCCCCGCAGGGCTTGCCTGTTACAACGGCAATAAAGTAAATGTATATGATACCCGTTCAGGCCTTGAATGCCTGGGGCTGCGAACCATTACCATTTCTTCTGACAACATTGTTTGGATTGGTACAGATAGGGGTATTGAAGCTATGGATATAAGTGGGAGAAAAATAAAACTTGATTTGCAATTTGAATGGAAATATGGAATTGCAGAAAGTATTGTTATAAGTAACACTATACTATGGGTTGGTACTTCATATGGACTTTTAAAATTGAAGTTGGTAAGTAATAAGTTGCAACTTATAAAGGCCGAAGATTTTGGCCTAGTTAATAAAATAATACTAAATGATAACCATTCAATATTGGTTGTAACTGCAAAGTTTGGATTAATAGAACCTGATGAAGCAAGTTGGAAAATATTCAATACAGAAATACGTTCAGGTGACCTTATAACCTGTATAAAAAAGACACTCGATAATTTTTATCTTATAGGCACACTTAATGGCCTCTATATTTTAAATCACAAGTATGAAGTTGTTACTACCTACTCCATTGATATTGAAAATAAAAAAATTACAGCTATAGCCGTAGTGGGCGATAATTGGTGGATTGCATTTGGCCATACGCTGGTATTGATTTCCCCCACCGTTGATGGCATTAAATTAATAGAAACTATAAATGTTGGAAGTATTGTCAAAGACTTATTTATTGATACTTTGTCAAACATTTGGATAGCTACCAATAATGCAGGACTAAAAAAAATATCCTGTCTTAGAGATACTATAAAACCAATTGATTGCGGAATTAATAACTCTGCATTTTCTATCCATGAAGTAATGGGAAAACAAAAACTTATCATTGGTGGCGATGGGTTTTGCTCTGTTATTTCAAATGGTACCACTGTAAAAAAATCATTACCTAAAGTATATTCTACTTTACAATCTATAGTGTGGGATACTTGTTGCGATCCTGTAGATAAATCTGTGTTTTGGTTTGCTACTGAAGATGGTTTATTTAAAACAATTGATGAGGAACCCCCAATTCAATTTGAGGATGCAACATATGTTATTAATAGCCCTAACAGGGTATTGCTTACAAGAGAAAATGAAATTTGGCTTGGGACTATTAGTGGGTTATTTAAAATTCAGAATAGCATAGTAAGCGAAATTGTAAATATTAACGGGAACAAATTCGGCTATGTATATACACTTGCCTGCAATGCAAATAACCAGATAATAGTTGGCACATTAGGCCAGGGGCTATGGATAGAAACATTACAGGGATTTAAACCAATAATATCGGAATTTTTAACAGAAAATGGGAATACTTATTCTGTAGTGCCTGCTGAAAATGGTACTATAGCAGTTATTCAGGAAGAAAAAGTGATTTTGTTAGACTCCAAATTAAATTCATCGCTGATCTTAAAAGAATATCCAATTGCAGGATGGAGCTCTGTTTGGATTAATGATACTACTCTTGCTACAGGGTCAAACAATGGCATATTAATCATTGATACTATCAAGGGTGAGGTTATACAGCGAATAAATCTTTATCTCGGCAAAGCTGACTGGCAGTTTACAAGCTCAAGATCTTTATATATTGATGCAGAAAATAAATTGTTTTGCGGATTAAACTTTGGCCTATACCTGGTTGATTATAAAAAGATTCAACACTTTAATATATCCCCGCAAGTTTTTCTGGATGAAATTACATGGCATAATGTACAACCCAAAAAGATAAAGAATGGATATAGTGTTATGTCAGGATCGTGGTCTGTTAATATAGATGTTTATGCTGCCTGGTTTATTGATGAAAAACAAATCTGTTTCCGGTTCAGGTTAATTGGTTTCGATGAAAATTGGTCAGACCTTTCGACTGAACCTCATATACGCTACAACTCTTTGTTGCCTGGTGAGTATGAGTTAAAGTGTCAGGCATTTACTCCGTTAACAGGATATGGGGAGATTGTAACTATCATGCGGTTAGACGTTACCAATTATGGTTTAACAAAAGGAGTAGAACATTTGATTGATAAGGTCCAAAATATATTTGATAATAATTTTAATGCAAGCCGAAAAAACAAGCTTTTATTAGAGTCGAAGAAAGAATTGGAGGAGGAAATAAATGATCGTAAAAGGGCAGAGTTAGAATTGAATCGTTATAAAGAACAGTTAGAGGAAATTGTACAAAACCGCACACGGGAGCTAAATGAACAAAAAGAAAAAGCAGAGTTTGCCGATAAAATGAAATCGGTTTATCTGGCCAATATGTCGCATGAAATAAGGACTCCATTAAGTATTGTAGCCGGATTAAATAAATTTTTACAGCAAACAACGCTAGACCTACAACAGTCAGAGTATGTAAATAAAATTGAAAAATCTACATCGCATTTACAGCAGATAATTAATGATGTTCTGGATATTTCTAAAATTGAATCCGGCAGCATAGAAATTGAACACATCCCTTTCTCTTTTAACGACATAATAGATTATATAAATGACTATTCACACGTTTTGTTGAAAGAAAAAAACATTGATTTTGTAATTGAGAATGAATTGACCACTCCCTATCTATTAATAGGCGATCCTTTACGTTTAAAACAGGTATTAATCAACCTTATCAGTAACGCTTTTAAGTTTACAGAAACGGGGAGTGTCAGACTTACAATTAAGCATTTAAATATCTTACCGGATAAGACAGCAATAAGAATAGCTGTTAGTGATACAGGTATAGGAATAAAAGAAAATCAGATAGGCAACCTTTTCATGGCATATAAACAAGCGGACACCTCTATTACAAGAAAATATGGGGGTACCGGATTGGGATTAAGCATCTCATACAAATTTATTGAATTAATGGGTGGCACCCTTAAAGTAAGAAGTGTGTACAATGAAGGGGCTACTTTTTATTTTACCTTGCCCTTTGGCATAAGTGAAGAATTAGACCAAAAATCAAAAGAAAATACGAAATCCGCGGGACTACCAACTGTAGATGATAAATACCCTGATGGGTTTGATTCTGTTCGCAATGCAAAGATCTTAATAGCTGAGGATGATGCAATGATTCAGTTCATTTTTCAAAAAATACTGGAGTCAGAGGGGTTTAATTTTGTAATTACATCCAATGGACGGGAATGTGTAGAAACGCTAAATGATGATAAGAATTTTGATATTGTTTTTATCGATCTACATATGCCCGAAATGGATGGATTGGAAACCATTAATTTTATTAGAAATGAAATGAAAAATAATGAAATTAAAATTATTGCACTCTCCGCAAACTTAATAACTGAAGTAGATGATGATGTTTTAAAATCTGGTATCAATGATTTTTTATCAAAGCCCATCCATCAAAAAAATATTTTTGAAATATTGGTAAAATGGCTGGCCAAATAATTAGGGCTTCTTAGTTAATTTCCGGAATGTTCTGTTCACTTCTCATCAATTATTATCTGAACATAATTTCCTGAAAGATTTAAAGTAAGAGAATGCTTCAATAGTATAGTTTTCTAATCAAGGATTACCATAAGTAGTTTCTTCATAAGTCATTTCTACTGGATTCCCTTTTTTCCTTTTAATAATGATTAGCCTGTTAAAGCCTGTTATGGGGCTTTGCAGATTATATCCAAACTCTTGTACAATCACTGGTATGGTTTCACTGTGCGATACAATCAATATATTCTTACCCCATGAGTTTTTAAGGCTTGCCACAAAGCCGGGTATGGTGTCCTTGCCATATATGGTTAAGGGCAAATTGAAACGGCCAGCAGTTGGTTGTGCCGTCTGTCGGGTGCGGTTGCTGTCTGTAGTTAATACCTGATTTATTTTTTTATCGGCAAGCAGTTGAGAAAGGGTTTGTGCCCTAACCTCGCCTGCAGGTAATAAGTTTGGATTAGGACCTGTTGCTTTTTCAGCATGTCTTACCAAATAAATTGTTGTTTCGCAGGAAGATAGTATCCCAATAAGAATAGTTAGCAGGAAAAGGTTCCTAAAAAAATTGTACACTTTCATAAGCTTTTTTGGTTAAATTATTATTTGAAATTAAATCAAACTTTTAAGATTACGGACTCGTTTTATTTTCATGCCATCGTATAAAATAGTTTATGCCTGCAAAACATAAAACCTCCGATTTGCCATTGCATTCTATCGAAATGCAATAATTGCTATGTTTGCATTTGCTTAAAACTTTTTTAAAAGTATTTAACCCTATTCAAGCAACAAAATATTTTATCAATAGCCGTCTACCCGATAGATCTTTAATAAAAATAGTAGCTTTAATGTTAGTGTTGCTTATAAACTCAAGGCAAAGAAAATTTAGCGATTCCGATTATTGTAATTTCTTTAAATCGTTTAACCACGCTTCCAGCGTTATTAACTCTTTATCGCAAACAATTTTTTCATTGAATAAACCTTTGTATGCATTGTACAAATTATTCTCAATGCTTTCATTACCAGAAATGCAATTTTGCACTACTTCCATTACTTTTTCAGTGAATTGATACATTGGTATTTCAGATATAAAATCTTTCATGTAGTCATGCGGGTTTCTTTTTTGAACAACAGTTGCATTTACAAAACCAAGTTGATAATTGTAAAGCCACATAATGGGCTGAGCCACAAATCCACGCAGAATATCGGTAAAACGAAAGGTTACATAAGTAGGCAAATACATCAGTGCAAAAAGCTCTTTTCTAATAATAGTATTTTGGGTATTAAATGGACTAATAGAGCCTTTGCCTAATACTACAGGTGGTCTTTCGTTAAAGTAGCAAGGGGTATCGCTGGTAAGCCGATAAATAGCATCAACATCGGGGTCTTCATCAGCAAGCCCCTGCCAGATTCCTATGTTGCAATCTTTTTTTTGCAGCGCTTTGTCAAAGTCAAACTGGGTTTTGATAAGGTTAAGCGGCAAACCCCGTGGCCAAATAAATTGACTTGTGTAAAGTTGATAGATATTTATAAAACCTTTGTCATCATCAATGCAATCAAAGGTGTTTGAAAAAGATGGGAAAGCCCAATTATCCTTTGGTATATTGTCATCGTCTGTGTCCACAATAAATTGCGCTCCATTTTGAATTGCCTTTAAGTAGCCAATCATCTTTCTACAATAATGATTGTAAGGCATTTGTTTTATCAATTCAAAATTCATGCGCTCCTGTTGTTCTACAGAAATGTAATCAACATTGGGACAATACCAGTCATTGGGAGTTTTGTTGTCTCCAACAACAATGAGGTTATACGCTTCCATGCCTGCAAATGCCCTGACCGCCTCTGTTGGTTCAAAAATGGATGTTATAACAATTGAAGTCTTTTCTATTTGTTCCATTGAGATAATTTGATGGGGTGTATATATAATAGTTCCTTAGGAAAATCTGATAATAATGCTTGTAGGTTACTCCTGTATTTTTCTACTATTTTCCAATCTTCTTCATTCCATAGGCCAATGCCATAAAAGTCTAAATCTTTTTCCTGAACAATGTTTTCTGCACAAAGTACCATTGCAGTGGGTAAGCCTAATTCTACAAACAAATTTGTACTTGCAAATACACCACAATAATGACAAAATAATCTGATTGCATCGCTACTTACCACAAAAATATCTGAATAACTACCAACCAATGGATACTGCAAATGGACAGGTTTATGTCTTTGTTTTTTAGCTTTGATCTTATACCTGAAGTATTCAATAAAATCATGCATGCTTCTACAGTACTTTAACTTTTTTTCTCCATAAATCTGGTCAAAGTGTAATGGCTCTACTTTTAAGCCATGTTTGTTAAAGTGTTTAACGGCATCATCATATTTTGGTAGTTGACTCTCTGCTTCTACCCCCTGCCCTTTCATATTGTACGTAGAGGCTTCTCCCAGCCTATGCCATCTGCCCTTAACATCTGATAATGTAATAAAATTGGGAATAAAACAAGAGTTATCCTTTAGTTTAAAATATTGCTGATAGTTGTTTTCGTTAATGACAGGTTTTATCATTAAATCATCCGCTACAAAAAGGTAATGTTTAAATTTTTTATCAAAAAAATAATTGAATCCCTGTGCTATATAGCCTTGAAAGTAAAAGGAGTTTTCATAAACCGGTATTACATTTTTTACATCTCCTGTGTAAAAGGGAACAAGATGGTAAATATGAGCGAACCTTCCGGTATAAATTTTCTCTAGAATCTCAATGTTTTTGTTATATTGGTGATTGTAAATAATAATTAGTGCAACTTCATTCATTAAAATTATTTTTTGAGTTTTAATTTATCTGATGCAATGATATATTATTTACAATCTACTTTAGTTAATGTGTCTTTATATGTTGCTGTATTTACATCCTTAATAATCAAATGTCCGTCATTTTTTGGATCTATCAGTTCCCCCACTTTAATCAGTAATTTATCGTTTTCAATTTTCATTACTTTAGTTTCTGTTTGATTGTTACCTTCTATCATGTAAGAGTAAAGAAGTTCAAATTCGCCTTTGCTGTTTTTTCTTCCTGCTAGTGTACCTCTTGCTCCATCCTTCTGATAGGGTATCCAATTCATGGTTCCATTAATTGAATCTCCGTCTTTAGTTAAACTAACAAATGTGGTATCTCTGTGGAAGGTAGATAAATAACAATTGGTGGACTTTGAAGTTGTAACGGGTGTTTCAACACTAGATTTTACTAAAATAGTATCATCTGAAGCGGTTTTATTTTCGTTGTTTTTACAACTAAATAAGACTAAAATTACGCATGCATTAAAGAAGATTGATTTTATCAGGCTCATGTCTGTTTTATAATTTATATAAAATGCAAAAGTAAAAAATTAAAACTATCCGATTAGATAAAACTTAGTTTTCAATTATTTAAACCTTCAATTTTCCTTCTATACTATCATCCATAGTTTTACCTAACAATGCCCCTGCAGCCATTTTAATAAAGGCAACGGCATCACCATGCTTGTTATCCCAATAATAGGCCTCAATAGTTTGAACTTTTATAATCGTTATTCTGGGATCATCTATCCCTTTTGTAAACCAGGTTTTGAGCAAGGGGGTCCACATTTCTTCAATTAATGCTTTATCCCGGGTTATGGTAGCCTGTCCATAAACACTTAAAAAATCTGAATGAGCAGAACCCTGAAATAGTAAATGTACTTTATTGTCAATTTGTATATCTAAATTCTTATTACTATCATCGGCACTAAAAAACCAAAAGTTTCCATCTTCATCAATTTTTTGTGGTGACATTGGTCTTGTACGCAATGGCTGTCCTGAAGCTATTCGTGTGCAAAAGAAACACGCATCAGCTTTGCCTGCAAGTTCCTTTATTTTTTTTGCTGCCTCATTTCCTTTGAGGTCTTTATAATTTTCTTCTTGTTGCTGTTGGTTAATACTGTCCATGGTTTTAAATTTATTTGGTTAAATGGTAAATTCTTAAAAAATTATTCCAAATAAATTGGGGAACCAGCCAGTTACTGCAGATTTTAATAAAGATGACTTTTAAAATTGGCATGAAATACTTTTAATAAGAAAAGGAAATGTCTTGTGACATTTCCTTTTCTTATTTTAGTTTATTTGAATTATTCCGTTATGCGGCCACACGGGCATGCCTGATTGTTGTACTCATTCTTTTGTTTTTTTCCCATACAGCACTTTGACTTCCTTTTAAAAATCTGAACAAACCAACTACAACTGCATAATTCATTATAACAAAATAATAAGGGATAAAAAAGGCCTTGATTTTAATGTTTTTTTGTTGCATAAGAAAACCAGCGCATGCAAATACATAAAACATAATGTGGATCATAAAGATTGTTTTGTAAAAATGGCTTTGTAAGGCTAACGGCCAATTAACTGCAAACAAGATGATTAATAAAAAAGGTGCAATGGTCCATCGCAATACCCTGTGTGAAAAATATTGAAAGTATAATAAGGGAGACTTCACACTATTTAACCACTCACCTAACCGGTCAATAGATTGCCAACCGCCGGCGCTTATTCTTATTTTCCTTTTTAATTCTTCCCCAATACTTTCAGAGGCTGTTTCTATAGCGTATGCTTCGGGTTCGTAAGCTATTTTATAACCCTTGGAAGCAATAATCATAGATTGGGTAAAATCATCCAGGATAGTATCTTCGGATAACTGTTCAAACAATTCTGTCCGGTAGGCTACCAATTCACCCGCTGCACCTACAGCACTATTAAGCTGATAATCCAGTTTTTTTAAAATTGATTCATATTTCCAATAAATGCCTTCGCCGGCTGCACTTGCCACATCTGCAGTTTTGGTGAATATTCTTTTTTCACCAGAAACACAACCTACTTTTTCATCGCTAAAATGTTTTACAATATTTCGCAATGCTTCCTTATTGAGTAATGAGTTGGCATCTGTAAATACGACTATAGGTGTATTGATAAACTGCATAACACGGTTTTCTGCAGCCGTTTTACCACTTCTGCGTGAAATGTGAAAAGTAGTAACAGAAGGATAGCGTGATAACAATTCCATAGAACTGTCTGTAGATCCATCTGTAACAAAAACTACATTTAATTTGCTTTTGGGATATTCTAAATCAAGCGAGTTACTTATTTTTTGCTCTATAATGTAAGCTTCATTGTAGCAGGGTACAACCAGCGTAATTTCAGGTTCATAACTGCTATCAAATGTTTTTGACTTTTTAAAAAGTGATTTGGTTTTGACAGTAACAAAAAGAATAATTCCATATCCGAAATAAGCGTAAAAAAGGATAAAGAATGAGACGAAGAAAATAAATTCCAGGGATTTCATACAGGATATTTAGATATATTAACGGTATGCGAAAGTCTAAAATTGCAAAACAGACAGAAATGGGAATAATTTAATCTTTCTTGTGTATAAATAATGGGGATTTTAAGGAAATTTAAAACCTTTTAAAAGAAATGAAAAGGAATATCTCAATATTTTTTTAGGTAAAAAAAGATTTACAGACCAATAATAGCCGGGATTGGAGTGGAAATTCTTTTTATCCCGAAGGGTAAAAAGAATTGGAACGCAAAGCCCGTACCGCTGCTGAATAATGATAACCTGATGCTGCTCCCAATCTATTTATTCATTTCTGTTTTTTGCATAATTGCGCCATTTTTCTATCACCTGTTCCATGTCTTGCGGTAAGGGTGCCTGAAAAAACATATCCTGCTCTGTAACAGGGTGTTTAAAGCCAAGTGTAAATGCATGCAGGGCCTGTCGTGGGCAAAGGTCAAAACAATTGTCAACAAACTGTTTGTACTTGCTGAAAATAGTGCCTTTTAAAATTTTGTCGCCGCCATAGGTGCTGTCTGCAAAAAGGGTATGTCCTATGTGCTTCATGTGCACCCTTATCTGATGTGTGCGGCCTGTTTCTAGTGTACACTCTATAAGGCTTACATAATTAAATCTTTCGAGTACACGGTAGTGGGTAGTTGCATCTTTGCCATGTTCGCCTTCGGGGTAGGCTTCAAAGAGTTTTCTGAAACGTTGATTGCGGCCCACATGTGCTACTACAGTTCCTTCCTCTTCGTCAAAATCGCCCCAGACAAGGGCCATGTATTTGCGCTGAATAGTATGGTGAAAAAATTGTTTGGAAAGGTGTAAAGCTGCCTGTGCTGTTTTAGCAAGAATAAGCAGTCCCGTAGTATTTTTATCTATACGGTGTACCATGCCGTAGCGGGGAAGCAGGCTTTCATCTATATGAGGGTTCTGCTGCCTTAGATAATATGCCATACCATTAAGAAGGGTGCCGCTATAATTGCCACTGCCGGGATGCACTACCATGCCTGCAGGCTTGTTTATTATGATTACGGCATCATCTTCGTACACTATGGGTATATCCATAGGTTCGGGTATAATATCTGAAACTTCGGGGTGGGTGGAGGTATAAATAATGATTTCCTGAAGGCCTTTTACTTTAAAGTTGGGTTTTACTGGCTGGCCGTTTACTGTAATCATACCTGCCTCAAGTGCCTGTTGAATCTTGTTGCGTGTAGCACCTTCTATACGGTTCATCAGAAATTTATCTATGCGATATGGTTCCTGACCTTTGTCTGTATGAATGATTTTTTGTTCATACAATTCTTCATTGCTGTCGTCTGCCTGTAAGTCGGTGTCTTTTTCCTGGTTCATGGTTGCCGCAAAGGTAAACCTGTTTATCGTTTTTTGTTTTAATTAAACCATAAACTCTAAACCCTAAACATTCTAATAACCACATAAGCCAATACGCAGATAAGTAACAACAAAATGGCTGTATATAAAATCCATTGCATTTCATTGTTTGTTTTTCTGGGGAGTTTGAACTTTTTACTGCGGAGTTGTTTCCTTAGCTGATGCTTAAGTGTAGCAACATGTTTTTGAGTAACATCAGCATTTGGCAACAGTTTAAGGCCTTCCAATGCATCGGCTTCAAAGTCTTCTGATGCTATTTCCTCTATCTGCTTTTTATCTCTTTCAGAAGTCTTTGCATTGAGATAACTAAGCAAATCCTCTTCGCTCAACGGTCTCTCCTCATTGTGTAATATGTCTTTCAAATCAGCCATTTGTTTGTTTCAATTTTTTTTCAACATGCATTTTTAAATTGCGTTTGCCGTTTTGAATAAAACTTTTTACTTGCAGTAAATTATATCCGGTAGAATCTGTAATCTCCTGATAAGATTTTTTATGGAGGTAAAATAAAGTTACACAAGTTTTCTGCTCGTTGTTCAGTTCGTTAAGTCCTTCCTCAATTAAATTTAGTGTTTTGTCTTTGTCTTGCAAGTGAAGTAGCATGTTACTTTCATCTGTAGCTATGGTATCTGTAATTTCCACCAAAGGATGGTTGTTACGGCTTCTCAATTTCATGAGGCATTGGTTTTTTGCAACCATATATAACCAGCTTTTGAAAAACTCAACCTTATACTTCTGTAATTCTAAAATGGATTTCAGAAATATTTGTTGAACTGCATCTTTTGCTTCTTCCTCGTCTTTCAGATATTTCATACATACACCCAATAAAAGCATGGTATAGCGCTCCAGCAAAATTCCTAACCAATAATTGTTACCATCGCTGTAGAATTTTTGAAGCAGCTCTTTATCCTCTATATGGTTCCATGCATCTTTAGCCACTTTTTTTACCAAATGATTTATTGTATGATGAAATTTTAAAAAATTTCCATAAAAATAGGGGAATATAATACAATGGGATTGCTTAGGAAAAGGAAAAAAAATTAAGCATATGAAAGTAGAAAATTCTCTTTTGCAGGTCTTTTTGTTAATACATCTATAGTTAATGACAAGACATTCCGGAGCGCATCTTTTAATTGGCCAAAATCGCATGGTTTGCAGATATAATAATTAGCCCCTTGTTCATACATTTTATTAACAGTCTGCCTTTGGCAGGAAGTGGATAGGATAATTATTGGAATGTTCTTAAGTTGAGGAAGGGATCGGATTTCGCAAAGACATTCGGATCCATTTTTTTTCGGCATATTTAGATCCAAAAAAAGTATATCAGGCAAAGGCTGGACTAAGTTTCGTAACCTTTCCATAAGTAAGTGCCCATCTGATTCAATAGTAAGTTGTGTTTGGGTATTAACTTCTTTTAAAGCTTCTTCAAAAATCATACAATCATCCGAATCATCGTCAGCTAATAATATATTTTTAAATTGGGTTGAAAATAGATTCATAATATTACCAAGATACGTTTATTTTTAGCCGATGGTTTTAATACTTTTAAAATTATTGTATTAATACATTAATTAAGAATTGTGTATCCATTAATATAATTTAAAATCTTAAATAATATTGTGATCTGTATTTTTGCGGCATAATTAAATTTAATGATCTCACACTTAGAAGCATCTCTTTCCCATTTTTCGATTCATAAAATAGGTAATAAACTACAAGAGGAACAAATAATATTATCTGAACAACCTTTTGCTATTAAGGATGAAATGTTGAGTGAATTACTGATGCAATACTTTCTTACACCTTTTGAAAAAGTAAATGAAGCCTATAGGTTTTGGCATGCAACAGGTAATCTTGAATTAAACGAAATGTTTCATTTTGCTGCAATAATGTTTAATGATACTGAAACATTTCATAACAACACTATACAAATTGCCAGGCAGTTGTATGATATTACTAATCATCCCAAAATTAAATCAGGGGAATTATACATCTGCTATTTTAATAAGCTGCAAATAGAGGGAGAACTATTTGATGCAATTGGTATTTTCAAATCTGAATCAAAAGAACCTTTTCTCACCATTACACAGCAGGGAAAAGAATTTGAAATTGGCTATGAACAGGAAGCAATAAACATAAAAAAACTTGACAAGGGTTGCATCATTTTCAATACTGAAAAAAGTGATGGTTTTAAGGTCGTTGTAGTTGATCAAACCAACAGATCAGAAGCTGTGTATTGGATAGATGATTTTCTAAAACTGAAAGTAAGAAATGACAACTATAATCAAACCCAAAATGTATTGAGTGTTTACAAAACTTTTGTAACAGACCACATGGAAGGCGAGTTTGAAGTTTCTAAAACAGATAAAATAGAACTGCTTAATCGTTCAATAAAATATTTTAAAGAAAATGAAAATTTTGAATTGGAAGAATTTGGCAAGGCAGTTATAAGAAACCCGCAAGGTCTTGAATCTTTCAAACAATTTAAGAATAATTATGAGGATGAGTTTGATACAGAAATAGCGGACTCATTCGAAATATCAAACGCTGCAGTAAAAAAGCAAGCCCGGGTTTTTAAGAGCATTTTGAAACTGGATAAAAACTTCCACATTTACATACATGGTAGTAAAGAAATGATAGAACGTGGTTTTGATGAGGAGAAAAACCTGAATTATTATAAAGTTTACTTTAGGGAAGAGCAGTAATTTTTTTCACTCTTAAAATTTATACGATGGATCTCAACCAGGTTACAGTTCCGGTATTGGATGTAGAAAAAGCTATAGTATTTTATGAAAAATTAGGGCTTCAGTTAATTGTAAAATCATTACCTCATTATGCCCGGTTTCAATGTCCTACAGGCAATTCTACATTTTCTTTACATCAGGTTAGTAATTTGCCTTTAGGGGAATCTGTATGGGTATATTTTGAAATTGAAAATTTAGATGCTACGGTTAGTAACCTGATAACTAAAGGTATTATTTTAGAAGAAATGCCTTCAGATAAGCCCTGGCTTTGGCGTGAAGCTACATTACGGGATCTGGACAATAATAAAATAATCTTGTATCATGCCGGAATCAATAGAACAAACCCGCCCTGGAAAATAAACCCTCAATCTTAAATCTTGCACCCCATGGCATACTTTTTTTATTATTCATAAAAACAACTTTTATGGATAAGATGGAAATTAAAGGAGCCTGGAACGAATGGAAAGGTAAACTTAAAGCTGCCTATGCAGACCTAACCGATGATGATTTAAAATATGAAGAAGGTAAAGACGATGAGCTATGGGGAAAGATTCAACAAAAGATTGGTAAAGGAAAAGATGAATTAATTACGTGGTTAAAGGGCGTAGGTTAATAAAAGAGGATTTTTCAAAAAAGACTTTCTAAAAAACAGGAAGTCTTTTTTATTTAATGACATTTCGTAACAAAGACTATGAACTTACACTCCGGATATCCGTATTGGTTGGTCAAAGAAGGCATTCCATACAATTACCCAAAACTTGAGCAAAACATAAAAGCTGATGTAGTTATTATGGGAGGCGGTATAAGTGGTGCATTATTGGCCTATCACCTTGTAGAAGCAGGGGTAGAATGTATTATAGTAGATGCAAGAACAATTGGTTTAGGCAGTACATCAGCCAGTACCGGACTTTTACAATATGAAATAGATACACCTCTTTCTAAATTAGTAAACCTGGTAGGCGAATACAATGCTGTAAGGTCTTATCAACTTTGTGCAGAATCAATAATTAAAATTGGAAACATTGCAAAAAAAATTGGCTTTAAAGATTTTAGCTTTCAACAGAGTCTCTATTATGCAGCTTATAAAAAAGATGTTGCTTTCTTAAAAGAAGAATTTGACATAAGAAAGAAAAATGGATTCAAAGTAACATTTTTTGATGCCGAAGATGTAAATACAAATTATCACTTTGATGCACCTGCGGCCATTCTGTCGCAGGAGGGAGGTCAGATAAATGCCTATGCTTTTACAAATGCTTTACTACAATATCTTTCTAAAAAAGGTTTGAAAATATTTGACCGCACCAATATCAAAAATATCCAACATCACAAAGCCGGAGTAAAACTCACAACTGAAAGGGGTTATACTATAAAGGCAAAGCAATTAATGTACGCTACGGGGTATGAAGTTGTAAATTATATTGACAAAAAAATTGTTGATCTACATTCAACCTACGCCTGCATAAGTGAGCAGGCTAATGAAGCATATAAGTTTTGGACTGATAATGTCCTTTGCTGGAACACTGCTGATCCTTATTTGTACTTAAGAACAAATGACAGAAGAATAATAATAGGCGGCCGCGATGAAGAATTTTACAATCCTGCAAGACGGGATGAATTGTTGCCCCAAAAAACAAAACAACTAATTTCCGACTTTAATAAATTGTTTCCTGATATTGATTTTAAATATGAGTTTGCATGGGCGGGAACTTTTGGTGCTACCAAAGATGGGCTACCTTTTATAGGTAAATATAAACCTTTGCCCAACAGCTTTTTTGCACTTGGCTTTGGTGGAAATGGAATTACTTTTAGTCTGATAGCTGCGGAAATAATAAGAGATATGATTAAAGGCAAACAAAATAAAGATGCTGATATTTTTTCGTTTAACAGATAAAATAAGGTCTATTAAAATTCAGAAAAATTATTGCTTTTTACGTTGATTAGTTTTTTCTTTTACAGGCTTTGCATCCTCCAGGTCTTTTTTAAATTCATGACGTTGTTGCGCCTCATCAATTGAGTGACTCTGTTGAAGGTTTTCCTCATTTTTTGAAAACTCACTAAGCTTTAGGTAATATTTTTTTATAACGTTCAGTTCATCTTCTGACATTCCTTCAACATTTACTAATCTGTTACTGGCATATTCGTGTGCAGCAACCAATTCATTTAGCTTCAGCTGTATCGCCAATGAATCTTTATTCTGTGCTTTTTGAATGAGGAAAACCATTAAAAATGTTATGATAGTAGTGGTAGTATTTATAAAAATCTGCCAGGTTTCAGAAAAGTTAAAAGCAGGACCTGTAAACGCCCAGGCTATTACGATACCAAATGCAATTAAAAAAGCAGGGGTACTACCAGTAGCCTGCGTTGCTTTGGTAGCAAAATTTTCAAAAGAACTACCGGATGTAGCTGATTTTTTATTTTTCATTTTTAAAATAAGAATATTCAAAATTTATGCCTTTGGCAAAAAGGATTCGTATATGCTTCCTTTTGTAATGTTTTCACTTTTGCCTTTTTGACTTGCCTATCTTTGTGCTGATGTCTAGAATACTATCTATAGATTACGGTTCTAAAAGAACGGGCCTGGCTGTAACTGACCCTTTAAAAATTATGGCAGGTGGGCTGACGGGCATACATACTAAAGATTTGGAAAATTTTCTGAAAGAGTATTTTAATAAAGAAGTAGTAGAATTGGTTATTATAGGTCATCCGCTTAATTGGGATGATACCGCTACACATGCCACTCCGCTTGTGGAAGCGTTTATCAACCGATTCAAAAAAGTATTTCCAAACATTCCCATTAAAAAAGTAGATGAACGCTATACATCAGTACTTGCAGTACAAAGTATGGTGCAAAGCGGCATGAAGAAAAAAGCACGTCAAAACAAAAATCTGGTAGATGAAATTGCAGCCACAATTATGCTACAAGAGTATCTAAATACCATTCCCTGACTATTCCATTTGTTCATTGATTCATTTGTAGGTAAATTTGTACCCTTTGTAAATTTTAATGGTATAACGAACTTATACTGAAAGCAATTTTAATAATGATACTTCCTATTGTAGCGTACGGCGGACCGGTTTTGAGAAAAGTGAGTGAGGACATTTCCCCGGATTATCCCGGCTTTGCCAAATTTTTAGACGCTATGTGGGAAACCATGTACGAAAGCAATGGTGTTGGATTGGCAGCACCACAGGTTAACAAAAGCATTCGGTTGTTTGTGATTGACAGCAAACAAATATTTGAGAATCAGGAAAAAGACGAAAAAGGTAAATATCCTGATGAACCCGGTGTAAAAGGGGTTTTTATCAATGCACGAATTGTACATCTTGAAGGTGGTGAATGGTCATACAACGAAGGATGCCTTAGTATTCCTAAAGTAAGAGAAGACATTATGCGTCCTCATATTGTTACAATAAAATATATGGACGAATACTTTGTTGAGCATACCAAGACCTTTAATGGATTAACAGCACGTATTATTCAACACGAATATGATCATTTAGAAGGTAAATTGTTTATAGACTATCTAAAACCCCTTCGTAAAAAAATGCTGCAAGGCAAATTAAATGACATTAGCAAAGGCAAGGTAAAAGTGGACTACAGAATGACTTTGGCGAAATAAGAAGCAAGATATTAGTAGCAAGATGTTAGTAGCAAGATATTAGACAAGACAATAATTATGCTATTATCAAATTATCACATTATCAAATTGAGCCATTTTCCCATTAACCTTTCTTAATTCATTGCTAAAAAATCGCACTCTTAATTTTCAATTTTAAATTTTCCTCATTTTAAGGTAGGTTTGCCCGTCTTATTTTTTTAACCAAAACAATGGTGAACAGCGGATTGGCCTTTTTCGTGGTCATTGCTGCCAAAGATTGCTATTTTTTCAAAAACAAAATACCAGAATGAATTTCAACAAAATCAACAACATTGTAGGATGGATAGTGTGTATCATCGCCTCGGCAACCTACATTATGACTGCTGAAGCTGGCGGTAGCCTTTGGGATTGTGGTGAGTTTGTAAGTAGTGCTTTTAAGCTACAGATTCCGCATCCGCCGGGTGCACCTATGTTTGTACTTATTGGTCGTGTATTTATTATCTTATTTGGAGATAATCCTGCTACAGCTGCAAAAGCGGTAAACATAATGAGTGCATTGGCAAGTGGTTTTACCATTCTGTTTTTGTTCTGGACCATTACCCACTTTGCCCGTAAGGCAGTTCAAAAAGTGGGTGAACAGCTCAACATGAACCAAATTATGGCCATTATGGGTGCAGGGGTTGTTGGTGCATTGGCTTATACTTTTAGCGATTCTTTCTGGTATTCAGCTGTAGAAGGCGAAGTTTATGCATTGAGTTCATTCTTTACAGCATTGGTTTTCTGGGCTATACTAAAATGGGAACACGCTGTTGACCATGAAGCAGCAACCGGCATCAATGCAGATCGTTGGATCATTTTTATTTTCTTTATAATGGGCTTGTCAATAGGGGTGCATTTGCTCAACTTGTTGACAATTCCCGCAATAGTTATGGTTTATTTTTATAAAAAATATAAAGTCACAACCAAAAGTACTTTGTATGCATTCTTAATTGGCTGTTTAATAACCGGTATAGTACAAAAAGCAGTTATTCAATACACCATTCAAGGTGCAGGTTTCTTTGACCGCATGTTTGTAAATGGTTTTGGTATGCCTTTTTTCAGCGGGTTTATTATATTTTTTGTATTGCTTGGGGTATTAATTTGGTGGTTACTAAAATATGCCAGTCAGAAACATTATAGCTTTTTACGGCTTGGGTTGTGGTGTCTTACATTCATGCTTTTAGGTTACAGTACTTATATCACTACCATGATACGCAGTAATGCTGACCCGGCTATAGATATGTACAATGTTGACAATCCAATGAGTTTGGTAGGTTATCTTGGTCGCGAACAATATGGTGATTTCCCATTGTTATATGGCCAGAAATTTACAGCACAACCAATAGATTACAAAGAAGAAGGAACAAAATACATTAAAGCTAACGGGCATTATATTGAAAATGGTAAAGAGGGCCATTATGTATATGATGCAGATAAGCAAATGCTTTTCCCAAGGGTTTGGGATGCAAGCAACGATCAGGGACATGCGGATTATTATGCCAATTTCCTCGGAATAAACAAACTTCAGGACGGTACTTACGACCGTGATCCTAACTTTGGCGATAATATTAAGTTCTTTGTATCCTATCAGTGCTATTGGATGTACTTCCGCTATTTTATGTGGAATTTCTCCGGTAAGCAAAATGATGTACAAGGCGTTTATAACGGAAATGTAAGAGATGGTAACTGGATAACCGGAATATCATTTATTGACAACATGATATATGGCGATCAGGATTTAATGCCGGATAGCAGCAAGAATAACAAGGCACACAACAAACTCTTCCTTTTGCCTTTGATCCTTGGTATTTGTGGATTGATTTACCAAAACAAAGCACACAAGAGAGATACATTTGTTACATTTTTACTTTTTTTCTTTACCGGTATGGCCATTGTGCTTTATCTGAATCAGGCAGGTAACCAACCACGTGAACGTGATTATGCTTATGTAGGATCGTTTTATGCTTTTGCAATATGGATTGGTCTTGGGGTATTACAGGTTAGGGAATGGTTAAGCAAAGCTATGAGCAAAAATATAGCTACTAATTTGGCAACAGCTATTTGCTTGTTGGCAGTGCCAATGTTGATGGCCGCACAAGAGTGGGACGACCACGACCGTAGCCGTAAAGTTATATCCCGTGACCTGGCTAAAGATTACCTTGGAAGTTGTGCCCCCAATGCAATTTTATTCTCTTTTGGTGACAATGATACTTACCCGCTTTGGTATGCGCAGGAAGTAGAAGGTATAAGACCCGATATACGTGTTATTAATTACAGTTTGTTAGGTATAGATTGGTACATAAATGAACTACGTTATAAGGTAAATCAAAGCGACCCCATAGATGTAATCTGGACACAGGAACAAATTCAGGGCCGCAAGAGAGATTACATTCGTTACAACGATAAATCAGGCTTACCGGCTAATCAATACTTTGACCTTTACGACCTCATGAAAAACTATGTAGGTAGCGATGATCCTTCTAAAATGATGGGCGCTGGCAACAGTGATTATATCAATACTTTCCCTGTAAAAAAGGTTTCTGTACCTGTAGATATAAACCTGGTAAAACAAAATGGTACAGTTAGTCTTACAGACAATGTAGTGCCGGAAGTCAGGTTCGATATTCCTAAGAATTTATTGATGAAAAATGACCTTGCGGTATTAAATGTAATTGCTGCAAGCAAATGGAAACGCCCTATTTATTTTACTTCCAATTTTGATGAACTGGGCTTTGGCCCTTACCTGCGTAAAGATGGTCTTAGCTATAGGTTTGTACCCGTTGCCGGTCAGCAGGTTAATACCGATTGGATGATGGATAAACTGATGACCAAATTTGCTTCGGGCAATGCTGATAAGCCAAACGTTTATTTTGATGAAGAGAACCGCCGTCACCTTAACAGTATCAGAACTGCGTATGCTGAACTTGCAATAGACTTATCTAATAAAGGCAGAAAAGAAGATGCCAGAAAAATACTGGACAAAGGCGACAAAATGATGTTGGAAGAAAACATGCCTTATGGTATGATAAGCCGCGGAAATATGCACAACCGTAACAGTATTTCATTCCTTGAAGCATGTTACAGGTCAGAACATAAAACACTAGCTGCCAAAGTAATGGCGTCAGTAAAGAAAGATTTGCAGCAGCAGGTTAAGTTTTACAATTCGCTTAGTGTAAACAAGGCAGAAACTATGGCTTATGATAAAAAGATAGCAGAGGACTATCTACAGGCTTTAAACAGTATAGAACAGATGTATAATAAACCAGCAGTTCAGGAAGGAGGTGCAACCAATATGGTAGCACCGGGAGTTCCCGGGAGCTCAAATGATAGCATGAAGAAATAAGTTAGTTATGGTAATATCCCATTTATAAAAGAAGAAATTTTATAAGCTCACGGAAATGATGGAGTAAAAAGAAATAGCATATTTTAATTATTTATTTTCTTTTATTTCCGTGAGAAAATTCTTTTTTTAAAATTTTGGCAGTTGAAAAGTAATTATATATTTGTATTCTACTGTTTTGTAAAGAATTAATTTAAACCAACTACTGTGGCTTACGACAACAACGAACCAAGAATTGAAAATGTTTACAGCAAACGGATCCGTGCCGGTAAAAGAAGGACCTATTTTTTTGATGTACGGGCAACAAGAAGCAACGATTATTTTCTAACTATTACAGAAAGCCGCAAGCGGTTTGATGATAATGGTTATGACCGTCACAAGATCTTTTTGTACAAAGAAGATTTTAATAAATTTATAAAGGCTCTTGGTGAGGCTGTAGATTATGTAAAAACCGATCTTATGCCCAACTTCGATTTTGATGCATTTAACCACGACAATTACGAAGAAGGGGCAATGCCTGTAGTTGCTGAAGGTAATATTATTAATAGCGAAGAACCTACTTCAGTTGCAGAAATTTCATCCTCCTTTTCAGAACAATCTGTAAATCAGAATGAAGCAGTATTAGTAGATCAAGTAACCAATAATACCGAGGAAGTAGATAAGTGGTAATGCACAAACGCTTTTAAATAATAGCCGTTAAACTGCAGGGTTTAGCGGCTTTTTTGTTTCAATGATTATTAGATAATTCGTTATCAAAATCAAATTTGGTTTCAACAAAAATGACGTCCACTTTTTCCAAAAGCGAAGGCGTGTTGAACTCCTCCGAAGTTCTTTAAATCAGTAGAGCCTATTTTTTGTTACAAATATGTATCTCCTCCGGAGAATGAAAACAGTATGTTATCTTAAAATATTTTTGGAATCTCCCAACTCCAGCGGAGTTGAATATTTGTAGAAAATCAATGTCATTAAATTAGGCTTTAGGGGAACGAACAATTGTTCTTTATTCGACTTTGGTTGTGTCACTCCCTGCATCTTTTGGGTAATTCTATTCATCTTTTTCCATGTTTTGTTTCTTTCAACGTTTGTTAAGTTAATGACATTGTGTAGATAATAATATTTTTTGGGGGTTAGAACACCGGAAGGAGTTCCACATCAATTGTTGCAAATATTTGGTTGAACTCCTCCAGAGTTCTTGAAATCATTAAAGTCTATTGTGTGATAAAATATTTATCTCCTTCGGAGAATGAAACCCTTATGCTGTACTAAAAGTATTTGTGAAATCACCCAACTCCAGCGGAGTTGAATATTTGTAGCTAATAATATTGTTTACGTTTTAGAACTCCGGTAGGAGTTCAACATTAATCGGTGTTGTTTGGTTGAACTCCTCTGGAGTTCTCGAAATCATTTGAGTCTATAGTTTATTACAAATATTTATCTCCTCCGGAGAATTAAAACCTTATGCTGTAATAAAAGTATTTATACAAACCCACAACTCCAGCGGAGTTGAATATTTGTAGTAGTTGTCGATAATAATATTGTTTGGGGTTTAGAACTCCGGCAGGAGTTCAACATATAAGGTGGATAGAACCAAATAGTTTTATGTTACATCCATAAGGAAATTCAACTAAACACAATTAATACATCCCTTTCAATTTGGCAGCAGATTGCTTCACTCCGTTCGCAATGACGAGACTATCCCACCCCCCCAGAAATCCACAGGCCCAATTTACTCACACCGGCCTCTTGCATAGTGATGCCATAAATGGTATCAGGCACTACCTGCTGCCTTTTTATTTATTTTTTCCAATAGCAGCACATCTTCATTCCAATCTTTCATTTGGCGGTGATAGGCTGCATGTGTTTTTGTCATCCTCAAAATATGCGGGGAGCCTTTCCTGATGGTTTCTATTTTTAGGTCAATCACAACATGGCTAATGGCCTGCTCCATTTCAGTTCTTTCGTTTTGCTTTGCCCGGTAATCAAACACCTGCTGATGTGGCGATTCTAAAAAATCTTTTAGCAACTGCCATTGCTTCTTATCGCCGGTGGTTACAACAGGCACTTCTCTTGACCAATCAGGTAGAAGTTGTGGCTGATTATTAACGCGGTATTCAACATTTTTTTTGCAAACTAAAAGGGCTTTACGGGCAACAGCAGTCATTACTGGCAAAGCAATAATTTCTGGTGTGAGTATATGGTTGATGTAGTTTCGTTGGTTGTAACCGCTGATGATTTCTGCTACATTATTTACCCATACTTCGTCCTGCGGCATTTGGCTTTCCAGGTAAAATAAGTCTGTTAGGATTTTGCTGTTTACAGTATGCTTTTCATCAGCCCTATTTTTTGAAACTTCACCTAAATAATGAGGCAGCTTTGATATTTGTGTTTTTATCAAATCAGCGTTCTGTCCACTTGTTAAAACCAAACGCAGCACAGATAATATGTGCCCTAAAACAGGTGGCGTAACATTTCTTGTAATCAGCGAAAATATTTTTTCTGTTGTTTCAGCCGGAAAAAAAGCGATTAGTTTTAACCAATGTGCATCATCAATTCTCCTGAAATAATCCTGGCATAACGGCTCGGGTTGCCGCAAGAAAAATGATTCATCTTTTGTATTAATAATCCAATCGGCAACGGGGCTATAGTCAGCTTTTTCTCTTGAATGAGTTTTGCTTAATCCCGAGGATAAAATCGTTTCAATTGTGGCCGCTTCGTTGTTGTTTATCTGCCCGTAGTTTTTATTGAAGTAGTTGATCCACTCCAGTTGGGTAGCGGCATTTTGCAAAGGCAGCAATTGTGCATTGGTTTCAGGCGACCACATTATTACTGCTCCATAATGATACCAGTGATTGATGTCGGGACCATAGTTTCCCATGTAGCCTGTTGATTCCTTCACAATAGGTTCGTCGTCTTGCAAAGCAAAGGAAGCTATCAGATCTTCTTCCTGAAAAGTTATGCTGATGGCAGGCACATCACTATTTGCCCAATATTCAATCTCAAGCGACTCATCATACACCTCTTCCATTTCGGCATCTTCATTGTCATCATCGTAACCCCCGTCGTATGCAGGTGAGCCAGACTTGAAAGAAGTAACCAGGCACAGCTTTGCATAAAATCCCAGCTTATGCGCTGTGCTAAAAAGTATTTCCGCCTTGTGCCGGTCGTTTAGTTTCAGTGATTCATTTGAAAAATTTTCAGGCGTGTATTGGTGGCCTAACAAAACAATGCAGGGCTTTGAAAAGTCTGATTGTTTCTGGTCTTCAAGAATGTTTGCAAGTTGGAGGGCATGTGTTTGCACGGTGGCTGGTTCTATTTTTTTACCAGCTTTTTCCTGGATAAGATTATAAACTAAACACACTCTGTAGCCAACAGTGACTGGCAGTAATTCGTGGTCACAATCAGCATAAAAAGCTGCATAGCTGATTTTATAATCGTTGGAGTCTTGTGCAAAATTGATCACCTCGGTTGTGCCATCAAAACTCACTACAAGTTCCCCTCCCTCGTGCCTGCAAGGAAGTGCAATAATGAGTGAGCCGAACATGCCTTTTTCTTTTTCGGAATCCTTGTGCCGGAGAAAAAAATCATCCTTTTCGTATACCAGCATTTTGTACAACTGCGCCGATATGGCATAATCTTCCACGCCAAGGTCAGGCTTTATTTTAGTCAAAATTTTCTCCATAAAATCTGCCCACTGCTTGCCACGAAAGATTAGTTTGTCTGCGTTGATTTCCCAAACACTTCTTACTTTGTTATCCAAAACAGTTTCGCTGCCTCTTCCAAAGGGAGCCTTGTGCGCCACGCCTATCAAAGCCTTCGCCTGCACCTCGTTGATGGGATAAGCTAACTCGCCAATGCCCGCAATCTCTAACCCCGGAAAGAGGAATGGAGCTGAACGAGTAGTTACAAATTTGCCGCTGCCTTTCACATCATTCAGGCAGTTGAGAAATGCTTGTTTTATGTTGGTCATAACAGGTTATTATTGATTAATTTTAGGGGATGAAATTAGGGCTTGTTGGTGAAATAATTGTAGGGAGTAGTGTTTTGAAATGCGAGATTGCCTCTTGAACGTTCAGTATCTATTTGTAAAAGTGCAGACGATAGGGAATTGTTTGGAGAATAATTAAAGGAAATTTAATATAGTGGAGGGCAATGATTTTCATTAGTAAAAAATATGCCTAAAATAGGTTTTAAGCCTATTTTTGTAAAATTATTTAAAAAATAAATACAAATCGATACAATATTTAGATTTTAATTAAATTTTTAAAAAAAAAAGAATAAAACGTATGAAATTAATAATTTTTAAAAATTAAATTAATTCGACTACAATATATAAATTTTG
>JANMMU010000098.1:0-11585 GCA_031373555.1 Segetibacter sp. | reverse complement strand
GAAGCAAAAAAGTGCATAAAAATCAGATCTTACAAAAGCCATCAAAAAAATGTGCACAACTTCCAGGTTTTATAAAAAATACCCGAAAAATTGAATTTTGGGGAGTGAATAGTTACAAAATCTTATAATGCAACACTTAGGATAGGTCTTTATCAGAGAAGTTAGTAAACAGAACCTTTGTTTTCAATATTGCTTTTCTCCAAATCCGGGGTTATTTGGGAACTCGGTTTATGTCGCCTTCTTTTTCTTCTTGATTTGGAACTACTGCTTCGGGAGTCGCCGGTATTTATACTCATAATCGTAAATACCAAAAAGGCGATGCCTGTAATACCAAATATATAATAAGCCGGGTTATTATTAAGCCATTTGTAATGCCAGGCCGAATATAATATAGTAAGTGCCTCTAGCAAATAAAAAGCAGTGTCAGCTTGCAAAAACCGCCTTGTTATGGATTTGTGCATAGCCGCTACTAATATGCAAATGATTGCAAATCCTATATATGCAAATGCAGGCAAAAGCTTTCCTTTTTCGAAGCTTTCAAATCCATGGTATAATACAAACAACCCAGCAATAGAATGTAGGAATCCTTTTAGTTTCTTATTCTTCATTTCTTAATCAACCATATAATTCTAAGTGAATGTCTTTTCTATCGTAACCCATTGCCATTATTCTTTGTTTGGCTTCGTCAATCATATTTTTCCAGCCACAAAGGTAGAAATAAGAAGGCACTTTATTTTTACCCAAAATTTCTTCAAATACCTGATGTACATAACCTATACGTACCAGGTGCTCCAGATTTTCTTCTTCCTCCCTTGAGTAACAGGTATGAAAGAAAAATTTTGGCTCTTTGCGCATCATTTCCTTTAATTCATCTGCATACAACGCATCACCAAATTTGCGACAACCAAAAACCAAATGTATGTCCTGATGAGGAATGTTGTGCATGTTTATGTAATGAATCATAGACCGGAAAGGTGCAATACCCGTGCCCGTGCAAATCAGAAATAAATCTCTGTCTATAGATTCAGGTAGTGTAAAAACGCCTTGTGGGCCTCTTAGTGTTAGTTCAGAACCTACTGTTATTTCATTAAATAAATAAGTTGTTCCAAGTCCACCTTCTAACAATACAATTACCAGTTCTACAGTATTGGTACCATCGGGCCACGATGAAATGCTATAGCTGCGCCATCGTTTATTCTTTCTTTCGTGAATGGGTAGGTCAAGTGTAATGAATTGACCGGGTGCAAAATCAAACCGCTCCAATTCCGGAATTTGTATCCAGAAACGGCGGGTTTGTGCGGTTTCATTAATTATTTTGGTTACGATACCTGTTCTCCATGGCTCAAGCATTCGAATAATTTGGTACAAAGTACAAATAACTACTGAAAAATTTATAATTTCTTAACAGTAATATTTCAAATGCTATTAATTTTTCAATTCATCAAGCGTTTGATCAAACTTTAAAAATTCGTTCCACAAAGTGAGTTATAATAAAAAAAAGTTGCCATTTTTCAACAGCAACTCTTTTATTTTGAAGATTAATAAGGGACTAGTCCATCATTTCTACCATTTTTACAGCAGGTATTACGGCTTCTTTTGTCACTTTTTCTTTACCTCTGTTGGCACGTGCTACACGGCTGTAAATAGAAAGGTTTTTGTCAAACAAAAATCTGAATAACAACCCTGTATAGGAAGTGTGATAACCAAGTGTATCATAGTAGCTGCCGGCAATTTTTCTCACCTTAGGTAATTTATCCCACGATACTGATGGAAAGTCGTGGTGCTCGTTATGATATCCTACGTTTAGATTTACTGTATTCAATGGTCCATAATAGCTTTTTGTTTCCTGATCGCCGTGGGTCAGATAGTGCTCCTGAATCCAACGGGCACCTAAGGGATGAAGGCCTACAGAGAAGAAGAAACCTGCAATTAAAAACACAGTGCTTTTGGCACCAAGAAAATATACAACTGCTGTCATAAATGCAATTTGAACGATCCAGTTTACAACAGTCCATCCATCCCAAACATTGATTTCATTTTTTAATCTGATGGGTCTTAAAAGTTGAAAGACAGGATAAAACAATAACCATAGTGCTTTGCCAAGCATGGAGTTGTCTATAAGTTTTGCTTCCCATTTAAAGGGCATGTCCGCATCTAACTCTTCAACGCCCTGAAAGGAGTGGTGCTTGATATGGTATTTTTGAAAAGAAACAGAACTGGGAAATACGAGTGGCAGATTGGCTATTATGCCCGACCATGTATTAAGTGTACGGTTTTTGAAAAGTAGATTGTGTGCACACTCATGAATACAAACAAATAAGGTATGACATGCAAAAGCACCTACAAAGTAAGCACCTACAAAAATTGCCCACCATGGTGCATCTTTCAATAATATTGCACCTGCTATCTGAACACCTACGCAAAGTAAAATGACCAAAAATGTGTAAGGATTACGGCCAATAAGTGCCCTTATTTCCGGATGTTTTCCAATAATCTCTTTTGTTCTTTTTTTGTGCGGCTCTGCTTCGTCAGACCACTTGAAGTTTTTTTCCAAGGCTGTATTTTTTTATATGATTGTTACAAAATAAATTAAAAATTCGTTAGTTAGTTATGATTCAGGTTAATTTTATGATTATTATTTATTTTCTTCATTCAAAATGCCGCATTTTTTGCTTGATAAAACATAGAAAAAGTTAAATGGCAGCACAAACCTATAGACGTGTGACACAACGATGAGTCATCATGGAACAAATGCCTGAACAATAAAAATACTGGCTTAATAAACCAATTGTTTAAGGCTACTCAACCATAAATTCTTTATTAGCCAACTGTCCACATGCAGCATCAATATCTTTGCCACGACTACGGCGCAGCCTTGCATTAACACGGGATTTAGACAAATGGTTCATAAACTTTTCGGTTGTTTCTTCGTCGGGGTTCATAAACCGGGCTGCATCTATTGGGTTGTATTCAATAATATTGACCAAATCTGCAGGTACCTGACGGTAAATTTTTATGAGTTCGTCTGCATCTCTTAAACTGTCGTTGAAATCTTTGAAAAGAATGTATTCAAACGTAATTTGGTTGCCGGTTTCTTTATAAAAGTAATTTAGCGCCTCTATCAATGCCTGTATATTATTGGTTTCGTTGATGGGCATTATCTCGTTGCGTTTGGTATCATTGGCGGCATGCAGACTTAGGGCAAGGTTGAATCGTACCTTGTCGTCGCCCAATTGTTTGATCATTTTGGCAACTCCTGCAGTGGAAACTGTAATGCGTCTTGCACTCATGCCTAATCCGTCAGCAGAGGTAATTTTTTCTATTGCCCTTAATACATTTTTATAGTTGAGTAATGGTTCACCCATACCCATGAAAACTATATTGGTCAGCTTTTTATCATACACCCTGTTGGCCTGTTGGTTTATAAGCACCGCTTCATCATAAATTTCGTCAAAATCAAGGTTGCGTTTGCGATCCATATAGCCGGTTGCGCAAAATTTGCAGCTAAGACTGCAACCAATTTGAGAAGAAACACAGGCGGTTTGCCGCTCATCTGTAGGTATTAAAACGCCTTCTACAAAATGACCGTCTGAAGTTTTAAAACGGCTTTTTACCGTGCCGTCTTCACTGTATTGGGTTGATTCTATCTGCAAGGCCGGCAGGGTGAAATGCTCTCCCAGCTTTACCCTTAACTCCTTGCTAAGGTTGGTCATAGCATCAAAAGTGTGCGCATGTTTTAGCCAAAGCCATTCGTACACTTGCTTAGCCCTGAACTTTTTTTCTCCCATTTGCTCAAAATAGAGCGTTAGTTCATCTAAACTAAGCTGACGTATATTCTTACCCGATTTCATGGTGCAAAGGTAAGCTAAGCAAAGATTTTATCCTTTATGAATAAATTTAAAGTTTTGAGAAAGATAAATGATAAGTAAATTGGTAATATTGTTGATAATGTGATAAAAACTAAGTTTGACAAATGATGATAGATAACCTTTATGATGTAATAAAAAAATTAGAAAACATTAACGTTCAATACATGTTATCAGGTAGTCTTGCTATGGGTTTTTACACAATAAGCAGGAGTACATATGACATAGATATTGTAGTGCATTTAAGTTTGTCAGATTTAAATAATTTAGAAATCGCATTCAAAGGTGATTATTTGTATAAGCCTGCTGCGATAGAGGAAATCAAAAAAAGAGGTATTTTTAATATTATAAGTAACAATGGAGGATACAAGATTGATTTCATTTTGGTTAAAAGTGATGAATATAGCATACAGGCTTTTAATAATAAAGTAGCTCTAAGTGATTTTGGGGATCCAATATTTGTAATTTCTTTAGAAGATTTAATAATTGCGAAAATTAGGTGGATACAGGATTTATATAGTGAGCGGCAACACAACGATATAAAAAATTTACTCGTTTCAAATAAGCCCGACTTAAGCTACATAAAAAAATGGGTCACACAAATGAAACTTAAAACCTATAATTTATTAGATAATGAATAATGACGCATATGATCATTTACCCGTTGATACTCCTGCTCACATTGTTAGGATGCAGGCGGAGATCATTAAATCTTTGCCTTTAATTGAAAGGCGAAATGTAATGAGTTGTTTATCTGATTTTAGTTATCAGCAGACCATGAATTTGTTAAAAAAGAAACTTCAATCAACTGATGAAAAATTATTGAAAATAGCATTTATTGAAACTGTTTATAAGGATGATTTCAGTGCGGAAGAACACAAACGGATCAAAGAGTTTTTTATGAAAAGCTAATTTTGTTGGAAATAAATTGACTCAACAATTTTCTAAATATTGTGAAGCTATTATTTCAGATTTCCGCAAAAAACCTGGCCAAACTATTGCAATAATTCGCAAATACTATCAGCAAATCCACCCCACTCAATACTTTGCTGCACACCTGTTGTCAGATTTTTGAGTGTACAAATACCCTCCTCCATTTCTTTGCTGCCAAGAATAATTAGATGGCCTATCCCTTTCTTTTCAGCATATTTGAATTGCTTGTCCAGCTTCACATTTTCATGGTACATTTCTGCTGAAATGCCTTTATCTCTTAATTCCTGCATGAGTTCGTAAGCCTTGCGGCTTTCATTTTCTCCCAAATTAAAAAATAGAACGTTGGTACTGCTTTGCAATTCGGTGGGGAAAAGCTGAAGTTCTTCCATAACATCATAAATTCTGTCAACACCAAAGCTGATACCTACACCGGGAACATTGGGAACGCCAAAAAGTCCCGTTAAATCATCATATCGACCACCCCCGCCTATGCTGCCCATTTGTATGTTGAGGGCTTTTACTTCGTAAATGATTCCTGTATAGTAGTTGAGGCCACGGGCAAGGGTGAAGTCAGGGGTGAGTAGTGAGTTGTGAGTAGCAAGTAGTGAGAAGTTGAGCAGGAATTCAATTTCAGCAATGCCCATTTTGCCATTTTCTAAATGACCGACAAGGTTATTTAAAGCAGTAATCTTTTGTGCTGCATCTCCTTCAATGCTTAAATATTTTTCAATGATGGTGATTTGTTCATTGGTCAATCCCCGTTGCTGCAATTCTTCTTTTACCTTGTCTAAACCAATTTTATCCAGCTTGTCTATTGCAATAGTAATATCAATCATGCGGTCAGCACCGCCACAGAGTTCAGCAAGTGCAGTCAATATTTTCCGGCTGTTGATCCTTATTTCAATATCAATTCCGAGTTGCTTAAATACCGTGGTATAAATATTTGCAAGTTCCACTTCGTTTATCAAACTGTTGCTGCCGACCACATCAGCATCGCATTGGTAAAACTCCCGGTAGCGGCCACGTTGCGGACGATCGGCACGCCAAACAGGTTGTATTTGGTAGCGTTTGAAAGGCAGGGTTAACTGCCCAAAATTCATAGCTACATATCTTGCAAAAGGGATTGTAAGATCATAACGCAAGGCTCTTTCAGTAATACTTTTTGTATTTTTTCCTTGCAGAATTTTTTCAAAATCCATTTTGGCCTGTTCATGTTTTGCAGGATTGTCAAGACCATTGTTTAAAACTTTGAAAATAAGCTTATCGCCTTCTTCTCCATATTTGCCCATAAGCGTTTCTATGTTCTCCATGGCAGGAGTTTCCAAAGGTTGAAAACCATATAATTCAAAGACATTGCGGATGGTGTTGAATATATAATTGCGTTTACGAACAACCGCTGCTGAAAAATCTCTTGTGCCCTGGGGTAATGAAGGTTTCATCCTAATGAATTATTTCACGCAAAGAAAACAACGAATGTAAAGACTACAAAGAATAGTTTGAAAAGGGACTTTAGAATAAATCAGGAATGATTCATGTTTTTTCTCAAAATAGCCTCACAGGCCTCATCTATTAAATCATATACCTTGTGAAACCCATCCACACCACCATACCAGGGGTCAAAAATATCCCTGTTTTCTCCGGGGTAAATTTCATTGATTAAATAATCAACTTTTGCAGCATCCCATTTATTACCGGCAATTTGTTTTACGTCATAATAATTTTCTTCATCCATTACATAAATTTTGTCGAAACGTTCTATATCATTTTTAAGTAATTGTCTGCATTTTTGCTTCCCTATTTCTACGTCGTTTATCCTTGCCACTTGTTGTGAAAGAAAGTGTGGCGAACAGCCGGGATTGTGTGCAGCAGTTCCTGCACTATCAATTAGCCAATTTAAACCTGCTTTAGTTGCTTTATGTCTTAAAATGCCTTCCGCCAATGGACTTCGGCAAATGTTGCCAAGGCATACCATTAAGATTTTCATATAGTAAAGTTAATGGGTTAATTGTTTAATGCCTCAATGACTCAATTCCTCAATTGCTCAATGACTTAGTACCTAATCAATAATTACTAAATTTTACATATTGAGCCATTTTCACATTATCTCATTATCTCATTTTCATATTATCACATTATCACTTTATCACTTTATCAAATTAACTTTATGGAATCTCACTTATAATTTCATCTTATTATTCAACACCCTGCGCAGGGTTTTTTAATCAACCATTTTTTACAAACAAAAAACCGTTGTTATGAAACCCGAAATAATAATGAAAACTGATTTGTTGGATATCATTTTTGATAACCGCAACAAAGATTATGGGGCATATATTTTGCGAAGCCAATACAATTACAGGCTATCAAAAGCGATCTTAATAACCTTTGGGGTAGCTATTCTTTTTAGCTTCACATTGTATTTGCAAGCAACTTTTTTTAAAAGTGCTGCTAGGATTTCGCCACCTGAAGTAATTGAATTAATACTTTCTGGTATTGAAAAAAAAGACAAACCTAAGGCAGTTGATCAAAAACAAATTTCTGCTAAACAAAAAGTAAATCAGGTTGCCAATCCTACATACATAATAGTTCCTGATGAACAGGCCGACAAACGTATCAATAACAACAAAGACCTCGAAAAAGCACAAATAGGTCTTGTAAATGTAACAGGCGTAAGTGATACAGATAATCACACACAGCATGGTAGTATTGGGTTAGATACAGGAACTGTTGCACCACCACAACCTCCTGTAGTAAAAGATGTTACAGAACCTTTTGAAAAAGCAGAATTTATGCCTGAATTTCCCGGAGGTATTGAGGGTTTAACAAAGTATTTGCTCCGAAACCTGAAAGAAGTAGAAGACCTTGAAGAGGGGGAGAAGGTGGTGGTTCATGCTAAATTTGTGGTAGAAACTAATGGGCAAATTAACCGTCTTGAAATCATAGATAAAGCAAGCCGCTATGATGCAGATGTGCTGAAAGTAATCAGTAAAATGCCACAATGGAAGCCCGGATTACAGAATGGAATTGCAGTACCTGTTTACCTTACATTGCCAATTACATTTCAGGGCAAAGAGTAAATGGTCATTAAAATATATTTTTTATTACAACCGATTTTAAATAACGAATACTTTGCTTCGGGAAAAGTAGGATAAAATCCTTTCTGCATTCATTGTAGCTTCTATTTTGGATTGTGCTAAATTGTTTGAAATTGTATTTATATTGCCCAATATTTCCGAAAGGATAAATAATATGGAAAACGGATTTAAAGAAAAAAGAACCAGGAATTTTTCAACTATGCGCTCCCTACTGGATTATACTATGGGTGTGTTGTATATTGCAGCAGCAGCATTTTTGTTTTTTGCAGAAAAAATGGGGTTTGAAATGGTCAATTTTGATAAATCTTTCAGGTACATTTTTGGAAGCATTTGTTTGGTATATGGTTTTTGGAGGCTCTATCGTGGCTACCGAAAAGATTATTTTTAAATTATGAAAACCTGGAGCATTTTTCTTTTTATTTTAGTTGTCTTTGTTTCTTGTAACAATAGAGATTCACAACAAATTGCAAAGGATTCAATTATAGAAAAAACGATAAGAATAAGCATTGACGAAAGTTTTGAGCCCGTGATGAAGGAACAACTGAAGGTTTTTGAATTTGCTTATCCTGATGTAAGTGTAGTTGCACAATATAAACCGGAGGCCGCTTGTCTTAGGGATTTGCAGGAAGACAGCACAAAAATCGTCATTGTCAGTAGGGGGCTTAATCGGGAAGAAACAGCTTTTTACAATAGTAAAATTGGGTTTAAACCGGAGTTTGCAAAGCTGGCCAAAGATGCTGTTGCGGTTATCATTAATACGAGTAACAAAGATTCGGCATTTACCTTACAAGAGTTAAAAAGTTTTTTAAACGGTAAAAAAACAGAAACTCCTGTGGCTATAGATGGCAATACTGCTACAAGTACTGTCAGGTATTTAAAAGATAGTTTGCTGAAGGGTGGAAGTTTTGGGAAAAATGTGACCGGTGCAAAAAATAGTGAAGATTTGGTTAAATACATAGCCACTACGCCGGGGGCAATTGGGTTTGTTGGCATTAGCTGGATGACCAATCCGCAAACAGAAGCACAGGAGAAGCTATTGAAAAGCGTAAAGTTAGCTATGGTTGAATGCCCAAAAAATTGCGAAAAAGGAATGTTTGCCAAGCCTTCGCAACAAACAATAACATTTGACCAATATCCTTTGGTACGTGGATTGTATTATGTACTCAAAGAAAATTATGCAGGTATGGGTTCGCGGTTAATTCAGTTTTTAAGTACAGAGCGTGGGCAGCTGATTTTTAGAAGGGCTTCGCTGGTTACCGTAAAAATTAATTTTGATATGCGACGCACAAAAATTACACAATAAGAATAAAAATTTTTAAAAAACGAAACAACAATGAAGAAACTTACCACCTTGTTTTTAGCAGTTTTGCTTACGGGCCAATTGCTGTTTGCACAATCTGTTGATGAAGCAAGAATTAGTTTAAACAATGGACGTATTGCCTCTGCCAAACAAACGTTGGAAAAATTATTGTCTGCTAATAGTAAAAATCCAGAAGCTATATATTGGTTGGGTCAGGCGCATTTAGCAGCCGACGATATTGCCGGTGCAAAGAAAGTGTATCAGGATGCGTTGAATGGTGGCGTCACTGATCCATTAGTTGTTGTGGGCATGGGTCATATAGCCCTACTTGAGGGTAACAAGGCTGATGCCCGTCAAAGGTTTGATGTTGCTATATCAACCAGTATGAGCAAAAAGAAAGAAAACCCTGCTATACTCAATGCTATAGGCCGCGCAAACGCTGATGGTGGTGCAACTATCGGAGATCCTGTTTATGCAATTGAAAAATTAAAAAAGGCAACAGAACTTGATCCTACAAATGCAGATATTTTAATCAATTTGGGGATTAACTATATTAAAATAAACGATGGAACAAATGCCTATGAGGCTTATACCAATGCTTTACGTGTAGATCCTAAAAATGCAAAGGCAAACTTTAGATTAGGTAAGTTGTTTCAAAGCCAGGGTAACAGAGAAAAATTTCTTGAGTATTACAATAATGCAATTACTGCAAACTCAGGTTTTGCACCAGCATATCTAGAACTGTATGACTACTACTCTAACCGTGATGTAAATAAAGCAGGTGATTATTTACAGAAATATGTAGCCAATTCAGATCAGGATTGTAACACTGAATTTTTGTATGCCGATTATTTGTTCCGTTCAGGTAAATACCAGGAATCGCTTGATAAGACAAGGGCAATGGAGAACGGGGCATGTAAAAGTTTTCCACGTTTAAAAGTATTGTATGCTTATAACTATGACCGCTTAGGAGATAGTGTGCAGGCAAAATCTAACATACAATCTTATATGACTACTGCTGCACCTGATAAAATTCAACCTGCTGATTATTTATTTGCAGCCACTATTCTAAAAAAATCAACAGGTGGCGAAGAAGCAGCAATCAGCTATTTGAAAAGAGCTTTAGATTTTGATACAGTTAGTGCTAACAGAAAGCAATACATAGATACAATTGCTATGCTGTACAGAAAGTCAGGCAAAATGGCTGATAGGTTAGAGTGGCTAAAGAAGAGTTATGCAATGAATCCTAACCCAAATAACATTGACATCTATAATATGGCTGATGCAGCTATTCTTACGGGTAATTTTGCATTGGCTGATACAATGGCAAATGCGTATATCCTAAAATATCCTGAACAGGATTATGGTTATACATTAAAAATTCGTGGTGCTAAAGCGGCAGATTCTACTATTGTTGGGGCTTTCCCCGCTATGCAACAGTATATTGACTTTATGACCAAAAAAGATGCTACAGGCAATGCGGCTAAAATTGTAAGCCAATATACCACAATGGCATCAGTAGCTGCTGACAAACTAAAGGATTATGGAATGGCATTGGATTTAGTAAATAGAATACTGGCCATTGATCCGGCCAATGCATTTGCTACAAGTGCCAAACGCGTTTTAGAGAAAGCTGTAAAAGGTGGTGGAAGTACCCCTAAAAAGGCAACAACTCCTGCTAAAAAAGGAAAGTAGTTGAACCAGTTAAGATTTAAAGCTCCCTGTATTCTTACGCAGGGAGTTTTTTTATTTTAATCAATTAGTCATTGTCCTTATTTTTACACCGAAAATTATAATTCATGTTTCTTTTAGATGCAGTTGTTGAATCGGGTGCCGCCACCAATTACCTACCCATTGGGTTGCAGTTTATTTTTGCTATACTTTTTGTAGGGGTCATGATGGGATTAACCCATTTTATTGGTCCAAAAAGAAATACTTCTGACAAGCTTGAAAACTTTGAAAGCGGTATTGAGTCAGTAGGAAATGCCCGTCAGCCTATGGCCGTCAAATATTTCTTGGTAGCAATTCTATTTGTATTATTTGATGTAGAAGTTATTTTCTTTTACCCTTATGCAGTTAATTTCAGAGATTTGGGCTGGGCCGGTTTTGCAGAATTAGGGCTTTTTGTTGCTTTCTTCCTCTCAGGTTTTTATTATATCATCAAAAAGGGAGCTTTGAATTGGGAAGATTAAAATGGTACTTACCTAAAAACCTATTCGACTTTAGTCGTTTAAAAGGTACTTTCATAGACGTCTGAAATTATTAATCAGACTAAAGTTTTGCCCATAAGATTTAATAATCATCTTCAGGAATTGTGAGCAATACCTTGTCTATCCTGTTGCCGTCCATGTCAATAATTTCAAATTTGAAACCTTCCCATTGAAAAGTATC
>JANMMU010000069.1:0-1894 GCA_031373555.1 Segetibacter sp. | reverse complement strand
CAGTAAAATATTGTTAGCCTGGGCAAACTGAAGTTGGTAACGTAATTAAACTATTGTCCTGATAGTCTTTAGTAACCCCGGGCTGACAACCTATTTTTTTATCAACAGGTTAGACGTTGGTAAAAATTGATTAAAACCTATGAAGGAGCCGGGTCGGAAGATCTGGCTCTTTTGTTATGAAAAATAATTCCATCTTTACACAGCAAATACTATCTCTGCCCAAAACAATTACTGATGAATATTACTTTTAATAACCGCATCAAACAGATACTACTTTTAGCTGCATTGATATTACTTATCTGGGTGGCAATTAAGGAATTGTTTTTCTGTATGCCGGGATTACTCGGGGCGGTAACATTGTATATTTTAAGCCGGGCAAGTTATTTTCAATTGGTCTATAAAAAGAAGTGGAAGAAAGGCAGGGCAGCAGGTTTATTTCTTCTTTATTATCTTCTGTTATTAGGCATACCAATTTTTCTGGCCGTTACTCTCATCAGTCCTAAAATAAATAATTTCTTAAGCGATCCTACTGCAACTATTACCAGTATAAAACAGGCAGTAGTGCAGGTACAAGAAAAAACTGGTATTGAAATAACATCTGAAAAATCACTTTCCGATTCTCTAAATAAATTAACGGCCTTTATTCCCTCCCTATTAAATAGCACGGCTAACCTGCTCACCAACCTGATTATCATGCTGTTTTTTCTTTACTACATGTTGTACTATGGCCGTGAAATGGAAATGACATTGTTCCGCATCATTCCATTAAAAGATACCAATACCACCATGCTGGCGTCTGAAACAAAAAAATTAGTAAGGGCTAATGCACTCAGTATTCCACTCATTTCTATTATTCAGGGGTTGACGGCCACTCTGGGCTATTTTATTTTTGGTGTACAAGAATGGGCTTTATGGGGTTTTCTTACCGGCATATTTGCATTTTTTCCGGTAGTAGGAACAATGATTGTCTGGATACCACTTGTTATTTATACTTATACCACCGGCAATTCTGGTATGGCCATCGGCTTAGCATTGTATAGTATTATAATAACTGGTAATGTTGATTATATTTCTCGTATTACAATTATGAAAAGATTGGGTGATGTACATCCTGTTATTACCGTGCTGGGTGTTTTGATAGGATTAGGGCTTTTTGGATTTATAGGTTTGATCTTTGGGCCATTGCTCGTTAACTATATTATTGTACTGTTCAAAATTTATATGAATGAGTTTGTAGACCCTGTGGAACTAGAAAAAGAGGAGTTGCTGCAACAGGCAGAAAATACATAATATTTTTATTTATGAATTGGGCAACTCTTGCTATCATCATTTATATTGCTCTGCTACTGGTAGTATGTATCCACATTATTTCTGTAACCAAGCATACTAATAAAGCACTTGCTTATCTGCTCTTTGCAGTATTCATCCCTGCAATAGGAATTGGTTTTTATCTTCTCTTCGGCATTAACTATTGGACAAAAAGACGCTACAACAAAAAATCAGTAGCCGATGAAGAAATACTTCAGCAGATAAAGAAAGATATTGTCTGTTATAATGAAGCAGCCGTTCCGTACAAAGATAAATCTGTGCAGCAACACTCCGAACTTGAAGCCATGTTAGTAAGAGACCTTGGCAGCCCACTCACAAAAAACAATTCAATTAAACTATTGAAAAATGGCGAAGAAAAATTTCCAGAATTGCTAGAGGCTATTGCTAATGCGAAGCACCACATACACCTGGAGTATTACATCTTTGAACTTGATGACATCGGCACACAAATGATTGACCTTCTAATTCAAAAATCAAAAGAAGGTGTGGAAGTTCGGTTTATATACGATGATTTTGGCAGCCGTTCTATAAAAAAAGAAACAGAGAAAAAATTGAAGGAGGCGGG
>JANMMU010000025.1:0-20136 GCA_031373555.1 Segetibacter sp. | reverse complement strand
CAATCCTAGTATAAATTGACCATACATATTGTTAGAGTCGCGTTGTACAACTTCTCTTATTTTGGCAATACCCTCCATGGGGTTGTCTGATAAATGACCAAAAATGTAACATGCACCTAAACCAATTTTGCTGCTATCGTTCGTAGGATTAAGTATTAATGCTCTGCTAAAAAGATCTTTTGCATTTGTCGCCAACCAATTTTGCATAGCCGGATCAGGCTCTGTCTTTAGATTGGTCAAAAACAAATGGGCTGCAAATGTGAGGGTTTTTTCAGAATTTACCAACTTCGCTGCTTCTGCGGTGTAATATGCGTAGGGTTCAAACAGCTTTATACTGTCACCCCAATAACTGGCAAGCTCGTTATAAACTTTAATTTGTTGACCTTTAATATCACCTCTTTTTACACTGTTTTCAAGTGAGGTCAATCGTTGAAGCTGAGAAATACTTAGCTTTTCCTTAGCATGGGCTATTAGTTTTTCTGATTCAATTACTCTTTCAGTTGCCGGCTTTGCAGCTGTTACTTCTGTTTTTTTATTTGAAGTTCTTCGTCCAAAAAAAAACAAGGTTATTAACAATAAAAAGCCGCAACTGACCAGTATAAGTTGTTGCTTTTTCACTTTACTCTGATTAGTTGCGGCAAAAGTATCTTAAAATATAAATCTATTTTAAATTTAGTATTTTCAGGGTAGCTTTATTTACTCTCGGTTGTACGTTTACTTTTTACCTCACTTACAAATTCTTTAGCGGGTTTGAATGCCGGAATAAAATGTTCCGGAATTTCTACAGCAACATTTCTTTTTATGTTACGGCCTATTTTAGCAGCTCTTTTTTTAGTAATAAAGCTACCAAAACCTCGTATATAAATATTTTCACCTAGAGAGAGACTGTCTTTAACTTCTTTAAACAATGTTTCTAGTGTTACTAATACATCTACTTTTGGAATGCCGGTTTTGTCTGCGATTTGATTAATAAGATCAGATTTTCTCATGGATTATTGTTTTATTTATTATGCAAAACTATGTAAAATGATAGAATTTAAATGTCATTTTAATTTAATTAATTCTATATATTTATTGCCTAACATTATTAATATTTAAATTTGAATTGTATATCAATACCTATTCATTTCGAAATTAACGAAAATACCTGCAATGAAAATATATTATAAGGCTAAATTTAATTTAAAATTATGAATATAAATAAAGATTATGTATTTTTTAGCGAACATTTGCTAAAATGGCATAGACATTATAACAAAAGAATCATGCCATGGACAGGTGAAAAAAATATATATAAAATATGGATTAGCGAAATAATACTACAACAAACCCGTGTTGAACAGGGAAAAAGTTATTATTTACAATTTATTAAAAAGTTTCCAACACTGAAATCGCTGGCACAAGCAAATATAAATACAGTTATTAAAATATGGGAAGGATTAGGCTATTATTCACGGGCAAGAAATCTCCATTCCACAGCTAAGGAAATTTATTATAATCTGAAAGGTATATTTCCTGATACTTATGAGGGGTTAATTAAATTAAAAGGAATTGGTCCTTATACTGCTGCTGCAATAGCTTCATTTGCTTATGATTTACCACACGCCGTTGTAGATGGAAATGTATATAGGGTACTCTCAAGATTTTTTTGTGAAAGAATACCTATTGATTCGCCTACCGGAGTTAAACATTTTACATTGCTGGCAAATAGTCTTTTATCTAAAGATGAGCCGGGAGCATTTAATCAGGCTATCATGGATTTTGGGGCAACAGTTTGTACACCACAAGTTCCCAAATGCAATGAGTGTATTTTACAAATACAATGCGAAGCTTACAAACAAGGTTTGGTAAATATTTTACCAATAAATAAGAAAAGGTTAATAAAGAAAAAAAGATACTTTACCTATTTCATTTTTAGTTGTGATAAAAAATTGCTAGTAAAAGAAAGAGCTGAAAAAGATATTTGGAAAAACCTCTTCGAATTTTATCTCTATGAGTCAGTCAATTTACCAAAATGGAAGGGTGACGAGATACAAACATGGTTAAGTGAGCAAATGGGAGTTTCAAAATATGAACTACTGCAAGTGTCTAAAAACTATTTTCAGCAACTTACACACCAAACTTTAGAAGCTAAATTTATAGTTATAAAATTATCATCATTGCCCGATTCTTTACAATATTTTACTGCTTATAATACTACTACCATTCAGAAATTATCATTCCCCAAATTAATTAATCAATATCTGCTGGATGAATTTACAAAAGTTAAATTGTGATTAGATAAATTTATAATTGCGCTTAAATTATACATGAATTATAAAAATATTTTTATCTTTTATCGTATATTTTTTTCATAAAACACTTGATTATAAGAAAAAGTAGTTACTTTTAAACGACTAATAATCGTACAGCCAATTCTTTAAATCGAATAAAAACATGAGAGGCGTTAACCGTGTAATATTAATTGGAAATCTTGGCAAAGATCCTGATGTACAATATCTTGAAGGCAATATTGGTGTAGCCAAGTTTAGTCTTGCAACAACTGAAACCTATAAAGACAGATCAGGCAAACTGGTTTCTCAAACGGAATGGCACACAGTTGTTTTGTGGAGAGGACTGGCAGATCTGGCTCAAAAATACCTGCACAAAGGCAGCCTTGTATATATAGAGGGACGCCTGAAAACCCGTAGCTGGGAAGATAAGGAAGGCAATAAAAAGTTTGCTACAGAGGTGGTTGGCGATAACCTGATTATGCTTGATAAAAGAGGTGATGGACATGTATATCAAACCCTTACAGATCATGATGAAAACGATATTCATGCCGAACCGTTTAGTCATAGCCCCGATAACCTGAAAGCACCTGAAAATGGCAAATCAGATACCCCTCCTATTGGAGAGGCACATGGTGATTTGCCCTTCTAACAATATTGCACTGACATTTGTATAAAGTAGTGATGGTATAATTTTTACCCTTCTTATTGTTCACCAAACCCTGATTGCTTTGGATTATCATTCGGTTGTTACTAATTTTTTATTAGCCTCACCTGCACTAACAACACAGGCAATTACATTTTTAATAATTTTATTGGTGATACTTTTAACAGTATCGTTTTTTGTATCTGGATCCGAAGTTGCCTATTTTTCTCTTTCTTACAAGGATATTAATATGCTTAAAACCAAGCAGCAGCCGGGTTATAAGCGTATTGTAAAATTAATGGAGGATCCTAAAACCTTACTTGCCTCCTTACTCATAGCGAACAGTTTTGTAAATATTGCTATTATTATCATTAGCAACTTTTTAATTGATGCCATATTAACAATCAATCAATATTGGTGGTTAGAATTTCTCATCAAAGTTTTATCAGTAACATTTTTACTTGTTTTGTTTGGGGAAGTGATGCCCAAAGTAATGGCAACCCAAAACAATATAAGATTTGCAAATGATGCAGGGGTATTGGTTGACGCTATCTCATATATCTTCAAAGGTTTAAGCAAACGACTGGTAAAGAGTTCTGATTTTATTGAAAAGAAAATGGCGAAAAAAAACAGCAGTGCCTACAGCCTTGAAGAACTGGACCATGCAATAGATATTACTACAGATAACGAGGCATCCCTAAAAGAAAAAAACATTTTAAAGGGCATAGTCAAATTCAGCAACATAACAGTGAAGCAGATTATGAAGGCCCGGTTAGATGTTAACGGCATAGAGTACAACGCTACCTTTAACGAGGTAGTAAAATTAGTAGAAGAGCTGCATTATAGCCGGCTACCCGTTTATAAAGAAGACCTTGATACCATTGAAGGTATGATTCATACCAAAGATCTGCTTCCCTACATAGATAACCCTGATGGGTTTGACTGGCATAGCCTTATGCGGCCGGGCTACTTTGTACACGAACAAAAAATGATAGAAGATCTGCTTCAGGAATTTCAGAAAAAACGAATTCATTTTGCGATAGTAGTAGATGAATTTGGGGGCACAAGTGGTATAGTAACCCTGGAAGATATCATGGAGGAAATAATAGGCGATATTAAAGATGAATTTGACGAAGAAGATATTTTACATAATAAACTGGATGATTTTAATTATGTATTTGAAGGTAAAACCATGATAAACGATGTTTGCAAAGCAATGGAACTGCCGTTTGAAACATTTGATGAAATAAAGGGTGAAAGTGAATCCTTAGCTGGTCTGGTGCTTGAACTGGCAGGAGAGATACCGTTAACAAATGAAATAATATCAAGCGGAGATTTTGAATTTACTGTGTTGGAAATAGAAAAAAACCGTTTACAAAAAATAAAAGTAACAATAAAGCCACAAGACAAGGAGTAATGTAGTTTTGCTAACATGAAAAGTTTATTTAAAAAATGGTGGACATTTTTTTTATGCATTGCTTCTATTGGCCTTGTAGTGTTTTCATCATGCAATAGCGACTATACACCCAAAAGGCGGGGTTACTTTCAAATTCATTTCCCACAAAAAGAATACAAACTTTTTGACCAACCCGGCTATCCTTATTCATTTGAATATCCCGTTTATGCTAACGTACTAAAAGACAGCAGTTTCTTTGGCGAAGCAACAGAAAACCCATGGTGGATTAACATTGATTTCCCACAGTTTAATGGACGCATATATGTTAGTTATAAAGAAATTGGTAAAAACAAATTTGATAAATTGGTTAATGATGCCTTTACCCTTACAAACAAGCACACAATAAAGGCATACAGTATAGATGACTCAATCATTAATACCAAGAATGGTATTCATGGAGTATTTTTCAGGGTAGGTGGCGAAGTTGCTACAGCTAATCAATTTTTTCTAACAGATACTACCAAACATTTTTTAAGTGGGGCCCTTTACTTTGATGCCACACCCAATGAAGATTCACTGGCTATTGTAAACCATTTTATGATTGAGGATGTAAAGCATATAATCAATACCTTTAAATGGAAACAACAATAGTAAACGATTAATTGTTAATTATTTTTTTACCTGACGAAATGTTGAAACAATTGTTCGATAAATAAAAACAGAAATGATAGCGATAGATAATGTGCTTATAAGTGATGAGGTAGTAAGTGAACAATTTGTTTGTGACCTAACTAAATGCAAAGGTGGCTGTTGTGAAGATGGCGATGCAGGCGCACCTATGGAGACCGAAGAGCTAAATGAACTAATAAATGCCTACGACATTATAAAAGAATATATGACGGAAGAAGGCAGAAAGGAAATTACAAAAGTTGGCAAATACATTTACGATCAGGAATTTGGATGGGTTACACCCACATTGAAAGGCAAAATATGCGCATATGGATTCAGAGATAATCAAGGTATAATAAAGTGTGCAATAGAACAGGCATACAATGATGATAAAATAAAATGGAGAAAACCATTAAGCTGTCACCTTTTCCCTATAAGAATAAAACAAAGCAAGGACAAAAAAACAGATTATGTAAACTATGAACCACGTGAAGACCTGTGTGCAGCTGCTTGCAAATTGGGGAAAAAATTAAAAGTGCCCGTTTATATTTTCTTAAAAGATTCAATTATACGAAAATATGGGGAGGAATTCTATCAAACCCTTGAAGCAACTGCAAAACACATGGAAGAAAGTAAATAATGCAAATGCGTTGCATTAATTTTGCCAAACAATACTTATACCTATAATAAACTTTATGATAGAAACTGCTTCAACCTTTAATGCCAAAAGCACAGTAAAGGCCGCCGACAAAGAACATCGCCGAAAAATTAATTTCAATATTGGAAAATATAATGCTGTAGTACCTGTTGGTAAACAACAATTTGCAGAATTAGAAACTGCACGCCAACGAGCCAAAAATGCAAAATGGCGCTCTATAGAAAACCTGGATCAACATTTACTTGAGTTTGAACAACAGTTTGTAAAAAGAGGTGGTAAAGTAATATGGGCAGAAACAGCAGAACAAGCTTTGGCAGAAATCGGCCGTATTTGCAAAGAAAAAAACTGTAAGGTGTTGGTGAAGAGTAAGAGTATGGTGACGGAAGAAATTCACCTGAATAAATATCTGGAGGATAATGGAATAGAAAGCGTAGAAACAGATTTGGGAGAATATATTCAACAATTGGATGGAGAAGCTCCTTATCACATAGTAACACCTGCAATGCACAAAAGCAAGGAAGATGTTGCTAAACTTTTTGCTGAAAAGTTGGGAACAGAACCAAACCTGACCCCTGAACAGCTTACACAGGTAGCACGTTATAAACTTAGAGAAAAATACCTGCAGGCAGAAGTGGGTGTTACAGGTGCTAACTTTATACTATCAGATACGGGCTCTATTGCTATTACCGAAAATGAAGGAAACGGAAGGTTAAGTTGTGCATTTCCCAAAACCCATATTGCTATAGTAGGTATAGAAAAAGTAATTCCAACAATGGCAGATCTTGCTTTGTTTTGGCCGTTGCTTTCAACATTTGGTACAGGCCAAAGGGTTACGGTTTATAACAGCATTATTAATGGTCCAAGGCAGGAAAATGAAACTGATGGGCCGGAAGAAATGTATGTCATACTACTTAACAACGGACGTACAAATCTACTTAAGAACCCCAAAACAAGAGAGGCGCTTTATTGCATACGCTGCGGTGCATGTCTCAATGCCTGTCCTGTATATAAAAATATTGGTGGCCACGCCTATGACACAACTTACAGCGGCCCTATTGGCAGCGTAATAACGCCACACCTGAAAAATATGGATGGCTATAAGCACCTTAGCTATGCCTCCTCTCTTTGCGGCAACTGCACAGAAGTATGCCCTGTACGAATCAATCTGCACGAACTGCTGCTTGAAAACCGACATGAGTCAGTAGAATTTGGTATGGCACCACTTTCTGAAAAAATAGCATGGAAAGTATGGAAAACCGCCAGTCTTAACCGGGTAATGATGAATATGGGTAGTGGTAAAATGAAAAACTGGGTGGTGAATAAAGTATTTACTGCATGGACATTGCACCGTACAGATTTAAACTTTAGCCAGCGGACATTTAACCAAATGTGGAGCGATAGAAACAAAACATAATGAAGATTATTGTTTATTCAACCCAGACATCTCCACGTGTAGAATATATTGTTTCTACTCTGTTGAATGCAATTGGGTTGAATGAAATTCTATTTACCAATGATCAGATTTTTTATGAAAATAGTTCAGCACTTAAATGTAACTACTCTGACAACCCTATAGCAAAGCAGGAATTATGGATACAACCCTGCACTTTACTATTTGAGCAGGGAATTCATAAACAAAAAATTGATTTCAGTAAATGGAATACTACTTTAACAGGTGTAAATTTCAATTCAGATTCTAACAAACTCCCGTGCTTTTTTCCTACTACAAAAGGCGATTTACCATTTGATATTTTTGCTGCTTCTTTTTATTTGCTAACACGCTACGAAGAATATCTTCCACATACCAATGACATGTATGGAAGGTATGCACATGAAAACAGTATCGCTTTTCAACAAGACTTTTTAAAAATTCCATTAGTAAATTTTTGGCTTAAAGAACTAAAGGAAATTACTAAACAAAAGAATCCGGAAATACAATTTTCTACTTCTGCTTTTAAGTTTATTCCAACTTACGACATAGACATTGCCTGGAGCTACTTACACAAAGGATTTGTAAGAAACCTTGGAGGGCTGTTGAAAGATTTTTCAAAACAAAAATGGTCACCCGTAAAAGAAAGAATACAAGTCCTGCTTAGAAAAAAAAAGGACCCGTTTGACAGTTATGATTGGCTGCATACACTACACGAATCAAAGGAAGTGCAACCGATCTATTTCTTTTTGCTGGCGCAAAAAAACAGAGGTTATGACAAAAATATACTGCCGGAAAATGTGGCTTTACAACAATTGATTAAAGTCCACTCTGGCAAATATAAAGTTGGTATTCATCCTTCGTGGCAAAGCGGTGAAGACGAGCAAATTTTAAAAGAAGAGACAGCATTGCTTGAAAAAATAACCGGCAGAAATATTTACCAAAGCCGACAACATTATATCCGGATGACTTTGCCCGATACTTACCGAAAGCTATTATCGGTAGGCATTACAAACGATTACTCCATGGGTTATGGCAGCATTAACGGGTTTAGGGCATCGTATTGCTTGCCGTACAAATGGTATGATTTACAATCTGAAAAAACAACGAATCTTACCATTCATCCATTTTGCTATATGGATGCAAACTCCTTTTACGAACAACATTTTACAGCAGAGCAATCATTGGAAGAAATGAAATACTATTATCAGATTGTTAAGGAAGTAAATGGCGAACTCATTACTATTTGGCACAATCATTTTCTGGGTGCAGACAAAACGTTTGAAGGATGGAAAGAAATATATGACAAAATGCTTAGCCTGATAACCACATGATTTAAGATATAAAAAATGGCTCCCTATTTCTTAAGCTAAAAGAATTGCTCTGCCCCCAAAAAATTTGATTAGTGTCTGAAATGCCTCAAAGCCGTCATAACCATTGCCAGGTTATTGGCAACACAATAATCAATACTGTCTTTGTCTCTTATAGAACCGCCGGGCTGTATAAATGCCTTAATTCCTTGTTCATGTGCTATTTGCACACAATCGTTAAAAGGGAAAAAAGCATCGGAGGCCAATACTGCCCCATTCAGGTCAAAACAAAACTGTTTTGCTTTTTCAATTGACTGCCTTAAGGAATCAATACGACTTGTTTGTCCGCACCCCTTGCCAACCAATTGCTTATTTTTCACCAATGCAATTGCATTACTTTTTAAATGTTTGCATACTATGTTTGCAAAAGCAAGTTCCTCTTTTTCCAAAGCTGTTGTTGACCTCCCTCCTACTTCTTTCCATTCTGAATAATTACCCAGGTCAGCATCTTGTTTCAATACGCCATTCAGCAGACTTTTATATTGTTCCTTTGGTGCAATAAAATCTTTTAGCTGCAGCAAAATCCGATTCTTTTTTTGTTGTAAAATTTCCATAGCATCTTCCTCAAACGCCTTAGCAATCAACACTTCAAAGAAAATTTCGCTGATAGCTTCAGCTGTTGCTTTGTTTATTATTCCGTTAGTAACCAATACGCCTCCAAATGCACTTTCGGGGTCACCTGCTAAGGCTGCGACCCATGCATCAGAAATGGTAGGCCTAAGAGAAATACCACATACATTAGTATGTTTGATAATCGCAAAAACAGTTTCATTACTATTCGTAAACTCCTGAATTAGCTGAATAGCGGCATCGGTATCCACTAAATTATTATAAGATAATTCCTTGCCATGAAGTTGTGTAAATACTTCGTTTAAGTCGCCTTCAAAAACGGCTTTTTGATGTGGGTTTTCGCCATATCGAAGCGTTTGCTTTTTTATTTCTTTATTGCTATTATTGAAATAATTATGAATGGCAATGTCATAATGCATAACTACTTCAAAAGCTTTAGCTGCAAATTGCCTTCTTTGTTCTATGGTAGTCTCACCCAACTGTTCTTGTAATACTTTTTCGAGTACAGTGTAATCTTCCTTAGCAGCCACGACTAAAACATCGCTGTGGTTTTTTGCCGCAGCCCGTATCATACTTGGGCCGCCAATATCTATCTTTTCTATAATTTGCTTTTCATCGGTAGTGTTGGCTACAGTTTCTTCAAAAGGATATAAATCTACAATCACCAAATCCATTTCGGGAATATTGTATTGTTGCATCTCCTGTATATCCTGTTCGTTTTGCCTGCGACCTAAAATACCGCCAAAAACAGCAGGGTGAAGTGTTTTGACCCTGCCGCCTAATATGGAAGGATAAGTGGTCAGGCTTTCTACCGGCACACATGCAATACCTAAGTCATTTATGAATTTTTCTGTTCCTCCTGTTGAGTAAATTGTAATGTCAAGTTGTTGAAGAAGCTTAACAATAGTTTCAAGGCCATCTTTATAAAAAACAGATATGAGTGCAGATTTGATTTTCTTTTGCATGCTTTGGTGGTTTCACGCAAAGAAACAAAGAATAGAATTAATGAAACTGGATTGTCCTTTTGAAAAGCGGATTGTATAAAAAAATTGAGGTTGCCCTTTTTAGTTGACAACCTCATCCTATAATCCGTACCCATAAAAACCTAAAGAAAAAATCACCAGAAAATCTTGCCCTTACCTACCACAACGGTTTTCAGGTACAACACCCTTATCACAGGATGCACTTAAATATTGTAAATGTTTTTGTTAACGCTTGACTTGTAATTAAGTCCAATAGTAATTTCTGAAAATGGAGGAACTCTCCGGGTGGGATCCTGTGGTATGATGGCAGTTTGTACCTTGGGAAAACAATTCGTTAAGAATTGCCTTCCCGGTACAATCTTTCCATGAGCGTTTGCTCATTTCATTTGTCTTGATCGGGTAGCATTGCTACTTTCTAAGACAATAGGTTTCTCACTTCTTACTTTGAAATTGGATATTGGATTTTAAAAACCGTGTTACACAATGGCAACTCTATTAAAACGCTTTAAGAGAATTTTTCATTGTTCAAGGGTAGGTGTAAGAACAAAGTGGGTATGGTTTTAACTGATTGGGTTATGATATACTTATGGGATTTTAAAAAAGCAATTCTTAATTGAAATGCTTTACAGTAAAGGGTTTGAGTAAAAGATGAGTCCAACATTCTTTATAATCCAGGCTATAATAGTGCTTAATATTAATCATGACATACTATAGTTTTTAATTAATTATTAATCTAAATAAATAAAGTATAACCAGATAATGATGGAATCTAAACTTCCACATTGCTACAGGATAAAGATTCAGTAAGAGGAACCCCCGCATTGCTGACGGGGCAGGCACGGAGGAACAAAGACACGGAGAGGCACCTAGGGTCGTCATTGCGAACGAAGTGAAGCAATCTGCTACAGCTTAAGGTAAATCCCAAACAATAATCAGCAGATTGCTTCGTCCTCCTACGTCGTCCTCGGAATGACGGAGATAACAGCTTTTCAAATTTAACCAACACACATTTCTTATGGCCTGCTATTGTTTTCCAAAAATAAGGTGCAGGTTATTACACAGGTTGCAGCCGTGGCTGCTCAAATGAAGGCCTTTCATGCTTTTTGAGTTAATCCCAATGAAATATCGGGACACGTTCTGCCCGGTACGTTTAAAAATATTCCAGCTTTATTTTTATGCAATAATCTACACCACAGTTGTAGCTATAATGTTATATTTCATTTAAAAAAGTTGGCATGGGCAAAAAAATTATTTCTTTTTCTTTACTTTTTTAGCACTGCCTTTGCTACCCATTGACAGGTGCAGCCCTACATTTAAACCAATACTGCTGAAAGCATAAGAAATTTTGATACTCTGCCTTGGTGTATTATAATCAGTGGTACCGTTATTACTAACAGAAGACACAAAATCTACTTCCTTGTAATAATTTTGTAATGTAGGTAACTGATCTACCCCATTTTGAGTAGCTACGGTTGTTATTCTTTTTTTAGGGCTCCACGCCTGAGTAATAATGTTAAACTCACTAAAAAAAGAAAGGGACCTACTTAACCCCACGTGAAGACCGAGGCTGTTGGTAAATCCCAATGAAACACTACCCTGGGTTTCATATTTTGAAAAGTAATTGTTATTAGTCAATTGCTCGTCTATTTCTTTTATCTTGGGGTTTATACCCACTATCAAACCGGTTTTCATGTAAGGTTTTACCTTGCTTTTGCCTGTTGTAAGCACCAGTGTAGGACACAGCCGCAGCATGCTGCCAACACGGGTATAGGTTTCGTTGTAGGCAACTGTACCACCGGTAGCAATATAAGTGTTTGTGTACTTAGCACCTGCCAGGTAGTTTATTCCAAGTTCTACCCCAATGTTTGTATTGATCATGGTGCCTGCTGCAAATAAAATTTGAGTACCCTTGCCAAAAGACAACCCGGACTTTATAGTATTTGTATTAGTGTACACTGTTCCATTACTACTTGTTCCATTGATGAGGTAACCGCCCGGTGCAGTTGTTAGCCCATAGCCTGCTCCAACGTTAAAATAAAACTGTGCATCTGTTTGTGAAAAAAAGAAAGTAGCCATTACCATGGCAATGATTTTTGTGTTCATGTTTGATTGTTTTTGTTAAAATGATAAAATGTTTTGTTTACTAATGGTATCCTTTATCAAGAGCTATTTATGTTAGGCTGTCTGTTGTTGGTGATCTTTCAATCACGGTTTATTGGAAAAAACCCTGCGATGCTTACGTACCTTTTTCTGGTAACACCCGGCTAGGGCAAAACATGGATTACACCCTTTCTATATTTCACAGGGCGTTGCCGTGTGCGGGTATATGATGATGCCCTTTCAGGGCTTTGCTGTTTGCAAAGTCCCCCTTGGGGGATTTAGGGGGCTTTCTCAAAACCAACCACTACACTTTCCTTATCGCCAGTTGTTGCTTTCAGAAAATAATGACCAACTGCAAGTTTGCTTATGTTGATTGATTCCATAGAACTGCCCTGCTGTGCAACCACCTGTTTTGATAAAACAACCTTTCCCTCCTGACTAAGTATCTGTAGATTGAGCGTTGAATTTTTGTCGCTTTCTATTTGCAATTGCAGGTTGTCTTTTGCGGGATTGGGATAAACAGCAATGTTTAATGTTGAATGGTTAATGTTTATTTGGCGGATAGGGCTGTAAGTGAATTGGCCGTCTTTGTCGAGCATTTTGAGGCGGTAGAAAAGCCCCCCCGCCCCCCAAAGGGGGGAGTTAGGTGCTACCTCGTCACTGTATTGATAGCTGTTTGTTTGTAATGTGGTTTTTGCTTTTACCGAGCCTATTTTACTGAATTCTCTACCGTTGTTACTTCTTTCTATTTCAAAGCGGTCGGTGTTTATCTCTTGTGTGGTTGTCCAGTTGAGGAGGTTGGTGGTGTTGGCTTTTTTGGCGGTGAAGGCGAGGAGGTGGAGGGGGAAGGTGGTGGTGTCGGTAATGTAGCGCCAAAGGTCATTTCTACCACCATATAATGAACCTCCAAAAAGCCAGAAATTACCTACTGAATCTTTAAAACTACAGCCCAATCCCCTACTTCCGGGTGTATTAGATAAGGCTGGTACTCCCAAACTTCCGAAAACCGGAACTGTGGTTGAACCCTGATTTCCCCCCATCCATGTCCACTCATTAGTTGATATAGTATATTTCCAAAGGTCACCACCCCAAAGCCAAAGATTTCCCGATTTATCAGTCCAGGTATAACTGCCCACTCTACACCCCGGATTATTTAGAGGCGAAGAAACCCCCAAAGTTCCATATACCGTTTGACAATTAATTGTAGTATCACCGTTCATCCAAACCCACTCGTTTGTTTGGGTGTAATACTTCCACAAATCATTTCCAAATCGAGAATCCAAGACTATTCCGCCAAATAACCAAAAATTACCATCGGTATCTTTCCATTGTAGACCCAACTCCCGTGCCGGGGGATTATTTAGCGAATTGCCAACGCCTTTTATGCCATAATGTCCTTTTGAATTAATAATACTGTCCCCTTTTATCCAGACCCATTCATTGCTTGTTGGACTATATTTCCAAAGATCATTTAAAGGCCCAAAATCATTAAAAGCTCCTCCTACGCCACCAAACATCCAGAAATTGCCGAAAGAATCTGTCCAACTCATAGATGAATTTCTCCCTCCCGGGAAATTGGACGCATTTGAAACATTTTTAGTGCCGTAATTTCCATTAGGGCGAATATTTGTTGATTCGCCCTTTACCCAAGTCCACATGTTAGTACTCGTAGAGTATTTCCATACATCATTATAAAGCTGTTCCGTCGATGGACTATAATATCCTGTACCCCCAAACAACCATAAATTTCCCGCATTATCTGACCAAGTCATAGCATCTAATCTACAACCAGGCTTATTAGAATCAGCTTCAACTCCCAAAACACCATAAGTACCTCTAATATTTGAAACGGAATCACCTTTTATCCATGTCCAGACATTAGCAGTAAAATCATATCTCCATAAGTCATTGAAGTGTATCTGATTTCCCGAATTATCCCTAGACCAACCACCAAATAACCAAAATTGATTATTCTGCATCCACCCCATACATTCCGATCTTGAAGCAGGCTTTGAGCTATCTGATGCAATATTTCTTACACCATAAATACCCTTTTTCCTTGCAACACTATCTCCCTTCATCCACGTCCACTGCCCCACCTGTCCATCTATTTGATTTGCAAGGAGGATAATTAAACAACTAAAAACAATAGTTTTCATGGCATAATTTGTTTTCATGGTACAAAATATTATAGATACAATATTAAATCAAATCTTAATTATTCCTCCTCATTCCCATATAATTATTCTCATTTTTTTCAGGAAATAACCCTTCAATTTTTTGGTTGAAACAACCGAGATGGGGAATGAACAATGAATAATGTATTAGAAAAAGTGCCGTCAGGCACGATATGTCGGTAGCAAAAATGACATAGGTCATGTTTTAAAGTCCCGTAGGGACGATATATTTTTCTGCAACCCTAAGAGAAGAAACCACAATTTGATAGACATATCGTCCCTATCGGGACTTGCACCGTTTGATTGCTGTTGTTACTACCGACATTTTATGCCTAACGGCATAGCTATCATTCCTTATAATTTCTGCCTTTGAATCAACAATTTGATAGACATATCTTCCCTACGGGACTTGTACCGTTTGGTTGCTTGTTGTTGCTACCGACATTTTATGCCTAGCGGCATAGCCAATATTATTTATAATTTCCGCTTTTGAATCTACAATTTGATAGACATATCGTCCTTACTGGACTTTTACAATTTGGTTGTCTTTTGTTGCTACCGACATTTTATGCCTAACGGCATAGCCCCTATTTGATGTAATCCTCTTTGCTTCTCTGTGTGGGTTTTCTCGTTGGCTTTCTCTGCGGTTATTAAAACAAACAATGGGAAAAGCCAAATAAAGCTATACTGTAAAAGAGTGCGACCCCGCAAAATTGACGGGGCAAGCAGCCAATGAAGCCCCGCAAAGCCACAAAAGCCGGGGCAAAGAGAATTACGAATGATCAATTACGAATTACGAATGCAACAAGGCTTGTTACTTTCTTAAACGAAGCGTGCCTCACTTTTGAAAAGTGAGGCACGCTTTATTCGTGATTGATAATTTCTAATTAAATAAGCATCCGCAGCGGTTCTTCCAGCAGCGCTTTTACGGTTTGGAGGAAGGCTGCACCAGTGGCACCGTCCACTACTCTGTGGTCGCAGCTTAGGGTCACTTTCATAATGTTGCCGGGTACTACCTGCCCGTTTTTGACAACGGGGGTTTGGGCTATGCCGCCAATGGCCAATATGCAGGCATCGGGTGGGTTGATGATGGCGGTGAACTCGTCTATGCCAAACATGCCGAGGTTGCTGATGGTGAACGTGCTACCTTCCCAATCGGGCGGTTGCAACTTTTTGTCTTTGGCCTTTTGGGCAAATGTCTTGACTTCTGTGGCTATGGCACTTAGGCTTTTGCCGTCGGCAAAACGTACAACCGGTACCAACAGCCCTTCATCTACAGCTACAGCTACGCCTATGTTTACGTGGTGGTTTGTGCGAATTTTATCGCCCAGCCAACTGCTGTTTACTTTGGGGTGCTGTTTTAGTGCTACTGCGGTGGCCTTGAGTACGAGGTCGTTGAAACTTATTTTGACAGGTGAAATTTCGTTGAGTTTGGTACGGGTTGCTATCGCATTGTCCATGTCTATACTCATGGTGAGGTAGAAATGTGGTGCGGTAAAGAGGCTTTCAGAAAGGCGTTTTGCAATCACTTTGCGCATTTGTGAAACAGGTACTTCGGTGTAGCTTTCTTGTCCTTGCCCGGCTTGTGTTGCAGGATCAGCGGTTGTTGTTGCAGTTTGTACTGGTGCCTCGGCTTTGGCAGGTTCTTGTTGAAATGATGCAACTGGTGCAGGTTGTGGTGCAGCAGGTGCTTCTTCTGCTGCTGGCGCTACGGTTGCAGGTGTTGCAACAGGTGGTTGATATTCATCTACATCCTGTTTGGTTATCCTGCCGTTGTCGCCGGAGCCTTTTACATATTTAAGGTCTATTCCTTTTTCTTCTGCAACTTTTTTAGCCAATGGCGAAGCGAATATTCTTCCTTCGTTTACCACTTCAGGGGTTGCGGCAATGGGTTGTGGTGCTGATGCATTGGCAACTTCTGGTGCTGCCAACTCTTCTGTTGTTGCTGCAGGTGCCGATGCTGCACTTTCACCTTTTGATGCGGCAATGATTGCATCTATGTTCATACCCGGTTCGCCGATGATGCATAGCAGGTCGTTGACCAATATTTTTTCGCCGGCTTTTGCACCCTGGTACAGGAGTGTACCGTTTTTATAGCTTTCCAAATCCATGGTGGCTTTGTCGGTTTCTATCTCGGCAAGCACTTCACCTTTCTTTACAGTGTCGCCAACGTTTTTTTGCCAGGTGGCTATTACGCCTTCTGTCATGGTATCACTCAGGCGTGGCATTAGCACTACTTCTTCCATTTTGGAAATGTCAACTGCAGCAGCGGCTTGTGGTTGAGGTGTTGGAGTTACAGCCGCAGCCGGTGATGGCTTTGGGGCTTCCTCTTTTGGAGTTTCAGCTTTGGGTGCTTCTTCTTTCGGGGCTTCTGCCTTTAGAGCTTCGACTTTTGCAGGTTCTACCTTTGCAGGTTCTTCAACTGCCGGTGTTCCGCCAGATGGTTTTGCGGTATTTTCTGCAACTAATGCAGTAACATCTTCACCGGCTTTTCCTATTATTGCCAAAAGGTCGTTTACCTGTAATTTGCCACCGTCGTTTGCACCGCGATGAAGCAACACGCCTTCCTGGTAACTTTCCAGTTCCATAGTGGCTTTGTCAGTTTCAATTTCGGCTAATAAGTCGCCTTTTTTTACAGCATCACCTACGTTTTTGTGCCATGCAGCTATTACGCCTTCTGTCATGGTATCGCTCAACCGGGGCATTAATATCGCTTCCGCCATACTTATTTTTTTGCTCAACAACCTGTGTTTGTGTTACAGGTTGGTGTTGTATTTAGATTTTGAGCCGTGAAATTACATGAAATTGGTTTAATACAAAGGGTGATATTGGTAAAAGAAAAAGGGAATTACTTTTTGATGAAAAGGTGCCTAACATCTTCCCATTTTATTAGGTAGTTGGGATTTTTGGCCATACATTCTAATTCCTTGTCAATAGCAAACTTATGAAATGCGGACAACTGAAACTTATCCAATTCCAAATTTCCCATTCCTTCCTCATTGGTATTATCAGAGCAATTCTCTATCATAGTTGAATGTAAAATTAACTCCTCCGGCTTCTTGGTTCTCGGGTTTTCTTTAACCCCCGCATTTCTGACGGGGCTAGCACAAGGGCAGAGAGAAGGTATTAAATTTAGGTTTTTAGGTTTGTGTACAACATTCGCAAAGACAATTTAATATTTTATCAAAGCTCAAGCCGCGGGGCTTCGTTGTTGCAACGGAGCTGAATTCTCTTGTTTCTGAAACTGCTACGCAAGTTTCAGAATGCCTTCGCTACGCTTGACACCCAAGAGAATAAGGCTCCTAACGCAACAACTGTTGTCAGTGTAAAAATATTTTAGGACATTAAATTTCTATCTTCAAATTGAAATTCTTAATAATCCAATTCCATTCTCAACCTGTCTTTTAATTCTTTTACCAATGGGTATTTTTCAATTACCCTTAAATATTGCTCACGGGTATTAAGAGTAGCTTCTACCGGGCCGCTTTCTTTTGGTTGTTCGTCTATTATGATGCTAAATGTTAGATTCCGGTTTTTGAAACAATCTTTTAAGAATTCCAACAACTGAACTTTCTCCTGTTCTATAAATTTTTGTTCAAGGCTGGCTGAAACGGTTATGGAAAAATGCTCATCATTTACAACTTCAAGGCGGGCATTGTTGAAAACAGTAACATGTGAGTTCTTGCTTTGGTCTTTGAGTTTATCCGTAAAACAAGTCCAATGTTTTTGCAGGTCTTCAATAACCAATGGAATGGACTGGGTTTCACTTGAATCCCCATTTTCAGCTATCTCGTGACGCATTTTATCAAGCAAAGATTTCTTGCCGCTATTTGCAGGCCTTGCTTTAGGAATTTTAGAGGTGCCTGCCGGATTTTTTGTAGTTGTTTGGGTAGGTGTTAGAGTTTGGGCATGTAATAGTGAATCTATTGGTTCATTTACAACAATCGTTTTCTCCGCTTCTTTTTGAATGTATAATTTGCTTTGTGGTGTTGCAACATTACCATTATGCGGAGCAGCAATATTTATTTGCAGCGATTGCAATGGCTCAAACCGCATAGCTACCGGTCCGCTAATCCGCTTTTTTTTTACAATGGTTGAAGTTTGGCTATCAAAAGATAACTCTATTGCCTGTTGCAAAAATGAAAGCTTGATGATGGCCATTTCAACATGCAATCGTTTATTGCGGGCCATTTTATAATTGATCTCCGCTTCGTTTAGAATGTTCAAAGCGCCTACGAGATAAGCAGGAGTAACTTTTTGAGCAGTTTCTATGTATTTGGACTGCATCCCTTCCACAACTTCTAACAGGGATGCGGCTTTGGGGTTCTGACAAACCAATATATTTCTAATAAATTCTGCATAACCGTTGAGCACCAAATCTCCTTCAAAACCTTTTCTGTTAATTTCGTCGTAGAGGAGTAGCGCTCCGGCCATATCCTGCTGCAACTGTGTATCCAACAACCTGAAAAAATAGTCGTGATCGAGTATGTTCAGGTGTTCAAGTGTATTCAGGTAAGTTACTTCGCCATTGGTAAAGCTGACAATCTTATCCAAAATGCTCAAAGAATCCCTCATGCAGCCTTCGCTTTTTTGAGCAATGACCTGTAGTGCTGCTTTTTCAGCTTTTACATTTTCTTTTTCTATGATTTCCTGCAAATGTTCTACCGTATCGTTGTTGGTGATGCGTTTAAAGTCGAAAATCTGGCAACGGCTAAGGATAGTTGGTAAAATTTTGTGCTTCTCTGTAGTGGCCAAAATGAAAATGGCATAAGAAGGTGGTTCTTCCAATGTTTTTAAAAATGCGTTGAAGGCACTTGTACTCAACATGTGTACCTCATCCACAATGTACACTTTGTATTTGCCAGCCTGTGGCGCAAAACGAACCTGTTCTACCAATGAGCGTATGTCATCTACCGAGTTATTACTGGCAGCATCTAATTCATGGATGTTGAGCGAAATACCTTCGTTGAACGATACGCAACTGTGGCAGGTATTGCATGCTTCTCCATCGGGTTGCAGGTTTTCGCAGTTGATGGTTTTAGCCAATATTCGGGCACAGGTGGTTTTGCCCACACCCCTTGGCCCACAAAACAAAAAAGCATGTGCCAACTGCTGATTGCGAATGGCATTTTTGAGTGTTGTTGTAATATGTTGCTGCCCCACAACTGTATTAAAGTTCTGTGGCCTGTATTTTCTTGCTGAAACAATAAATTTTTCCATAGTTGATGGGTGCAAATTAAGAAAGTTTGGTGTAGGAGAAAATAGGGGTTATTCACAGTTGGGTTGAGTAGGATTTTTTGAACGCAGATGGTTATGATGTTTAGGATTTGGGCAGGATAATTTAATCTGGATGTTTATAGTCTGGCAACCGGCTTTTTTGCTTTGCTTGTATTTTTATTTCAAAAAAGTGTTGGAAAAAATTCAGGGCAAAATGATTGGGAACCTGTTAATTATGACAAATTAGGGGGATTTGAGTTGGCTTTGTAAAAATTTAAATAGCAGTAATTATTTATTTTAGTTCGGCTTCGACAAGTTATGAAATGCTGCAAATAAATAAATTATAAGTATTGCTATATTTGACAAATAAAAAAGGATATGGATAATAATCAAAGAAAGCAGATAATTGAAAATGCAAAAACTTTTTTCAAAAATGAAATTGTTCAAAGCCATATAAATGGTGCATGCAAAAGGGCAAGTAAACTTTCTGAATATAACATAAATCCGTTTTTGTTTATACGTTTGCTTTTCCAAATTTAATTAAAGATTTGAGATTAATTTAAGACAATAGGATTGAGGATAAATCCAACTTGTTTTTAGAACTGCAAGCACTTAAATTGCAGGTAAGGAGGATGCGCTTGTAGGTGCTTG
>JANMMU010000024.1:0-8456 GCA_031373555.1 Segetibacter sp. | reverse complement strand
CTCGCTGCGGGCTATCAGGTGTACGTGGTTGCTCATAATAACCCAACCATTTATTATCAATCCTTTCTCTTGCTGGCAATACTTTAAACTATCCACCACAATATCTTTATAAACAGGTCTGCTTAATGCATCTATCCAGTTAACCACTGCAAAAGTTATAAAATGGGGGTATTGACTGTCTCCAAACCGATATCGGGTTGCCATTGTATTTTTGATGCTAATTTAAAGAACTTAACTGTTATACAATTTCTCCTTAGTTTACCGGTCGCAGACCTGGTTTTCATGTTGTATTGAAGTTACGCTTCGCTTAAACTTCAACAAGCAACAGTAACACTTACGCTAGCTGGGATTTTCATTTTGTAAGAAGTTATGCTTCGCTTATACTTCAACAAACATCAGAACATTTAGTCTAGAAGGGAATTCATTTGCACATACATCGGCCATTTACAGTCAAATAGTGGCAGGGGAACTCCTAATCATGCTTTTTTCTGCTTACATCTGCAAGGACAAAACGATAATAGCCCTATTTCCATCGGGGTTATTTAATTGAGCGGTGTTGCTAATGTGGTTTGGGCATTGGTGTTAATGAATGTTTGTGAAGTTTGTGGGAAATTCATCTAAGTTTTGCATAAAAGTTTCAAATTTGGTAGTAATTTTGATTTTATGATACTCGAATTTACTGTAAGCAACTTCAGATCTATAAATGATAAGCAAACTTTTTCCATGCTTCCGGAAAAAAAGATTCGAGAACATGCCGAGGCTATCGTCAATGTTGAGAAGTATAAGGCTTTGAGTTGTGCTCTAATTTACGGAAGAAATGCAGCTGGTAAAAGTAATATACTTAAGGCTTTCTATGCTCTTCAAGAACTAGTTGTCAATTCATCAAAGTATGAAGTAGGATCAAAAATTGCGCATTACGAACCTTTCAAATTAAATAACTCCTCTGGAGAATCTCCGGTCGAATTCAAGTTAGATTTTATAGCAAAAGACAAATTGAGATATGTGTATGAAATCTCCTATTCATCCGATACTATTCTCAAAGAAACACTATCCTTTTATCCTAAAAACCAAATAGCCAAGCTATATGAAAGAAAGGCAGGGAATGAAATCTTTTATGGAGATTACTATGTGGGTAGGAAAAAAGAAATTGAAACATTACTCTACAAAAATCAATTGTTGCTTTCAAAGGTAAGTACTGAAAAAATTGAAAAATTAATTGAACCTTTCCTTTTTTTTAGTCAATTTCTTTTTGTTTTTAACACATATGATAATCTTAAGGATGACCTTCTAGTTGCCTTTTATACAAACAGAATAGCTAACAAAAAAAATTTATACTTCGCTGAAAATATAAGTAAGCTATTAAGAGTAGCAGATACAGGAATTGATTCTCTACTTGTAAAGGAAGAGAAATTTGATTCTTCTTCTCTCCCCAAAGACATGGATGAACAGTCAAAAAAGAAAATCTTAGATCAATACAAGTACAAAATACGTACAGTTAGAAACGTTTTTGAAAATGGAAAATCAATAGGTAAAATTGATTTTAAACTTTCAGAGGAATCCACAGGAACATTGAAGCTATTGGGAATTGGGGGTTTAATTATTGAAGCCTTGGCAGATGGACAAACTTTGATAATCGACGAATTGGATAAAAGTTTGCATCCTAAGTTAACAAGAGCCTTAATAAAGATTTTCATGAATGAAAGGACAAATCCTAATAAAGCTCAATTAATTTTTGCAACTCATGACGTTTCACTTTTAGATTTAGAATTGTTTCGAAGAGATCAGGTTTGGTTTGTTGAAAAACAGAATGAAGGCAATAGCTCCATTTATTCAGTCTCGGATATAGTGGGGATAAGAAAAAATATACCCCTTGAGAAGTGGTATATGAGTGGAAAATTAGGTGGTACTCCTGTTATTAATCAAAACGAATTAGAATTTCAATTTTGATTATGGCAAATTATCGTAGGAATCGTAAGCCAATTAAATTTTTAAAGAGGGGATTAATTCTTTGCGAGGGCGAAACAGAGGAAAACTACTTTACTGGGTTGATTACAAAAGAAGAATATCGCAGAAAGTTCGCTTCGATAAATGTTGAGATTTATAAACCTAAAGACCACTCCCCTAAAGGTTTAGTAATAGAGGCAAAACAAAAGTTGAAAATTGCAAAGAAAGTAGGAGATCACTATGACTTTGCTTGGGTTGTTTTTGATAGGGATGGACATCAAAATATTGCAGATGCATTCAATGAAGCCATCACGTTCAAACCTCCTATTCAGATTGCATTTACTGTTACATGCTTTGAATACTTTGTTCTTTTGCATTTTAAAAAATCTACAAAAGCTTATGCAAATTGCGACGGCGTTATCGCTGAATTGAAAAAATACCTGCCAGATTATAAAAAAGCTACAAATTTATTTTCAGTACTTGAAGAGAAAATGAAAAATGGTCTTGCCAATAGCGAATGGTGCCACAAGCATTTTGAAGGCGAGATTACTGCTGGCCTGAAAGTTTATAACTGTGATCCTTATTGTAACATTCATCTGCTAGTTAGATATTTGTTTGGCTTGATTGACGAAGAGGGCCAAAATTAATGCTCCATATCCAGTAGTGAATCAACCGTACGAGTAGCAACGCAACAATATCCCCAGCTAGCAAAATTGTTCCTGTTTCGCCTTTGGTGTTATCACCTGCAACTGTGATGCGGGCATTTAATGAATTTTTCCAAAAATTTAAACACCCAACTCAAAGTTTTTATTAGCCATTTGTATTTCTTTGCATAAATGTCTGAAATAACTTTGTTGTCCGCGTGGGGTCTCCTGTAAGGGACCCTGCGCTGTTTTCAAAATATACAATTAATCACTAAGTTAAGACCTTTAGCTTAGCCGGGGTCTCTGACTTGTACTCAAGGTTTGGAGAGAAGACACCAGCAGGACAAAACGCATATTTAAACAGAAGAAGAGATGAATTTGATGATCTGTTGATGAGTCAGTTGGATGTTTTATAAATTATTTTCTTACCTAAAATAAATAAAAGAGCCGGTCCAACAATCAGTCGGAGCGGCTCTTTTTGTTTAGTCATTTAGTCAATGGTGAATAATTCATTGAAATTTTTATTAACGCATAATTCTTAATTTTTAATTCTTAAATGCTTTCACAGCTTTTACCTCATTGCCTTGTCTAACTTCAATTAAATAAACACCGCTGGTCATGGCTTCGCCAAATGTGAATGTCTGTGTTGGAGAACCCTTGACGGTGTACACCACTTTGCCATTGATGTCTATGACCCTTAGCTGAATAGCTTCGGTTTTGGCAGTGTGTGTGGTTATTTTAAACACATTGTTGCTTGGGTTTGGCGACAGCGATACATTCAAAGTGGGTTGGTTTATTTCTAACTTTTTCTCACCGTCTTTTGCTATTGCTGGTTGTGCAAAGCAAGTGGCTGATAGCTGCACAATCGTTACAGCAATGGAAGAACTACAGGCATTGGCATCTTTGATATAAACCCTGTAAGCACCTGCTTTCAGACCAGAAAATGTATTGGTAGCCGTGTAAGTTCCTGCAGTGCCAAACCGGAAAGTGTAAGGTGCGGTTCCGCCGCTGGCAGTAATGGTGATGGACCCGTTCATTGCACCAGGGCAAGTTTCATCTGTTTTAGTTGCTGTACCTTTTACAGCGGTCGGTTGTGCTATGGCTATTGTTAAATAGCCTTCACAACCATTGGCATCTTTAATATAGACTTTGTAAGTAGCTCCTTTCAGGCTGCTAAAGGTGTTGGATGTACCGTAAGTGCCTGTAGCATTCAGCTTGTATTGGTAAGGAGCAAAACCTGTTGTTGGGGTCACGGTAAGTGAACCGTTGGTGCCGCCATAGCAGCCTGTCACATCGGTTTTGGTAAATGTGCCTGTGATGGCTACAGGTTGGACGACTGTTGCTCTTACTGAACCTATACAACCGTTGGCATCTTTGATGTAAACATAGAAAGCACCGGCCTTTACACCGTTGAAAATGTTGGATGAGCCATAAGTGCTACCTGTGCTAAGCCGATAAGTGAACGGAGCAGTACCTGTGGTGGGTGTTACCGTGATAGATCCTGTTGAAGTGCCGTAACAAGAAGCATTGGCTACCGTTGCAGTACCGGTAATGGCAGGGAATTGTGTGATAGCAATAGAAGGCGTTATAGAAGTGCAGCCATTGGCATCTGTTACATACACTTTGTAATTACCTGCCCTTAAACCGGTAAAGGTGTTAGCAGAACCATAAGCACCTGAATTGAGCTTGTACTGGAATGGAGCTAGTCCGTTGATGGGCGTTACTGTGATGGAACCTGTTGCAGTGGCATAACAACCTGCATCGGTTTTGGCAAAGCTAGAGCTAAATGAACCACAGTCCACAACAGTGAGTGTCACGTCCGAAGGGTTGTATTTTACTTTCCACTTTAACCCTGTGGATAAAGCAGGCAAACTGGTAGTCGTAAAGGTACCTGTATAAGGAGAACCAGCACTTTCAAAAATCATAAACGAATTTCCCGCTACTGGTATAAAACCATTGAGCAAGCTAACTTTGAGTGTACCGCCTAAAATATTATCCATATCGTTTTGAAAACAATACAATTTGTCAAAAGAGCTGACTGATGATAATTGTATGTTCAGCGAACCACTTGCGTTTTGTGTGTAATGGCCACCACGTATTGTAACCTGACTAATGCCATTACCACCGGGTGCCAACACACCGTTGTTAACCATGTTACCATGTTGGCCTGTACCATTCATCACTCCATTAATGACGAACGATCCCCCTGAATTGCAGGTGAGTGTTACGCCACTATTGATGGTAAGTGCGTTGCTGTTAGTGCAATATATGGCTTTGTTTGTGGCATCATAGTTAACGTCAAGGGCGACGTTTCGATTTATATTGAATCCGCCTGTAGATTGGTTAGGCACTTTGTAATCGTACCAGGTAAGCGGGTTTGACCAGGCAGTTGAGTTTGTGCACGGATTAGTTTGGACACTCATAGCAGGGTCGGAATACGGGTCGGGTTTCCAGGGAGTAATACTACCCGGATTGCAATTGAGCGTTATTGCGCGGTATAGCGGCGGAATGTCTCCGACCGAACAATTTACACAGTATCCATACCATCCCGTGAAACTTGCGGGGTCATAAGCTACACCTACACCGGCTACATCTTCCAGTTGGCCGCTACTGTTGAACTTGTAAAAGCGGTTGACATATATTTCGCCTTGTCCCCCCATTATAACCGGAAATTCCACAGTAGGATTACCATTAAATGGTGGCCCCTGCCTTGGTGTTACTGGTGTTAATCCTTCAATAATCCCAATCGTTTGGGCATAGGTAGTTACGCTGCCCCAGGCCAATAGCAGTAAAAGCAGGAGGAGAGTAAAGCGAGATGATGTCTTGCCTGTTTTACCAGGCGTCTTGAAGAACTTTTTCATAATTGTACATTTTGGTGTGAGGTAATTGGGTTTAAAAAGCAGAACTATCATCCTACTTTTCCCTATACAAACCTACTCCTATCCCCTGCCCCAAACAATCCCTATAAATTGGTATTTTTAAAGATACCGAATAACTGGTATTTTCTTAAACCATTGTCTCATAGTGTATTTGATTGGTTACTTTTATGCAATAATCAACTGCATGAGACTGCTGAACCCTATTTCTTTTACAGTATTTATTCTGGCTCTGTTTCTTTGTTCTCATCGGGCAACCGCGCAACAGGTGTCTATGGATAGTGTCTATAAAACAATCTGCGCCCTGCCAAATGATAGCATTCAACTAAAAAAACTACTGGACTTTAGCGACCAGGTAGAAGTGTCGGACACAACACTTTGTAAAGAAGTTTACAGAAACACACTCGCCATTAGCAGAAAAATAAATAGTCCTTACTACGAGAGTAAAGTGCTTATTTACAGGGGCATTTTTGCTAAGAACCATAAAAACTATTCTGCAGCATTAAATGATTTACAACAAGCGTATCAGGTAGCAAAAAAAGCGGGCATTGACGAAAATGTAGGTTCAGCATTGGCTAACATGGGCAACGTTTACCAGGCTACCAGCAATATTGAAGAGGCTACCGCAAAATGTATTGAGGCAACTCAATATCTGGAAAAGGCAGGTAAAGTAAGATTGCTCTCAATTGTACTTGGCAATCTGTGTACAAATTTTGAAAACCAGCGGATGTATGACAAGTCAATAGAGTATGGCTTAAAAGCCGTGCAGGCTGCCCTCCAAAGCAAAGACAGAAGAGCCATTGGGATGGCTTACGGTAACCTAAGTGTTCCTTACATACGCCTACGTGACAAGGGGAAATATTTCGAGAATTCCAGCCTGGGTTTGTCCTATCTGCGGGAATTCAAAAATCCAAAAAACTTGCACCAGGCTTATCAAAACATTGCTTCCTATTACATTGAAATAAATGATGTACCAAAAGCTAGGCTTTATGCAGACAGCAATTTGCAAATGGCCGAAGCCATGAACGACGCAAAAGCAATAGCCGAAGCTAAAATGATGATAGGCAGTATTGCAACCGTAGCCAAAGACTATGACAAGGCAGGTAAAATTTTGAATGAAATTAAGGTACCAGTAAATAAAGAAGGTGGATTGCGCCTGAAGGGAGACTGGAATGCTATGATGTATCGGCTTGAAGATGCAAAAGGGAATACAAACGATTCGGCAGTAACTTACCTGAAAGCGCAGTTTGCCATTGATGATTCGCTGAAAGATTTGAAAATCCTGCAAACCACCCTTGCACTCGAAAAGAAGTTTGAAACCGAAAAGAAACAGTTGCAGATATTTCAATTGGAAAAGGAACAGAAGATTCAAGAGTTGTCACTACGTCAAAAAAATGTCATGATATCTGTGTTGCTGGGCAGCCTGTTGCCTGTTGCTGCCATCGGTTTTCTGCTTTACAGAAATAATAAACGCAAACACGAAATAGCCCTTCAAAAAGAAGAACTCCATCAACAAAAAATAAAAGAACTGGAAAAAGAAAAACAACTGCTGGCAGTGTCAGGAATGTTACAAAGTCAGGAGGCAGAACGCAGCCGTATGGCCAAAGACCTCCACGACGGATTGGGCGGTATGTTGAGCGGAATAAAACTAAACTTATCATCTATGAAAGGAAATATGGTCATTCACGAAAATGATGCTGCATTATTTAATAAATCAATAGGTCAGTTAGACAATGCTATTGCCGAAATGCGTCGGGTGGCACACAATATGATGCCGGAGGCTTTACTAAAATTTGGCATCAACGAAGCTGTTCAGGATTATTGCGATGGCATCAACGAAAGCAATATGGTAAAGATGCGGTTTACACATTTAGGCGTTGATCAGGTAATTGAAAAATCTACTGAAGTCATTCTCTATAGAATCATACAGGAACTTAGTAACAATGCTATTAAGCATGCTGCAGCTCACAATATTTTCATTCAACTTACCAGACATTCAAAAGGTATATCTCTAACGGTAGAAGATGATGGAAAAGGCTTTGATGCAACTCAAACCACGAAAGGCGCAGGCTTACAAAATGTACTATCACGGGTGGACTACCTCAATGGCAGTATGGAAATAACTTCAACACCCGGTGTTGGTTCTACATTTACTATAGAAATACCAATGTAATATGAAGCATAAACGAATAAATATCTTATTGGTAGATGACCATAATATGGTTATAGAAGGCATGAAGCACATTCTTGCACTCATTGATACAGTAAATGTGAAAGCAACTGCCGGCAATGCTTTTGAAGCCATGGCTGCTTTGCGTGAAGAAGATATTGACATTGCTTTTGTAGACATTAACCTGCCCGATATAAACGGCATAGAACTTTGCGCAAAAATTAAAAAAGAATTTCCTGATGTGTATGTAATTGGGTTAAGCACTTTCAATCAGCGCAGCTATGTATCGCAAATGATAGCGAACGGAGCAAGTGGCTATTTGGTAAAAAGTGCAGGAAAAGAAGAAATAGAACAATCGATCAGTGATGTGATGGATGGCAAAATGCACTTCAGCACAGACATAAACATTACAAAAGTTGTAACACAATTTGACGGAGAAGGCCCCATACTAACCCGCAGGGAAAAAGAGATTTTACAAATGATTGCAGAGGGATTAACCACCAACGAAATGGCAGCTAAAGTATTTATAAGCCCCTATACTGTAGATACCCATCGAAAGAATTTATTGTCAAAATTTGAAGTCAGCAATACAGCACTACTAATAACCATGGCCGCTAAGTTTGGATTGGTTTAGAGCAAGATATTGGAAAAAGCCCCCTCCTAAAGTAAGTGTTTCAGCGCTTGTTTATACGTTTGCTTTTCCAAATTTAATTAAAGATTTGAGATTAATTTAAGACAATAGGATTGAGGATAAATCCAACTTGTTTTTAGAACTGCAAGCACTTAAATTGCAGGTAAGGAGGATGCGCTTGTAGGTGCTTG
>JANMMU010000017.1:0-25633 GCA_031373555.1 Segetibacter sp. | reverse complement strand
TTGAAAAGGATATTTTGGACATTTCAGTTTTAATTAAGTTGACGCCAGTGCGTTTTTTCGGGACTCACTTGTACTTCTAAGTTCTTTACTCAACTTTTTTATGTTTTACTCTTTTCAAAGTTTCTTAAGTTAATGACATTGTATTTACAAAATAAAAAATCAACAGGCATCATTCTGATTAAAGTTGGTATCTTAGCTGTATCCCAAAGGGGTTAATTAGGAAAATACAAGGACCGGATTTCTATCCGGTCTTTTTTTTTGGAGCATCCTTTCTTCATCTCCCTTACCTTCGCGGCATGACACAGGAAAAATTGAATGAGTTAAGGGACCGCGTAGGTGTCCTAAGGAGGTTTCTTTGACGTTGATAATCGTCAGGTTAAAATAGATAATGATAAACAACTTTCTCTTTCCCCAGGTTTTTGGGATGATAATGCACGTGCCACAAGCATTTTAAAAGAGATTAAACTAAGCGAATTCTGGACTAAAATGTACCATGCAGTCAGTACTGCTGTGGAGGATTTTGCTGTGCTTTTTGAATTTTGGAAAGCAGGTGAAGCAACAGAAGAGGAGGCCAAAGAGGCTTTCGATTTTGCAGTAAATGCAATTGAGGAAGCCGAATTTAAGAGTACACTCAACAAACCCGAAGATGAACTAGCCGGTATTGTTCAAATAAACAGTGGTGCCGGTGGTACCGAAAGTCAGGATTGGGCAGAAATGTTATTGCGTATGTACCGTATGTATGGTCAGAAGCAGGGGTGGGAAGTAACAGAACTAGACCTTCAGGAAGGCGATGGGGCTGGCATAAAAAGCGCTACACTACAGTTTGACGGACCATTTGCCTACGGATTTTTAAAAGCAGAAAGTGGTGTTCACCGTTTGGTACGTATTTCACCATTTGACAGTAATGCACGCCGGCATACCTCATTTGCAAGTGTTTATGTTTACCCGCTTATAGATGATACTATTGAAATAGAAGTGAACCCGGCAGATGTGGAGTGGGCATTTTTTAGAAGCGGCGGTAGTGGTGGACAAAATGTAAATAAAGTAGAAACAGCTGTGCGGCTTACTCATAAACCTTCAGGCATTATAGTAGAATGTCAGCAAGCCCGTACCCAGGGTGAGAACAGGGAAAAGGCCATGAAAATGCTCAAAAGCCGCTTGTATGAAGAAGAAATGCGCAAACGCGAAGCTTTAAAAGATGCTGCAAATTCAAACAAGAAAAAGATAGAGTGGGGGAGTCAGATACGCAGTTATGTTTTTCATCCCTACAAAATGATTAAAGACCACCGCACAGATTATGAAGTAGGAAATGTAGGTCCAGTTATGGATGGCGATTTGGATGGTTTTATTAAGGCTTACCTAATGCTACAAAAAGAAGAAGCCATTTAATGAAGAAAATTATTGCGGTTATTTTTTTCTAAAAGTAATACAGGTGTTATTGCATCTCAACTCACTTATCATACGTTGATCCGCTCCTTAATACTGTAAGTTGCTTTCCTTGTTAGTGGAACATACTTCTTCGAACAAACTATAAATAATCTATGGTGGACGGTGGTCAACCCGTCCACCATGTTAGTACCTAATCCCTCAAATCTTAGCCAAAAATGGCAAGATATTCATTAGAGGCATACAGCTACCACTAAATGCGAACTGAACGTTATCAGCTAATTCCATTTCGTGTGGGCATGTATCTTCCCGATAAAAAAATCTTCTTAATGAAGTTCAAACCCGAAACTAGTTTGGCTTAATGGTAAGCACCTCAATTGAATAGAATAAAATTTATGATACTCACGTACCATAAGAAAACCTACCGAAGTAGTAAATATTCATAAAGTTAACGCCTTTTTGGTTCTGGCTTGTCCAGGTTAGGGTTTTGGTTTTCGCCATATAGGTCAACTGCAAGAGTTGCCCCAACATTATTACTTTCTTCATATTCGCCATCATACCAATGAGCATAGGCTATTTGGTTTTATTTTTACTTCATTCAGTTTCAAAATATCATTGTAGCCATCTTCGGAGCCTCGCACTACTATTTTGGTTTGTGGTGGCAGGGTTTGTAGGTGCTGTATGAGTTCTTGTGCGGTCATTTTATAGTGCGTCTATTTGGTTGCAAATGGTATTAATGTGGTCTATGCCATATAACAAAGCACTTTCGTCAATGGTCATCCATTGAAATAATTGTTGAATAAGTGTATAATGTTGCCTAGCATAAACGGTACTTTTTACAGCATGTGCTAGTTGAAAACAAATAGGTTCGTGATGAGCAATGCGGTTTCTTATGTTGTTTATTTGAGCCAATTGGTTAAATACATAAGTATGGTTGTATTGAATGGCAGGCGTACTGGTTGGTTTTGCAGGAAAAATACGCAATAAATTTCTGCCAGTTGCAGTATATTGGTGTTGGGCAAACATGTATCGCCAAAAGCCAAAACCTAATTCTGCCACTAACTTATTATGCGAATAGTTGTGGTTTAGTTTTCGTACAGCATCATTAATATTGGTAGCAGTTAGTCGGCAATTATGATTATCAAAAATGCCACCGCTTCCAATATGAGCACCATCTCTCAACCAATCGGTGCCAAATGATAAACACTGTTTATTTACAGCATTTCTAAGAGCAACTTCAAAGCAACTTATAACGGTTAATAATTCTTGTGATAACCTTAGGTTTAATCTATATAAAGTCATTGCTTTTTTGGTATTACCACCACAAGCGTTTAAGTATCGGCTCATGCGAGCTGTTGAGAGAATATTTTCAAATTCAGCGTACCTCATTTTTGATTTTTGTTTGCATCATTCAATATTTTGTTTTATATTTGCTCTATCTTATTCCCGTTAGCCCCTGAAGCAATTCAAGCTAGCGGGTTTCGTTTCTTTATACCGTCTCTGTTTTTAGCACAATTCTACTCAAATTTTCTGCAATTTTTTTATTCAATTCTGCTTCTTCTGCTATTTGTTTTTCCAATTCAGTTTTCAAAGAAGTAAAACGTTCTACAAAATCAAAATCATCATCTTCGTCAGCCAAACCTACGTATCTGCCAGGGGTCAATACATAATTTAATTTGCAACTTCTTCAGTTGTTGCTACTTTGCAAAAGCCTGCCAAATCTTCATAATTTTCGTCTGGATTTCTCCAGTTGTGGTAAGTTCCTGTAATCAATGCAATATCCTCTTCGCTTAAATCTCTGTTTTTACGGTTAATTAATAAGCCCATATTTCTTGCATCAATAAACAAGATTTCATTTTCTCTTTTCCTTAAACCACCATTCGTTTTATTACGTGATAGAAACCATAAGCAAGCTGGAATTTGAGTATTTAAAAACAGTTTGGTAGGCAGGTTTACAATGCAATCCACCAAACCTTTTTCTACCAATGCTTTTCTTATTTCTCCTTCGCCTGTTGTGTTTGTGGTTAATGCACCTTTAGACAAAACAAAACCTGCTTGCCCTGTTGGTGCTAAGTGATATAAGAAATGTTGTATCCAAGCATAGTTTGCGTTTCCTGTTGGTGGTGTTAGCTTTTCGCCTAATACTTTCCATCTTGCATCATCACGCAATAATTCGCCACTCCAATCGCTATCGTTAAATGGTGGATTGGCTATAATGTAATCGGCTTTCAAATCTTTGTGAGCATCATTTAAAAAAGAACCTTCGTTGTTCCATTTTACATTACTGCTGTCAATGCCCCTGATTGATAAATTCATTTTTGCCAAACGCCAAGTAGTTTGGTTGCTCTCTTGTCCGTAAATAGAAATGCGGTCGGTGTCGGGGTAACCCTTGCGGTTACCCTGATTAGGCAACCGCAAGGGATTGCCTCTACGATATATATCTTGATGTGATTTGATGAATTTTTCGCTTTGCACAAACATACCACCACTACCACAACAAGGGTCAAAAACTCGTCCTTCATAAGGTTCAAGCATTTCAACCAATATTTTTACAACGCTTTGTGGTGTGTAAAACTGTCCGCCTTTTTTGCCTTCTGCCAAAGCAAATTCGTCTAAAAAGTATTCAAATACTTGTCCTAAAATATCTTTACTCTGTGCTTCTTTGGTGCCAATGGTAGCAGAACCTACTAAGTTTACCAGTCCACCCAAACTTGCTTTATCTAATTTCTCTTGTGCAAATACCTTTGGCAAAACACCACGTAAAGAGGGGTTGTCTTTTTCAATAGCGTCCCTTGCATCGTCAATGTCTTTGCCAATTGTTGGTTGTGTTGCTCTGTCTTGTATGTAAGTCCAACGTGCGGTAATAGGAACAAAAAATACTTTCTCTGCTACATATTCATTTTTGTCTTCAGGGTCTGCACCTTCACTTTTTTGAGCCACCAATTTTTGATATTGTTCCTCAAAAGCGTCTGATATATATTTCAGGAATATCAAACCCAAATCAACGTGTTTGTATTCGGTAGCATCCATATTTTTACGGAGCTTGTCGGCTGCTTTGCAGAGTTTTTTCTCTAAAGGTTCTTCCTGTTCTGTCTTTGCTGTTTTAGCCAATATGTTTTATTGCGAATAAGATTGTTTGGCAAGATACTTTTTATATGCTTATTATATGCTTATTATATGCTTACTCTCGTATATAAAAAGGTCTGAAAATTCAACTTTCAAATGTTGGAGTAGAATGTGGGCTATGCGTTGGCATTTATGTCTTTTATTCTCTATGAAATGGTATTGGCTTTGCGATATACCCACAAAAGCAAGACTTTTTCCTAAGTATCAAAAGTGTGAACGGCTTGTAACCTACTAATAATGGCTATATAACCAACCAACAATACCCATATAACCTACTAACAATACTCAGGAATAGGTAAGCTAAGGGCAGCGGCGTAGGGTAGGTGTATAAATAATATTAAAAAGATGGTTGTAAAATTGGTTATGCCGATTGGATATCCGTAATAGTCCAATTGCATTGGCCTAAACGGCTATCACAACTTGTACCGCAGTTTCGGTATCGGCATTATACCAAAATAAGATTGGACTATTTATAATTCAAAATGGTATTATATCGTATAGCCCCCTTCTTTTAAAAGAAGGGGGCTTTGTTTGAAGAATGGTATAATGCTATTACCACATTAATTAACAGTAAAAGCCGCGCAATGACTAAGGTAAAATGTAGTGGTGCTCCCTGTTGGTACCCGATTTAAAACCCAGAGCTAACCCAATACCTTTGGAACCGTTCCAGTTAATTACAGGGTTTATTTGAAGAGAAAGGTCTTCACTTACATCAAAGGCTTTTAAATGCGCAAAAACTGTTGCGTCTGCTACATTAAGCCCCCAAAATATAATAAACCAAAGTGCAGAATAATCCCGGTCTCTTCTGAACGAGTTTCTATAGACCTGTAAGGAATTGGGAGAAAGGGGTTGTAATCTTGGGTCTATGAGTGCCGTGTCTTGTAGTCTGTTTACCTTAATGTCGTATGCATCACGGGTCTTTTTGTACCATTTGTTGTTGTACAGATAAATGGCTCCTGTAACGCCCAAAGCTCCATAAACAATAGGAATTTCCCAATAGCGTTTGTTGTAGGCCTGTCCCCAACCGGGTAAAATAAGGGATCTTAGGGTTGCTTTGCCGGGTTCGTGTTTGGCAATTTTCTTTCCGCTATTTTTATTTACTGCTGAACTCGAATCCTTTTCAAAAAAAGGGTTTTTTGTATAGGAAACAGTATCTGTGACTACATGTAACAGCGTGTCTTTGCCATTTTGAGCAAACGTTGTACATCCTGCGAAGCAGAAAAATAAAAGAATAATATACCGGGTACACTTCATGGGCTTAGCTTGCCGACACATTCATTTGCTCCAATATTTTATTTAATTCCTGTAGGGAGTAATAATCAATACTGATGCTGCCAAAACCGTTTTTGTTGTGTGCCAGTTTTACTTTTGTTCCGAAATAAGAAGCCAAGTTATCTTCTATTTTTTTGTAGGCAGGCGGCAAATTGTTTTTTGAAGCAGGTTTAACAGTTTTCGCATCATTTTTGTAAAGTTTTCTTACCAAATCCTCTGTCTGACGTACACTTAAGCCGTTGTCTTTTATTTCTTTGAAAATAAAGAGCTGCTTATCTACATGGTCAACATTTACCAATGCCCTTGCATGGCCCATACTAATGGAGGTATTGCGAACGGCCAACTGAATATCAGGAGGCAATTTGAGCAATCTGATATAGTTGGTTACGGTGCTTCTTTCTTTGCCCATACGCTCGGCCACCTGTTCCTGTGTATAGTCCAACTCCTCCATCATACGTTTGTAACTAAGTGCAATTTCTATTGCATTCAGGTCTTCACGTTGCAGGTTTTCAAGTAGTGCAAGTTCAAGTAACTGTTGGTCATTTGCCTGTCTTATGTAAGCAGGTATGTCCTGCAGCCCGGCTATTTTACTGGCCCTGAAACGCCTTTCTCCACTTATAAGTTGGTACTTACCATCTTTAAGTTGAGTAACAGTTATGGGTTGTATTATATCATGCAGCTTAATGGAAGCTGCCAATTCGTTTAATGCAGTTTCATCAAAATCTCTACGTGGCTGTTTGGGATTGATGGATATTTTCGTGATGGCAATACGGTTAATACCCGTAGCCCTTTCCACCACAGGTTCTTTTAGGGTTCCTGCTGTAGTCTTTAAATCTGAATCTATATTTTGTAAAAGGCTTCTGATACCCTTGCCCAATGCATCTTTTTTTCCTGACATTTATTCGGTTAATTCGTTTATATGATAATTTGTTAACTGGTTAATTTGTTAACTGGTTAATTGGTTTATTAGTTAATTCGTGCACAGGCTCTTTTTGTTCTCCATTATCACATTAGTAAATTATCACATTATCACATTAGCATTTACTCCATCATTCTCTCTTCCTGTGTAATTCTTGTCATATCGTTTTTCTGCAATATTTCTTTTGCAAGATTTAGATAATTTATGGCACCTTTACTGTCACTGTCGTACAAAATGACAGGTTTGCCAAAACTTGGCGCTTCGCTAAGGCGGGTGTTTCGGTGAATGATTGTACTGAAAACCATATCATCAAAATGCCTTCTTACCTCGCTTACCACCTGATTGCATAACCTAAGACGACCATCATACATAGTCATAAGAATACCCTCAATTTGTAAATTGGGGTTAAGTCTGCTTTGTACTATCTTAATGGTATTCAATAACTTACCAAGGCCTTCTAAAGCAAAAAATTCACACTGAACCGGTACAATTACACTATCAGAAGCCACCAAAGCATTAACAGTTATTAAACCAAGAGAAGGAGAACAATCTATGATGATAAAATCATATTGATCCTTTACGGCAGTTAACAGTTGCTTCAATACCATTTCCCGGTTGGGGTAATTAATCATTTCAATTTCGGCGCCAACCAAGTCTATATGAGAAGGAATGACATCGAGAAAAGGGATATCACTTTTTAAAATAACATCATTAGATGTAGCATTGTTAACCATGCAATCATACAGGCTGCTTGTTACATTGTGCAGGTCAAATCCAACGCCTGTGGTGCTGTTAGCCTGTGGGTCTGCATCTACAAGTAGCGTTTTATATTCCAAAACTGCAAAACTTGCAGCAAGGTTTATTGCAGATGTTGTTTTACCCACGCCACCTTTTTGATTGGCTACACCAATTATTCTTCCCATGTATGATTATGTTTAATTTTTTTACCGCCGCAAAAATACAATATCCGCGAACAATTATCTGTAAGATAAATTAATACAAGAGGTTAAGTTTTCAACAGTGAGGCGTTTGGTTGTAAATGAAAGGCATTTGGCTATGATAATTTATAAAATAATAAGAAATGAGACGATTATTGTTTACAATCGGGATAGTTTTTCCAAAAATTATCCTTTCCGTTCCTTCTGTATTTTACGTGAGCCCAAATCCCAACATGAAAACCTAAATTTATCACAACATAGATTTCTGATGTTTACGTATACTCTGGGTGCAACATTAAACTTTTACTTTGCAAAAAATAATAAATGAGAAACAGGAGTGGTTGGTGGGTTATCATTTGCATCATGCTTTTGCTTGATGTATATGTTTTTCAGGCAGTAAGGGCATTGGCTAGCGAGGCGTCCGGAAAAACAAGACTTATTGTTTACAGCATTTATTGGGGCATTTCTATTGCCTCTATGGCTTTTATAATTATGATGCCTTTGTTTGATACAGATTCCTGGCCCAAAACGATCCGCAATTACATATTTGCTACAGTAGTCGGTTTGTTTATAGCCAAATTATTAGCAGCGGTATTTTTTCTTTTGGACGATGTTCGGCGTGGTATTACCTGGCTTATCAGCAAATTTATGCCCGAAGACTCCGGTGAAACCTTTACAAGCCCGGCCTGGAACCTTAGCCGTTCAGCATTTCTTAGCTGGACAGGCTTTGCATTTGGAGGTGCCTTTTTCGGGTTGCTCACCTATGGATACTCCAACAAATACAATTATAAGATAAAGCGGATTAAACTTGCTTTCAACAATTTACCTTCTGGATTTAAAGGATTAAAAATTGTACAGTTGAGCGATATACATTCAGGTAGTTTTACGGATAAGAAAGCAGTAGAACATGGGGTAGATATGATTTTGAAAGAAAATGCCGATCTGATCCTCTTTACCGGTGACCTGGTAAATGACCGTTATGAAGAAATGCACAATTACACCGATGTTTTTAGCCGTTTACAAGCACCTATGGGCGTATTTAGTATTTTAGGCAACCATGATTATGGCGACTATGTGATATGGGAAAATGAGCAGTTGCGGTATAAAAACCTTGATAACCTGAAGCAACTGCAAAAACAAATGGGTTGGAAATTGTTGTTGAATGAACATGTACCATTACAACGCAATGGTGACGAAATAGCCCTGATAGGAATTGAAAACTGGAGCGCAAGAAAAAGCTTTTCCCGGTATGGAAAAATGTCTGAAGCCTACTCCGGTGCAGAAAAATATCCTTTTAAAATATTGATGAGCCACGACCCCACACATTGGGATGCTGAGGTAAGGACAAAATACAGTGATATAGACCTTACCCTTTCTGGCCACACACACGGTATGCAGTTTGGTCTGGAGACACCTTTCTTTAAATGGAGTCCTGTAAAATGGGTGTATAAGCAATGGGCCGGCTTGTACGAAGAAGCCAATCAGAAATTGTACGTAAACCGCGGTTATGGTTTTATTGGTTACCCTGGCCGGGTGGGTATTATGCCGGAGATTACTGTGATTGAGTTGGTGTAGTGAGATATTAAATTTTTTATAAAGCTTTATATTTTTAGAATTGAGTGGGATATGAGTTTGGATTTTTACTTTAAATCATGTGTCATCATAAATGCCAAGACTTAATTATTTCTTATCAAAATGTGGTCTTGATTAAAGACTATGAGACTAATAAAATGACTACAGAGAATGATTAAATATTTTATACTTATCTTTTTAACAATTGTAACAAGCCGACAACTTAAAGCCCAAGACACATTACGACTTGACACGACACAGCAATTGAAAGAAGTAATTGTAACTTATCAAGCAGACAAAATGACTCCAATCACTTTTCAAAAAATAAGTTCCAAAGACCTCAAAACAAAATCAACAGGACAAGAACCTTCGTTCTTGCTTTCGGAAACTCCATCAATCACGAACTATTCAGATGCTGGGAACTCACAAGGTTATTCCTATTTCAGATTGCGAGGAATAGACCAGTCAAGAATTAACATGACACTTGACGGAGTTCCATTGAATGAACCCGAAGACCAAGGAGCGTATTTCTCAAACTATCCCGACATATTAAATTCAGTAAGTAAAATTCAAATCCAACGATGTGTGGGAACTTCTAAAAACGGAGTTGCGAGTTATGGTGGTAGCGTTCAGTTGTTTTCTCCAAACCTTTACGATTCAGCCAAAACAACTTTCGGTTTGGGTTACGGTTCTTTTAGCAGTTTGAGAGCTTTTGGAGAATGCAACAGCGGAGTTAAAAACAGAAAATCACTTTATATAAGAGCTTCACAAATTTATTCGGATGGATACAAATACAATTCTTCAAATAACTCACAATCTGTTTTTATCAGTAGGGGTTTGTTCTACGACAAATCAACATGGAAAATGAATTTACTTGCAGGACATCAACAAAACCAATTGGCTTGGCTTGGCGTTTCAGATTCTTTAATTTCAATTGACGAATGAACAAACGCTAACAAAAACGAAAGAGACCAATTCACTCAATGCCTGGCGCAACTTCAAAACAATTGGCGACCAAATAATTTTTCATCTGTGCAATCAAGCGTTTACTATACTTTTTTGAAAGGCAACTACGATTTTAATTTGAACGGCTTTTTAGGTTTGCCGACAACTAAAGAACTTTATAATTATGCTTTACAGTCCAATCTCATTGGCTTTTTCAGCAATTACACATTTTCAAAAACACATTTCAATTGGACAACTGGAATTCATGGAAATATTTATGACCGCCAACACATCGGCAGTGAAAAAACTTTAGGGAAACTCTACAAAAACTATGGCTACAAAAACGAATCGAGTGTTTTACAAAGGCAGATTACACATATAAGTGGCTCACATTCTTTGCCGATATTCAATATCGTTATTCAACTTTTGACTATCAAGGAACAGTTGCACTTGATAAAATGCAATGGCATTTCATCAACCCGAAATTCGGATTGAGTGTAGATGTAAAACCCAACTCAATAATCTATTACAGCATTGGAGGCACAGGCAGAGAACCGACAAGAAACGATATGTTTGGAGGAAATGATGACTTATTAGCCGACAGCTCAGGCAACGCAATTATTTCTATCAAAACGCCTGAATATGTTCTCAATCACGAGATAGGTTTCAGGCACCAATAGCGAAAACTAAATTTCAATTTGAATCTTTAATACATGGATTTCAAAAATGAAATTGTGCTTGACGGAAAGTTTGGACCAAATGGTTTAGCACTCTCAAACAAAGTTGAGCAGAGTTTCAGAACGGGAGTTGAGTTAAGTGTAAATTACAAAATCAGTAAAAGGTTTTCACTCATAAATAATTCATCTTTCAATTACAGTCGCATCAAAGAGCAAAAGGAAGTGTTCTCTCCAATTCTCACTCCACCTTTAATCATCAATCAAGAAGCGGTTTATTTCTACAAAGGTTTTTCGGTTGCAGTTTCTATAAGGTACCAAGACAAATCATTTATTGACTTTGCAAACACTTCAGCAGTCAAAAGTTATTTCCTTTTGAATTCACGAGTTGAATACGACATTAAAGGATTTCAGTTTTGTGTTTTTGTAAACAACATTACCAATTCAAGATATTTCAACAATGGCTATGTAGATTTTGACGGAAGTAAAAAGTATTTTGTGCAAGCACCGACAAATTTTTATGCTTCAATTAAATATAGCTTCTGATGAATTTCTTTGAAATAAAAAATATAGCCTTTCAAATTTGGGATTATCCAATCAGCTATGTCGAGTTGATAGGAACATTATTCGGTTTGGTTTCTGTTTATTTTGCTTCAAGGGCGAACATTCTGACTTGGGGAACAGGAATAGTGAACGAAATTTTTCTTTTCATTCTGTTTTTTCAAGTTCAACTCTATGCAGACATGTTTCTGCAAATTTATTTTTTCGTTGTTACGCTTTACGGTTGGTATAAGTGGAACTCAAAGACAACAGAAACTAAAATTTCTGAAACAAGTTTCCGAAACAAAATATTTCTTGCAGTAACTATTCTAATCGGAACGTTGATTTCGGGCTTTCTCTTTACCAACATTCATTTGTATTTGCCAACATATTTCAAAATACAGGCGGCTTACCCTTACACCGATTCGTTTGTTATGGTTTCAAGCATAGTTGCTACAATCCTACTTGCGAAAAAGAAAATTGAGAATTGGTTTTTATGGATTGCAGTTGATTTGGTTTGTGTTGTTCTGTATTTCAAAAAAGGAGTCTACTTTCTCTCTCTTGAGTATTTTATTTTTCTTGGGCTTGCATCATACGGACTTTATTACTGGAAAAAACCATTGAGCAATGACTAAAGCATTTGTATTCGGTAAGTTTTTGCCTTTTCACAAAGGACATGAAGCGATGATAAATTTCGCTTTAAGCAATTGCGACTTTCTTACAGTTTTAGTTTGTTGTAGCGACAAAGAAAACATTCCCGACACAGTTAGAATTTCATGGATTGAAAAGACATTTGAAAATGAAAAGAAAGTTGAAGTAAAAACCTTCAACTATTTAGAAAGCGATTTGCCAAACACATCAGAAACTGCTGAATCAGTTTCAAAAATTTGGGCAAGCATTTTCAAAAAGCTATTACCTGATTATACGCTTCTGATTACATCAGAAGAATACGGCAACTTTGTTGCTGCATTTATGAACATTCAGCACATAGCTTTCGACATTCCTAAAAAACATTTCCCTGTTTCAGCTACTGCTGTTCGTAACGATGTGTTTGCGAATTGGAGTTTTTTGCCTGACAGCGTGAAGCCCCACTTTGCAATCAAGGTTGTGATATTAGGAACTGAATCAACAGGTAAGACATCTTTAACAGAAAAACTTGCAAAGCATTTCAATTGCAGTTTGGTTTTGGAAGCGGCAAGAGAAATTATTGCCAACTCAAACAATTTCAGCTTTAACGACGTGTATCTAGTAGCAACGGAACATGCAAAGAGGATTGACAAAACAATTATAGCTGACAGCCCTCTTGTAATTATTGACACAGACATTCATATAACAAAATCCTATTCACAATTCACCTTTGAAAAGGAGCTTGAAATAAATGCCGACACTTACAATTGCAATAAAGCAAATCTTTATCTTTACCTCAATAACGATGTTGAATATTTGCAAGACGGAACAAGATTAAGTGAAGCAGAAAGAAATTTGTTAGACCTTTCACACAGAAATGTTTTGACAGATCATAATATTGACATTGTAGAGATTTATGGAAATTGGGAACAACGACTTCAAAAAGCAGTTGAACAGGTAACCAAAATAATTTCAACGAATGGACAAAAGTACTGGACATAACAGGAGTTTGGCATCATACGATGTTTTTGTTTTAAATTTTAAAATTGTACTCCATCTTCAATTTGCACTTCGATTTTCCACCTTAGACAAGTCGAAAATAGGGTTATGAAATTTTTTCTATACCATTAAGATTTTTTTGAGCCAACATTGAAAGCTAGCTAAGTCTTCCTGTTGCTTGTTTTGTTTGAGCGAAGCGTAACTTCATTACAACATGAAAAGCAGGTCTATGGCTGAAGCTCGGAACACTCTGCAACAGGGAAACTAAGGGCATTATAGAAATGGAAGATTGACGAGTAATAAAAAGACTCGTTTTACCAAACAAGGTGTTTAAAACCTATAACTAATCCCCGGGGCAACAGTTCCATTGATGTAGCTAAGTGTATAATCCAATTCTCCTTTTTTCTTTTTTACATTTCCGGTATTTGAAATCACTTTACGGCTTCTTTTCACTACTTGTTTGGCGCATAACAATCCCATACCAATTGCTAAAGGGTAATCGCTTGCCCAATGCACTTTGTTGTTTATCATAGACAGACAAACCAAACCGGTTAATGAATACCCTACCGGTTTAATCCATTTTTTTTCAGGATAGTTTTCTGCAAAAATGGTAATGGATGACATCAATGTAGCCACATGACCCGATGGAAAAGCATCGTACTGCGGTGTGTTGTCCTGAAATTGTTTAAAAGAAGGAAACCAATGCCAAACGCCACCCGGTATGGTTGCTTCACTTGGGCTTTGTCTGCCTGTAATTCGTTTTACTAACTGTGTACCAAAGCCCATTAAAAAAAATGATTCAGCTAATTGGCCGGCTGTACTTAATGACCGGTAATCGTTATGGGTTTTACCATAAATAAATAAGCCGGCACCTATGGCAAGGCTTGGAAAACCCTGACCTAACTGATAAAACGCAGTGTTAATATTTGCTGGTAAACGTATAAGTGCAACCTCTTTTCCTCCCAATTTAAACGTGATGGGATTTATATTTTTTTCGTCTCCTGATATACCTGCATTTTGTGCAAATTTTCCAAACTCGTCAATAATATTTTGATCGGTATAAACAAGTGCTGCTGTAGTTAATGCAATAATTGCTAATGGCTTTATACTTTCTTTCTTACCAATTGCAGCACCAATATTGACAGCATCTTTGGGTAAGTTGGTAATAAAACTAAATGATTTTGGCTTAGGATAAACAAGGGTCTTACCATTACCAATATTGTAATGCATTTCACCGTCCACCATTGTTCGCTTCTTCAAGGTTTTTACGGTATCTATTATTTCTGTTTGAGCAGAAAGTCTTGTAAACATCAACAGTAAAAGGGGCAGATATTGAATTCTAATCTTCATCTTTATATACACAGATATTTATTCGAATAATTGGGTTAATGAACTAAAGGACATTTACATTAGCAGTATGTTTTGAAAACTTCTTTTTTATAGCAGGATAAATCATATACACCAACTTGGTAGAAAGCATTCCTAATCCTGCACCACAAATAATATCGCTAAGATAGTGACGGTTGTTGTACATACGCAATATACCTGTTGTTGTTGCAATTGCATAACCTCCTATGCTATATAAAACAGACTTGTCCTTAAATTCCTGATTAAGAAATTCCGCTGCGGCAAACGCTGTAGTGGTATGACCTGATGGAAAAGAATTTGGTGCCGAACCATCGGGCCGGGTAACCAGGGCAATACGCTTAATAGCTACAACTGCTGCACCTGACAGCAGGGTTGTCATTGCATACATTATGGTTCTGTCTTTAAAATTATTTTTACCTTTTGCCCCAACCACATTTAAACCATACACAGCTATGGCAGGAAAATATTGACTATAATTATCAATAGTACTTTTGAAATCAGGATGGTTTTTGATAATTGTGTTTTGTGTAGAATGATCCAATTGACGCAATGAATTATTGTTCAGCGTTGTTATGCTATATGCCATAAATGCAGCAGGAATTATTAATGGCCTTATATGCACCGATGAAATGCAGGATTTTGTAAAAGATTGAATTGTGTCTTTCTTTATCACTTCATTATTAAATGCAAATGGTTTGTTCTCATTTATAATAGATGAGTGCTTATGAAGGATTTGTATATTGTTATTTTGAGAAAGTAACTGCGCATCACAATTTAAAAATGCCAACAGCATTAGAACAAAAGCTATAAATTTCATACAAGCTAAAGGGTTGAAAAAAAGTATTTCTTAAGGGTTGTTATTATAATCGGTCAACAAATATTGCAATTATTAGGGTATAAAATCTCATTTAGATGATAAAAAATTTTTATCATGATGCAATCATTTCTGTTAAACTAAAATTTTTCTAAATGTCAGATTAATTCTTGGTTCTAACGGTTTTGCAGATTTTGGTACCTGATGTTCCCAAAAATGTTGTGTGGCACCTTTCATAATCAGCAATGAACCATGCGTAAGCGGAATAATAAGTTTTTGTACATCTTTCCTGAATTTATGTCTAAGGTGAAATGGCCTTGTCTGACCAAAACTAACCGAGGCGATAACAGGGTTTTCGCCCAATTCTTTTTCATTATCCCTATGCCAACCCATGCTGTCCTGACCGTTTCTGTAATAATTTAATAATACACTGGTAAAGTTGGTGGCGGCTTCTGCTTCTGCTTTTTGTTTTATTTCTTTGAGAGTACTTGTCCATGCCTCGGGTTTCATTTGTATGCCCGAATATGTGTAGGGTTTATCAGCATCACCGTACCATGCAGTCAATCTTGGAACTAAATGCGTTTTCCCATAAAGATTAATGGTGTCTTGTCGCCATTTGGTTTCATTAATTAATTGGGTCATTAGTTTATTTGCATCACTCAAACTGAAGAAATGTTCAAACAATACAATATCGCCGTCCTCTATGGAGTAAATTGTTTGTTTACAATTCAATTCCGGCAACTCATTTTCGTTAAATAGCAACATTGCTCAAAACTAAAAAAGAAGCCTGAAAATAGATAAGATTTCTTTCAGATAAAAACAAACTTTTATAAGCACTGCATATAGTAGATTTGCAACGCAATAACACGCTATGGATATCAAATGCGAATATGTCAGCTACGAAAGCACAGGATTATTTACACCTATGACCATTGATTATGTAAATGTAAATAAAAAGCTGACCCCGTTTTATAAATATCCCGTTTCATTAGAAGGGATAAAAAAGGCAATTCAGGAACGTAAAATTTTCCCCGCAGACAGAAACATATTGGTTAATGTATTAAAACAACAATACAGTGGCATTGACCTGACCATCAGACAACAAAAAAATATTGAAAGCTTGTTAAATGAAAATACATTTACAATAACAACAGCCCACCAACCTGTCATCTTCACGGGGCCATTGTATTTTATTTACAAGATATTTCACGCTATTCGTTTGGCCGATGATTTAAATGTTCAATTACCTGACTACAAGTTTGTACCTGTTTTCTACATGGGTAGCGAAGATGCAGATCTTGATGAGTTGGGTCATATACATCTGAATGGGAGGAAAATTTCATGGAATACAAAACAAACCGGTGCTGTAGGTCGTATGCAAGTAGATGATGCATTACTCCAAATCATAGATGCTATTGCAGGCGAAATAGGAGTAGAGCCATTTGGTAACGAATTAATTAATTTATTCAGGCAATCCTATCAAAAGGGTACAACAATTCAACAGGCTACATTGACCCTTGTAAATTTATTATTTAGGGATTATGGATTGTTGGTTGTAATTCCGGATAATGAAGTTCTTAAAGCCCCTTTTAATTCAATTGTAAAAAAAGAATTGTCAACCCAATTTTCTCATACAATAGTTGCTGAAACCATAAGCGAACTTTCAGTCCATTATAAACAACAAGCTGCAGGTAGGGATATTAACCTGTTTTATTTGAATGAAAATAGCCGGGAAAGAATAGAAAAAGCAGGGGAGAGGTTCATAGTAAAAAGCCTAAAAAAAGAATGGACACAGGAAGAAATATTATCAGAAGCTGATCAACATCCCGAAAGGTTTAGTTCAAATGTTATTTTACGGCCGCTTTTTCAGGAAACAATCTTGCCAAATATTGTATTTATTGGCGGTGGAGGCGAAACCTCGTATTGGCTGGAGTTAAAGAAATTGTTCGAAGGTGCCGGTATTTCATATCCAATGCTGGTTTTAAGAAATTCATTCCTTTTTATTAACAAAAAGCAAATTGAATCTTTACAAAAGCTGGGTTTCGAAACCATGAATTTATTTAAAGGGAAACAAAACCTGATGAATGAATTGGTGACAAGAGAAACTACACAACAGTTGTCGCTTACCCGCAAGATTGAACAAATCAGCCTTGTTTATAAGTCATTACAAAGCATTGTATCAAAAATAGATAATACCCTTGAGAAGCATGCAACAGCACTTGAACATAGAGCTGTTGAAAAAATAATAGGATTGGAAAAAAAAATGCTTAGGGCAGAAAAAAGAAAATTTGAAGCCCAACAACGACAAATAGAAAAATTGTTGCAACAGCTATTTCCAAATGGAGGTTTGCAGGAAAGAGTAGAAAATTTTTCTATCATCTATGCCCGTTACGGAAAAGAATGGATGCAAAAGGTATATGAATGTTCTAATGGGCTGCAACAAGCGTTTGCAATCGTTGAAATGAAAAATTAATCCTGCGAATTTGAATAAACAATTCGCCAAATTTGATTCTAATAGACTCAAACCACTATATTTGCAGCCGAAAAAACAACGGTCTGGTAGCTCAGTTGGATAGAGCAACAGCCTTCTAAGCTGTGGGTCATTGGTTCGAATCCAATCCGGATCACAAAAAAGGAAAGCATGAAAGCTTTCCTTTTTTTAATATGTGGAAAGTGGTTTATCTGTTTCAAAATGAAATCCTAGTCTTTCCCGAATCTCAAAACAACCCCAGCTTATTTGCTTTCGCCGTCTCCTTCGCCACCTCATTCCACGCATCCGCATGCCTAATCAACCACCCCTGATCATTGCGAACCATCATTTATAAGGATTCTTACTTGGATTACTTCGTGTATCCTTCATGTTAATGATTATGACTGATTTATCAGAAATTTTGTAGAAAATCTTGTTATGAGGAGTTACAAAATTCCGCGAATGCCAGATACTTTTTCAGAAGGTGCCCCTATGCAGGGTTGCATGGATAAAGTCTGTAATCTTCTGTCTAATTTGGTTAAAAAATTATTAGCAACATCTTCATTCCATTCTTCAGTGAGATATTTAAGAAGCTTGGTAAGACTATTCATAAATCTCTTTTTCAAGATTATTTCTTTCGCCATGTTGCTGTAATTTCTTTATATTCTTCCAGGCTTATTGTATCCTTATCGTCGGGTTCGTTTACTATTTGTCGCAACTCATTTATTTCATCTTCATCAAGGCCATCAGTAATGTCGCTGTTTTTGCTAAAAAAATCAAAGTCAGTATTTAAGAGTTGCAAAAGATTTTCATTGTCAGTTGACTTTATTTTTTCCAGCAACTGCTCTTTTATTGTAATTGACATAAAATAGTTTACTTCAAATTTAATGCTCTTAAAGAAAGCAGATTAATCAAGTTTGATTTACAACCCCAATCCAAACTTCTTCGCCGTATCCTTTGCAATTTCATAACCTGCATCTGCATGTCTTATTACCCCCATTCCCGGATCGTTGCGCAATACACGGCTTAGGCGCAAAGCTGCATCATCCGTGCCGTCAGCTACTATCACCATGCCTGCATGTATAGAGTAGCCCATACCTACACCTCCACCATGATGCAAACTAACCCAACTGGCACCACCTGCTGTGTTTACTAATGCATTCAATATTGGCCAGTCAGCTACTGCATCGCTACCGTCCATCATTGCTTCGGTTTCGCGGTTGGGACTTGCAACGGAGCCGGTGTCTAAATGGTCGCGGCCTATCACAATGGGTGCTTTTACTTTTCCTGTTCGTACCAGTTCATTAAAAGCCAATCCTGCTTTTTCTCTTTCACCTTGTCCAAGCCAACAAATACGTGCCGGCAATCCCTGGAAAGCAATTTTCTCCTTTGCCATTTTCATCCAACGGAGCATGCCGGTGTTTTCAGGAAACATGTTCATAATGAGTTCATCCGTCACTGCTATATCATTAGGGTCACCACTCAAAGCAGCCCAACGAAATGGTCCTTTACCTTCGCAGAACAACGGACGTATGTATGCAGGAACAAAGCCGGGAAAATCAAAGCTTCTCCCCGGCTTGTAATGTGGTACCTGGGTAATGGCATTGGGATGTTGCTGTTCGTATTCCTGTGCACGGGCTCGTATGTTATTGCCATAGTCAAAAGTGATAGCACCTTTGTCCATAAGTTGCAACATCAGTTGCACATGCAGGTGCATGCTTTCATAACTCAACTTGGTATATTGTTCAGGGTTTTTTTCTCTAAGAACATTGGCTTGTTCATTGGTCAGGGTGTGCGGTATATAACCAATCTCGGGGTCATGTGCACTCGTCTGATCGGTGAGAGTATCGGGAATAATATCTCTTTGTATCAATCTGTCAAGCAGGTGAATGGCATTGCATAACACGCCAATACTTTTTGCTTCACCTTGTTTGCGATAGTGCATTGCAGCATTAATAGCCTCGTCTATGCTGGTATGTTTTTCATCAAGATAGCGGGTTTCTAATCGTTTGTCTATGCGCCATTCTTCTACTTCTGCTACAAGAGCTACACCTTCGTTCATGGTTATTGCAAGAGGTTGTGCGCCACCCATACCCCCAAGGCCGGCAGTTACATTGAGTGTGCCTTTAAGCGTACCGCCAAAATGTTTGTTTGCAAGTGCTGCATAGGTTTCATAAGTGCCTTGCACTATTCCCTGGCTGCCAATGTATATCCAGCTACCGGCAGTCATTTGGCCATACATCATCAGGCCTTTTTTCTCCAGTTCGTCAAAGTGTTTCCAGTTGGCCCAGTTGGGCACCAGTTGGCTGTTGCTTATCAGTACACGGGGTGCATCTTTATGCGTTTTTAATATACCTACAGGTTTACCACTTTGTATCAGTAACGATTCATCATTTTCCAACGATTTCAAAGAGGCAATGATATTGTCCAATGCTTCTATGTTTCTCGCTGCTTTGCCTCTTCCTCCATAAACTATTAAATCTTCGGGTCTTTCGGCTACTTCGGGATCAAGGTTGTTGAGTAACATGCGAAGGGCAGCCTCCTGCACCCATCCTTTGCAGTTGAGTTTAGTTCCGGTTGGCGTTTTGTATTTTTTATAATCGTAACCGGTAGTTGAAGATAGTGTCATAGGGGCAAGTTTTTTTGATTATGCAAATGTATGGTTGAAGTGCCGGATTTAGATTTACATCCTAAATTTTGAATAACAAATTTCCAGGGTAATTAGTTTGCAGTAAATTGTTTTAATAATATGATTTTTTAATTTTTTGGTGAAAAGCAAATGAACCTTCTTAATTCCAAATTATATAAAGTCAACTCTTCAATCGAGAGAGCGTGTTCGTCAAATAAGAGAGCTTGTTATTTAACCCACCGGCTTCAACAATCTTAGTTTCAAAAGCGTTTTATATTTTGTAACTTCGCGTTACAAAAAAAATCATATAAGATGAAATATGGTGCTATAAATATCGACCCTGAAACAATGGGTGGTACGCCGGTTTTTTTAGGAAGTCGCGTGCCTATTCAAGCTTTATTTGACTACATTGAAACGGGTGAAACTCTTGACGAATTTTTGGATAACTTTCCAACAGTTCAAAAAGAATATGCTCTTCAAGTACTTGAAATGGCAAAAACAACATTAACTACCGAAAAAGTATTGAATGAAAATTTTGCTTGATGAAAATATGCCTACTAAAGTTAAGTACGATTTTGGGCAAGACTACCATGTGAGTACAATAAGAGACATGGGGTGGTTGGGAAAGAAAAATGGGGAGCTTTTAGGTTTAGCAGCATTCAATGGCTTTGACATTTTTATTACTCTTGACAAAAACCTAAAAAATCAACAGAACTTGAATAAATTTGATTTAAAGTTTATAATATTATTTGCAATGGATAATAAGCACCAAACTTTACAACCTTTCGTGGACAAAATAAAAATACTGCTTGAGGACATAAACGAATTGCCTAAGGTGTCAGTTGTGTCCATAGATTGACCGCCTGCTATCAACAGCGGGTTTGCCACAAGGCCTTCGGAAGTAAGTAAACTTGTACTTTTTGTTCGCTATCAGCTTCATATCCTTCGGATATAACTCAGTTGAGCATTTTATGTTACCTTCATCTTCAACCTGTAGACCATGTTCCTCAACCGAGAGATCGTATTTGTCAACCAAGAGAGCATGTCTGTCAACCCAGAGAGCGTGTCTGCCAACCCAGAGAGCATGTCTAAGATCGCAGAGACCGTGTCTGTCAACCCAGAGAGCATGTCTTAAAGTCCAGAAAGCACATCTGAAAGTGCAGAAAGCACATCTAAAAATGCAGAGACAGTATCTGAAAGTCCAGAGAGTACATCTGAAAATGCAGAGAGCACATCTGAAAGTGCAGAAAGCTCATCTGAAAGAGCAGAGACCGCATCTGAAAGTGCAGAGAGCACATCTAAAAGTGCAGAGACCGTATCTGAAAGTGCAGAAACCACATCTGAAAGTGCAGAAACCGTGTCTGAAAGTCCAGAAGATGTATTCATTCTCGAGAGGAGATAAATATTTGTAATACTCTGTACGAGTTCAATATGTACAAGAGGGTGTTTCCAAACCCAAAAAATAATTCCCCAAGCAAAATCTCATCATGCTCTACTTTTGGGTTTTATAACTAGCGGGGGGAATTTTTATACTGTCCTAAATCCAATAGTCAGCATGCCAGACTTTCATAATAAATCAAAGTGATTCTCTGGAACACTCCACTAGCAAGGAACTGGGTTATATTTACTATGTCATATGAATTACGGATATATTTATTTTCTCGTGGTTATTTAAAAAAATATTTATTTATAAATAGATTTCCGTTAAGTCGTTTGATAAATTAATATCTAAAATATTTGCTATGCTTGATTTTACATTTAAAAGACCTTTTGCAATTTCTTCGCCCCCAATTATGGTTTGGCTTTCACACCTATCAGCATCCTTGCCCCATAAACATAATATCAGTCCATTCTTATTTTTTAATTCTAAATTATCATTAGCATTTTTCATTGTATAAGCTATAATACCTTTACAGGCAATCTGATTTATAGTATTATTTTCATTAGATCGTAAATATAAATCTATTTTACAATCTTTTTCTTTATCAATTTCTGTATTGGGCTTTTGAATGCTTGCAGCAATGATATAATTTTCGATTTTTTGTTTTTCTTCCTCATCCATTTTCTTTAATTTTTTATATAATACCTTTAACCATTTATTGAATTGATTCCTGCACCTTTTTTCAAATAAAATATTTATACTTTCGGGGGTTAAATCATATTTCATCAGAAATGGATTATATATTTCTATGATTGTTTCTTTTAAATCGGCTAATAAATAGTGTGGTTTATTAGTATTAGCATTAGGGTTTAAAAACAAATCAATAGATAATTTGTGATCAACAAACATATTGAGTACAACCTTTATGCCTTTTTCTTTAAAGTATTTGTAAGCTTTGAGGCCGGCAACAAAAGCAGCCTCTTGTTTGTATATAATATATTTATTTGTATCTGATTTTTTTTTAAACATGGATTTCCTGCGATTATAGCAACACCATTTTGACTCTGACTAAAATAATCAGAGTAAATTCTTTCGATGACTTTATTTTGCATACATCTATTTTTACTGAATACTATATTTAAACTTTTCTCTTAACCTTTTAATATTAAAGAGTAATGTATCACCTACATAATCTATTTCAAGTTTAGTATTGAATCGTCCTAGGCTAAATCTTATAGAAGAAGATATCTGGACATCTGTTAAGCCCATAGCTTTTAAAACATGAGATTTGTTCTTTAAAGAAGATGTGCATGCTGAACCGGAAGAAGCAGCAACATTCGGTAAGGATAGCATTAATGTTTGATTATCTACATTTGTAAAACAAATATTAGCAACATTATTTAAGCGGTTACCCAAGCCATTTATGGATACTCCATCCAATACATTTAATTTATTTTCCAGCAGGTTTCGCAGATTTCCAATTCTACTTTGCTCTTCATCCATCTGTGATATTAAAATTTCACACGCCTTACCCAACCCGATTATCCCTGGAACATTTAATGTACCACTTCTGTAACCATGTTCATGACCTCCCCCATGAATCTGAGGGACGGCTTCCATATAATGGTTCGACCTGTTTAAGTATAATGCACCAACACCTTTTGGGCCGTATATTTTATGGCCTGAAAGTATCAAAGCATCAATTGCTATTTTTTTTACATTGATATGTACTTTGCCAACAGCAGCAGTTGCATCCGTTATAAAATATATGTTTCTAGTTTGTTTCACAATTTTTGATATTTCTTCTAAAGGATGAATAACACCCGTTTCATTATTAGCGTGCATAGCTGTTACAATTATTGTGTCATCCCTGATTAAGTTTTTCAATTCTTCCAAATCAATCTCTCCTTGCTGATTCACGTTTAAAAGAGACACCGAAAAACCATTTCGAGTAAGATATTTACAGGTGTCTAAAATGGCAGTGTGTTCTGTATTTACTGTTATGATATGGTTGCCCTTTTTTTTATTGGCAAGTGCAATTCCTTTAATTGCAAGATTTATTGATTCAGTAGCTCCTGAAGTGAAAAATATTTCATTAGGGTGCGCCCCAATTAATTCAGCAACCTGTGATCTTGCATTTTCAATTCCCTTTTTGGAGTACCTTCCAAAACTATGTTCATAACTTGCTGCATTCCCATAAAGAGTAGTAAAATAGGGGAGCATTGCTTCCAATACCTTGTCATCTACTTTAGTAGTAGCGTTATTGTCAAGATATATTAATTTTTCAAACATAAAATTTACTATATATTAATATGTCCCAAAATCACGAACTTCTTTTTTAATTTGCATTAGCTCAATACCTCGAATCAGAGTATGTTTAATCCTATTGCTTACCATTTCAATCTTATATAGTTCACTACAGGATTCTTCTAAAAGATCAACCAACTTGTTTTTGGTTTTTGTAAAAAATTCTTTGTCTCCAAAATGAATATTTGATTCAATTGAAGTCACCTTTTTATTTGACTCTGAAATAAACGACATCTTGTTTACACAAATAGATGGATTGCAAAACAAACTAAAGTCATAATCTTTAATATCAATATCGATAAGCGGCAAAAGGCAGAAAACATGTATGCCACTATCTAATTGTTTTTTGAAAATTTCTACTTCACTATTTTCCATTGCAAATCTTTTTTTATTTAAGTTAAAATTTTTAATGAAAAATCTTGAGAACTTTCCGCCATTATCAATGAAAGCTTTATTTTTCGCTAGCACTTCATCTCCGATTTGCGCTTTCCAGATTCTTTGTGTAAAAAATGGAACAGAAGTACCTATTACACATCCCTTATTAAAGAAATCAAATAAGCATTTGAATACTTCTATAAAATCAAAGTGACTGATTGGGAGAATAATTGTATTTTTTTTATCCCTATTAAGGAATAAGTCAATATCTTTCTTTATCAAAATGCTTAAGAAATGTAAAAAAAACGGTATGATTTTATTTTCAGGACTACAGATTTCTTTAATTTTTTTAAATAATTGGAAGAAGCCATTTTTAATTCCTTGATCTATATTGGAGCCTAACTCCTTCTGAAATGCTTCAATTAATAGATTTTCTAAAGCAATTCGTTCAAAAATATCTTTGGTAATTTCCTTTGTATCTTCAAGTGTTATATTTTGACTTATGAATGACAGAATTTGTTGGAGAGTATACTCATTTATTTCTATAATGTATTCATTTGGAGACCAAAAAATGTTTTCGTAATTAAAAATACTTTTTACATCAGTTTCTGTAATATCTGGAATAAATTTTCTTAGTTCGCCGAACCTTCCCTTGAAATCTAATCTTTCAAGTATTGTTTTATTTTTGACACGTTCTTTTATTTGCCTACTAAGTAATAAAAGCAGGCAACTTGAGCTTACATGATCAAGCTTAATTTTTTTACCATTTTTTCTGGCCATAATAAAGATTTAAGGTTTTTTACTACAGGAGCAATCCCCAAATTTTAGCTGGTCTTTACTTACAGTTTTATTTTAATGCTAAAGCACTCTGTGATGTAAAGTTTAATAATTTTTGCCTTTGAAGGTGTTCTTCACCTTCAAACCCAGCATATCATAAAAGTTGTTGGTGAAGAACCAACAGCGGCTGCAAAGACCTACAACCATTTTGTATTTCAGTGTCCTTCGCAACACTGAAACAAGCAGGGCTCCCATCAATTCAAAGTTCGCAATTTTAAATGCTACCACTTTACAAGAAGCCCCGGTCTTAGTTGCTGATTCGTATATTGAATATTGAATGTGAGGCTGGTAGTTTTCTTTTTTTGCAATTTATTTTCTTGTAACTATTCAGTACCCAATTTAGCAATAAGCAGTAGTTGGTTCAAAATATTTTGACCTGCTTTTCTTGCAGTATCGATCACAGATCTTAGTATGGCAAAGCCATCGGCACCTTCATCAGATTTGAACTGGCCCG